>JBDUEJ010000005.1:0-163117 GCA_040002475.1 bacterium | reverse complement strand
AGGCCGTCGCCGGGCCGATGAAGGGCAAAGCGCTCGTCGAGCTGCCGAGCCAACACGGGAACGGACACGGTCTCGTGGCATGACAAGGCGTGGGTCGTGGGCGTCGCGATGAACGGCGAGAGCAAGGCGTACGACTGGAATCGCCTGCGCCGCGAGGGCGTCGTGAACGACGAGGTTGGTCGAACGCCGATCGTTCTCGTGCTCGCCGCGGACCGAACCAGCTTCTTTGCATTCCAGCGGCCCGACTCGGGAACACGTTTCACGCTTCGCGGCGACTCTCTTGTCGCATCCGGAAAGGCTTACGCGCTCGGCGCGGACGCATCCGGCGGCACACTAAAGCCACTATCGGCGTCACAAGAGTTCTGGCATAGCTGGAGGACGTTTCATCCGGGGACGAAGACGTATTGATCCTGGGGTCGGGTCCCTGGAGCAACCCGTGTGTTGCCCGTGCCGTGTCCGTATGAGTCAGTGCCAACGGCGCTTCGCTACGGAAGCGTGTAATCGAACTCATACGAATGCTTTCCGTCGGCAATGATGATGTTCATCGATCCGGTAATCCCCACCAGTTGACCGGTGCCGGAGTCTGGCACAATGGTCACCGTCAGAACGCCCACGCCGCGCGTCATCGTTCCGTTGTGCTGAAACGTGAAGCTTCCTGTTTTTCCGTGCAGCGTTCCCGTGATTCGCTCGATGGCGACGTAGCCCGCCGAGTTTTTGATCTCGGTGCCGGCGGTCAGCATCTCGCCCTTGCTCGTGCCTTCCAGATCGCCGTGAAACTGCTTGTCGATCGAGAATCTGCCGAGTATTGCGCTCACGGTACTGTCGGCAATCGACAGAGGATTCAGCTTCACGTCGAATGTTCCGGTTGCACGCGTGGGCACGAGAGACTCCTTTGAAGGTGCATCGGGGTCGGGAGGCGTACGAATTCTCAAAGATATAGGAAAGGTCTCGGTCATGGACGACGCCCGGCCTGTCGCCGCTCACTTTGATTCGACCGCCAACGCGTGGGTTCTGAGCACCCATGCCGACGTTTCTGCGGCGCTGCGCGATGCACGATTGTCTCCCTCTGCAAGTTCGAATGCGGCGACGGTCCCGACCGGCGTGCGCCAGGCGGCCGCGCGCGCCTTCTCGCCCGATAAGCTCGCTCTCTGGCGCGCGGAGATCGAGCAGTCGGCAGCCGGATATGCCGCGCGGCTTTCCGTTGGGCAACCAGTGGATTTGGTGAGCGAATTCGCCGCGCCATGGTCGCTCGCATTGGCGATGAAAGCCACACGCGCCGCCGGCGAGGATGCGACGCGACTCGCCGCGCTGGCGCGCGACGTATTTCTCGCGGCGGCTCACTCCACCGACTCGGCGGTGCCTCAATCGGCCCTCGCGGCGTCGCTCGAGTTGGCGGCGACCCTTCAGAACGCGACCACCGAAGCGTCTCTCGATGTGCAGGCCTTCGTCGCGCTTGCGCACACGCTGCCCGGCTTCCTAGCAGGCGCGTGGCTCGAGCTATTCGGAAACGCGGAGGCCGCGGATCGCCTGCGACGAAATCGCGGCCTCATGCCCGGCGCGATCGAGGAGTTGCTTCGGCTCGCCGGACCGTCGCGCGCGGTATTCCGCGTGGCGCTGTCGGACGTCGCCATTGGCGCCGCGCGGATTCGGCCGGGCGAGCGCGTTGCCCTCATGCTCGCTGCGGCCAATCGCGATCCCGCGCTGTTTGCCGACGCAGATCGTTTCGATCCGGAGCGCCACGCCGATCAGCATCTGGCATTCGGCAAGGGAACGCATTCATGCGTCGGCGCATCGATGATTCGCATGGCAGCCGCGGCGGCGACCGGCGCGCTGCTCAGTGCGACGGCCAACGTCAAACTGATTGGCGAAATCGATTGGGTCGAAGGGTTCGCGATCCGCGCGCCGTCATCGTTGTACGCGACGCTCGAGCGTGAACCGCCGGATGCATCTCACAGCCAGAATTCCCAGCGACCGGTTCCGATCACATAGAGCGACAGCGCCAGATTGGTCACGCCGTGCACCAGGATCAAGGCGCCGAGCGACCGCGTGCGCCACATCCACCAGTTGTAGATCAAGCCGCAGGCGAGTCCAACCTCCCAGTATGGTCCATGCTCGGCCGCGAACAGAATGGCCGTCGCAAGAAAGGCAAGGCGCGAATACTGACCGAGCGGAACGCGCTCGAAGCGCTGATCCTGGATCCACCGCGGCAGCCATCCTCGCCAAAACAATTCTTCGATTACCGGCACGAGAAGCGACGCGCGCGCCGTGCGCATGATCAGCATGAGGGTCGTGAGCTCCGCCGGCGGAATCGACGTCTTCAAATGGCCGGTGATGGCGTTCTGGAATAGCCAATGGCCGCGCCAGCCGGGCAGCAGTGCGTCCGGCGCGATCCACAGCGCGAAGACCGCCAAGCCCAGGGCGATGCTCGACACCCAATGCGTCGCGCTTCGTGGAAGGATGTGTCGGGAGAATCCGAGGATCGCGGCGACGAGCACGGCATCGCGCAGGAGTTCCCTGGCCGGGTTGGCAATGGGGAGATACTTGTCGACCGCAAGCCAGGCCATGAAAACGGCGAACGGACCGACCCAGGCCAACATGCTTTCGGGTCGCATGGACGCCACAGCGCTAGCGGCGCTCGGGCCTCGAGCAGTTTCGGACGGATTCGTCATGGTCCAACATGCTAGCTGGACGGACCGGTAGCAAAAATCCTGATCGAGCACCCTCCAACCCTTTCGAGACATAGAGTGTCTATCCCATAGACCATCTATGCCCATCTCATGACGCCTTCCGCCAAACGCGAGCTGCTTCCCGGCACGCTCGACATGCTCATCCTCAAGACCCTCACCGTCCAGTCGCTGCACGGCTACGGCATCGCGCAGCACATCCAGCGGCTGTCGCGCGACGTGCTGCGCGTCGAAGAAGGATCGCTCTATCCGGCGCTGCAGCGCATGCGCCAGAAGGGTTGGATCAAGGCCGAGTGGGGGCAGACGCCCAACAACCAGCGAGCGCGCTACTACACAATTACCGCGGCCGGCCGCAAACAGCTCGACGCACAGGAATCAGGCTTCGCCGAGCTGATGACCGCGATCGGCCGCGTCATGCGCCCCGCCTGACCGGATCAACGACATGCGTGGATTGCTCGCCAGACTCCGTGATTGGTTTCGCCGCGTCACGGGGCGAGCCGCGTCACACCGTCGGGAGACTGGTTGACGGCGTGTCGCTCTTCCCAAACAAGAACGTGGGCCGGCGATACAGTACCTCGAGGCCGGCTCGCCGCATGTTATGAAACGATGGGTTCGGCGCCTCTGGTGTTTCCGTTCTCGTATCGGCGCTGACCCATGCACATCCGAGCGCGGTCGCGTCGCGCAGACGCTGAGCGAGGAGAGCCGTCTGCGCGCCGCGTCCCCGATGCGTGGGTTGCGTGGCGCTCACGCCAAACCATGCGCCGTCGCCCTGCACGAACATCGCGGCTCCGGCGACGGGCAGCGCGTCGTCGTACGCCAGATAGAAGTGCCACCCGTCGTGTCCAACAGTGGATCGAATACCCGGCGCCATTTCACTTGGCACGCCCAAGGGTTCGGCGACCGTCGATTGAAACGTCGCTGCGTCTTCACGTCCAATTTCGACGACGCGTAAAGTCGACGTTGGCACGACGATTCCGCTGGATCCGCCGTGTGTGGGTCGCCAGAGTTTGATCGTTGGCGACACCAGGCGTCCCCCTCGCGATGTGAACATCTCCGCGGCGCCGGCGGGCGCGGCGGCCGGGCTCCATTGGACCAGCCACCGTGCGATGCCGGCTGATTGGTAGGTCGCGCGGATCCGGTCGAGATGCTCGGCCGACAGGGCTTCGTCGAATCCGAGACCGAAGGTGCGGTTCACCGTTGCGTTGTCGACGCCGGTCGTCAGCAGCGAGATTGCGCGGCCGTAGCGGCGTACCTGAATTCCAATTCGCGTTCGGTGATCCTGGGGAACCGAGAGTTGAAGCTCGGCCCATGCATCCGCTTCGATGCCCTCGATGCGCGATGCGATGCTCAGTCCGTTCGAGAATGCCATGAACCAAATGCTGCCAATTGTCGTCGCGACCGCGTTCGGCGTGAGACAACGTCGTCGGCGCGCGCGGTCATTCGAATCGTGCGCACGAGATAATGTGTTTGCGGGACGAGCGCTAGTGTGTGGTGTAGCGAGCCGGGCAGTCTCGAGCACAGCGTTGGCACGGGCGAGCACGGGCACTCTTCTTTTGATGCCCGCGTCGGTCGGCCGCGACGATGCGTTCCGAGGCAGGCATAAAAGAATTCGGCTCGTTGCGGGCTGGTGCTCTTCGCGGCACAAGAGCAATCCGTGCTCAACTGCCGGGATGGTATTGCTTCTCCGTGTGGCCCTTGAGCTGCGACGGATAGAAGTAGACCTCGCGCAGGTCGCCGGTGCTGTATCGTTTTGCCTGGTCGATGAAGTGCGGAGATTTGACGTCGCCGTTCTCTCCGCCCGCGGTCACGGCGCGCGCATGCACGCTGTCCCCGAACTCGACGACCGCCACGAAACTGTTGCCGCTCGTGCCGTACATCTTCTTCGTGCCCGGATAGGTGCGCGCGCCGAACGATGCGAGCGAGCCCCAGCGCGACGACACGAAGCCAACCGGAATGCTTGGGCCGGCGTCGTTGAACGGGTGAACGATGTCATCGGTGAGACGCTGGAAGCGGTTGATGTCGCCCCACGGCGTTTTCCACGTTCCGAAATCGGCGGTGAGCTTGTCCGATGCGGCGGACAGGGCCTGAAGAAGCTGGTCGGCGGTCGCGCCGCTCGCGACGTAGTCGTCCGCCGGCACGCCGGCCTTTCGTGCGTCAGCGCCGACGCGGCGCGACACGTCCTGTCCCCAGTATTCGGCGAGCGACGTGGGCACGGACGTGACGCCCCAGCGATAATCCCACGCGCGCAGCGCCGCGATCTGGTCGGTCAGCTTTGCTTTGAGCGGATTGGACGCCGGAGCTTGGTCCCACGCTTTGATGAGCGGTGGAATCATCTTCTCGAACGCCGGCAGGTAGCTGTCGTATGCAGCGGCAATGAGAGCGCTCACCGTGAAGTCCTTCTTGTCTTGCAGAACTCTAATCGCGTGCAGACCACGAGCCGATTCGCCGCCCGTCTCCACGTACGCGGGATAGTCTGTCTTTTTCGGACTGCTGGCGCCCGACGCGGACCACGGCCAGTTGTTGACGTTGAACAGCCAACCGCTTGCCGGGTTGAGGAGATGCGGACTCTCCTCGACTGAGAGCAGGCCGTGCCACTCGGTGGCCGGATTGCTGCCGTCCACCGGCTTGGTCCAATCGAATTTCTGGTCGCGCTTTGGGATGAAGTTGCCGTGGAAATACGCGATATCGCCGTCGGCGTCGGCAAAGATCGTGTTGTTCGACGAATTGGTGTGCAGTTGCATCGTCGCGAGGAACGCTTTGTAGCTCTTCGCCTTGGTTCGGGTGTACGACTGCGTCAGCGCCTTGAGCGGCTCCTGCATGATCTTGATCGCCACCCACTTGCCGTTCGCTTCGCGAACGATCGGTCCATGGGGCGTGCGATACACCGTGAACTCCTTCTTGGCCATGCCGCTCGCGGTCTTGTAGGGCACGGTGATGGTCGTCGTCGCGAGAGGCCGCTCCTCGCTGCCGTACTTGTAGACGTAGCCGCTGCCCGCCTTCTTCGGTTGCAGATCATTGGCGACCTGGGCCTTCCTGGTCACCGTTTCCAAATACTCATCGAGGTCGTCGACGTTGCTCGTGGTGTGCATCCAGCCGGCGCGGTCGTTGAAGCCCTGATAGATGAAGAACTGGCCCCATGTCACTGCGCCGTAGGCGTTGAGGCCTTCGTCGCTCGTCATCTGCACTTCGGATCGGAAGAAGAACGACGTGTGCGGGTTGATCAGCAGCAGGGAGTGGTGGTTGGTGGTATTCGACGGCGCGATGGCGATGCCATTCGACCCCGACGGCTCGACGAACTGAGGCTCCTCGTCGCCGCTGCCGACCGCTTTCGACGCCGGTTGATTTCCGTAGAACGCCTCGAGTTGGTTGAGATTCACCTTCTCGATGTCACCGCCGATGCTGCCTTCGCTGAACGTCAACGCCATCCACGGCTCGAACTTGGTGATGACGCGCGGCTTCACCTGCGGATGCGTGGACAGATAGAAGTTCAAACCGTCGGCCCATGAGTTCATCAATTTCTTCAACCACTCGGGGCTCGCCGCGTACTTCGTCTTCATGTCCGCGGGATCGATGAACAGCTTCATGCGGAGATCCCGATACACCTGGCTTTCCCCCTCAGCTTCAGCCAAGCGACCCATGGAGTTGATGAAGTTCGTCTCCACGCGATTGAAGTCGTCCTCGGCCTGCGCGTACATCAAGCCGAACACCGCGTCGGCGTCGGTCTTTCCGTGCACGTGCGCGATGCCCCAATCGTCGCGCGTGATGGTGACGTTTTGCGCCTGGCGCTGCCATGCGGCACGCTCGCGCGTGGGCGGATGTTCGAACGGGCGCGAAGGGGCGATCGATACGAACGCCGCGGCGAGAACGAAAACGACCTTCTTCATATGTAACCCCCCAAGGGGCGTGAGATGTTCAACGTTCAATGGCGTACTGAGTGGTCCAGCAGTCTAGTCCTGCACCGCCCTCAGCTTCAAACGTTCGACAACTTTCCCGCCGACACATTCGCCGAGCGCTCGACCGCCGTTGTTGCCGGACGGAAAGTGAATTCCACCGTAGAGACGGGACATCATTGCCTCGTCCGCCGCCGCCTTGAACGAGCTGAAATGGCGGACGGCGTGGCCGAGTGGGATGCTCGTACTATCATCGAACGCGATGGCGCCCATTTCCGCTGTCAACGCGGCGGCGGCGGCCGCGGAGAGGGTCGCGTGCCCAGCGAGAAACTCTGGGAACGGCGGCGTCGGGATGGCCGGCTCCCAGGTGGAGTCCATGACGGCGCGGATGTACGTGCGCGGCCGAATCAGATTGATCTGATACTTATAGCCCCAGGTGGCGATGAACGCATCGGCGAGCGCAATGGATGTGACGACCATGGCGTGGGCCGTCTCGGCAGCGGAGTGTCCGTGCGCGTTGGCCACCTGACTGCTGATCGACAGCCAATGGCCGGCCGGCGTCCCGGATTCTCCGGGATTGTCGGCCCAATACAGAGCGGTCGTGCGCTGCTCCGGGGTGAGGTTCGCGTGGGTGTCGTAGACCGCCTTTGCGTCTTCGTACATCACCGAGCCCGGCTTGATCGAAAACGGCGGCGGCGGGGCGCCGACGCATTCGTTCCACCGCTGGAGCGTGAACGGCCGAATGTAGCCCCAGTAGGGCTCTGTAGCGCCTGTCATATTGAGCGCGTTCAGCGTCCCGCCCGAGCGCTTTGTGCGGTTGAGAATCAGATCCCGGTCGCTCACGCTTCCGCCGCGTAGCGCGTTGGTGGGATTATCCAACGCGATGGCCTGGCTGGCGCCGGATTCGTTGGTCGACGTGTAGGTGCTCGCTGGTGAATCGTTGATCCAGAGGCCGGGCCCGATTGGGGCCACGTATTTTTTTCCGCGCGTCGTGTCGAATCCGTCGGCGTGCGCCCAGGCGACGATCACATAACCGACGCGACGGCCGAGGTCTTCGGAGCGCGCCTTGGTGTTGGCGTCGAGCCCGCTCAGGGTGCGCGCGATCTCGAGCGAATCGGCGAGCTGCGCGATGGCGGAGCGAACCGTTGGCAGCGCCTCGCGCAGCAACGAGTCGAGAACGGTGCGTTCGGCGACGACGGATGTCACGGTCTCGTCGTATTCGCCTTTGCGTTCAGCCTTTGGCAGTTGCGTCAGTCCGTTCAGCTTGCCGGCGAGCGGCGACAGGTCCGGATTTGCCGACGCCATGCCCGAGTAGAGCGCGATGGCGCCGTACGCGTAAATCCGCGAACCGACCGGGGGCGAGACGCGCTCGGATCGAACGGCCCCGTAAAGCATGTGCGTCCACTGCGCCACCATCTGCGGATCGGTGGGCGGCGTTCGGCGACAGCTGGCGAGAAGGATCGCGACGGGCAACCCAACGACGCCGCGTACGAGGTTGCGGCTCATCGGCATGATGGTGAGGGGATACCTATCAAATACATCCATTGCACCGCGGGTTGCAACCTCCCGGACGGGGAGAACGCCTTGACGCTGCCACGCTCGAGCGGCGATGGACCTTCGCTCAGCTCCACCAACGGCGCGCTAGGTATGCGAAGCGCGCGCAGGGGCTAGTCGACGCAGGTAGCAGTGCGCGCCTTATACCAACTGTGCAATCGGCGTTGCGCGTTGGTGGGCGACTGACGATCAGTGCCATGCCTCGTCCGCATCCTGGCTCGACGATTCCATCTGCCGAAGCACCATGGCGTGGTAGGCGCCGCGGAGCTCCATGAGCTGCTCATGGCTTCCGCGCTCGACGACGCGTCCGTCTTCCATGAGCAGAATCAGATCGGCGCGGCGGATCGTCGAGAGCCGGTGCGCGATCATGAACGTCGTTCGCCCGGCGAGCAGCGTGGACATCGACGCCTGAATGAGCTGTTCGCTCTCGGTGTCGAGGTTGCTGGTGGCTTCGTCGAGAATAAGAATTTGCGGTGACGCGAGGATCGCCCGCGCGATGGCCAGCCGTTGACACTGGCCGCCTGACAGCTTGACGCCGCGTTCGCCGATGAAGGTGTCGTAGCGCTCGGGCAGCTTGTCGATGAACTCATGCGCATTGGCGCGCCGGGCGGCATCTTCGACCTCGGCGTCGGTGGCGTCGTGGCGGCCATAGGCGATGTTGTCGCGGACCGACCCGTCAAACAGGAAGACGTCCTGCTGGACGATCGCCAACAGATCGCGATAGCTCCGCAGGCGAAATTCGCAAATGTCGGAGCCGTTGACCGTGATGCGACCCTTGGTGGGATCGTGAAAGCGCGCGACGAGATCGGTCACGGTAGTTTTGCCGGCGCCGCTGCGACCGACGAGCGCAACCACCGTACCTCCGGGCACGGCGACGTTGAAGTCTCGTACAACGGGCCGGTCTTGTCGATATTCAAATTCGACATCTTCAAATCGAATTTCGTCCACGATGGTTGGCGCATCGCGTGCGCCGGCGATGTCGGGCTTGTCGTCGGCCATTCCCAACACGTCGAACACGCGCTCCATCGCGGCGAGCGACCGCTGCAGCTCCGAGAACGAGTTGACGATGTTCCACACTGGATTCATCAGCAGGAACGTATACCACTGAAACGCCATGATGTCGCCGATCGATGCGCGGCCAATGATGTTCAGGTAACCGCCGTACCACACGATCACGACGTTGACGCCGGCCATCAGCAGTCCCCACGACGTCCACAGCACCAACTCGCGCCGGTGGGCGAACAACTCCTTTCGCAGCACCGTGTGGCGCCCGCGCATGTAGTCGAGCAGCTCGGCCATCTCCCGCCGAAAGGCTCTGACGACACGAATGCCCGAGAACGTCTCGCCGACGCGGCCGTCGATGTGTTCGGTGTCTTTCCGAATCACGCGATAGATCGGCCTCACGCGGCGCGAGAGGGTGAAGCTCATGAGCATCACACCCGGAATGATCGCCAGTGCCGTGAGCGCCAATCGCCAGTTGAGCGACATCAACACGCCGACGGCGACGATGAGCCGGATGAGCGACACGGCGGGAGAGACGACCGCCATCTGGAGCAGCCCGGTCGTCGTCTCGACATCGCCGGTGAGACGGGAAAGAATGCCGCCCGTCTTCATTTCCCACAGCGCGGGCAGTGGAAGATAGAGCAGCCGCTCGAACAGCGATCGACGGAGCGTCAACATGACGCGAACGTTCAACAGTCGCTGACGGTAGTCCTTGGCGACGGTGATCAGATTGGAGACGACGATGACGCTGAGGAAGGTGGCGCCGGCGAGGTGGAGTCGAACCAATCGCGCGGCGGCATCGAGCTCGGGATTCAACAGCACGCGATCGATGATGAATCGCATGAACAGCGGTTCGATCATTTGCATGCCGGCGGCGATGAGCGCGAAGAGGAACACCGCGCCGATCGCATAGCGATGCGGGTGCAGCCAGCGCAGGTATTCGCGCACGAACGCGCGGCGCTTCGTGCGGCGCGCCGTCTTGTCACTGAGCGACGCCGCGGCCCCCGCTTCCCCAGCAGACCCTTCGAGTCGCTTCGTCTCGCTCGCGCCGTCGACGGTGTCGTCGAGCCGGTGGCGCTTGTAGTCGCCAACGAACGCGGCGTACCGCTGACGCGACGTCCGCGGGCGCGGGGTGGGGGTGGGCGTTGGCTGGGAGCCGTCCGTGCTCATGCGAGAATCTGTGGTTCGGCGCGGCACAATGGCAAATTCTCGATGGCGAGCGATTGACAGATCGATCCGATGCAGAGCTTGCGCGCATGAGGTCGAGCGCCGCACGTTTTCGCTTTCCCCGAATCCGCGAGGGTCGCCTGCCTACTCGTCCCGATGATCCATTCTCGCGACGTCGCTTTCTCGCCTTCGCCGCTGGTAGTCCGCTTCTCGCGGCCGTCGATGCAAGCGCGCTCGCGCGTCTGCTTGGCGGCAACTCTCGCGATCGCGCGAAAGGGTTGGCGATGCTGCAACAAGCGTCGCAGGAACCCGACTTGATCGCCTCGGCCGGCGAGGCGCTCGACGTGTTCGACTTCGAGCCCGTCGCAAAAAAGAAGATACCGCCGGCACATTGGGGCTATCTCGCCACCGGCAGCGACGACGACGGAACACTGCGCGCGAATCGCGAGGGATATGGGCGCTGGGACCTTCGGGTTCGGCGACTCGTCGACGTCAGCAAGCTGGATACGTCGGTGCAGATCTTCGGAGTGAAGTGGGACACGCCGATCGTGATCAATCCCGTCGGCAGCCAAAAGGCCTTTCATCCGGAGGGCGAGCTTGCTGTGGCGCGCGCCGCGAAAACGAAGGGTCATTTGCAAGTACTGTCCACCGTCGCGACCACGAGCATCGAAGACGTCATTTCGGCGCGCGGCGCGCCGGTGTGGTTTCAACTCTATCATCAAGAGGATTGGAATCAGACGAAGCAGATGCTCAAGCGCGCCGAGAAAGCCGGCGCACCTGCGGTGGTGTTCACTGTCGATTTGATTGGTGGCAGCAATCGCGAAACGATGCTTCGTGAGCGGCGCAGTGACACGCGCGTCTGCACGAATTGTCACCTCGGCGGCGCGCCGATGCCGGGGCTCACCGGTCGTGTCAACGAGTTGCGAGACAATCGACGCAAGCCGGCAATCGCGGATCTCAAGCCCGACGCACCGGCGCCGGAGGTCGGCACGCCAACCTGGGATTTTGTGAAGCGCATGCAGGACGCGACGTCGATGAAGGTGCTCATCAAGGGCATCGTCACGCGCGACGACGCCGAGCTTGCGGTGCAGCACGGCGTGAACGGCATGTTCGTGTCCAACCACGGCGGCCGTGCGGAAAACAGCACGCGTGCGACGGTCGCGAGCTTGCCCGAAGTGGTAGCCGGCGTTCGTGGTCGTGTTCCGGTGATTCTCGACGGCGGCATTCGCCGCGGTACCGACATCTTCAAAGGTCTCGCCCTCGGCGCCACGGCGACCGGGATTGGCCGACCGTACATCTGGGGGCTCGCGTCGTTCGGGCAGGAGGGTGTGGAGACGGTGCTTGCGCTGCTGCGCAAGGAGCTCGAGGTGGTGATGCGCCAGGCGGGCACGGTGTCGGTAAAACACGTGACGAAGGACTACATCGTTGCGCACGGAACGTAGGTCGTCCAGAGGAGCGTCAGCGACGAAGGACCTGTTCTTCTGAACGCCGTTCAGCAAGGGCGTGGCACGAGCAGATCCTTCGTCGCTAACGCTCCTCTGGATGACACGGGGGAGGGCGTCGCTGGCGCTCCTCAGGAGGACAGGGGGACCAGCACCGGCCGAATCGTCTCGAGCTCCGGTTCGAACAACGACGGCTGGTCCGGATCCGCGAACAACGCCGCGAAATCCTCCGATGCAAACGCCCGTGCGAGGCGCACCGCGAAGTTGTCGCGAAGCACGCGGACATAGTGATCGACGTCGTAGTCTCGACTGTCGGCGCGGCCGAGCGGATCGTCGTCGGTGGAGACCACCGACGGCGCACCAGTCTTCGTTCGATACACTCTGACGCGCTCACCTACGCTCCACGAAGAGCGTCCGCTCGCCAACATCGCTTCGTACGACAACTCCCGGCGTTTCTCGCGGCTCTGGAGGTAGACGCCCGGTGTCTTCGTCAACCGGACGCGCGACGACACATCGTGCGTCGGCAGCTCGCGTCGCCGGAGCGCGGCAATCGTGGCAAGGTACGCGTCGCGCACGCCAATCACGTCGCCGACAAGCAGGCGTTTGATGGACCGGCGCAAGAACGCCTCGCCAAACGGCTCGGCGCGGCTCGATCGAAAGGCCACGCCGCGCAGGATGAGTGTTCCATCATACCGAAGCAACGCGTAGTTCTTTGGCTCGTGCGACAACATCGCCGCGTACCGGCCCTCGAACTCGAGTTGGACGAGCGGCGGCAGCAGCGCCGCCACCTCCGCCACGACGCGGCGTTCGTCCGCCTCCGTCCACGATTGGGGTACGGCGAAGTACACGCCGTCGGTGTCGGCCTCGAGCAATGTCACATCACGCGCCGCAAGCTCGCGACACATGAGATTGAGCGTCTCGCGTCCACGACGGGTCACTTCGTTGGCGGCGTGCACGTCGGCGAACCGCGTCAGCCCACCGCCCGCCGCGAGATAGCCATACGCCGAGTTGACCACGAGCTTCATCGCCGCGGACGTCGCCTCGTGCGTGTAGCGTTCGGCCGATCCCTCCGGCGCGGCGCGCGCGTTGGCCTTCGATTGAAGCCGCTGTTCCACCAAGCGATCGACCATCGAGAGCATCGCGCCGAGACGATCGCGCGCCGGGCCGTGCGATATGCGCGCATTAGCGACGGATACAGGCTCGCGACGTCGGCCTTTACGACGCGTTGTGCGGCGCCGGTCGCGAAGAGATGCAGCGCCGCGCCGGCGTGCGGCGTGCCATCGCCCAACTGATGCGCAGGCAGTGCGGTGCCGGCGTGCAAATACGCACGCACCAGCAGCGGATCGATTACACCGGTCGCCGCGCCGGCGTCGGCGAGACGCTCGTAGCGGCGCGGCGCCATACGCGCGAGTGCGAACGCCGCGCCGCCGAGCATGCGCGCGAGTGCCGCGACTTCGTCGACGTCGCCCGTGGCGTAGAGGCGAACGCGATCAGGATCCGTGCGATAGACCTCAGATATCTGATGCCCAGGGATGTACACGCGATCCGGGCTGGCGATTCCAAGATGCTTCGCGACGGCCTTGAGTCCGTGTCCCGGCAACTCGCGCGTCGAGAAATCGTAGCGCCGCACGGCGTCGAGGGTGTCGATCAGCTCGCGTCCCGGCGCGACCAATCGAACGCGACGCCGACCGTCGTCGCTCGTGGCAACGCCGCGCCGTGCCGCGCGCTCGCGCAGGCCCGGCGCTCCGGTTCGTCCCAGAGACAACGGAACGCCCAGCGTCCGGCCGCGTCGATCGAGGAAGGGCAGGTCGAATCCGAAGAGATTGTGATTCTCAATGACGTCCGGATCCGTCGCCTGTACTTTCGCCACGAGTCGTCGAATCAGGTCCGCTTCAGCGGCGTCTCCGGTGCCGTTGGCTTCGAGCAGTTCCGTCGCGCCGCTCGGGTAGCGCACGGCGACCATGAAAATTCGGTCGCGCCGCGCGTCCAGTCCCGTCGTCTCGAGATCGAACTGCATGCGATGCAATTGATCGAACGTGAGATCACGAAAGTACGTTCGACCGCTCGACACCAGGTATTGCTCTTCGGGTGACAGCACGAGCACGTTCTCCGCGCCGAGCTCGCGGAGATGTCCCACATGACGACCGAGGCGCCGGCTGGCACCGAGCAGGACGGCGGACGAGAGGGTTGCGCCGTTATCGGCGGTGACCAGGTAGCGGAGCGCACCGTCGCCCTCGAGCTCCCGGTACGTCACGCGGGCGGTCGTGTCGCCGTCCGGCGCGAGTTGGGGCCCAAGGTGCTGCAGGTCGTCGAGATGCGCGAGCAGCACCCACGGCCGGAAACGCTCTTCCTCGCGGACCAGCGCCCCCGTCTCGATAACGCGCCGCCAGACGAGAGCGTGACCATTTTGCTCGGCCCACACTGAGACGATTCCCGGGGTCGGATCCCAGCCCCACAACCACTCGTGCTCGATGGAACCCGCGTCAGAACTCAAATGACAACCCTTCCGAAGTGGCGTACTCGGCCATATATCGAACGCATCTCATGTGTAGGGGTGAGTCTAGTGAATCCGGCTGCCGTTGATGTCCAGCCTGTTCAGCACCGCGCGACATACACTGCGCCGGTCACGCAATCGCCAGAGTGTCTGAATTGCGGAACGTCGCTGACCGGACCGTTCTGCGCGAGTTGTGGCCAGCGCGACATTCCACCGTATCCGAGCGTTCGCGAGTTGGCGATCGACGCCTTTTGGGAGCTGTCCGGGTGGGACGGACGCTTCGCCGCAACCGTGCGGACGCTGGTCTTCAAACCTGGCTTTTTGACGATCGAATTTCTGCAGGGGAGGCGGGCCCGGTATCTCTCGCCCCTGCGGCTGTATTTGATGGCGAGCCTGGCGTATTTCGTTCTTCAGAGCGCGGCGCCCCAGCCCCAGAAGCAGATCGACGCCATTCTGCCAGTGGCAAACGCTACTGTTGTACCCGGTGTTCGCACGCCATCGCGGCCGGAACGGATAGGGAACGCCGTGAAGATGTCACTAGCGGGCAAGGGCGCCGGCCTCAGCCCTGAAGACAAGGCCTGGGCGCTCGAAAACAGCGTGAAGGCGCCGTTGGTACTTCGGCCACTCATACGGCGCATGATCGAAGATCCCGTCGGATTCCGGCGAGGTTTTGTCGAGACGATACCGCGGATGCTGTTCGCGCTGCTTCCGGTGTTTGCCGCCATCGTTGCCTGTCTGTATCGCGGTCGGAAGTACCCCGAGCACCTGTATTTTGCGATTCACCTGAACGTCTTTCTGTTCTTCGTGTTCTCGCTGGGCGCGCTCATTTCGTTTGCGCGAATGCCCGGGCTATCGCAGGTGCTGGAGACGCTCATGGTGGTGTTCTGGATTCCTTGGTACTCGACGGTGGCGTTCCGGCGCGTGTACGGTGGATCGATCCCGATGACGCTGGTCAAGGAAGTCGTCGTCGCGGGCGTGTATGGGTTTGCCTGCCTTGTAGGCCTGGTCGGGGTGGTGTATTGGGTCTCGCTCTTCGGTTGATGAGGAGCGCAGGGTCCCATGGTTTGTAAGGAATTGACGGGCCCTAGCGGATCTAGATCACACTTCTTCCCCGTGGCGGGATGGCGTTCTCCCTAACTATCGTTATGCGCAGGCCACCTTACAGTGAGAGGATTACCATGCGTCGCGTTCACGGTTCAATGCTGGCAGTTGCAGCGATCGTTCTCGTATCGAAAGTCGGTAGTGCGCAGGGCGGAATGGCGGGAATGGAAACGTCAAAGGCCGTGGCCGGCGGCGGCATCACCGTTCCAGGATGGACGGGGCAGATCGATCCCGCGGAGGCGAAGAAGGGGCTGACGATCACGGCCGCCAAGTTCGCCAAGGAAGGCGCCGGCTTCCGCGTGACGACCGGACCCGCGGTGGCATATTGGAATCCTGCCAACAATGGAACGGGCGACTACACGGTCAAGGCCACGTTCAACGAAGCGAAATACATGAACTTGAATGACCACCCGCATCCGTACGGCATCATGATCGGCGGCAACGACCTCGGCACCGATCAGCAGTCGTATCTCTACTGCGAAGCGTATGGCGACGGTCGGTTCATCGTTCGTGGCTTTGGTCCTGGGGGCGTGTCGTTCAAGATGAACGGCGGCGGCGCTGCGGATTCGGCGGTTCACAAAGCCGCGGGCAAGGACCAGCCCGTGTCGCAGGACATCGCCATGTCGGTCAAGGGCGACAAGGTCGAGTGCGCGGTGAACGGCAAGACCGTCGCCAGCTACGACAAGTCGGCCGTGCTCGGCGCGGGCAAGCTCAAGTCGACGGACGGCGTGTGGGGCATCCGCTTCGCCCACAACACCGACGCGACGGTGACCGGCCTGGCGATGACCAAGCCGTAATTTCGAATCGAGCGCGACTCGCGTTCGTGGATTACAACGACCGCCGCCATTCGAGAGTCTTCGAATGGCGGCGGTTTTGTGCCTGTGTCGTGCGGAAGTGTCCGTGTGGTTCCGTGTCTCGATCGCCCACGTCGGCGCCAGCGTACCTCACGCCCCGATGCTACGACGACCGCAAATGCGCCTTGAGAAACGCGCCGGTGTACGATGCCTTGCAGGCCGCCACTTCCTCCGGGGTTCCGGCAACCACCAACTCACCTCCGCCATGACCGCCCTCGGGCCCGAGGTCGATGACATGGTCGGCCGTCTTGATCACGTCGAGATGGTGTTCGATCAGCAGAACCGTATGACCGGCGTCGACCAGCCGATTCAAGGACTCTAACAGGCGAACAATGTCGGCCAGATGCAGTCCGGTGGTTGGCTCGTCGAGAATGTAGAGTGTGTGCTTGGAGCGCTGCAGCTTGCTCAGCTCCGTCGCGATCTTGATGCGCTGCGCCTCGCCGCCCGACAGCGTCGTCGCCGACTGACCCAGCGTGAGATATCCGAGCCCGAGCTCGTTCAGCACCTCGATCTTCTTGCCCACTGTCGGCTCGCCGGCAAAGAACGTCACCCCTTCCTCGACCGACATGTTCAACACGTCGTCGATCGTCTTGCCGCGCACCGTGACCTGGAGCGTCTCGCCGTTGAACCGCGCGCCCTTGCACGCACCGCACGTGACCTCGACGTCGGGCATGAAATAGAGCTGCGTGGTGATCACGCCCTCACCTTGGCACTCCTCACAGCGGCCGCCTTTCACGTTGAAGCTGAACCGGCCGGACTTGTAGCCGCGGTCCACCGAGAGCGGCGCGCGGGTGAACAGATCGCGGATGGTATCATAGAATCCGATGTATGTTGCCGGATTCGAGCGGCTGTTCCGCCCGATTGGCGACTGATCGATGCTCACCACCTTGTGCACCAGCTCCATGCCGTCCACCGAGTCGTGATCGCCGGGCAAGGTTCGCGTGTCCACCAGTCGCTTCCACAGCGCCTTGAAGAGAATGTCGTTGACCAACGTGCTCTTGCCAGAGCCAGACGCGCCGGTGATCGCCACCAGCTTGCCGAGCGGAAACGCCACGTCGATCGACTTGAGATTGTTCTCACGGGCGCCGCGAACCGTGACCGATTTGCCGAGCCCCTTTCGTCGTTGCGTTGGTGTGGCGATCGATCGCTTGCCAGATAGAAACTGTCCGGTGGGCGATGCCTTGCACGCGAGGACGTCCCGGATCGTACCGTGAACCACCACCGTGCCACCGTGCACGCCCGGCCCCGGTCCCATTTCGATCAGATGATCCGCCGAGCGAATCGTGTCCTCGTCGTGCTCCACCACGATGACGGTGTTACCGATATCGCGCAGTCGCTCCAGCGTAGCGATCATTTTCACGTTGTCCTTCGGATGCAACCCAATGCTCGGCTCATCGAGCACGTAGAGCATGCCCATGAGCCCGGAGCCGATCTGGGTGGACAGACGGATGCGCTGTGCCTCTCCACCGGAGAGCGTCCCTGAACGCCGATTGAAATTCAAATAGTCCAACCCGATGCCGAGCAGCAACTGCACTCGGCCGCGGATCTCCGAGAGGACCTGCCGCCCGGCGTCGGCGCCGCGGCCCGTGGGCTTTACACCGCCGAGGAAGGCGTGCAGCTCGTCGAAATGCATCTGGCCGAAATCGTAGAGCGTCTTTCCAGCGACGGTGAAAAGCAATCGTGTTGCGCGCACGCGCGCGCCGTTGCAGTCGGGACAGGTGTGCTCGACCATCACTTTGTCGAGCCATGCCTCCATCCCGGAGCTTGCCTCACCGCGCTGCCGATAGCGCCGATAGTAGCGCTCGATGCGCCGTGCGATCCCGTGAAAGCCTACGTCGTTCCCGTCCCATTTCTCACGGGTCTCTTTCGCCTCCGGCGGACGAGACATCGTGAGTTTTTTCTGATCGAGCCCGTTGAGAATGGCATTGCGCGCTGAATCAGGGAGCTTTTCCCACGGCGTGTCGAGCGAGAATTTCAGCTCTTTGGACAGGCTGTACATGATTCGGCCGTCCCAAGTGTCCGGATTGTACTTGAACGCCTCCTTCACAAAGCAGCCGCCGCGAATGCTTCGTTTGGGATCGGGGACCAGCAACTCCGGATGCGTCAGCTTGTGGACGCCCAACCCGCCGCACGTGCGACACGCGCTTTCCGGGTTGTTGAACATGAAATACTCAGGTTGGATGTCGCCGTACGTAAAGTGATGCGTCGCGCTCGAGAGCGACCTGTAGAACTTCTCACCCTCGGCCTTTCCGGCGCCCTTGAGGATTTGGACCTGGAGCAGTCCGTCGCCGACGAGCAACGTCGCGGAGATAGCCGCCTTGATCGCCTTCTCGTGCTTTCGTCCAACCACCAAGCGGTCGACGACGGCGTCCATATGCCGGACCTTCGTCTCGTCCAGCTCGACATGTTCCGAGATATCCACCTGCTTTCCGTCGACGATCAAACGCCGGCAGCCCTTCTTCCGCACTTCGGTCAACACGAAATCCAGATCTTCGCCGTATTGGGCGAACACGGGAGCGCGAAGCTCGATCTCCGTGCCTTCGGCCAGCGATAGTATCGTTTCGAGAATCTGACTGGACGTTCGGCTCGGTGTGACCTCGCCGGTGCGCGGACAATGCGGTTCGCCGATCGTCGCGAACAGCAGATTGAGATAACTCGCAATGTCGGTCATCGTGCCGACCGTGGACCGCGGATTGTTGCCGATCGTCTTTTGCTCGATCGAGATGACCGGCGACAGTCCGAACACGAAATCGACGTCGGGCTTGGCGACCTGCGCGACAAATCGCTTGGCGTAGCTCGACAGCGACTCCATGTAGCGGCGCTGTCCTTCAGCGTAGATCGTGTCGAACGCCAAGCTCGATTTGCCGGAGCCGGAAAGGCCCGTGACGACGATGAGTTTGTCGCGCGGGATCTCGACCGAGACGTTCTTCAGATTGTGCACGCGCGCGCCCTGAACGGCGATGGTCGTCCGCGGCTCGGTCTTGCCCGGTGCCGGCTTGGGCTGGTCGTTTCTACCGCTTTTTTTGGGCTTCGTGGCAGGCATTCCTTGCATCGCTCGCTGTGGTCGGCAACGCTCGACCAGGCTCGGTGGGCGTGAGGCGCGTGGCCGGTCATCGGGATCGATTCCCCTTCAGACTACGATGGCACAGCGGCGTTCGCGGCGCGACTGTTTCAGATCGCCTGCAGTTCGTCTCGTCCCTCTGGGGTTGCCGAGCGGTGTGTGGCCCCCTCACACTTGCTGCGTGCCAGACCCCGCAGTTCCATGACCACCCGACGGTCGTTTCTCGCCGCCCTCGCTTCTGGGTCGTCGGTGCTATACGCCGCGTGCGAGAGCAGCACGGCAGTCGAGCCGCAGACGCCGGACCAGAGTCCGTTTCGACTGCGCTTCAACGCCCGGTCCCCAACGCACAGCGGACCCACAGGCAGCGACGTTCTCCTCGGCGACGCGAATCGTCGAGCGTATCTGCGCGTGCCGCCAACGTATCGGCCGAACGCGCCCGCTCCGTTACTCATCGCGTTTCATGGAGCCGGCGGCCGCGGCACCGATTGGATGGGGACCTACGCCGCACGAGCCGACGCGGCCGGAATGATTCTCCTTGCCCCGGACTCGGTGGGCCAGACCTGGGACGCCGTCACAGCCGATTTCGGTCCCGACGTTGCGCTCGTCAACAACGTTGTCGATCAACTCTTCGATCGCTACGCCATCGACGCGCAGCGCATTGGATTGATCGGTTTTTCGGACGGCGCGTCGTATGCCATTTCACTCGGCATCGCGAACGGCGACAACGTGCATCAGGTGATTGGCTTTTCGCCGGGGTTTTACGTCATTGCCGCACAGCATGGGCAACCGGGTTTCTTCATTTCGCACGGCACCTCGGACCCCGTTCTCGCGATCGATCAATCGAGTCGCGTGATCGTGCCGGCGCTCCGCAAGCTCGGCGACTCGGTGGACTACGTGGAATTCGATGGTGGGCACGAGGTGCCGGCGGCAATCGGCGATCAGGCGATTGCCTGGCTTGTCACTCGATTCGCGCACTGAGCGCTCTCGCGCGACCAAGGGTTCATGGTCGCGCGAGGCGCCTTTGAACTACATCCCCAAATTCTTTTTCAGGAAGGCGACGGTTTTCGGCCAACCATCCTTCGTCGCGGCCACGTTCGCCGCTTCCTCGGCGAGGTCACGCGTCGCCTTCGGATCGTCCTGCGCGCGCAGGAATCCGTGGATCGCACCCTCGTAGTTCGTGCTCGAATAACTCTTGCCCAGTGCCTTCATCGCCGAGTCGACGCCGGGCATGCCGGCGGTGATGCGGGCGTCCTTTGAGCCGCTGAGCAACATGACCGGCGTTTTGATCTTTGCGAGCGAGTCGCGGATCGGAATCGAGGGATTCTCTGGCGTGGCCGCCGTCATGTACGGCAATCCGTAAAAGGCGACGCCACCGGCGAATCCCTTCGTGCCGCCGTTGATGGCATGCATGAAGACCGTCTGGCCTCCCCAGCAATAACCGATCACAGCGTACTTCGGAGCCGCGGACGCCTGCGACATCGCGAACGTGGCCGCCGCGTTGACGCCGCGATTCCGCTCGGCGGCATTGACGCCTCGAATCAGCTTGGAGGCCGAGTCACGGCTGAGCTCATCGGTGCTGGGGCCGCCACGAACGCGCGAGTTGAGGTCGGGCGCGATGGCGATGAAGCCTTCCGCCGCGGCCTGGTCGGCGACTCCGCGGATCCATGTGGACAGACCGTAGATCTCGTGAACCACGACCACCACCGGCGTCTTCGCCCGCGTGGTGGATGGATAGACGATGAAGGCCATCAACGAGTCGGTTGAACCGGGTTCCCACGCGATCTTCACCCATTCGGCGTGACGAGGGCTCGCCTTCAGTCGTGCCGGCGCCGCGACGTCGCTCGGAGGCAATTTGAGGTCGCCTTGGGATGCGCCGGCGAGACCTGACGCCAACGCCGGCCCGGCCAGATCGCCGGCCGACATGTGCGCCATGTGTTCGTCCTGCGGCGCCGGCTTGTGGCATGCGGAGACCACACCTGCGATCGCCAACGCGCCTACGAGAAAACGAGAGGGATACATGAAAGGCTCCGAACAGGGAACGTGAGGAAACGCCGACTCGGCACGGCCAGCCCTATAGAATAGGCTGGCAGGGCGAATCACGGGAAGGTCTCGTCAAGGTGGAAGAACGCCAGCTCCTGCATCGACACATTGCTCCGTTTGGTGAGCTGAACCGCCGTGGACGCTTTGCCAATGAGCCCCTGGTCGGAGAGGTATTCGCACGCCGTCGTGACGCCGAATACATCCATGTTCCGCTTGAAATGTTCCTCGATCTCGGTGCACGACCGTGCTTCGCCCACCTCGCGAAGATGGTCCAGCACCGGAGCGAACACCACCGCCGCCCGTTCGGCCACATAGCGATCGACCGCGCCGAGCGCGGCCTCGACGGTCTTTTTCGTCTTCTTTCCGTTGAGGAGGTCCGAGTACACCACGCGAAAGAAGTCGGGGTTCAGCGTGAGCGCCTGCGGAATCACCTCGCGATCCACGATCAAGCGCCGGCCAAGAACCTCGATCTGCGCGAGCGGCGTGGCCGCGTAGAGAATCCAGAGCGCCGTGTAGTCGAGATCCGCGCGCGTGAGCAGCCATTTGTGCGCTTTGTAGATCGGCGGGAGCGCGTTCGTGGCGGCGCGCAGCAATTGCACCTGCGTGTCGCGCGCGCCGATGTTCTGCAGCCGAGCACAGAGGTCCGTGATCGTGTCGTCGTGCGTGTAGAGCAATCGCCCTTTCGCCAGCAGCGAGTGCATGAACGAGTTGCGGATGGAGCCTTCGGCGATCTGTCGAAATTTCGCGCGCGGCATGAGGAACGCGTGCACGTTCACGCCGTCGGCGTAAAGCGCCCGGCTTCCGCCTTCGTCGGTTTTCTTGTCGTCAATCGTGATCAAGGCCAGGTCGATGTCGGACTTGTCCCAGACGGTGTCGTGCGACAAGCTGCCGCAGAGCATCGCGGCGAGAACGGATCGGTCGTCCTTCACCTGCTCGACGAGACTGTCGAGCGCCCGCCTGAATTTTTCCTCGGCCGGCGTGTGCGATGTCACCGCAGCCGCCGCAACTCGACTTCGGAGATGATGAACCCAAAGCCCGGCCAGCCGCCGGACTTGATCGAGCGCTCGAACCACGTGCGGGCTCGGGCCGTGTCGCCGCGAACGAGATACCAGTTTCCGATGCCGTAGCTCAGCGTCGCCACGGCGACGTCGCTGGTGTCGGCCGCGGTGATCACGCTGTCGGGGCTGATCTGTCCGCGGTAGAGCTTTAAACGCTGCGCGTAGGCGACGTTGGTCGGCAGCGAGTCAGGTTTGCGATCCAACATCGCCTTCGCATCCGCCTTGCGGCCGGCGCGCGAGAGCGACATCCACAGCCAGTCGGTGGCGCCAGCCAGCTCACCTCCGTCTGGCGCGTGGGGTTGGGCGCGCTTGAAGGCGTCCGCCGCGCCGGCAAAATCGCCGCGCGCGTAGCGAACGATGCCGAGGTGATAGAGGACGCCGTAGTTCGTGCTGTCGAGACGAAAGCCGTGGGTGAGATCGGCCATCGCTTTGTCGAGCTCGCGCACGCTGAGATAGCGGTGGCCGCGCCAGCGATACAGCATGGGATCATTCGGCGCGATCGCCAATCCGCGAGTAAAAGTCTGAATGGCTTCGCGAAACTGACGCACCCCCGACTGCGCGACACCTAGCTGAATGATCAGCGCCACATTCCGCGGGTCGGCGGCGAGCGCTTTTTCGGCGCGACCGACGGCGCCGGTGTCTCGCTGCGCGCGGTAGTCTACGCCGGCCGGAGAGTGATACTCGACCGCCTGTGCGCGGCCGGAGGTGGCGACACCAACACACATCGCGACGGTCATCGCTGCCGTCACACGCAATCGTATAGACATCGCGGTGCTCCCTCGAAGGAAGTGATTGGTGCGAGGCCGTCCGGCCTGGCTGCTACGATCGTTCGACGACGTAGCGGAGAAACCCGCTGTGCCGCGTGTATTTGTCATAGAGACCGCGCGCGCGATAGTTCGTCTCCTTGGTGTGCCAATAGAGGCGCGACCAACCGTTGCGAGTGCATTCCGCGAGTAGCCAATCGATCAGTTGCTGGCCCACCCCGACACTCCGGCGGCCGGGATCGACAAAGAGGTCTTCGAGATAGCACACGGGGTTGAGCTGCCACGTGCTCTCGTGAATCACGTAGTTCGCAAAACCGATCACGTTGTCCGCCTCAGTCTCGGCGACGATCGCGTGGACGGGAGATGACGCGTTCATGATGCGCGCCCACGTGTAGCCGGTGACTGTTTCGGAAATGTCGGTTTCGTAGAACGCACAATACCCTTTCCACAACTCGCGCCAGCGCATCTCGTCGCCAGCCTCGATCTTGCGTATCGTCACGGTCATCGCCAACGATACCAAACCGCGGAGGCGTCAGCCACTGGGCAGACGCATTTCCCCTCGCCGGTCCCGGACCCACTCCCTGGCGCCAACCAACCGATGCCCGAATCGCTCGATCTGCTGCTCGCGCTCCTCGACCTGGAGCCGCTCGAAGTGAACATCTACCGCGGTCAAAACCGCGACCTCGGCACGGGCCGAGTGTTTGGCGGACAGGTCTTTGCCCAAGCGCTCGTCGCGGCTCGCCGAACGGTGGATGGAGCGCGCGAAGCCCACTCGGCGCACGGCTACTTCATTCTGCCCGGCGATCTCAACGCTCCGATCGTGTATTTCGTCGACCGTCTGCGCGACGGATCGAGCTTTACCACACGCCGCGTCACGGCCATCCAGCATGGCCAAGCGATTTTCAATCTTTCGGCGTCGTTTCACGTGCCTGAACAGGGTTTGACGCACCAGACCACAATGCCCGACGTGCCCGATCCGGAGTCACTCACGCCGGACCTGCAGCACATTCGCGAGGCTGCGCACAAGCTTCCCGGTATCATCCGTCCCGCGATGATGCAGGAGCGACCGATCGACTTTCGGCCGGTGGCTCCGTTGGACTTGGTGCATCCGGAAAAACGAGAGCCTGTGCGACACGCCTGGTTTCGCGCGATCGGCACGCTGCCCGACGACGCTTGGGTCCATCAGGCTGTGTTGGCCTACGCGTCGGACTATGGTCTGCTCATCACGGCGCTTCAACCGCACGGCATTCCGTTTCGGTCGCCAACTCTTCAGATCGCATCGCTCGATCACTCGCTGTGGATGCACCGCTCGTTCCGGGCAGACGAATGGCTTCTGTACTCGACGGACAGTCCGGTCACCGCCGGCGCGCGCGGGTTTGTGCGCGGAACCATCTACTCGCGTTCAGGAGAACTGATCGCGTCAGTTGCGCAGGAAGGCCTGCTGCGGATTCGATCGACGTCTGCGCCTCGGCGAACGTAAGCGAGGCGAAAGGACTGCGTCGGATCGATTGACAGCGTATTGACGAACTCGAACATTCGAATCCGTCGCGCACTCGCGGCGCGTCCGTCCCGAAACGGATCGAGCGGCGATGGAAAGCTGGTGGAACGATCTTCGATACGGTTTGCGCGTGCTCGCGAAGTCGCGTGGGTTCACGGCGGTGGCCGTGCTTTCGCTCGCAATCGGCGTTGGCGCAAACAGCGCGATCTTCAGCGTGACCAACGCGCTCGTGCTCCGGCCGTTGCCATATCCCGCCGCCAATCGGATCGCGATTCTCTGGCAGCGATCGCCGGGGTTGAACGTGGCGCAGGATTGGTTTTCGATCGGCCAATACCTCGACATCGCCGCGGAGAACAGCGTCTTCGAACACGTTGCTGCCGCCATCGGTGCCAGCTTCAACATGACGGGGACGGGAGCGCCGGAGCGAATCGATGGCGTGCGCGTCTCGTCCTCGATTTTTCCGTTGTTCGGCGCGCGCGCAATGCTCGGCAGAGTGTTCTCGTCCGACGAGGATCAACCGGGCAAGACTGTTTCCGTGATTCTCACCTATGGCTTCTGGCAACGTCGCTTCGCCGGCGACGCGTCGGTCCTTGGCAAGGCGCTGACCCTCAACGGCACAAACCTCACGATTGTCGGGGTCATGCCGCAGGACTTCAGCTTCAACAAGGAAGTCGTGCCCACCGTGAACGGCGTGCAGCACGTCGACCTGCTGCTCCCCCTGCCGTTGGCGGCCAGCGCGCGCGCTAATCGTGGCGGTGAAGACTACAACGTGTTCGCGGTGCTCAAGCCCGGCGTCTTGCTCGACCGCGCGCAGGTCGAGATGAATGGCGTGGCCAAGCGCATGAAGCAGCAATACCCCGCGAGCTATCCACCGAACGGTGGTCTCACGATCAGCGTGGTGCCGCTGATCAATCAAGTCGTTGGTGACGTTCGCTTGGCGCTCTACGTTTTGCTCGGCGCGGTGGGGTTCGTGTTGCTCATTGCCTGCGCCAACGTCGCGAATTTGCTGCTTTCACGCGCCGCGGTGCGCGACAAGGAGTTGGCGATTCGTGCCGCCGTCGGTGCCGATCGTGCCCGGCTCCTGCGGCAGTTGCTCACCGAGAGCGCGGTGCTGGCGCTCATCGGCGGCCTGGCCGGGCTGGCTGTGGCGCTCCTGGCGATTCAGTCGCTCCGCGCGTTTGGTCCGGCGAACCTTCCTCGCATGAGCGAGGTGGGAATCGACACGAGCGCGTTGGTCTTCACTTTCGGCATCGCTCTTTTCACGGGTCTCGTGTTCGGTTTGGCTCCG
This sequence comes from bacterium, assembly GCA_040002475.1. Taxonomy (GTDB): domain Bacteria; phylum Gemmatimonadota; class Gemmatimonadetes; order Gemmatimonadales; family Gemmatimonadaceae; genus JAQBQB01. The sequence continues at coordinate 137,220 of JBDUEJ010000005.1, read as the reverse complement.
GCCCTTCGCGCGTCGCGCGCGGATCCCAATTCCGCACTCAAAGAAGGCGGTCGGGCGTCGGCCGACGGCGCGAGCAACGCATTTGGGCTTGGCCACGGCCGGCTTCGCGCGACCCTCATTACCGCGGAGGTGGCGCTGTCGGTGGTGTTGTTGATCGGAGCGGGGCTGTTGATTCGGAGCTACGATCGAATCACCAACGCCAACCCTGGCTTCGACCCACGCAATGTGTTGTCACTGCGCGTGTCGCTGCCGGGCTTTCGGTACAGGACGCCGGAGTCTGTATCACAGTTCTATAAACAGCTCGCCGATCGGGTGATGGCGCTCCCCGGCGTTCAATTCGTCGGGACCAACTACCAGTTGCCCCTCAGTTCCGTCGCGCTCGCCTGGGAACCAATCGGCATTGAAGGCTATGTGCCCAAGGCGGCGGGAAACGATCTCGTCATCGCCAGCAGCGCGTACGTCGACGCCGACTACTTCCGTGCCATGGGCGTGTCGCTGCGGAAGGGCCGGTTCTTTACGGCGCAGGACAATAAGCAGTCGCCCGCGGTCGTCATTGTTGACGACAAGCTCGCCGCGCGTTTCTGGCCGAACGAAAACGCGATTGGCAAACGGCTTCGCCAGGGAGCGGACGGACCTTGGCGGACAATCGTCGGCGTTGTCACCGACGCGAGAGAGTATGAACCGGACGTCCAACCGCCGATCACGGCGTTTTTTCCCGTCGAGCAATTCAACATCGGAAGCCGCTTCCTCATCGTCCGGGTTTCGCCAACGTCGGGCGATGCCGCTACGATGACGACGGCGGTCGCCCGAGAAATTCGCGCCCTCGATCCCGACCTGCCGGCGTATGACGTCGCAAGCATGGAACACAGGCTGCACGATTCTCTTGCTCGGCGCCGGCTGTCCATGTTCCTGCTTGGCGCCTTCGCGCTGTCCGCGCTCATCCTCGCGGCCGTCGGCATCTATGGCGTCATTGCCTACTGGGTTGACCAGCGCACGCGCGAAATTGGAATTCGGATGGCACTCGGCGCAGACCGCGCGCGCATCTTGAGCCTCATCGCGCGTGAATTTCTCCCGATTGTGGGTCTGGGGCTCGCCATCGGCTTGGGCGGAGCGTTCGTCCTGACGCGAGTGATGTCCGGCCTGTTGTTCGGCATCAGCGCGACGGACGTCACGACGTTCGGACTCATTCCGATCTTGTTCGCCGGTGTCGCCATGGCCGCGATTTACCTTCCAGCGCGGCGCGCGATGCGGTTGGAGCCAATCGTCGCCGTGCGCGCCGGCTGAACCGATATCGTCGTGCCTGCCAACAAATTCGGCCGGGCTTCCGTCACTCGTAGCTTACGAGCATGACTCAAATTGCCTTTCTCGGAACCGGCCTGCTCGGCAGCGCCCTCGTCGAAGCCGCGGCGAAGCGCGGCGACCAAATCACCGTCTGGAATCGCACGATCGACAAGGCACGCGCGCTCGAGCCGTTCGGCGTGCGTGTCGCGGCGACGCCGGCGGAAGCCGTCCGCGGCGCGGAACGCATTCACCTCGTTTTGAAGGATGACACCGTCGTCGACGAAGTGGTTGCGGCCCTCCGCCCCGGACTCAGTGCGACGGCCATCATCGTCGATCACACCACGACGCAGCCGCTCCTCACCGCCGCGCGAGCGCACCGTCTCAACGGCGAAGGTGTGCGCTACATCCATTGTCCCGTCTTCATCGGACCTGCGGCGGCGCGGCAGACACAGGGGACGATTCTCGCGTCCGGTCCGGGTCCGCTGTTCGACGAGATTCGGCCGGCACTCGCTCGCATGGCTGAGCGCGTTGAATACTTCGGCGAACGAGCCGACCTGGCGGCAGTCTATAAGCTGTGCGGCAACGCGTTCATCATTGGCCTGGCGGCGCTCGTGGCCGACGTCTACGCGGTTGCGTCGGGCGCGCACGTCGCACCGACTGACGCGATTGAGGTCGCCAAATTCTTCAACCCGGCCAGCGTCATCGCTGGACGAGGAAAAAGTATGGCCGCGGCGAACTACGCGCCGAGCTTCGAGCTGACGATGGCGCGAAAGGACGTGCGTCTCATGCTGGAGACAGCGGCCGACCGGCCGCTTGCGACCCTGCCGGGAATCGCGGCGCGCATGGACGCGTTGATCGGTGCGGGATACGGTGCGGATGATCTCGCGGCAATCGGAAGGGAATCGATCGTATGAGGCGGGAGCGCGACCATGGCTGACGTGAAAATCATCGCGGTAGTCGGCGCCACCGGCGGGCAGGGCGGCGGGCTCGTCCGGGCAATTCTCGCCGACAAATCCAGCGAATTCACGGTCCGCGCGATTACTCGCGACGCGGACTCCGAAAATGCGAAGGCCCTTCGAGCATTGGGCGCCGACGTGGTCTCGGCGGATATCGACGATCTCGCGAGTCTCGAGAAAGCGTTTGCCGGCGCATATGGCGCGTACTGCGTCACGTTCTACTGGACCCACTTCTCACCTGAGCGAGAGATACAGGAAGCGTCGAATTTGGCGAAGGCGGCGAAGACGGCTGGTCTTCAGCACGTCATCTGGTCCACACTCGAGGATACGAGAAAGTGGATACCGCTCGATGACAATCGCATGCCAACACTCATGGGCAAGTACAAGGTGCCGCACTTCGACGCGAAGGGGGAGTCGGATGCGTTCTTCATCAACAGCGGCGTTCCGACGACTTTCCTGCTGCCGTCATTTTACTGGGAGAATTTCATCAGATCCGGTCCGAAGAAAGGACCGGACGGCACGCTGGTTCTGACGCTTCCGATTGGCAACGCACAATTGGCGGGTGTGGCCGCGCAGGACATTGGAGCCGCCGCCTACGGCATGTTCAAGAAAGGGAACGAGACGATCGGTCAACGCATTGGCGTGGCCGGCGAGCATCTGACGGGTGCAGAGATAGCGGCCGCGATGACCAAGGCGTTTGGACAGCCGGTGCAGTTCAATGCGATTTCGCCCGACGTCTTCCGTTCGTTCGGATTTCCCGGCGCCGACGACCTCGGCAACATGTTTCAATTCTATCGCGACTTCGAGAAGGTTTGCAACGACATGCGCGACGTGGCGAGGACGCGTGCGTTCGCACCCAACGCACAAACGTTCGCGCAGTGGTTGGAGAGCAACACCGCGCGGATTTCGCGTGAGTGAACGCCCGTGCTATCGCGGCGACGACGCTGATGTTTTTGCGCGCATTCTCTCGAACGCCCGCCCGAACAAATCCATCTGCGGACCGGGGGTATCGGACCGGACCGTCACGCTGTCGCCGCAATCCAGAAACTGATATTGCGGCGAACGGTCGGCGGGCCACTGTGGCAACCCAGGGCCGTTTGAGTCCTCCACATGGACTTAGAATTGAGAAACCAGCGTTGCGTCATGGCGACGCGCTATTCAGCAGTTTCGCCGTCTTGATGTAATCGAGCTTCGGGAACGTTCTGTTCAGATAGGCGTTTCCGAGTGTTTGGATGAATTGCTGATCGGGCGACTCGCCATATCCCGAGTACAGCGAGTCCACCACCTCCATGCCTTTGATCACGCGTCCGATCGGGGCGAACCCCATTCCGTCCAGGCGTGCGTTGTTCACGAGGTTGAAAAACATCTGATGGGATCGCGTGTTCGGGCCTTCCGTCGCGAACACGACTGTCCCGCGCGCATTGCTCTGTCGCACGGAATCGTCGGCCAGCCGCTTGGCGTCCCATTGTGCGTTGATCGCCGGCTTGTCGTTCAACCCGAACTGCGCGACGAACCCCGGCACGACACGAAAGAATCGGTCTTCGTCGAAGAATCCCGTCTCGACGAGCTCGCGAAAGCGATCGGCGCCCGCCGGCGACCACGCGCGCGTGATCTCAACGACGAATGTGCCGCGGTTCGTCTCGAACGCGACAGCGAATGAATCAGGCGCCGCGCCCGGTGTTTGGACCGCTGCCGCGGCCTTCGCCGGCGGTGGCGGTGACTTGTCCGCACACGCGGTGAAGAAACAACACAGGCCGGCGAGCGCGAGTAGCGTCGCGATGCGTTTCATTCCGAATCACTCCTTGGTCATGTGGTCATGGACTGTGGCGCCGCGTTCGCCGTCGCGCCAAGTCGCGCGCGCGCGCTGTCGAGTCGTTCGCGCACAGGAACGAGCCTGCTCACCTTGCCGAGTCCGTGCGGCGGCATTCCGCTGTAGATCGCCTCGTATTCCCCCGCGGCCACGCGATAGGTCTCGTGCCAAATGCCGACGTCGCCGCGACTCCGAGCCATTCGTTTGTTGAAGTCGACCCACGCCGGCCAATGTTTGCCGTCCTTGCTTCGCGCGTACGCCTCGAGCGCTTCGAACGATCGCCAGTATTGCACGAGCGTCAATCCCATCGACTGCACTCCAAGCAATCCGCTCTCCGGCTTCGCCGCCAACTCTTTCAGCATCCGCGGCATCGCTAGGAATACCGGAACCCACTTGTGAACCTTCCACGGCTTGTTGACGCGCATCCCAATGATGAACACCACGAAGTCACCATCGATCTGGGCGCATGAACGCTCCGAAATCACACGTGTCATGATGATCTCCGGCTGAGAATGAATCGGATCGCGAATCTAGAAGGTACGAGCGGCAATTCATTCTGGCGATACTGTTGGGCTCGGTCGCATAGGCTGAAGGATCTATTGCGTGCTCATATCGCACGGCATAGCATAGCGCCTCGATAAAAACGGCGCGTCGCGCGTCGAGTCTGTGCGATCGACGTGACGGCAAACGTGACGGCAAACGTGACGGCAAACGTGACGGCAAACGTGACGGCGCCGAGCCGCATTCGGCTCATACGAGATGCACACGCGTCGCCACTTCGCCGACGAAGCGGACGACGCGGCTAACCGCACAGTCTCCGCACGACGGTCGCGAACCTCGATGCCGAGTCTCGCCCACCCTCCGAGCACGCCACTCGATCAGGTCCACGGGAGGACATCGCATGCCTGGCCATAGCACACATCAACCGCACGGATCTGGAGTTCGAGGCTTGAGCAGCCCTGAGGGAATCGACTCCCCGTCCGGTCGGTTCGGGCGGATGTTTGCGCTGCCGGCAGCAAAGTTCAACGAAGACGATCTCTTCGCGCTCGCCGACAAGATGAAAGGCGATGCAAGTCTCGACGAAGGACCCGATGCGGAAGAGAGCGACTTTGGCGCCGCGTACACCTACTTTGGCCAGTTCATCGATCACGACATCACATTCGATCCGTCGAGCTTTCAACAGCAAAAGAGCGACCCCAACGCCATCATCGACTTCCGCACGCCAAAGTTCGATCTCGACAACGTCTACGGACGCGGCCCCGGCGACCAACCGTACTTCTACGACGGCCTCACCAAGAAGTTCATCCTCGGCCAGAAACTGTTTATCGTCGAACGGAACCCCGGCGCGCGCGATCTCATGCGCTCCGACGCGGCGAGCGACGGCACCCAGCGCGCGATCATCGGAGATCCACGCAACGACGAAAACGTCATCGTCTCGCAACTGCAGGGCATCATGCAGCGGTTCCACAATCGCATGGTGGACATTCTCATCGCCGCCGATCCCCAAGCGAGCTTCGACACGATTCAACTCGAGGTCCGACGCCACTACCAATGGGCCGTGCTGCACGACTTCCTGCCCAAGATCGTCGACAAGGACGTGCTCGATCACGTCTCCGAAGCGATCGCCAATCCCAGTCTGTCGTTCGCGCACCATCACCCCAAGCTTCGATTCTACAAATTTAAAGAAGTCAGAATGCCCGTCGAGTTCTCCGTCGCCGCATACCGCCTCGGCCACTCCATGGTGCGGCCCGCCTATCGCGTCAACGAATTCACGACCGCACTGGCGATCTTCGACCACACCAATCCCACCAACGGTCTGAACGCGTTCGGCAACTTCCCCAAGAGCTGGGGCATCGACTGGCAACGATTCATCGACCTGGGCCTTCGAACGGGTCCGGAAACCGTCACCGATCGCGTCCAGCGCGCGTACAAAATCGACACCTCGCTGGTAGAGCCGCTGTCGAACCTCCCGTTCAGCATCGCCGGTGATGAAGCGCGAGCGCATGCCCGCTTCCTCAGCTTGGCCTTCCGCAACCTGCTGCGTGCGCAAAAGCTGCTGCTACCGAGCGGTCAGGCCGTCGCGCATGCCATGGGCGTTCATCCGCTCAAGGATGAGGAAATCATCATATTCCCCGCCGAGGACGGCGCGAACGAGACGGATGGTGAAGACGGCGCAAAGGCCCCAACGATCACCGACATCAGCACGGCGTTCGCTGGATCGTGCCCGCTGTGGGTCTACATTCTCGCGGAATCACGCCGCAACTTCTTCAAGAAAGGCAAAGCGCGGCTCGGTCAGGTCGGTGGAACGATCGTCGCCGAAACGTTCCTCGCGTTGATGCTGGCCGACGATTCGTCGATCGTGAATCATCCGCATTGGCGCCCCCGGTCGGCCCACCCGGAAACCTTCGGACTGGCCGACATCATCAAGCTCGCCCTGGGGGTCTGAAGACCGGGGACCGAGCCGGGTTGGAACAGGCTGTGTTTTGTGGCGTTTCAAGAGTTCGGCGTCGAAGCCAATTGCCATTCGTGCTCCGGCGCCGAACTCTTGAAGACGGCCCACCCCCACCCGGTCTTCTCAATGTTCGACGGCATCGTTCGCTTCGACGTCGCGCGTGGCTTCTATCTGTTGCGACAAACGCGCGTCGCGGCGTATCTCGAAGCGCGGTTCTAGCGTCGGCACATGAGGCGCGAGCGCTCGCCGTCGTCTCGCCGATCGTGGCAGGATCACACCGATTCGGCGTCGTGGTCGAGCGGCGCGGTCGCGTTGTCGGCAACGGCTGTCATGTTCGCGGTGGCGTTCGTCGCCATGAGAACCGTTCGTTCGGCGCGGCTCGACGACGCACGGCTGAACCGTGAACCAACGCCGATCGTGCGACTGATTCCGCCGGTCGCGGAGACGAAGGTCGTTTCGCGTCCGCGTCCGTTTTTGCCCAGGCCGGTGGACCTCGCCACTCCGGCGAGGCCTGCGTCGCCGCCAGACACATTGTCCATTCGGGCAGCAAAGCCGGTGTCGCCCACGGGGCCGCCGTTGACGCAGATGCCCGCCCGCGACATTCCGACGTTTCAACCGGGCGCGGGCGACAGCGCTCGACGTGTCGGCGCGCCTATGAGTCCGTCCGGCGTTACGGGCTACTCGAACGCAACGTCGACCGCGGTCCGCGACTCGATCGCCACAGAAAAGATGACGACCGTTCCGAGTGAAATGTTGAAGCACAGGGAGACGCCGGACGAGCGACAAAAGCTCAACCGTCAGCGTGAGCCTGGGCTGGCACCGCACGCACGAGCGGCTCGCATGCCTGGCGAACCGGTTTACGCTCCGCTGATGAGCGGTGGCTATACGGTTGGCTACGGCGCTCTCGCGCCGCGACTCGATTCGCGCGGACTCTCTCCGCCGCGACTCGCTCGCAACAGTCGCTCGTCGCCCGTGATGAACTAGTCTCGTCGCCCCCGCATCATCCGAAACGTGAATTCCTGTGACACGAGCTGCGGCACGACATGCCCATCCACTTCGGCGGGCAGAAAGTGAGACTGCAGCAGAGCGCGGCGAACTGAAGCGACAAAATATGGATGCGGCGTCCCTTGTATCTCAACCGATTGCTCCCGCACGAGTCCTGTGGTGTCGACGACGAATCGAACGACGAAGTCTGCCTCGATCGCCGAGGCCGCGAGCGACGCGGGATACAGAGGTCGCGGGTTTCGGCCGACCGCCGACATGACTTTGTCCACCGCCTCCATTGTGTACACGCCGCCAACCGGATCCGGGTGACGAACGCCGAGCACCTGGCCGATGATTTCGCTCAAACTGGCGCTCGCGAAGTCGAGTGAATCGGTGATCCTGCTCGTGAGATCGATCGCGGGCAGCTCGAACGAAACGTCTGTCGGAGGCAGCGATCGAGCGTCGAACGGCTTGAAGATGAGGCGTTCGCCGTGCGCTACGCCGGTGGGCGTCGCGATCGCCGTCTTCGTCGTGTTTCGTGCATCATCATGCGCCGGGGGCTTTTTGACGTCGCGAGTCCGCATTCGGAGCGCAATCGCCACCAGGTGCACCCGCTCAGGCTCGTAGCCCGGATCGCGCACCGGATGAGTGTTCGAATGAAACATTCCTGATGGCGCGACGGCCGCCACGACGAGAGCGGTGTGAGCGACGACGCTGACTGTAGTGGCGCCCAACGGTCCACCGCGAAACACGCGAGTGCTGACGAACGGGTTCGACATGCGCTGACTCTGAGCGGCAGGTTCGGGCCAGAGGGATAGGCACATGCTGCGCCAAACTACACTTTGCGCATCGTTATTCCGCCCTGATGACAACGATGGGATCCGTTCGTGTCGCTCGATACGCCGGAACGAGGCTGGCGATCGTCGCCACCACCGCAAGAATGACGGGAACGACGACGAACGTGACCGCGTCCGTCCGCGTCGTCTCGAACAACATTGACTGAAGCACCTTGGTGGTGCCCGCGGCGGCAAGCATGCCGACAACGACGCCGCCTGCAACCAGTTTCGCCGCCTGTCCGAGAACCAGTGTGAGGATACTGCGCTCCGTCGCGCCCATGGCAATGCGAATGCCGAGCTCACGCGTGCGCTGCGCGACGCCGTACGCGACGATGCCGTACAGACCGATGGCCGCGAGCAGCAGGGCTGTCGCGGCGAATCCGGCCATCAGACTGGCGACGAGAACTCGCGGATCGGACAGCGACGGCCCGTCGCGCTCCGCCGTCGGCTTGACGCCAAAGACGATCGCCGGCTCCACATCGTGAACGGCTCGCGTGATGGCCGGAATCACCGCCGCCGTTCGCGATGCCCGCACCACGAAGTTCATCCACGGCCACACTTCCAGGGTGTACGGCAGGAAGACCTGCGCCGGCGGCTTGGCCTCCGCTCCGAACTCGTGGTAGTCGGCAACCACGCCGACGACCGGCATCGTGATGGGCTGGCCAAAGTCCGCGCGCGCCTGCGACGACCGGTGCACGGTGATGCGTTGGCCGACGGCGGTGCCGTTGGGCCACAGTTGCTTCGCGAGCGTCTCGGTCACGAGAAATCCTGTTGGCGACCGCATGTCTTCTTCGGTGAAGCCGCGCCCTGCCACGGTCGACGTGTGCCGTGTCTTCAGAAAATCAGCCGAGATCGGATGATATGCCGCTTGCGGCGGCACGGCCGCTCCGCGTTGTTCGTCCGTCTCCACTTTGGTCGGCAGCAGTGCGCCGCCGGCAGCCGCCGCGGTTTCAACCGATGGAACGGCGCGCAGGGCTTCGAGTATTCTCTGATAGAGCGCCGCCGCCTGCGCCGGCGAATCATACTTGTGCTTGGGCGGCGTGATGGCGAACGAAATCAAACCATCCGGATCATACCCCAACGGCACCGACGACACCCGCCGCACGCTCTGAATGAGCAGGCCGGCGCCGATCAGCACCGTGATCGCGAGGGCGAACTGGATGGAAACGAGCACGTTGCGAACGCGCCGCTCACGTCCACCATCCGCGTCTACCGCCATCCCGCCACGTAGCCGCGCCGCGAGGCTGCCGCGGTCGGCGTGAAGCACGGGCAGCACGCCGATCAGAAGCGCGGTCGCTGCCGTCACCCCAATCGTGAACAGCGCGGCCCGCGCATCGACCGTGATGTCGGTGGCGAACGGAAGCCGCTGATTGGCGAAGGGCCGAACGAATGCCACGAGCGCAATCGCCAACGCGCCACCGGCGACCCCTGCCGCGGCGGCGAGCACTCCGGCTTCGGTCAACAGGTGTCGCGCGAGCCGCCACCGTCCGGCGCCGAGTGCGGCGCGCACGGTCAGCTCGCGGGCACGAATGCTGTTTCGAACGAGCAGCAGGTTCGCGACGTTGGCGCAGGCGAGCAAGAGCACGAGCGCGATCGCGCTGGCGATGAGCAATAGTGTGGACGACAGATCGCCGAACATCTCGTTGGAGAGACTGCGCAGGATCACCGACGTCCAATGCGCTTGCTCAGCCGGATAGGCGTCGGCCATTCGCCGTGCGATCGTCCGCATCGCCGCAGAGGCGCGCGCCGAATCCGTGCCCGCGCGGAGCCGCAGAAGCGCGCGACTGTCGACATGCAGCCCGCGAAGTGTGAGCGCGGGGTGTGTCGCTTGAAACACCGCGACCGGCTGCCAGAGCGCCGGCGGCAACCATCCGCCGCTCGCAAAGTTGGGATACGCAAATCCGGGCGGCATCACGCCGATGATCCTGGTTGGCATACTGTCAACGGAGAGCAACTTCCCGATGACGGCGGGGTCGCCGCCGAAATGCCGCATGAAGAAGTCGTGCGAGATGACGGCCACCGGCGCCGCGGACGGTGTCTCGTCATCGGGGATAAACGTGCGCCCGAGCAGCGGACGCGTCCCCATGAGTTGAAAGAACCCTGGCGTGACGTAAGCGTCGATGCCCTGCTCGGGTCCATCGTTGCCGAGCACGGAGACGCCGTTCCCACGAACAAAAGCGAACCCCTCGATCGCATCGCGGACCGACACGCCCTGCGCCTGCCAGTCCTTGAAGGTTGGATAGGACGGCACGCGATCGTTGCCGTTGTCGCTGTGCTCGTACACCGTCTGCAACCGCCCGGCGTCGCGGTACGGTAGTCCGCGCACGAGCACTGTATCGACAATGCTGAAAATCGCCGTGGCGCTTCCGATGGCGAGCGCAAGCGACACCACGGCGACCAGGCTGAACGCCGGCGCGCGCCGCAGCGCTCGCAGCGCGTCGCGAAGATCGTTTCTCATCGGAGGCGGTTCGGTGCTTCGGTCTGCTGGGCACGCATTTCGGGCCTTCCGGGCGCGATGGGTCGGTGGACGCGACTTAGTGATAAGAATTTATCACTACAAGACAATATTTTGTCACACACGCCGTTTGTCAAGCGCCGGCCGCAGGCCCGCGGAAGGCCTTGAATGTCCTGGAAACAGGCGTATCTCATGGGTATGGATTCACCGCCGGAACCGCGCGCTCCGATCGTCAACCTCAGAACGTTTGGCGGCGCGCTGCTCGAAGGGCCACAGGACCTCGTCGCCGGCGCGATCAGCCAGCGCCGGCGGCTCGCGGTGCTATCGCTCTTGGCGGCAAGCGGTTCCGGCATCAGCCGCGATCGCCTCCTTGGCTTGCTCTGGCCGGAGTCGGGAGAGGAGCGCGCCCGGCACGCGCTGTCCCAGCTTCTGCACGGCCTTCGCCGCGCGCTCGGCGACGACGTCATCGTCGCGAACGGCGCCGCCCTGCGCCTGAATTCCAGCGTTGTTTCGAGCGACGTCAACGACTTCGCCAACGCCACCGCCGCCGGCGACGATGCGCGGGCCGTGTCCCTCTATGACGGGGCCTTCCTCGACGGCTTCTATCTCAACGGCTGTCCTGATTTCGAGCGGTGGGTGGACGAACGTCGCGCGGCGCTGGCGCGCCAAGCCGAAGACGCCATTGAGCGGCTGGCGAAACGCACCAGCGCCGCGGGCGGTCTGGTCGAGGCGGTCGAGTGGTGGCGCCGTCTCGCCGCGCTCCGACCACTCGACTCGCGCGTCGCGCTCTCCTTGATGCAGGCGAGGGCGGCGGCGGGCGACCGCGCCGGCGCACTGCACGTCGCGCGGTTGCATGAAGCGTTGTTGCACGAGGAGCTCGAGGCTGCGCCGATTCCCGAAATCGGCGAATACGTTGAAGCATTGAAGCTCCAAATGGCGTCCCCGCCGGCACCCGCGAGTCTCGACGTCGCGATGTCTTCCCACGTGACCGACGCGGTTGCGCCGGCCGTCGCACCTCCGGCGTTCGACGGGCCGCGGAACCGTCCTCCGACCACGCGGTCGCGATTTCGATTCGGAGGGATCGCGGTCGCGGGTATCGCGGGTGTCGGTGTGGCCCTCATGCTCGGATTGCGCGCGACTGAGAATCCGTCGGCCGGAGCGATGCGCTGGCTCATCATCGCCGACGTGGAGAACACCACCGGCGATTCGGTCTTTGATCGAACGATTCCCGTGGCGCTCGCCGCGGATCTGGCGCAATCGCCGCGCATTCGGGTCGTGGCGCCGGACCGCATCGCGCGCGCGCTCGTACGCATGCGACGGCCCGGTCCAGAGCCCACGCTTACGGAAATTTTGGCGCGGGAAATCGCACAGCGAGATGGTGTGAACCTGGTCGCCGTTCCCGCGATCAATAGCGCCGAGAACGGCTATGAGCTCACGGCGCGGATTCTCGACGGGACCACCGGGGCGGTGCTCGGATTTTCGGCGGTGCGCGCGAACCGTCGCGCCGACGTGCTGGACGCCATCGACCGTCTTGGCCGCGAGGTCCGCCGCAAACTCGGCGAGTCGTCGCGCTCGATCAATGCCAGCACGGTCGCGTTGCCGTTGGTCACGACCGCGTCACTCGACGCGCTCAAGAAGTTTGCCGAGGGTAGCCGAGCGTTCCGCGCCGCTCGGCCGGATGACGCACGCGTGCTGTGGACTCAAGCCGTAACGATCGATTCGTCGTTCGCGATCGCCTATGCCAACCTGGGCATGCTCAACTATTGGAACAACATGCCGACGTCGGGCGACTCGGTCTACGCCATCGCGTTCAGGCATCTCGCAGCGCTTCCGGAGCGCGAGCAAGTCTTGATTCGCGCGTCGGCGAAGAGTTGGCAGGGCGATCACGCAGGCGCTGCCGGTCTCTTGAAGGCATTTCTCGCCGGCCACCCCGACGATTTCGCGGCGCTCCACGACCTGGGGTACCAGTATTTCCGACTTGGACAAGCAGCCGACGCAGTGGAAGTATTCACTCGCGTGCTCGCGGTGGATTCGCTCGACTATTCAGTCTGGATCAATCTCGCGAGCGTCGAAAAAACGATGAAGGGTCCGAGTGAGGCGCTGCATGCATATCGGCGCGCGTTCGAGCTCGCGCCCATGCAGTTGACCGCCAACGACAATCTCAACCTTGAATACGCGCGTACGTACGTGCTTGCCGGGCAGCCAGACTCTGCCGCCGCGGTGATTGCGGCGCTTGCCGCGGCTCCCGATGCGCCGCGACGTGCGAGAGCGCTTCGATCCATGGCGTTCCTCTCCGCACACACGGGCGGGTATGCCGACGCCTCGACCGATCTCATTCAGGCGATCGAGTTGAACCGCACGGGCGCGCCGGGAACGAGCGAAGTGCGCAACCGCTTGTTGCTCGCGACGATCTTGGACGCGCGCGGACGCGCGCGCGAGGCGGCGGCGCAACTCGACTCGGCCGATGCTGTTGCCGCGCGCATTGATGCCGAACCGACACTGCTCTACTGGTTGGGCAAAGCGATTGCTCGGGGCGGTGATGTGTCGCGGGCGTCGCGTGTGCTGGCTCGCCTCGAAGCGAAGGTGCATCCCACGAGCGCAACCGACCGCGTGGCGGTCGAGGCGCTACGAGGGGAAGTCCTGATCGCCGGCCGGAAAAACACCGAGGGGATCGAGCATCTGAAACTTGCGTTCGCGGTCGACTCAGGGAGAATCGTTCTCGAGTCGATGGCGTATGGCTCGGCGATGGCGGGCGACCTCGAACGCGCGGCTGTCTTGTACGCGCGGCTTGGGCAGGGCACCGACTTCGGTTGGGAAGGGCAGCACTATTGGCGTCTCGCGCCGTACTGGCTTGCGCGTGTGCAGGAGCGTGCGGGCAACGCGGCTTTCGCTCGCGCTGCCTACGAGCAGTTCATCTCCAACTGGCGGCCAGATGCCGACCTGCACGCTGTCGTCGATGCCCGTGAGCGTCTCGCGCGCCTGCGTGCGCGAGAGAAAGGAGGTTGAGCCGGAGGTCGAATCAGTCATCGGCGTCGGTGGTAGGAAGTTGAGTGGACGCGTTGGCGATTGGCGGTCAGACAGGCGCCCTCAGCGCGGAAGCGTACGATCGACGGCAGGGAACGCCTTGATGGTTGGCCACTGCAACGAGAGCGTTGCGTTGCGTGTCGGATCGATTTCCGATGGAATGGAGCGCTGCCGACTTCCGGCAACGATGTTCAGTCCGCCGTCGAGTGAGAGATTCATCATCAGAAGCCCGCCGACCTCGTCGAGAATATGCGGGTCGACAGCGATGTCCCGGGCGGAGGTGGACGGTGTTGGCGATCCACCGGGACACTTGATCGCGCCGGACTCTTGAAGCCCGTCTGGCTCCAGAGCGCCAAAGGTCAACTGCATCACGCTTTTGGTCGGATCAACTAGTCCGGAGTAGAAGTACTGCGGTTGACCGGACAGCGAGATGATGTTCGCTGGAATTGATCCCGACGCCTTCCAGTCCTCTGTCAGGGTACACGGACCGAACGGGCCCGAATACGTGCCCCCGGCCGTGTATCGCGTTTGGACGGATTGGTTGGCGTCGAACGGCGGCGTGAATAGCAGTTGTGGAGCCTTGGCGATCTGGATACGTGTGTCTTGCGGATCGACTCTCGCGACCACGTCCATCTCGAATCGCTGATTGAGCGTGCCAAGCTCGCTTTCCGTGTAGACCAGCGTGCCTTGCCATGCGACGATCTGACGCGCGTTGCTTTTGTGCCCGCGGACCGAGACAACAACGTTTCCTGCCGATCCCGTCCCTTTGCGAGGAAGGACGGTCGTGATCTTCGTTGGCGTCCAGGAGGCTACCGCGAGCGCGACCTCGCCGGTGCCGTCGTTGATCGTGAGTTTGCCATCGGGTCCTGGATCCGCGCCGAAGTAGCCGAAGACGTAGAGCTCATCCGTCAGGCCATTCAACCCAAGACTGCTGATGCTCGGCGCGAGAATTCCGAAGTCGCCGCCGATTTGCTTCAAGTGCAATTCGGCTTCGATCGTGCCTCCGCCCGCCGCCGGCGCTTTGGAATAGCCGAATGCGTTTGGCTTGCCAAATTTTGGATCGCCCGGGAGTGCGTCGTATTCGAACGGTCGTTGCTTGGGGACTTCCGGAGCAAAGGTGTTGGAGCCGAGCAAGCGGTCAAACACGTAGCGCGCTGACAGACCGAGCAACTCGATCAACGCTCGCTCGTCCCAGCCCACGACCACCGACGCGTTCTTGAATGCGGAATACAGTTCAGGGTGATTGGAGCTGTTACAGGCGTCGAGATAGATGAGGCTGTTGGCGGAGAACGACATGTAGCGGCTGACGAAATCACCGGTGATTCCGTAGTGGCGAGCCGGTTCGACCAGCTTCGGAAGGCCTCGCGACCAGCGATCGTCTCGAAACAGCATGTAGACGACGCGATGAGCCGCGAGGTCCACCGTCAACGTTTGGTCGTTTGCCTCCTGCGATGCGTCGAGTGCCTCCGACGCCGTCCAGAGCGCGTACACGGTCTGGGTTCCCGAGGGGCTTTGGTATGTTCCGGAGCCGCCGTGCGCCCGGTAATAGAAAATGCCGTCGCCGGATACCGTGCGCAGCGCCGCCAGCGTGGCGTCCTCGCTCGTGCCCGTATAGCCGTTCGCCGTCAGCATGGCCGCGATGTCGGAGCGCGGGTCGCTGCCTGAGAAGTACGAACCCAGTGCATTGAAGAGCTGAAAGTGCGCCGACGCGGGCACCGTTCCCGGCGAAGCTGCCGTGGCGGCGCGTGTCGCCACGAACGCGGCTGGCAGCAGTGAGGGCGGCAGCGTTGGCGCGCTCGACGTGCCTGCCTGTGTCGCCTTGGGCGTTTCAGGGGCGCCATCGACGATGAACATCATCTGGCCGCCCTTGAACGTTGCCCACACCGTGCCGTCGGCCGACGAACCCACATCGACGAACTGCGGGAGGGCCTTCAGATACTCCGTCAGTAGCTTGGTGTTGGCGTCAAAGCTCGCAGGCGGGAGCGAGTTGATCAGCAGCTGAACGGCGTCCATCGCGAGCATTCGCTGCTGCGATGTGGTCGTCGCGCCAACAGTTGTGGTGTCCTTTGGAAGGACTCCTCCGGGAAGGCCTGTTCCCGGGAGGGTTGGTGTGTCCGCGGAGCCACCGCAGGCCGAGACTGACAGAACGATCGTGGACAGCGTGATCCAACCCATGCGAGACATCTTGCTCTCTCCGGACGACGAGACTCATGTCGCACCGGCGCGACGACATCGTTCGCGCCGGTTTCGAGAGAACAATTGGTTGGGGCAGTCACACGAGCGTCACAAGGCCGTCATCTGGCCTCCGCGACGTGCTTTGAACGCTCTATTTCACCATCAAGGAACGATTCTCGGGTCGACGGCGACATCCTTTTGGAGATACGGCACGCCTTCGGTCAACCACTTCGGTGCGGGCGCGCCCCTGAGATAATGGTCGAAGAATTGGAAGTACCGAACCGTGAGATCCTTGCGGTTCGCAAGACCGCGAAGTCCGTGGCCTTCGCCGGTGTACGCCAGCAGCACCGCGTTCTTTCCGTTGAACCGGAGCGCATTGTAGAAACCCAGACCGTTCTGGAACGCGACGGTTGGGTCGGAGGTACCGTGCATGATGAGGAACGGCGCCGTCACCTCCGGCACGTGCGTTAGCGCCGACTCGAACATGTAGACGTCGGGCTTCTCCCAGGGCGAAAAGCCCCAGCGTCCCTGGCCGTACAGGTAGTAGTCGTTGCCGTTCGCGCCGCTGCCGCCCGGAACCTGGTATCCCCAGCCCCAGTTCTGGCTGAAGTCCTGATACAGGTCGGTGACGCCGGCGCCCATTCCAACGGCCGCGAACAACCGCGACCGCGTGCCGATGAAGGCCGCTCCTTCGCCGCCGTAGCTGTGACCGTTGATCCCGATGTGCTTGGGATCGACGTAGCCCATCTCGATCACCTTTTTCACCGCGGCTTCGACGCACTCGAGCATGTCGCTGTGCGAACTGCCCGTATGGAAATAGATGTCGGGCAGCATCGTGACATACCCGCGACTCACGGCTTCCATTGGCGACGATCCCATGCCCGTGAGATACGATGGCGCGTTGTAGCGATGCATGTTCTGCGAGTTCTTCTCGTAGAAGTTCACCAGCATCGGCCGCTTTTCACCGGGCTTGTAGTCGTCGGGCAGCGCGAGAATGCCCTGTAGCCGCTTGCCGTCCTTGTTCTTGAAATCGAACAGCACGCGATGTCCCCACAGATACTCGGCCTGCTGCGGGTTGGCGTCGCTGATCTTCTTCGCGTCCTTGAATCCTGGGCCCGAAACGCGAAGATCGGGGAACTCGGTGAACGTCTGCCGTGTGTAGAGAAAAACGTCGGCTTTGGTGGCCTTGGTCGGATTGCTGAACGACGCGTCCTCGTAGACCAATTCTTTCAGTTGGCCATTGGCCAACTCATAGAACCCGGCCTTCTTGGTGTACTCGCCGTACGCCGACAGCGTGACCGGCTTGGACAGGTCGATCGTGCCGCGCGAGCCGCCGCGTCCACCGCGCCCGCCGCCTGCCGGTGCGCCGCCAGGCGCTGCGGGCCCCGACGAGTCGGGCTCGACCTGCACGTACCGGAAGCGCATCTCGGACTTTGCCCCGGCGCCGTTCGTAATGTTGTGCGGCGCCGAGCCGTCGAGCGGCACGAGCCAGAGGTCGTACTGATGCATGGCGACGAAGGCCTTGCCATCGTTCGTGTATCCGCTAATCCCGTACGACGGCTTCGGACCTGGATGGTCGAACTCCATGTCGACGAAGCTCACGTTGCTCGAGCCGCCCAGCGTCTTGGTGGTGGCGCCGTCGAGATTGTACGCCTGGAATTTGTTGTCCTTCCAATAGACGAAATAATTGCCGTCGGGCGAGATGCCCAGCACGTGCTGGCCGGTGAGTTGATTCTTGAGAATCAATTTGCGTTCGCCCGTGGCGGGATTGACGCGATAGATGTCCGCCGCCGGACGCTTGTAGTCGGAGATGTAGCCGCGCGTGTCGCGCCCAATTGCCCACCGGCCGTCTTGGCTCACGTCGATCTCGCGCATCGTTGAATCGGCGAGCGCAATGAACTTCGAGCCGGCCACGTCGAACGCTTCACGATAGGTGAAGTTCCGGTCGGCGTCGGCGCGGGTCATCTGCTGCGATTGAATGCGCTCGTCCTTGGTGTTCCAGATGTCCACGTCGGCGATTTCATCCGCATTGCGACGACGAGCCGTATCGGGTGCTGCCACCTGCTCTTTGATTCCGAGGAAGATGCGATGGCTGTCTTCGCTCCAATCGAGCGCGGCGCGATCGCTGACCACCCAGCCCTTGGGGAAGTTGGCGGCTTTCGCCGGATCGAGCTTGGCGGGCGGTGTATCAATGTTTCCGAGTGCCGCTTGGACGTCGGGATACACGAGCAACACGTTGTCGCGCTCGCGCATCTTGTCCACGTCCACGCCTTTGAGCACGGCGAGTCCGGTGCCGCCGTCATTCCAGGTCAGCCGGCTGTACGCGCGGGCGTCGTTATCCAGCGGATTCACGCGTCCGTTGCGGAGATCGAGCACGAACAATCCGTTGCCGTCGCGCACCGTGTTGTCGACGGTATAGGCGAGCAGATCGCCCTTCTTGTTGAACGAGATTTCGCCGACGCTGCCGAGCAGTTGGTCGCGTCCGTTGGACAGGTCGTGAAGAATGACGTCGGCGCCGTGCGCGCCACCTGCGCCTTCAGATGCCACGCCGCCGCCGAGCGCTCCGCCCGGTGCGCCGCCCCCGCCGCCGCCCCCACCTGCACCGCCGCGTCCACCCGCTGCCGCACCGCCGCCGCCGGGCGCGCGGCGCCGCAGCACGAGCTGGCTCGATGTCGCCGAGAAGGTGAAGGACTGAATGTCCTGCCATGCCTGGACGGCGCCGGTCGAAAGATTGCGCAATTCCACACGACGTGGCGGAGCCGGTGGAGTGTTGGCGCCGCGCCCTCCCTGTGCTCCTTGGGTACCCGGCGTCGCGGCGCCCGGCGGAGCTGCGGCTCCAGCGCCGCCCCCGCGACCTCCACGTCCGCCACGACCACCGCTGTTCGGATCGATCTGATACGCGACCCACTTGGAGTCGGCGGAGAAGGCCGGCCCGCTTGCGTTCGCGACTTCGATGTCCTGGTTGTTGTCGAGGCGAAGGAGATGGAGCACTGGCTTCGCGTCGGCGGGCGCCGTGTTGGTGAGTGACACCACGTAGGTCACCCACTTGCCGTCGCCGGAGACGGATGCGCCGTTGATACTCTTCCATCGCGTGTAGTCCTCGACGGCGAGCACTTTCTTGGCGGCGGTGGCGCTCTGCGCGCCCGCCGGTGCGTGTGCGACGATAGCGAGCGAAAAGACGACCGCGAAGGTCGCGAAGGACCTCAAAGTCGTGCGCGATGACGTGTGGATGTTGTGGATGTCGTTCACGGGCGATCCTCCTGAGGGGCACCGGCGAGGCGGGGTGCTTCGTGGCTCACATGGTCGATACGGGCGAGAGCCAGCAAACGCTAGAATACCCGTTGGACGGCAGACTGGGAAGCAGGCACCCGACGTCGCCCGCGCGCCAAAGCCGCCGATTGCGCGAATCCTGATTGGACCCGTCTGCTCCGCAGGGCGTATACTAGTCACCGTCCATGTCTCGATCCGCGATCGCGCTTCTCGTTCTGGCGGCACTGTCTGCCGGCGCCCAGCAGGACCGGGGGCGCCCCGTGGTGCTGCTCGTTCACGGCCGCGGAATGCTCGATCGCGACACGGCGGCCACGCGAAAGATGTGGAGCAGCGCGCTCACGGAGGCTCTGCATGGGCTCACGCCTTCGTCGCCGATCACGGATCGCGACATACGCGCCGTGTGGTACGCCGACGTGCTCGATCCGCGTTCGACTCTGGGCTGTGAGTACGCGCGCACCGATCCGCGCGCGCGTCGCGAGCGCGCGGACGACCAACAGTTCAAAGGCGTGGTCGGCGTTGTAGGCAATCTGCTCGGCGCGCTTACACTGATGGTCTCGGACAGCGAATCCGGCACGGAGATTCGCTCGCTCGCCGCCGATGCATCGTTCCTCAGCGACGGTCGCAAACGATGTGCGTCGGAGAATCGTTTGGCCGCCGAGCTGGATCGGGCGCGACAGGAGGGTCGTCCGGTGATCCTCGTGGCGCACAGTCTCGGATCACTCGTCGCGTACGACTATCTGTCGTCGCGATCGGACTCCGGCGTCGTGCGTCGGTTCATCACGGTCGGGTCGCCGATTGGGTCGCCCGACATCCGGCGCCTACTCATCGGCGGCGATTCGACCGATGTACTGACGCGGCCTTCGAGTGTCGGCGATTGGGTCAACATTCGAAATGAGAACGATCCGTTCGCGGTTCCTCTGCCGATCGGACGCGATCTCATCGTCACGCCGCCGGCGGACGAAACCGACCCGCACGAACTGGTCGGGTATCTGCGCGGGTCGGCGACGGTGCGCGAGGTGCTCAGCGGTTGGTGCGCAGCGTTCTCGTCCGTCACCCGCCCGGCGGCGTGTCGCGACGCGACCGGAAAGTAGGACTTTCGCGGAACCGGCGCCCGCTTTGCGCACGCAGCTCGGTGGAGCCGTCACCGATTCTTCGGGAATTTCCGCGAACGCGTTCGCCGCCTTTGATTGCTTAGCACGGACGGGTACGGTCAACGCAAAGACCCCAACCGAGACCGACGTGTTTACCGGTCGCTCAGGCGGCGCGCGCCGGATGAACCCGCGCGGCGGCGGCGTCTGCTCGGCGCAGTGTCACGAGCGTCACTTCCGGTCGCGCGCCAATGCGAAACGGAATTCCGAAATAGCCGGTGCCGGGACTGATGTAGAGCGATGAGTCGCGCTCCACGTGTGCGCCCATGGCGTGTTTTAGAAAGGGCGACGCGAGACTCCAGCCCATCTGCGGCAACGCGAATTGTCCCCAGTGCGTGTGTCCGCTGAGTGTGAGCGCGACACCGTGCGCGGCGAGCGCCGGCCAGAGCGCCGGGTTGTGGGCGAACGCGATCGTCGTCGCGCTCTTCGGCACTGACGCCATCGCGCGCTCGATGTCGGGCGCGGCGCGCGAGCTGCCACGTCGTCCTCCGGCCGGATCGCCGGTGCCGACGATCGCGAGCGTATCGGGGCCGCGACGAATCACGTGCGTCTCGTTGACGAGCAGCGTGCCCAAGCCGCCGCCGCGCAAGGCTCGCTCGACCTCGTCCCAACCCGCGTACACGTCGTGATTGCCAGGAATCATGAAGACTCCCAACGGCGCGCCGAGCGCGCCGAGCCGCTTGGTGTAGACGGCGACGTCTTCGGCACGGTCGTCGATGAGATCGCCGGTGACGGCGATGAGATCCGGCGTCAACGCGTGCGTCGCCCGAACGACGCGCTCGAGAAACCGACGCGGCGTGTGGGGACCAACGTGCAGGTCGGACAGCTGCGCAATGCGCAGCCCTTCGAAGCTGGGCGGCAACCCGGGCACGTCGACATCGACGTGGCGCACAACGAGCGAGCGCGAGCCGATGTATCCAAGAAGTAGAAACGCGATGCCGACCACCAGCACGAGTGCGGCGGCGGCGCGGCCGACCGCGAACGCGTGGCCAAACGGTAAGCCGATCGCGAGACCGACCACGCCGGTCGCGGAGACGACGGGCAGCATGAGCTGCACGTACCAGAACGGGCGAACGACGAGCAGACGAAACGCGGCGCTCGGATAGAACGGCCAGCCACGCCAACGCATGAACGCGAGTAGCGGCACCGTCGTGTACGCGGCGACGCCGAGCGTTGCGGCGAGACCGCCTGGGAACGCGCCGGCGGCGAGGGTCGCGATCGTGCCCCACGTCAGCAGGAAGTAGGCGACGACTCTCGCGGCGATCGTGCCAACGCTGACAGCACCGCGGTTACGAGGAACAGAAGAACTCATACCGTAAGCTAAACCGATCGGTAAAGCCGAATTTTGGCGGTTCCGGTGCGGGTGCTACGAAACTGCGACTACGAAGCCGCAACAAAGAACTGCAATGCTCCGAGCCGTTGGCCTTTTGGCAGGCGGCGATCCCAATCGACGACAACCGGAACAAAAAAATGCGTCCCACGGACCATAAAGCTGGTCGTGCGGGACGCACTTTAGTCTTTTGTCACACTCTCAAGCGCTGCGCGCGCCAGGCATTCGATTTACGCGCGCCAACCCTCGGCATTCAACGCCTCGCCCAATGCGCCGACGAAGCGTTCCACGCGCGCTGTCTGAGCGTTGTAGCCCATAATCCCGACACGCCACACCTTGCCGGCAAGCGCGCCAAGTCCGCCGCTCATCTCCACGCCCATGTCCAGCAGGCGCCGTCGGACGTTGGCATCGTCAACGCCATCCGGAATGCTGATCACATTGATCGTGGCGCAGCGATTGGCCGGCGGTGTGAACAGAGAGAGACCAAGACCGTCGAGCCCGGCCACCAACGTGTCACGCGCGGCCCCGTGACGGGCCCAACGCGCCTCCAAACCCTCCGCCAGAGCCAGGCGCAGCGCTTCATGAAATCCGTAAATGCTGTTGATCGGCGCCGTGTGATGAAAGGCGCGCTTCTTCGCACCATCCTCGCCCCAATATTGAAAGAGGAGCGATAGATCCATGTACCAGGTGGTCGGTGGCGTTTTACGCGCGCGCACCGCCGCCATTGCGCGCGGACCAACGGTGATCGGTCCCAGTCCTGGCGGAGCGCCGAGACACTTTTGCGTGCACGAACCCGCGGCGTCGACCCCGAGCGCATCGATGTCGATCGGCAAGCCGCCCAGCGACGTCACACAGTCCACGGCGACCAACGCGCCGTAACGGCGCGCGACCTCCACCATCGGCTCGATCGGCTGCCGTGCACCGGTGGTTGTTTCAACGTGCACGAACGCAACGAGCTTTGCCGGCCGCTGCGCCAGCATCGCGCCGACTTCCTGCGGATCGACAATCTCGCCGGGAGGCGCCTCGATGGTTCTCACATCCGCGCCCGAACGCCTGGCCAGTTCGGCCAACCGCTGACCAAAGTGCCCAATGATCACGACGATCGCGCTGTCGCCCGGCTCGAGCAGGTTGAGCATGATCGTCTCGAGTCCGGCCGAGCCGGTGCCCGAGATCGGAAGCGTGTGATGATTCTCTGTCTGAAACACACGACGAAGGCCCGTCATGGTCTCGTCCATCAAGTCCACGAAGTACGGATCCAGATGCCCAACCGTGCTGCGCGCCATTGCCGCGAGCACGCGTGGGTCGGGATTGCTCGGGCCCGGGCCCATCAGCAGCCGCTCGGGAGGGGTCAGCACCGACATCTCCTTCGGGGCAGCATCGGCGTTCGCGCGTGGCGTTTCGATTGTCTGTGTCATCCTAGGCCCAGTTTCTTGGCGAGTCCGATCCGCTGAAGCTTGCCGGTTGCTCCCACGGGGATTTCCGTGAGAATCAAGATTTTTTTCGGCACCTTGTAATCCGCCAACCGAACCGCGGCGAATTGACGCAGCTCCTTGTCCGTCGCCTCGGCGCCCTGCTTCAGAACGATTGCCGCGCCCACTTCCTCGCCGAGCATATCGTGCGGAATGCCGAAGGTCACGCACTGGTGCACGGCGGGATGCTCCATGATGATTTCATCAACTTCGCGCGGCGAGATTTTTTCGCCGCCGCGGTTGATGATCTCCTTCAACCGGCCGGTGATGGCGACGTAACCGTCGGCGTCCATCACGCCTTGATCGCCCGTGCGGAACCAGTCCGCGTAGAAGGCATCGGCGTTCGCGGTGGGATTGTTCTCGTACTCGCGCATCACGTTGATCCCGCGAATCACGATCTCACCGGTGGCACCGGTCGGAACCGAATGGCCGCTGGTGTCGACGACGCGGATCTCCGGACCACCGCTCGGGCCAACCGTGCCCGGCTTTCGTGCTTTCGGCGGAAGCGGATTGCTCGCCATCTGATGCGCCGCTTCGGTCATGCCATACGCCTCGATGATCGGCACGCCGTACAGCGACTCAATCTGTGTAATCACCGTGGGCGGAAGAGCCGACGACGACGAGCGAACAAACCGCAGTCGATGATTCTTGACGGCCTCGGCGTTGTTTGGCGCGCGCAGCAGAATTGCCTGATGCATGGTCGGCACGCCGGTGTACCACGTCGGCCGAACTTCGGACAACCAGGAAAAGAACTTGAGCGCGTTGAAGCCGGGTGAGCAGCACACTTCGCCGCCCGCGGAGAGCGGCGCCAACAGTGCAGCCATCAAACCGTGAATGTGAAACAGCGGCATGATGACCAGATTTCGGTCGTCCTCGGACAGTGCCAATGTCCCGGCGATGTTGCGGGCCGACGCGCTCACGTTCTTGTGCGCGAGCGGAACGATCTTCGGGCGCGACGTGGTGCCCGACGTGTGGAGCACCAGCGCGATGTCGTCAGCCGTCGCCGCGCGCGGCGCCGATCCCGTGCCGTTGGCGCTCCCCTCGAACTCCAACGTGAACGTGCCGGCGCCGCGCTCCGGGTGAGGATGCAGTCGCGCGATCGGCACGCCCAGCTTTCTTGCGACGTCCACGGCCGGCGTCTCCTTGTCGCGCGCCACGATCAGCAGCTTTGCCCGCAAATCCGTGAGATAAAATTCGAATTCGTCGGCGCGGTAGCCGGGATTGAGAGGGGCAGCCGTGGCCGCCGACCCGACAGACAGAAACGCCGCCGCCATCTCCGGCCCGTTGTCGAGCACGATTCCCACGCGATCGCCCGGCCCGATGCCTCGCGCCCCAAGCGCCGCGATGGTGTCCGATACGAGCGAACGCAGTGCGCCATACGATAACGGCACGCCGCCGGGTGAATTGAGCGCCGGCGCCGCGTCGGCCCCGTGCTCGAGGAGATCAGAGATCGTTGATGCCGATGTCGTCATGCCGTTCGAGCCTCGATGTACGTCAGAGTGTGGCGACGGCAAGCTTGCCGCCCTGATCCGCGAGCGTCTTGTTCAGCAGGCTGACGCACGCATAGACCG
Organism: bacterium; assembly: GCA_040002475.1. GTDB lineage: Bacteria > Gemmatimonadota > Gemmatimonadetes > Gemmatimonadales > Gemmatimonadaceae > JAQBQB01. Next base: position 112,459 of record JBDUEJ010000005.1, on the reverse strand, counting down.
CGTCGATGTGGGGCGTCGGGATTTCGGTGAGACGCCCCAACTCGATCACCGCGCCGATCAACGCTTCGATCTCGAGCGGCTTTCCGGCCTCCACGTCCTGCAACATCGACGTCTTGTGCGCGCCCACCTTTTCCGCGCCCGCGATGCGTTTGTCGATGCCAACGCGAAAGGTAATGCCCAACTTTTCGGCGACGGCTTGGGCCTCGCGCATCATCGCCACGCTCAGCTCGCGCGTGAGCGGAAACTGGAGCAGGTCCACCAACGTGGAGTGCGTGAGCGCGCTGATCGGATTGAAGCTGAGGTTTCCCCACACCTTCAACCAGATTTCGGCTCGAATGTCGTTCGTGACCGGCGTCTTGAACCCTGCCTTGGTGAACGCCGCCGCGATTCGCTCGATGCGCGGGGTCGTCTTGTCGGTGAGCTCGCCCAGGCTGAAGCGGCGTCCTTCCACCACATGCACGACGCCGGGCGATACCAACACCGCGGCCGGGTAGACAACCGACCCAATGATGCGATCGGGGTCGATCGACCGGTTGATCGATCCGTCGGGATCGGCGGCACGCACGGGAAATCCGCCGTACTGTCCGCCGTGATTGAGGAAGTACCACCACGGAATGCCGTTCTGCATCGTGACGATCGCCGTCTCGTCATGGCAGAGCTGGTGGATGTCGCCGGCGACGGCCGCGACCTGGTGCGCCTTGACCGTGAGGAGCACGACGTCCTGCGGACCGGCATCGCTCATCTGCTCGACGGCGCGCACGTTCGTCGCGACAACTTCCTTGCCGTCCTCGCCAACGACGCGAAGACCGGAGCTGCGAAGGGCCGCGAGGTTCGCTCCCCGCGCGATAAACGTGACGTCTTCACCGACCGCCGAGAGCCAACCGCCTAAATATCCCCCGATCGCTCCGGCACCAACGACCGCAATCTTCATTCGCCGTTCAAGTGGTCGGATCGAGTCGCGTTTGCGGTGCGTTCGCGCGTACCGAGCCTCCTGCCGGCGTGGGGCGCAACGGTTTCAACACCAGAAGCGCCATGATCGCGGCAACGAGGTTCATGCCGGCCAAAGCTACGAACACGCCACTCCATCCGCCGAGGCTGACGGCGAGAATGCTGCTGAGCGGAACGATGAGCGCCGCGGTGCCTTTGGCCGTGTAGAGCAATCCCGCATTCGCCGACGCATATCGCTTTCCATACCAGTCGGCACATGCGGCGGGGAACAGGCTGTAGACCTCACCATACGCAAAGAAGATGAGACTGGTCGTGAGAACGAACGCCGCGGGGTCCGCGCCAAAGCGGTTGAGGAGCAGAAAGGCCAGCCCCTCGAGAGCGAACGCCGCGCCCATCGTACGCTCGCGGCCCAAGTGATCCGACACCCACCCAAAGAACGGCCGGCTGATGCCGTTCAGCACTCGGCTCATTGCCAGCGCGAACGGAAGCGCCAACACAGTCAGCAATCCGAGCGATGCCGTCGCGTCCGAGGCGATTCCAAAATCGGTAGCAATCGGCTTGATCTGTGCCGTCGCGATCAAGCCGCCGGTCGCCGTCAAAATGAACATGACGTACATGACCCAGAACGCCGGCGACCGCAGCATCTCCATCGGCGTGTAATCGCGGCCCGACCCCACGATGGCTCCGGCCGTCTTGCCAGAGACAACCTTGAGGGAGTTATCGGGGCGTTTGAGCCACCAGCCAATGAGCGCGACCACGACACCCTGCGCGATGCCGAACTTGAGGAACGCCGATTCGTAACCCTCGGCCTTGATCATGTTGGCGATCGGATAGACCGTGAGAGCCGATCCCGCGCCGAACCCCATGGCCGTGAGGCCCGCGGCGAGCCCGCGGCGATCGGGGAACCACTTGAGCGCGTTCCCGACGCAGGCACCGTACACCCCGCCCGCGCCAATTCCCCCGATGGCTGCCCCAACGTAAAGCATCTGCACCGAGGTGGCCTGCGAGTTGATCACCCACGCCAGGGCCACCATCACGCCCGACGTGACTGCGACGATTCGCGGTCCAAAGCGGTCCACGAGGTAGCCCTCGAACGGGACCAGCCAGGTTTCGACGACGACAAAGACCGTGAACGCCACCTGGATGGCTGGAAGCCCCCAATGGTGCTTGTCCTCGATCGGATTGACGAAGAGCGTCCAACCGTACTGCAGGTTGGCGATCATCGACATGCAAATGACCCCGAGGCCTAGCTGCCACCAGCGGGTGGCTCCGGTCGGATGGTCTTCTTTTGTATGACCTGGCATCGACGCAACCATGGGGCGTGAAGAATTCGCTGGCGGTTTGGGCAGCAAAGGATAGCATGTAGGACGCCTCGGCCGTAACCCCAAAATGGCGGGCAGAACGGATGTCCGGAATCCCATCTATTGTACGCCTAGACCCCCCGATTCATTGACGGAACGCGCGCCCGGTCGCGGTGTGTCAGTAGGTACTCACCACTCTCTATGCTCAACTCTCGAACTCTTCATCGCGGCCTTGCCGTTGCGGCCGCCGCGGCCACAATAGGCGTGAGGCACGCCTCGCGCGCTGTCGCCCAGACCGGCCCGGCCGCGATCGTGAGCCAGGCGACCGAGGCGATCACGCCCCTTCGCGACTCGCTCGCGCTTCACAAGGCGGGGTATTTCGCCATTGGATTTGGCGGCGGCGTGAAAGACCTGACCCCGTTCCAGGGGCAACACTGGCTTCAGACGGTGCGCTTCATGGCCAATCCGCCGGTCGACCTCGCCCGCCCGAATTTCATGATGTATCTGCCCGTCGGCGACTCGCTCATTCCCATTGGGGTCGCGTACACGCGTCGCGCGCCCACCGACTCTGCGTTGCCGACCGACCTCGCCGGAACGCCCGCTGAATGGCACACTCACATTTTCTGCCGCAACGCCCCGGGCGAAGGAACCGTGCTGGCCGACGGACTCGATGACTGCAAGGCGCGAGGCGGCGTACCCGCGCCGAATCAGATCGCAATGGTGCACACCTGGACGATCGCGAACCCCGACGGCGTGTTCGCTCACGACAATCCGGCGCTTCCCTACGTTGCCACAAGATTGAAACCGCCGGCGCATGTCACACGCGAGGATCGCTTGTTCGGCATCGCGCTCGGCGAGACGTATGGCGCGCGGTTGGTCGCCGCGCACCACATCGACCGCGCCTCCGATAGGGCCGGAACGCGCGCGCCGCTAGAGAAGGATCGGGCGGCGCTCCAAGCCTTGGTTCCACAGTTGCGCGATGCCGAGCGCGCCGGCGACTCGTCCAGGTTTCAATCGCTGCGTAAAAAGACGATCGACGCGTGGAGCGTTCTCGCCGCCGAATACCGCGCTCTGGCACCGACGCCCGAGATGCGAGCGCGCTTCGACCTCGAGCTCGATCAGGCGCAGGGACTCATGGCGCACCATCACATGTAGTTCTATGCGGTCGCGGCCATCGCAGCCTTGGCTGCGTCGAGTGCATCGGCCACGCGCCGCCCGTAGTCGGCGTCGCACTGCGTGAAATGCGCGACCATGAGTCGTTGAATGTCCGCGTTGCAGGTGCTCAGCGCGGAGGCCAGGTTGCTTATGAGCTCGTCGCGCTCCCAATCCTGAAACGCGCGCCAGCGATCGCCCGCCTGCCCGTGGTTGTTCTCACGGCTGATGGTCTGGCGCACCACGCTGCCCGACACGAACGGAGTATGCGGCGCGCCTGACGGCTGAGCGACGCTCAGCCCCTGACGTCCACTCGGCTCGTAGTTCACGTGCGGGTTGCCGCCCGCCTCCACACCGTCCACATGATACGTCATCTGTCCATCGCGCTGATTGGTCGCGACCGGCGCATGGGGGCGGTTGATCGGCAGCTGCAGATAGTTGGCGCCAACGCGATGGCGCTGCGTATCGGAGTATGAAAACGTGCGCCCCTGCAGCAGCTTGTCATCCGAAAACTCGAGGCCGTCCACGAGCACGCCCGTGCCGAACGCCACTTGTTCGACTTCGGCGAAGTAGTTCACCGGATTGCGATCGAGCACGAACCGGCCAACCGGCATGAGCGGAAACATCTCCGGCGGCCAGACCTTCGTGGGGTCGAGTGGATCGAAATCCAGCTCCGGATGCTCGCCGTCTTCCATGATCTGTACGCGCATCTCCCACTCCGGGAAATTCCCGGCCGCGATCGCGTCGTAGAGATCCTGCGTGGCGTGATTGAAGTTCGTTGATTGAATCTCGTTCGCCTCTTCCTGCGTCAAATTCCGTTCGCCGGCTTTCGGGATGAAGTGGTATTTCACGAGCACCGCTTCGCCGGCCGCGTTCACCCACTTGTACGCGTGCACGCCCGACCCGCGCATCTCGCGATAGCTCGCGGGGATGCCCCACGGGCTGAACAGCCACGTGACCATGTGCAACGCCGACGGCGTGCGGCTCACGAAGTCGAAGATGCGATTCGCGTCCTGCCGGTTCGTGACCGGGTCGGGTTTGAACGCATGCACGACGTCGGGAAACTGCATGGCGTCGCGAATGAAGAAGACCTGCAGGTTGTTGCCGACCAGATCCCAATTGCCCTGGTCGGTGTAGAACTTCATCGCAAAGCCGCGTGGGTCGCGCAGGGTCTCCGGCGAATGCCCGCCGTGGATGACCGTGGAGAAGCGCACGAACATGGGCGTTCGCTTTTCCTTCTCTTGAAAGAGTCCCGCGCGCGTGAAGCGGGAGATCGGCCCGCCATCCACGCTTCCGTACGACTCGAAGTACCCGTGCGCGCCCGCCCCGCGTGCGTGGACGACGCGCTCCGGAATGCGTTCGCGATCGAAGTGCGAGATCTTCTCGAGGAAATGGTAGTTCTCGAGCACGGTGGGTCCGCGTTCACCGACGGTGCGGTTGTTCTTGTTGTCGGTGATCGGATGGCCCTGACGATCGGTCAGCATCGGTGGCGTTGTCGAGGCTGGTGCTGGTTGCGGTTTCGGTGTCATCAGTCGGAGCTCCGCGATGGTCGTTGGTCGGCGCGCGCGTCGGTACATCGTCGTTCGGCGTCGCGTTTCATCCTACCAATCCGCGCGAAATAAAGGAAATCGACTATCTTGATTCAACGATAGATTCACTCTATCTATCCTTGCATGCCTCGAATCCAGCGTGCGTTGGCCGACGTCAGCCTCACTCAACTCGAGTACGTTCTGGCCGTGGACGCCGAGCGGCACTTCGGACGCGCCGCCGTGGCGAGCGGCGTGACGCAACCCACGCTGTCCATGCAACTCGGGAAGCTCGAGCGCACGCTCCGCACCACTTTGTTCGACCGCTCGCGCGTTCCGGTGATTCCCACCGAGAGTGGACGACGCGTCATCGCTCAGGCGCGCGCCATTCTCCGCGAAGCCGGCGGCCTCGAGGACGCTGTGCGTGGCGAATCACCAGACGTCGTCGGCGAGGTCAGGCTCGGCGTGATCCCAACCATCGCGCCCTACCTGCTGCCGCGACTCATTCGCCGACTCGCCGCCGACCATCCGGCACTGTCGCTCGTCGTGGAGGAACGCGTGACCGACGACATCGTGGCGCGTGTTCGCACCGGCGATCTCGACGCGGCGCTGGTCGCCTCGGACTCTGCGTCCGCGGAGTTGGTGGAACGCGTGCTCTTTACCGAGCCGTTCGTCGCCTACGTGAGCCCGGCGCATCGGCTCGCGTCGTCGTCGTCGATTCACCCGCGCGACCTGTCGCGCGACGACCTCTGGCTGCTGTCCGACGGACACTGTCTTCGCTTGCAGGCGGTCGCCCTTTGCAAACGGCGTCCGCCGCGCGCCGCAAAAGGCCCGCAAAGTGCCAAGCACGTTCCGGCGGGATGTACGTCGGCCGTGCGGTTCGAAAGTGGGAATCTGGAAACGATCAAGCGCCTCATCGAACAGGGCATCGGAATGACATTGCTTCCACTCCTCGCCACCGCGGAGTTGCATACCGAGTCCCAGCGCCGCCTGGTGCGGCCATTTGCCTCGCCAGGACCGTCGCGCGACGTCCGCCTCGTACGACGGCGTGAGCAAGCGAAGCAACCCTTGATCGACGCCGTCGTGACAGCCGTCCGCGCCTCGGTGCCGAAGAGTCTTCTCTAATTCATTCGGCGTGGCGAGCTGGGCTTCGCCCGAGCGCGGATGCTTGCCGTAAACCCCGGCTCCGCGGCGTGCCACACGCGGGCAAGATCGGCGTTGGCCGCGACACTCGCCGCGGACTTTCCCGCCGCCGTCGCTGCCTGGGCCAACGCCAACAATGTCGCTGACCGGCGCGGCGTGCGAGTGAGCTGGCGCTCCAGCTCCACCTGCGCGTCCGCACTGCGCCCGAGTTGCAGCAGCACGTCGCCAAGAAGCTCGCGCGGCGGCTTGATGTCGAGCGGCGGACCGAAATCAACCGGTAAGCTGTCTTCGATCGCAACGGCGCGGCGAAGCAACGACAGGGTCTTCTCCGACCGCGCCGACCGGAGCTCGATCAAGGCTTCGAGCTCGAGCGCGCAGATCATGTCGTACGCATCGGCGTCCGAGGCGGGCGCCGCGGCCAGTTTGGTGAGCGCGCTCAGTGCCGTGCGCGCCGTAACCGTGTCCCCGCGCTGAGCGGCGGCATATCCCGTGGCAAAATTCAAAAAGAGCTGGGCGCCAACGGGCTGTTTGCCGGCGTCGGCCTTTAGTCGCAGCGCGGGGCTGTTCCAATCGCCTCCATCCACGATCTGCGCGGCGCGCATGACGGCAAATGAATTCTGCAATCTCACGCTCGGCTTGGCGGCGGCTTGCTCCCGGCACTCGTCGAGCAGCCGCCACGCGGCCGCGGGACGCCCTTGCTGCAGATACGCATACTGCAGCCACTCGCCGTAGTGCCCGCAACTCGAGCGCGGCCATTTGCTCAGTGTGTCGCGCGTTGCCACCGTCGCCACTTCGTTCGCGTGCGCGGTCTCGTCCCACATGCCGAGCGCGAGAAAGATGTGCGATGTCATGTGCTGCGCGTGCGCGGCGTCGGGAGCAATGCCGGAGTACGCTCGAGCAGCGCGGAGCCCAAGCGGGGCGTGCACGGGATCGTCGAACGCATGAATCACGTAGTGAGCTGCACCCGGATGCTGCGGGTGCGCGACAAACAGGCTTTCGGCGATCGCGCCCGCGCGCATGTAAGTGGGTACGTCGCGCGCGCCCTGGCTCAGACCGAGAAGCGAGAGTGCGTAAAACGCCCGCGCCTCGACGTCGGACGGATACGCGGCCGACAGCTTCTCCATGACCCGTGAGTACGCGGTGTCGCGAACAGGCTTTGCGCCGTCGGCATATAAGACCTCTATGGCGCCGAGGTAGGCGCGCTCCCGCGGGGTGCGCGCGCGAGCGGCGCGTGCTGCTGGTGTCGCGGCGAGACGGCGGAGCGCCGTGCGCGCGGCGGCAACGTCCTGTTGATTCCACACCGGATGAGTGTACGTCATGGCCTCGCCCCAGTACGCCATGACGAAATTCTGATCCAACTGCTCGGCGCGCTGAAACGCTGTTGCCGCGGCCGTGTACTCAAAGCTGTGGAGGTAGAGCACGCCGGTGACGAAGTGCTGCTGCGCTTTGCCCGTCGCGGAGGTCGGAAAGTCGATCGTACCGAGGCGCGGCGTCTGCGCTGGTACCGATGCGCCGGCGGGGAAGAGCACCGCTGCTCCGATTGCGAAATACGCCAGCCGATTTCTCATCGAGTCCCCTTGGCGTTCACACACCCGAGTATGCGACCGCGCCGTCCGAAACGTAAGAGCGCGGTTGTGCCGACCGGTTGACCTGCCGCATCTTGATCGACATCCGATGACGAAGGCATTGATCTACATCTCGTGGCCTGTGAAGGCCTGGTCCATTCCCGACGCGCACGCAGCGGCGTTGCGCGAGCGATTTTCCGACGTCGTGTTCGTACAGACCGACGCCCGGGACGAGGTGCGCCGACTGATCGCCGACGTCGACATCGCGTTCACTCCCGCTCTCACGCCGGAGTCTGTGGCGGCTGCGGCGCGGTTGCGCTGGGTGCACTCACCGGCCGCGGCTGTGGAAGGTTTGCTACCGCTGTCCGACCTCGCGGCGCGCGACATTATCGTGACGAACTCACGAGGGGTTCAAGCGATTCCCATCGCCGAGCATGTCATGGGTGGTCTGCTCGCGCTGGCGCGTCGGCTCGATCGGACGCTCGCCGCGCAGCGCGAGAAACGATGGATTCAAAACGAGCTGTCCGATTCCGACAAATGGCCATGGATGCTGCATAGCCGGCGAATGACGATCGTGGGACTTGGAACGATCGGCGTCGAGATCGCGAGACGCGCCGACGCCTTCGGCATGCATGTCACCGGGGTGCGCAAGCGTCTCGATCAGCCGTCACCGTCCTTCGTGAACCGTGTCGTCGGCGCGGATCATCTCGATGAAGCGCTTCGCGGATGCGACGTGCTCGTGCTGTCTGCGCCCGGCGTAGCTGCCACGCATCGAATGATCGGTGCGGCTCAGTTGGCGCTGCTGAATCCCGGTGCAGTCGTCGTGAACGTCGCCCGAGGGCAGGTCATCGATACTGACGCGCTGTGTCGTGGACTCGAGACCGGGCTTCTGGGTGGTGCGGTCCTCGACGTGTTCGACCGCGAACCGCTCGACGAATCGAGTCCGCTATGGTCATTGCCGAACGTCGTGATCACGCCGCACAGTTCGGGTTTTCGCCAGTCACACTGGGATGAGGTGATCGCGTTGTTCAGCGACAACCTGCGGCGGTTCCAACGCGGCGAGCGATTGCGAAACGTGGTGGACCTCGCGGCCGGATATTAGTCGATCCTGTGACGATCCACGGAGATGACCGTGGTGCGCCGGTACTGCGCTGACTGCGGTCAAGCGCTTCTGGGCGCCCACGACGACTCGCTTCGATCGCTTGTTCGGGATCTCGTGGACCAGGTGGCGAGCGTCGACGGAAAGGCGGTTCGTACACTGCGCGCTCCACGTACTACGCACTGTGAGTCGTCAATCAGATCACGGCGTGCGCGACGCGGTGTAGGCGGCGAGGTTGAGCATGTCGTCCGTCGACAGCGGTGCGACGACGCGCTTCATGAGCTCCGACCAAATGCCCGTTCGCGCGCCGTGCTGCATGTCATACAGCTGTCGCACCACATAGCTCGGCGAACGGCCGGCGATGCCCGGGACGGGCCCAAGCCCTCCGAGGTTCGCGCCGTGACACAGCGCGCACTGCCCGCGCGTGGCGAGTGCCTCTCCTTTCTTGACGCTGCCGACCGGCACATAGGCGACAAACCCTGACCGCGGATTCCGCAGTGTTTCCGTCGCCTCGCCGTTCTCAGGCACTTCGATGATCCGCGCGCCGATCGCCTCCTTGCCGGCATCCACCCCTTCGAGTGCCACGAACATGCCGCCGGCGATGCGCGTCTTCGGCACCGAATCGGCTTCGACGACTTTCACCCACGGCGTGGATGTCATGGCAGCAAAGTACGTCGCCGCCGCCTTGATCTCGTCGTCGGTCATCGCCTTGGCGAATGCGATCATCCGGGCCGTGTTCGTTTTGCGAGTATCAAAACTCTTCCTTGCGTCGCTTTTGAAATCCATCATCGTCTGCATGATGTACGCGACCGGCAGGCCGGCGACACCGGCGTTCTCCGGGCGACCTTTGCCATTGGGGTAATGGCAGAGGGAGCACGCGGTGATGTTCGCGTCGCGGCGGCCCTGAGCGACGATCGCGGGCATTGATGGGTGATCGCCGGGAAACCAGTCGGCCGGACCAAAGCCGTCACGGATCTGCGCGAGCGTGAAGGAGTTTGTCGCCCCGGGAAGCGTATGCCGCGTCGTGTCGGGGATTGGCGCCGTGCCACCGCGTCCGCCGCCACCGCCCCGTTGGCCGGGTTGCGGGGCAGTTCCGGACGGAGTTGCCGCTGCCGGCGGCGCTGCAAACCCGTACGCCCACGGCGGCGGAGGCGCCGCCTCCTGTTGCTGGGCGACGACGATGCCGGCGCCGACCACGACGAGGGCCGCGAGCGGCAACAGGACGGGAAATGGCTTCATTTCAGTCGACCGGTGTTTGTGAGAATGCGCTTGTTAGAAAATTCTCATATGCCGCCATCCAGCTATTCATCGGACGCGTGGGAATCGACGACGCCCCAATGTGGTGCGATCGGACGATCGGGGGAAGCGTCTTCGACCCCCTTCGACCCTCGCGTTGACATCGCCCTCGCCGCCGCTCTATTCATACGAGACATTCTCTGCGTCGAGGACTCCACGCCGCTGAGGTTGTAGTCCACCCCCCATTGTCGCCGACCCCCGACGCATTCAACTACCTAGCCGTCCTGATCTCGATCATTCTCGGGCTCGGGATCACGCATCTGCTCAGCGGCCTCGGTCGATTGATGCAGACGCGGCAGCGCGTTCGTCTCTACTGGCCAACGATTGCGTGGGTCGGACTGTTGTTGGTTGTTCAAGTACAGACGTGGTGGGCCATGTTCGGCCTGCGAGGCATGCAGCGTTGGACGTTCATCGGCTTTGTACTCGTACTGCTTCAGCCGATCGTCCTGTATTTGCTCGCCGCGTTGATTCTGCCCGAAGCGAGCTCCGAGACGGCCGACGATCTGCGCGCCAACTACTACGCGCACTCGAGCTGGTTCTTTGGCCTCGCCGTGCTCCTGTTGGTCGTGAGTCTCCTGCGTGATCGCGTGCTTGCCGGGCACCTGCCCGGCTCGTTGAATCTGGCGATGCACGGACTCTTCTTTCTCGGCTGGGGGACGGCGGCGATTACCCGGCGCGAGTGGTATCATCGATGGCTCGTGCCATACACGGCGCTGTTGATGATTGCCTACATCTACGAGCTCTTTGGCCGCTTGCCGTGAGGACTGTGCGTTGACGACCGAGGCTCACTCGTACCGCAACGCCTCGACTGGATCTACCTTGGCCGCCCGCCGCGCCGGGATGTAGCTCGCCAACATCGCGATCACGGCGAGCACGACGGACACACCGACGAAGCTCAGCGGATCAAACGGCGACACGCCGAACAGCTGCGCGCGGAGGAGTCGCGTCACACCGAGCGCGCCGCCGAGGCCGATCGCGATGCCGAGGCCGCCGAGGAGCGCGCCGTGCCCAACGATAAGGCGAAGCACGTCGGCACGCTGAGCGCCGAGTGCAACTCGAACACCGATTTCCTGTGTGCGCTGCGAGACGGCGTATGAGATCACGCCGTATACCCCGACCGCCGCCAACAGGAGCGCGATTGCCGCGAACGCGCCGAACATCTTTCCATACAACGCCTGCTGCCAGTACGACTGTTCGATGTTGGCGTCCATGCTCATGACACGATACGCCGGCACCAACGGGTCGGTCTGCTTGAGCACACCAAGCACCGTGTTGGCCGCGAGCGCGGGCTCGCCCCGCGTCCGTACGACAATGGTTGCCGCGGTCCACCCGCCCTGGCGGTACGGCATGTAGCCCTGCAGGTCCGGCTCCGACGAGAGCTGTCGCAGCTTGATATTTGCCGCGACGCCGATGACGGTGATCCATCGCGTCGACGTGTCCGTCGCGCTGCCGAAGGTGAAGCGCTTGCCGATCGCCGCGTCGGCCGTCTTCCAAAACCGCTGCGCCATGTACTCGTTGATCACGGCCACGCGTCCAGCCGCGCCGCTGTCCGCCCACTCCTGTTCCGTGAACATTCGCCCGAGCCGGACCGGAATGCGCATGGTCTCCAAATACTTGGGCGACACCCACCGAATTTCGAGCAATGGCTCCTGATTCAGCGGCGTGGGCTGATGCTCGATATTGATGAAACTGTTATTGTTGCCGGCCAACGGGAGGTTGTTGACGATCGACGCGGACAGCACACCGGGACGCGTGTTGACCTGGGCCAGGAAGCGGTCCCAGAACGCGTGGCGCTTGTAGGTGGAATCGTAGGTTGGTCCGCTCAGCGTCACGCGCATCGTGAGCAGGTTATTTGGCTCGAACCCGGTCTTCACGCTCTGCATGCCGAGGAAGCTGCGAATGAGCAGCGCCGCTCCCACGAGCAAAATGAGAGAGAGTGCCACCTCGCCGACGACAAGTCCGCTGCGAAGCCGCTGACGCGAGCGACCGGCGCTCGTCCCGCGCGCGCCCGAGTCGCGCAACGTTTCACTCAAATTCGGACGCGCCGATTGAATGGCCGGCACGAGTCCGAACAGCAGTCCAGTTGCGATCGCGACAGCCGTGGTGAACACCAACACCTGGCCGTCGATCGTGAACTTCATCCAGAAGGGCGTTCCACCGAGGATGTTGGCCTTGATCCATTGGAGAAACGCGTAGGCGAACGCGATGCCCAGCGCCGCGCCGATGAACGCGACGAGTATGCTCTCGGTGAGCAGCTGCCGCACAACGCGCCACCCGTTGGCGCCGAGGGCAATGCGCACCGCCATTTCCTTTGACCGCGCTGATGCGCGCGCCAACAGGAGATTGGCGACGTTGGCGCATGCGATGAGCAGCACGAACGCCACCGACGCCATCATGATCATGAGCACGGGCCGAATGGTGCCCACCTGCTGGTCGCGCAGTGTCGTGGCGTCGACCCCCCAGCCTGTGTTCGAGCCCGGATACCGTGCCTCGAGCGTCGAAGCAACAGCGCCGAGGTCCAGCCGCACGCGCTCGATGGTCGCGCCTGGCTTCAATCGGCCGATCACTTGCCACGAGTGGTTTCCGCGATTGGCGAGCGGATCCATCCGCATGGGCGTCCACGCCCCCGCCGCAGAAGGAAACTCGAAGCCGCGCGGCATCACGCCGATGACTTTGTGCGGCACGCCGTTGACCGTGATCTCTTGACCGAGAATATCAGCGCGACCGTCGAACCGATCGTGCCAGACGCGGTCGCCAAGGATGACGACTCGCGGCGCGCCGATCCGATCCTCGTCTTCGATGAAGTCGCGGCCGATCGCGGGCGGCACGCCGAGCGTGCGAAACACGGTCCACGACACGTTGGCACCTTGCACATATTGCGCGCCGTCGCCGCTCGCGAGATTGAACGACGTGCCGGAGTAGATGCCGATGTTCTGCAGGGTGGCGTTTCCCGCCTGCCAACTCCGAAAATTCGGGTAGGACACAGAGTTCATGTGCCACCCTCGCTTCACGTTGGCCTCCCCGATCGCGACGAGCTGATCGGGATTGCGATAGGGAAATGGGCGAAGGAGCATCGCGCGCACGCAACTGAAGATGGTCGCGTTCACGCCGATGCCGAGTGTGAGGCAGAGCACGGCGGCGATGGTGAACGCCGGGTTCTTCAGGAGGGTGCGCGCCGCGTAGCGAAGGTCCTGGAGCATGCTGATGTCGGTTGGTGAAGGGCCGACGGATCAGACACCTCGTTGCCGCGATTGGTTTAGACGCGCGGCACAACGGTCGGACAACGATCGTCAGCGTCGGTTCTCGACCGGCGAGGGCTTCCCAGGGTGCCGACGGAAATTCAAATCGAACAACGGCTTCCACGTACCACCCGAATCACTCGACGTCTCGGCGACTTCGTGCACACCGTTCGGCTCCTTGCTCCACACGCCGCGAACCAACGTCGATCGGCGATCGGCGCCGATGGTGCTGCCCGTCAGAATCATGCGACCGTCGTGTACGCCGCCTTCGATGATCAGCAGCTCGCCGTCATTGGTCACCCAGCTCTGATGCCACGTCATGCGAGACGCATCATACATGCTGAAGCTCTCGCCGTGATAGCCGTCGTTCCGGCGATAGACTTCGCGGATGGCGCAGCCATCGACCATGGGTTCGATGCGTACGCGTGCCACCGGCGTGGTCTGCGACTCGCCCCGTCGAAAGACGTCCCAGTCGCCGATCCAAAAATCAAACTGGCGATGCTCGGCCGCCGTGCACTTGGGGGGGCGAGGCGTCGCCGTTTGAGCGTTCACGATCGTCCCGCCCACGAGCCAGACGATCAGGCCACTGAACGCGAGCCGCGCACACGCGGCCCCGGTGAGCATTCGGTGCTGCGAGGTTGTTTGTTCGCGATTGTCGCGGCGTGTCATACGAGTCCTCGCACGAGTCATCTTGGCCTTTTCATCTCGGTGTCCAAGCATGCAAAGTGTATGAGCGGCGCCGCACGCCGACTCGCCGTTTTCGGACGTGGAAGACGCGGGCTGCCGGCCCCCCGCTGACTCAGGAACCATGCGATCCGTCGGGAGGCGTTTTGCGAGCTCGGGTGGACAAGCAAGCCACGCTGAATCCATCCAGCCCGCGGCCCTCGTATCCTGACGCGCTGCGCGAATGCATTGGTGTTGCCGCGTCGCGTTCAGGGGATGATCGTGGCGCGTGTTGCCGTCACGTCCCAGTACGTCTGCCAGTTCACACCGTCGGCCGACGATTCCCACCGTCCTGATCTCGTATTGTCGTCGTCGCTGAAGCGGGTGGTGCAACGCACGTAGGTTCGCTCGTCGCCCATCATCCACTCGCCGGCGAGAATCCATATCTTGCCGTGATCCTCGTATTGCCAATCGTTGATGATGCCGTTGTTGTAATACGTACGAGCCGGGTAAGCATCGGTGGACGGGTCGTACCCAATGACCTCGATGCATGCCGAAGCCGCGCCGCCCACCTGGCCCTGAAAGCGGTGAATGAGAAACAGCTCGCCCGTCAGCCACTCGAACGTCTCGACCGCGGTCACCGGTGCCGCGGGGCCAACCGAGCCCTCGTATTGTTTTCCTTCCGTATGCCAGGTGCCCACGAATACCTCGAGCCTCCTGATCTCGGCGCGAATCGTCGGCTGCGGTGTCGACTCTCTCGTCGTCTTCCCTTGAGCGGTCGCGTGTCGTGTCATCAGCGCTCTCCGTCATCCGAATCGTTGTGGTTGCGTCACGCGCGATTCGCGCGGTCCGAGCCGCGCGACGGTCGCGTACGCCTCCGAATCTGCGCAAAGGGCGTTCCGCCGAACACGATGCGACGGTGCCCGATTGTGCGGCGCGCAGCGATTTGACACGCTTCGGTTTGACACCGGGCGTCGACGATCTGCATGAGCGCGTCTCCGCCCGAGCGCTGATTCGGGGCACCGCGGTGTCTTGCGATGCGAACGACCGCATCCCGGGACGCGATCATGCTTCTTGCACTTCTCATCGCGACGCGCCGATCCGAAAGGTCGCGCTCGCTGAACGAACGCGCACACGCGGTGTAGTTGCGCTGAGGTCAGCGCCGGCCATCCGGGCCGGATTCACCGAGTCAAGCAGGAGATACGGCATGAAGTATCGTCGAGTTCTTCTTCCGATCGCTACCGCGACAGCTACCGCGCTCGCATCGCCACTGCGCGCACAGATCTCCATCACGCCGATGGTGGGCGGATACATTCCCGCGAGCGACATCCATCAAGTCTCGGGAAACGCGCAGAGCATCGCGAAGACGCGAGAAGGAACGTTGTCGCTCGGCGCGAACGTCGATTTCGGAATACTGCGCGTCACGGGCGCGTACGCGTCGGGCACCACGATCAAGAACGCGAGCAAACAGGACATCGGAAAGGGATCCGTCGGCGCGCTGGCGGCCGATCTCGTCATTCGCCCGCTTCCTCGGATTCTGGTGCAACCGTACCTCATCGCCGGCGCCGGCGAAAAGTTCGACCACTTCGACAACAGCACGACGCTCATCAGTGGCAACAACACCACCAATTTCGCGTTTCATGGTGGGCTGGGCGCCGACGTGATGCTCGGCAAGATCGGCGTCGCGGCGGAGCTCACCGACTTCCTGAGCAAGGGTGCCGACGAAGACAAGTGGAA
This sequence comes from bacterium, assembly GCA_040002475.1. GTDB lineage: Bacteria > Gemmatimonadota > Gemmatimonadetes > Gemmatimonadales > Gemmatimonadaceae > JAQBQB01. The sequence goes on along the minus strand of JBDUEJ010000005.1, from coordinate 96,790 downwards.
CGTCCATGATGCATTTCTCATGGTCGGCCTCAAGTTTCGACTGGGCCAATAGGCGGCGCTGAGCAAGCGGGCCGAAAGCCGGCATGCCTCCCAAGCCGCCGAGCACGATCCTCTAGTCTTCCAGTTGGTTTCGCATGTGATCCGCGAGCGCGTGGAATTGCTCGCGGATCTTTTCACGCAGGTCCGCCGGCATCTCGTGCTCGGACAGCGCGCGGTCCATGCACCAGAGCCATTCGTCGCGTTCGCGCGCGCCAATGGCGAATGGCAGATGCCGTGCTCTCAGGCGAGGGTGGCCGAACCGTTCGACATACGTCGCCGGCCCGCCCGTCCAGCCGGTGAGATAGAGGTACAGCTTTTCGCGCGACGCCGTGAGACTGGCGGCGTGCAGACGGCGGATGGTGGCCGCCTCGGGCGCGCTGTCGACGAGATCGTAGAACCGATCGACCAGTTGTCGGACGCCGGCGTCGCCGCCTATAAGCTCGAATGGAGTCACGACAGCCTAAGCTAGTCCGCGCAGCACGCGCGGGGGAGCCGCCTCGCCGCGATGGGTACTCGCTAACTTCACTGTCATGCACGCATCTCACGCCATCCAGCAGCGCCGTTCGATCAAGCGATTCGCCGAGCAACTCGTGACGCGCGAACAGATCGAAACTCTCCTCGACTCAGCCACCCTGGCCCCCAATCATCGTCTCACGCAACCATGGCGATTCTATGTCCTCGGTCCTGAGGCGAGGTACGCGTACGGCCTCGCACTCGGCGATCGCAAAGCGCGCAAGCTCGAGGATACCGAGGCGGCCCGTGCCATGCGGGAAACGGTGGCGTCGGAGCATCGCGCGCTCCCGTGCATGATCGCGGTCGCCGTCGTGAACAACGACAATCCCGAGATCCGCGAGGAAGACTATGCCGCGGTGATGATGGCGGTGCAGAATCTGTCTCTGGCGGCGGTCGAGATCGGGCTGGGTACGCACATCAAGAGCGGCGGCGTGATGGGCGATGCCGCGGCGCGTGTCGCCGTGGGAGCGCGCGACGACGAGCGTATCGTCGCGGTGGTCAACGTTGGCGTTCCCGCGGAGGTACCGGCGGCGAAGAAACGCGAGCCCGCCTCGAGCCATACGACCTGGGTCCCGTAGCCGCGCCGGCGGCGGCTGCAGCTGGAGGCTGGCGACACGGTCTACTGCGACGTTCGGGACGATGGCTCGGTCGTCATGGTCTCGTGCGGCGGACGCCACCGAAGTCGCGACTTTCGACCGCGAACTGAAAGGGGAGGAACACTTCCGCCTCATCGGCGCATAGCCGGGGCTGGACGGCGGGCGAGCTTGCGCCCGCCAACCCTTTTTGCAATTATACTGTCTAATAGTACAGAACAGTATAATACATCATGCGCCGACACTGGTTCTTCATCCTCCTCTCGCTCGCCGACCGCGACCGTCACGGGTCCGGGATCATGCGCGACGTACTCGAGCTCACCGATGGTGATCTCAAGCTGTGGCCCGTCAAGTTGTACGGGTCCCTCGACGAGCTGACCGATCACGGCTGGATTCGCGGACTGGACAAACCGCCGGCAGACGCGGAGAGCGACAGCGCGCGCAGCCGATGGTTCCGCATCACGCCGGCCGGCCGCCGCACGCTTGCGGCCGAAGTCGCGCGCCTCGACGCGACCGTACGAGTCGCGACCCGCCGCCTCGCGCACTCAGGCGACGCGTGATGCGATTCGGCCGGCGAACGTACGGCGCGATGCTCCGGCTGCTGCCTGGGAGCCTGCGCGACAAGTACGGTGACGAGATGGCGCAGGCGTTCGGCGATGAGCTCGCGGCGGCGCAACGGCGGGGCTCTCTCGCGGCGCTCGGGACTTGGCTCCGCGCGTTGAGCGATGTGGCTCGACGCGCACCCTACGAACATTGGCGGCGGCGAAATCAGCCGCGACCCAAGGAGCATCGCATGCATTCGTTCCTTTCGGACGTGCGCTTTGCCGTTCGGTCGTTCGCGCGGCAGCCCGGCGCGACGGCGCTGCTTGTCCTTACGCTTGCGCTGGCGGTTGCCGCGAACACCGCCGTGTTCACGCTGCTCGACGGCGTCTTCTTCCGGCCCTTTCCGTTCGCCGAGCCCAATCGCCTGGTGTATCTCAATGAAAAGGCACCGCGGTGGAACCTCGAGTACACGGGAATCGACTACGCGGACTTTGCGATCTGGCGCAGCCGCACGCACTCGTTTGAGGCGATGGCGGTGTGGGGTGGGGAGAGTGTGAACCTCGCCGACGGATCAAGTGCGGAGCGTGTCGATGCGGCGCGTGTCACCTATGATTTTGCGACCGTCTTGCGGATCAAACCAATCATTGGCCGGATGTTCACGAGCGACGAGGACCAGGCGAAAGGGCCGAACGTCGTCGCCATCGGCAGCGCAATCTGGAAGGAGCGATTCGGCGGATCGCCGGACGTGATCGGTAAAATACTTCGCATCAATAGCGCGCCATACACGATCATCGGCGTACTTCCACCCGAGGCGGAATTTCCCAACGGGGCCAAGCTGTGGTTGCCTCTCGACGGCGATCCGAAGACGACCGGCCACTCGTATTCGTGGGACGGGATTGGACGCCTCAAGCCAGGAGTGACGGTCGATCAAGCCGCCAGGGATTTGGATGAAGCCCATCAGCCGATCTGGCTCAAGTCGGATTCGTTGCATACGGTGTCGCCTCGTGTCATGCCGCTCCGCGACCGATTCGTGGCCGACTTTCGCGCGGCAGGCGTCGCGCTAGGCATTGGGGCCGTCCTGGTGTTGTTCATCGCGTGCGCTAACGTCGCCGGCGCGATGCTTGCGCGCTCGATGTTCCGCCGGCGCGAAGTGGGTATTCGCGTCGCACTGGGTGCGAGCGGCGCCCGAGTCGCGCGCCAACTGCTGACGGAAAGCCTCGCGCTGGCGGCGATCGGCGGCGTGGGCGGTGCGTTTCTCGGTGCGTGGGCGCTTCGTGTTTTGGTCGCGACGAACGCCGGTCTCGTCCCGCCATGGGCTTCGCTGTCGGCGGGTCCGCGAACGATTCTATTCTCCATCGCCGTGGTTGGAGGTACTGCGCTGCTGTTCGGGCTCGCCCCCGCGCTCAGTCTGACGCGTGACGATCCGCATGATGCTCTCGGCTCCGGCGGAACGCGCACGACCGCGTCGAAACGCGACCGCCGTCTTCTGGATGTGCTGGTCGTCGCCGAAATCGGTTTAGCCGTGGTGCTGCTGGTGACCGGCGGCCTTCTGATTCGTGCGTACGACCATCTCCGGCACACCGACCCCGGTTTTCGCTCGGCGGGCGCGTTGACGTTTCGCATCTCGCTTCCTGCGGTGAAGTATCCGAGCGAAGCGGCGCAGATGCCGTTCTATCAAACACTCATCGACCGTCTGCAGGGCATGCCCGGTGTGGACCATGCGGCGCTGATCACCTGCGCGCCGCTCAGCGGCTGTCATTGGGGAAACTTCTACAGAGCAGAAGGCGCACCGGCGCTTCGGCCGAATGAGACCGACCCCGTGACGCTCACGCGCTATGCCAGCCCGGACTACTTCGCGACCATGGGCGTACAATTCGTTCATGGTCGCGCATTTCGCGAGAACGAGGGACAGGCTCGCGGCGGCGGCTATCGCCCTGTCGTCGTCAACGAGGAGTTCGCACGCCACGCGTGGCCGACGGTAGCAGATCCTGTTGGGAAGCGTATGGAGGGGCGGAGCGACACGTCGTCGACGAATTGGACGACCGTGGTTGGCGTGGTGAAGGACGCGAAGCACTACGGTTTGTCGCAACCAATGATTCCCGGCATCTACTTTCCGCTCACGCGGATCGACACTGGATCGAATTTCGGCACGTTCGCGTTTGTGGTACACACGTCCGGCAATCCCGTCTCGCTCTTTCAGTCGGTTCGCAATGCCGTGCGCGCGCTCGATCCCGAGCTACCCGTGTTCCAGTTGCAGACGATGCAGTCGTCCCTCGACCAGTCGTTGGCGCAGGCGCGCACGGTCGCCTTCGTGCTCGCGGCGTTCGCGGCCATCGCGTTGACCCTCGCGATCGGCGGGATCTATGCCGTGCTGTCCTATGTCGTGGGTCGTCGCCGTCACGAGATCGGCATTCGCATGGCGCTCGGCGCGCAGAGTCTGCAGGTGCTGCGGATGGTGGTGCGGCAGGGTCTCGCGCTTGTGCTGATCGGGCTCGCGATCGGGGTCCCGGCGGCGTTCGTGGCGACGCGGCTGCTGTCGAGCCTACTCGTCGGCGTGACCGCGTGGGACCCGGTGACGTATGCGGCCGTGATAGTGTTGCTAGTGGGGACCGGTGCGGTGGCTGCCGCGGTCCCGGCGCGGCGCGCGGCGCGCGTCGATCCGAAGATTGCGCTGAGCGAGGGTGCTACGTAGTGGACGGCTGCAGGGCGAGCGCGATCGCGAGCGACACGCGCGACCACTCGTCGGTCTCCTGCTTCAGCTGTCGTCGTCCGGCCCTGGTGAGCTGGTAAAACTTGGCGCGCCGGTTGTTCGCCGACTCGCCCCACGCCGATTCGAGCCACCCCGCTTGCTCCATGCGATGCAGGGCGGGGAAGAGCGAGCCGGGTTTGACGAGGAACGTGCCTTTGGTGACCTGTTCGATGCGGCGCGCGACGCCGAGGCCGTGAAGAGGGCCGAGCGTGAGCGTGTTGAGGATGAGTAGGTCGAGCGTGCCCTGCAGGAGATTGGTTGAAGGCATTCTACCTGTATAGACGCTCGATACGAGCAGAAGGTTGGGCGCGTGTTTGGCGTTGGAAGGAGGTGAACGTCAATCGCGGATTTGCGCGGATTGAAACGCGGGTTGTCGCGGCACCGGCCTGACTATTTGTTCGTTGAAATCATTGGGTAGTGTTGAGAGCCGACCAGGCGCCGCGCTCTGCCACCGCGGCGAGACGCGGAGTGTGACTGACGGCGCTGCTTCTAGCGCGGCGTCTCGGCCGACGAGTAACTATCTCAGATGCGAAACTCTTGTGTCCGTTCCAAGGTAGCCGGGGTCGTCGGCACTCTCGTGATCGCGCTCGCGTGTGGCTGCGCGGCGATTCGACCTGCGGCGATTCTCGAGCAATACAATCCGGACGCGACGGCGACAGCGGTGCGGCTCGCGGTGGAGCGGTTTCACGATGAACTTCGCGACCGCAACGTCGAGACTATTCTGAACACGTTCATCAGCGATACCACGTTTCGCGCGTACGACGGCGATGAGGGTTGGCTGACGTTCGACAACCTGCGGTTGCAGGACGCCGCGGCGTTCCGACGGCTGCGAAGTGTCGCGATTCATCTGGACTCGATGTCGATCGCCGTGCTCGACCCGAGCGCGGCCGTGGTGTCGAGCAACCTGCGCGAGTCATTCACCGACAGCGCAGGTCGCGAGCGACGCTTGCGAGTGACGCAAACCACGGTGTGGACGCGGCGCGCCGAGGGGTGGAAAATCGCTCACATGCATTCGTCGGAGCGGGCGGACTCGACACACTAAGCCGATCGGCCAACCGCGTGAGATATGTAGCGGGCGGCCTGCCTTGCGCATGAAAGGATATCGACATAATGTTTCATGTGATGGCATCACCCATTCGCCCATCCGCCCGACCTGAGCCCGCACCGGTCCTTGCCAAGGCCGTGCTGTCGGCCGGCATGCGGCTCGGACTTCGCAACCGGCAGCTCGCCGCTGTGCTGGGGTCGAGCGAGGCCTCCATCTCCCGTCTGCAAAACGGACGCGGCATTGACCCGGAGAGCAAAGAGGGCGAGCTCGCGCTTCTGTTCTTGCGGGTTTATCGCGGGCTCGACGCGCTCGTGGGCGGCGACGACGAGAAGGCGCGGCAATGGTTGCACGCCGAGAACCATCATCTCGCCGGTGTGCCGGCTGAGCGAATCCGAACCGTGGAGGGGCTCGTCGATGTCATCCAGTATTTGGACGCGATGCGCGGGCGTCTCTAGACTGCGGCCCTTGCGGCTCTCGCCGTGGCGAGCCGTCGAAGCGCAGCACCAGGTCTCGACGCGAAAGCTCGTCGATTCGGTCGACGAGCAGATCCTGCTCGAGGAGCTGATCGAACGAGCGAAGCCGCCGGCCGTGGGGCCCGCTGGGCTGCACTATCTGCTCGCGACACCCTTTCGGTATCCACCGTTGCGCCACGGTTCGCGGTTCGCCGCGCGGCACGAACGCGGCGTGTGGTACGGTTCGGAGACGCGCCGCACGGCGTTCGCCGAGGTCGCGTACTATCGGCTGCTCTTTCTGGAAGGCACGAGTGGCGATCTTGGTCCGCTGACGACGCAGCTCACGGCGTTCGCCGCGCGCGCGCGGTCGAAGCTCGGTGTGGATCTCACCGTGCCGCCGTTCGATGCGCAACGGCGCGCGATCTCGTCGCCGTCGCGCTACACGTCGGCGCAGGGGCTCGGAGCCGAGATGCGTCAGGCGGGCGTCGAGCTCATTCGGTATGTGTCGGCGCGCGATTCGGAGGGCGGAGTGAATGTCGCGGCGTTCTCGCCCGCGGTATTTGGGAATGCCAAGCCGCGATCGTTCGAGACGTGGCACTGCACGGCGACCACGCAGAACGTCGAGATCACCAAGCGAGACTATTTCAAGCGCGAGTCGTTCGCATTCGCCCGTGAGAGTTTTCTCATTGGTGGAATGCTGCCGGCACCGTCCGTCTGATCGCGACGGGCGGTGCCGGGCCGCACTCGGTGCGACCGGTTAGGGCTGAACGCCGCCCAGTTCCTTCGTGGCATCGGCGAGCTTGCGCATGCGCGGCGGATCGCACGACGCGCTCGCTTCTCCATTCAACTGCGTCGCGAGGCTGGTCATTGCTGTTCGCCGCGCGTCACCCGAGGTGCCTTGGGCGCTCGAAAGCGCCTGTCTGACCTCGGAGATCCGTGCGGCGCTCATGCACTTCGATCGCTCGAGTTGATCGACGTATGCTCGGGCGAGCGCGAAGCTCGGCGGCCACACCATTTTCGGCTGTCCCTGGGCATTCAGATATTCATAATGCACCGTCTTTGCCGCGTCGATCTCGTTCTGTGAGATGAACTGGCTCGGGACGAGCTCGGCGACATCGAGGCCGCGTGCGATCTCGGAGCTGACGATGGAGCCGTTGTACCAGTAAACGGACCACGATCCGCCCATGGTCATCTTGTTCGCGTCGACCGGACCGCGATCAAAGGATGCGATTTCCATGGGGTGCTTGGCGTCCGACCAATCGAAGACCGAGATGCCGCCTTGATACCAGGCCTGTACCATGACATCGCGTCCCGGGATGGGAATCAGCGAGCCGTTGTGCGCGACGCAGTTCTCCTCCGTGGTCTGCGCGGCGGGGAGCTTGTAGTAGCTCTGAAAATCCATCTTGCCGTTCTTGATCTCGAAGATGGCGTCGGCGCCCCATTCCTTGCGGTCGGTCGCTCGGCATTTGGGCGCGCCGCCGCCGCCCCACTCATCGGAGAACAGCACCTTGGTGCCGTCGTTGTTGAACGTGGCCGAGTGCCAGTAGGAGAAGTTGGAGTCGGAGACGGCGCCGATGCGGACTGGGTTGGTCGGATTACGAATATCCAACAAGAGGCCGTAGCCTTCGCAGGCGCCGCCGGCCAATCCGATCGACGGATACACGGTGATGTCGTGGCACTGCGTCGGGCCCGTTCGATCGGCGCCCGTTCCGAAGCGCTTGGCAAGCATGTCGGGAAGCGCGGTACGAAGCGCCGCGCTGTCGGCGCCGGTGGCGTCGCCCGTTCCATTCCGGGCGCCGACGATGCTATCCAGCATTGGCTTGGTGAAGTTGTCGGGCAGCGGGAATTCCTGGCCCTGAATCAGGCCGATGAAGACGCCACGAGCCCGCGCCGCGGCAACCACTGTCTTTTGCGCCGCGATATCGTTTGGCATTTCGCCGTGTTCCGCGGGCGCCGCGAGATTGTTGAAAATGCGCGGCGAGCTGACGATCGCGGCGCTCGCCGGGTTCGCGAGCGGCACTTTGATGACTTCAATGCGGAACAGCGCGGAGTTTGGATCCTTGTCCGGCGCGGTATTCACGCATCCGGGCAACTCGTCGGCGGGACGTACGCCGGAAGACCCGGAGATGTAGACGTAGACGTTCTCTTTGTCGTTCGGGTCGGCGAGCACGGTGTGCGTGTGCGAGCCGCGGCAGGTCTGCACGTTCCCGATGTATTTCGGATTCGCGATGTCGGTGATGTCGAAGATGCGCAGGCCGCGCAGGCGCTCCTTGCTGACCGGCTCCTTCACGCCCTGGTCGCCGCAATCGAGACGGCCGCTTCCGCTCTCACCCGAGACGAAGAGCAAGTTCTTATAGACGGAGACGTCGCTTTGCGATGCGGGGCAGTAATACGCCGTGGTGAGCGTGGGCTTGGACGGCGTCGAGATGTCCCACACCTGAAAGCCGTTGTAGCTCCCCTGAATGACGTACTTGCCGGTGAACGCCATGTCGGAGTTGAAGGCGCCAACGAACTTTGGCGACGGCTGCGTCTTGGAGACGACGCGCAGGTTCGAGACCGCTTCGCCGGCATTCATCAGGCCGGCGCTCAGGCCCACGCGTGGATCCTTGGCGGGTGCCGGCGCCGCCGCCGGCTTCGTCCCCGAAGAACACGCTGCGGCGAATGACAGGCCGGCAGCGAACGACAACTTCAATGCGTCCATGATTGATGTCCTTGGGATGGTAGTGGCGTCGGAAAAAAGCGACAGTTGAATGTGACGGAGCGTCAGCGGAATGGACTGCCGAGCACGAGCGTCATGAGCATTTTCTGCATTCGCGCGATCTCGGTGGTTTGATCGACGTTGACGTCGGACGCGAATTTGAAGACCGTTTCATCCTGGCCGGCGCCGTAGGTCGCGAATAGGTCCTTCACCATGGAGACGGCGCCGCGGTGGTGCTGGATCATGAAGGTCAGGAAGAGCTGATCGAATTCGGGGCCCCGCGCCGCGTCCAACTGCTTGAGCTGCTTGTCGGTGAGCATTCCCGGCATGAGCATCGAATGCTCCATGCCGTCCATCGGCATCGTCATTTGGCCGGACGTGGCGTTGGGCACCGGTTGATTGCGATCGCGCAGCCAGCGCTGCATGAGCACAATCTCATCCTGTTGCGCGTTGATGATTCGTTCGGTCAGCGGGTGCAGCAGCGCACCCGCATCGTGCGACGGCGCCCACTTGGCGATGAGAATCGCTTGCGAGTGGTGCGCAATCATGCCGGACATGAAATGGATGTCGGCGGCGGTGTACGGCAGGCGTGTGCTGTCCGCCCTCGCCTTCGCGACCGCGGCGAGATCGCTCTCTGCCGGCGTCATTGGCGTTGCCGCGCGTTGCTCGCGCGCCGAGGGAGCGCTTGCACAGGCGCAGGCGAAGGCAGCGAGCAACGCGACCGTGGCTCTGTTGATTCGTGCTGACACCGGATCCATGCCATAACATGGCGCATTGATCGCCATGTTGCATCCCTGGGAAGCCTAGTCAGCATGTGGATGCGCCCCGACAATGGGCTTACAACTCGGGCTACACATCACGAAGCCCATCGTCGTAAGCGTGGACGGAGCGCGGAGCGGTCGCTCGCCGACGTGCCTCCGTGCGTCGTCGGTGTCCGTCCGTGCCAGCGCTCTCGAGGGCCCGCTCGTGATCACCGAGCTCGACAGCGCGTGGCGCGCCCCACTGGTGCCCCTCGCGACGACGTGAGATGTTGTCGTCACCGCGCCTGTTCCGGCCGTACCGCCGTCGCTGAAGCGCACCGGAAACCTGCTCCGTCAGAGATCGCTTATGCCGCCGACCCTCGCAACTTCCAGCGCGTTTAGCGCCGCTACGTTTTCGCCAGTCGTGCTCAAGGAAGCGAAGCTCACCGCCCCGTTGGCGGTCGGTGCGTCGGGCGCGGCCGTGCGCCGCGTTCAAGAGTGGCTCACGCTCGGACGACTCGGCGTCGTCATCGACGGCGTTTTTGGACCGGCGACAGACACGGCCATCCGCACGGTGCAACAGCAGAAGGCGCTGACCGTGAACGGTATCGTGGATGACGTAACGTACGGCGTGCTCACGACGCCCATCGCCGCGGCGTTGGCGCCGATGGATGCGTCGGACTCGTTCGGCAGCGACGTGGTGCGGGTGGCCGAGCAGCATGTCGCACAACATCCGCGAGAGATCGGCGGTGAGAATCGCGGACCGTGGGTGCGTCTGTATATGAACGGTGAGGAAGGGAGCGACTTTCCGTGGTGCGCGGGCTTCGCCTGCTTTGCGATGAAGCAAGCGGCGGCGGGGCGTGCGCTGCCGTTCACACCAAGCCTTGCGTGCGACGAGATCGGGAAAAGCGCGAAAGAGCGCGGGTTGTTTCGCGAGGGAAGCACGATTTCACCGGCGGAGATCCGTCCGGGGTCGTTCTTTCTGGTTCGCCGCGCGAACGCACCCGGTTGGCATCACACGGGTATCGTCGTCAGTGCCGACGGACAGTCGATCACGACGCTCGAGGGCAATACGAACGACGACGGGAGTCGCGAAGGGTATGAGGCCATCAAGCGGGTGCGACGACTCGCAGCTGTGGACTACGTCATCGTGCCGAACTAAACGCGAGACAGCGAACTAGTAGGCCGCTCTCGCGCCGATCGACTGCAGAGCCGTTCGGTTTTCGGCGATGATGGTCGCGGCTTGCTGCGTCGAATACCAGCGTCCGCCCCGGCACAGTTTGCGCAGCGCCGCTTTGAGCGGCGGCGACAGGTCGCTGTGGTCGATGAACACGAGCGTGCCGGGGTAAATCCAGTTGTTGTAGTAGTCGGGCGGCAGTGAACGAACCACGGTTTCCAGCTCCGCCAAACGCGGGACAGCCACGCTTGGGTCATGTCGCATGACGCTGGCGATATAGATGAAGAGCGCCATGTTCAAGCGATCGACGTAGAAGCCCGACGGCTCGGCGAGCAGGTCGCGCGCCGCGGTCTCTGCCTCCGCGTAGTGCTTGGCCGTGAGCGCGATCTCGACAAAATCTGCTTCAACCCGCGCGTAGTCTTCGGGCGCGCTCGTCTTCATTTGCGCATACACGGGAAGCTTTCGAAGCGCGACGATCGCGTCGTAGCTTCGTTCGAAAAACGAGGCGTCCTCGGCGGAGCGGTCGCCGTGGTAGATCTCGGCGAGAATCAGTCGCGGCCAGATGCTGGCCGGATGTTCCTGGATGAGGCGAGTGAAGACGTCGGTGGCCTGCTGGTACTGGTTGGTCGTTGTGTAGTGGCTGACGAGGTCGCGATAGCCGTCTTCGGATGCAGGACTCTCGGCAATGGCTTTGAGCGCGTCATCCTTTCCATCGCAGGCGCCGTCGGCATTTCGATCGCATCCGTTCGAAACGCGGTTGGCGTTCTCGACCTGTCCCTTGAGCGCGCGAAGCTCAGGGATGGTGAAGGAGAGATCCACAAGCGTCGCGAGAAGCTTGGTTCGCTCCTGGCTGGCGTTGCGTTCCGGGACGGCCGCGTAGGCCTGCTTGGCGACTTGAAGTATCTGATCGCGAATCATGTCAGTGACCGCGGCGGCGGCCCGGTCCTTGGACTGAACTTTGTTGGCGATGCGCTGTTTGAGGAGACTGTCGAGCGCCGGCAGCGCGCGGGTGTACTGCATGCTCCCAACCGCGTGAATCGCGGCCTGCTTTCGCCACGTCATGCCGGGCGTTGCGGTGTCGGTGTTGACGAATCGCACGAGCGACGCCACTGCGGCATTCGCCAGCGTTGAATCGGAGGCGTCGACCATCGTCTTCAACACGTCGAATCCGGCGAGGCAGGTGATGGAGTCGGGGTCGGACAGCAACGCGCTATATCGAACCAACTCATTCTTGAGTTGTGCGCGCAACGGGTCGTTCGGCTCGATCAGACCTACGTTCTCGAGTGTGACCATGCCACGCACGAGCGCTGTATTGAGCGAGTCGGAGTGCGACGAGCGTTTCTCGAGGAACAAGTCCCGAAGTTGATCGACCGATTCCTTTGCATAGGCGTCAACGAGAAAGTCCACGATCTTGACCTTCTGCGTGGCGCTTGGGAGGGGCTGCCTGAGCGTGATGATCGCGGCCCATGCCGGGTTGCGCCGGATCATTGCGCCGTGATAGAGCAGGATGCCGAGCGCCGGAACAAAGCAAAGGGCGGCGAGCCGGGTCGACCATGGCCACACCGACAGTCGGAACCGCAGTCTCGCGAGGCCGGCGCGCGATCTCACGACGGCTCCGGTACGCGCGCCAACGCGCTCCAACGCCTCGACCGAGCGCGACGTGGGGTGGCCGGACAGAACCGCGGCGATGGCCGCTTGCTGCGGTGCGTCCGCCCCGGCCCACAGGCTTTCCAGTTTGCGAATCGTCTCTTCGTCCTTCGATCGCCTGAGCACGTGCACCACGTACGGCTGGTACACGGGATCGCCGGCGATGAGGAGGTCCACGAGCTTGGCCGGCAACATTCGTTGAGCGAATCGGTGGATGAGCCGTTTCGCGCGACGGACTTCGACGGGTATCGAGCTTCGGAGATCGCCGAAGACCGCCGCGACCATGGACGGATTCCGAAAAACCTCGCGATAGATGGCGGCGCGCTGCGCCTCGCGGGTCATGGCCTGCCGGAACACGATCGTGTCCAGCGCGACGGCCAGCACGTCGAACAGGTACGAGCCGACGAACAGCGCGATGCCCAGCGCACGATAGAGGACGGCGATGATTCGCACGCCCGGAACGAACTCCGTGGCGCCGGCCAGCACATAGAACATGAAGACGCCGAGCAGCTCGAGCCCAAACAACGTCAGGGCTCGTCGCCGCTGCTTGATCATGAGGTGCGCGAGCCCGTGCACCACGGGCATCACCGTGATTGCACAGAACGCAAACAACAGCACGGCAATGACACCGATGGGCGACCGCCATCGCAGCCGGCCGTCCCTCAGCCTGACGAGAAGAACGCCGCCGACCGATGCCGGCACCAAGAGCGCGAAGATCACCAGTGTGCCGGGAAGCAACCCTTCGAACAGCAACGCCGACGACGCGGCGATTGCCGTACCAAGCGTCAGGGCAATCGTGAGCAGCAATCCGACGACGATGACGCGACCGGTTGGCCGCCGCCAGTCGAGCCGAGACAGAATGCGACGATTCAGATCTTCGGGCTCCGTCCGCGTCAGCGCCCTGGCAGCGGCATCGCGATCTTCGGCGTCGGGGTCGTGGAGTGCGATGTCGACCAACCCGTCGACCGCCTCGCCGATGTTGAGCGCGGCGAGAACCGAGACCGCGGCTTCTCTGAGTGCCAGATCGGTGCCCGGTTCCTTCACGAGCCCTTGAAGGACTGCGGCGACATCGGCGCGCGGGAAAACACGCAGCGTTTCAATCGCTTCGCGTCGGCGGGCGCCCGTTGGGTTTCGAACTTCTTCCAACAATTGTGCGAGCAGCGCGTCGTCGGCCATATGTGAAAGGCTTTCGATGGCCAACGCGCGAACGGCAGGGGTCGGATCGGTCAGCGCAAGAACGGCCAATCGCTCTCGAACGAGCGGCTCCGCGAACTCTCCGAGCAGCGCGGCGGCGCGTCCGCGAACCTCGGCCGACGTATCGAACGCGGTTGCAAGGAGAATGTCCATGGCATCGTCGCGCGACGTGACGCGGGCGAGCCAGTATTCCGCCGCGCCCGAGTCGGCGCCGTCGTCACGCAGGGCGCATTGCGCGAGAAACCGAATCGCCTCGTCGTCGAGCACGAGATAACGTCGCTGCCGGTGGATTTCGGCGAACCGCGCCGCGGGCAGAAACGTTCCAATCTGTTGCCGGCTTCGAAGTCCTTCTTCGATGATGCGGAGCGCGCGCTCTCGCTGTAATTGTCGAAGCGCCGCATCCTCGCGCAGGATGATGACGATCTGCGGCGGCTGAAAGTCGTACTGGCCGAGTGTGGTGCTGTGAAGCAAGCCGCCGGGGACGGCGAGCTGGTCGACGACGTCGTAGACCTCGTCGCTCGACACGTCGAATCGCGGAGCCATTTCCTCGAAGTCGGGCGCCGCACCGCGGGCCTGGGCTTCGAGCACGCGTTCGAGAATGGCGCGAGCCAGTTTGTCGCTTCCGGGTTGCGCTGCTTCGAGCGCATCGAGATGGCTGTCGACGTGCTCGCGCAGGACTCCGAGAAGCCCGCCGACGGCCGTGTACCGCTGGACGTCGATCCTTTTCACGCCGGTTTCGCGCGAGACGCGGGCGAAGCGCGCGTGAAGCAGCTTCAGTAGGTCGAACGAGACATCCATGCCGCGCTTGGCGAAATCCTGCGACTCTTCGGTGAGAGTCTGCAGGAGCTCGGCGCTGTAACTGATCTTGGCGTCGGAGTCTTCGTGGCTCAACTGTTCGAGTCCGTCGGCCAGGCCCACCGGCTTTATGTCGCAGACCGCGTTGACGATGCCGGGCTGATAGGAGCTCAGCGCGTACATACTCGTCAGGTGTCTCTGGCTGATGATGACGACGACGATGGCGTCGGGGTTTGCCCGTGCGACCATGGCAAAGAGCGCCTCGACCTGAATTCGCCGTTCGTCGCGCGGCAGGTCGAGCACCCAATCGAACTCGTCGATCAGCGAGATCGTCTTTTGTGTGAGCAAGTCGGAGAGCGGCGTCTCGCCGTTTTCTCCCGACATGCTATCGGGAAGCGCACCGGCGCAGTGACCGTAGTAGACCTGATAGCCGTCGGGCTTCGTAGTGGTGCGGAGTGCTGGAATGAGCCATCGCGTCACGAGCACGCTCTTGCCGCTCGCTTCCGGCCCGCAAAGCACCATGAAATGCGCCTTGTTCGTCGTGATGAACGAGGCGATCCGCCCGGCTTCGGCCGCGCGGCTGATCATGAATCCCAAGCCTTCTTCGAGCGCTTCGACCTCGGTCAGTCTGACGTGGCCGGACAGTCTGCTGGACCCCGATGGCCTCGACGTCCCCGACGTTGTCACGGACGGCGACCTACGGCGCGCGCGTCAGTCGTGCCGAGCGTGCGTTTCGCGCTCGGCTTGGGGACGAGCTCCTCGTAGTGCGACTTGATGAAGTCGGCGATCCGCTCTTTGCTCTCTTTGAGCGGAACCTTGATCATGTTGCGGAACCACACCGCATCGGACCAGGAGAAGTCTTCGACGAAGCTGATGATGTCGCAGACGTTGATTGCCTGATGCAGCGCCTTGAGGTTGTTGTCGAAGGCGTGACGGTAGCTCTCGTAGTCGACCGTTCGTGTGGCGGCCAGGATGTGGCAGACCGTTTGAATGTGTGCGAGCGTGAATCGCTGGTCGGTCGTGGGCGACAATCTCGTCTGTTCGTAGCTCTGCAACATCTCGTCGATGATGCGTTGCTCGAACTCGAAACCACCCTTCGTCGCGAGCGCGTGGATGATGTTGGCGACGTCGTCGCGCTCGAACGCGGCGCACTGGACGAGGCTCCATGACACGTTCTGGTCGTTGCAGGCTTGACACAACGTCTGCACGAGCGCGCTGTCGTCGGTGACCACGAGTGCGATCGTGAGGTTGTCGGCGGCGGTCATCAGTTGGTCGGTCACGAACGCTGTAAGATCGACGCGGCCGCTCCGGGTGGTGAGATCGTAGGCGCCGGCGACGCGGTCGAACTGATCGAGGAAGAGCACGGCGCGGTGGTCCGGCGATTCCGCGGCGAGTCGTTGCAGTGCCGCCTTGAGTGTCAGCGTCGCGGCCGCCGGATCGGCGGGCCACAATTCACCGGGCAGAGATTTCTCGAATTCTCGTTGGCAGCGCAGGTAGATGCCCACGTGCGTCGTTGCGTCGAGCGCGGGAAGCACGCCGGCGCGCACGAGCGATGTCTTGCCGGCCTTTGCCGGACCGGCGACGATGATGATGCGCGGCGGCGGAGTTTTGGCGAGCGCCTGCTTGAAGCGGCCGATCTCCTCGTCGCGGCCGGCGAACGTCTCGGCGTCGCTCGATTCGTAGCTTTCGAGAAATTTGAACGGGTTGGGCGGCGCTTTTTCCTGAGCGGCGACGGCCGGCGGCGCGAGGAGCTCGCAATAAAGCTCCTCGAAGAAGGTGTCGAAGTCCGTGTCGATTCCCAAGTCGTCGGAGCGACGATCCTTCAGAAAGCCGCGCAGCTCTCGCGGAACGCCGGACGGATTGACGCAGACGATCGACCCGCCGCGCTGGGCGAAGGCGCGCAACACGCAGATGTCGCGGAACGCATAGCCGCACGTGACGATGTCTCGGCTGGTGATGCGGCCCACGAGCGCGCTCACGGCCGGCGGATACTCGTTCATCTCGTTGATGTCGAACAGGAAGTGGTCCGACGAACCGAGGCTCCCGTGGAGCTTGAACAGCTTGAAGCGCGGCTCGCTGGCGTCGGCGAGTTTCTGCATCTCGTCGTCGATCGTTTCGCCGCGGATCACGCACTTGTAGTCGGTGAAGCCGAGGTCGTTGAGCGAGTTCTCAACGAGCCGGTCGAAATTGAACGTGAGGGCGATGTCGAAGTAGCCGGCTTCGATGAGCGCGGCCAACCGCGCGTAGCCGGCCGACGGCTTGTGCTCGAGGTAGGGTTGGAGGAACGCGCGGCGACTGCTGTCGCTGCTGCGCTGCCACAGTTTGTCGAACTTGTCCTCGAGCTTGTCGTTGCCGTTCAAGTCCGAGCCGTAATCGCGCAGCAACTCTTCCATGAGCTGCGGCGTGCGCACCACTCCCGAGCTCATCGACGCGCCGGCGCCGAGCATCAGGACGAATTTTTCCCCCTGACGTTTTTTGAGCTTCATCAGGTTGGCGAGATTCTTCACTTTTGGATTCACGGCAGTCCCCTATCCGCGTCAGGTGGGCGCAGAGTGGCGATCCGAGAATGACCTAACCATCGGCGGCCCGGTCAAACACGAACAGGTAACACCGAACCAGTGCACCACGAACGTTGCTACATCGTAATAGTTCAGTGTTGCCCATCGCGCCACTAGCGGCGACCGGCGAGGAAACGGCGGTCGGTCACCAGGTTCGGTGACCGACCACAGTCCGCAGGCTTACTTGATCAGGAACCAGCTTTCGAAGACGCCGCCGGGGAGAATGAGGCCCGTGGTGCCGAGGATGCCCGTGAGGGTGGAGGAGAACTGCCGTTGCTTTGCGTCGATCAGCACGTCGCAGTGGATGCGGATGAGCACCCGACCGGTGCGAAGGATTTTCTCGAATGTCCCCGCGGGGAGGTTGGCCGTCCAGCCGATTGTTTGCGGCGTGATCTTGAGTGTTCCGAAGACTGAGACGATAGGCAGCGGGACGGGCGCGGCGGTTGGGTTCGCCCCCGGATCCGGTTGGTACCACACTTCCATCATCTGCGGTGGATTCTGTTGCTGGCTCGCGTCGAGCGAGCGCGACAGTGAGACTTGTAATCCTTGAAGAAACGTCGGGCCTTGCGATGCCGATACGAGTCCCCTTTCGCTCCAGGTTGACCATCGGCCCCGGGGGCACCGGCGGCGGCGGCCGTACCCGAAATGCCTGGATCGCCCTTGGCGCCCGCATCTCCCTGATCCCCCCTTTGCTCCCGATGGATCGCATGGCCACAAAACGATTCAACGAGGGACTAGATCTTCGGGTTCAGGTGGCGCATGCGCGAAGCCGCTTGGCCTCGGCGCTGCACGTGCAGCTTCGCAAGAATGCGGTGCACATGATTCTTCACGGTCGCGACGCAGATGCGGAGTCGCTGGGCAATCTCTTTGTTGGAAAGCCCGTCGTTGAGAAGCGACGCGATCTCTCGCTCGCGCGGCGTGAGCTCGGCGTCGGGCGCGTACTGCGCGGCGACGCGCGCACGATGCGCAAGCCGACCGAGTACCTGGGCCGCACCGCGAGATGACAGGCTCGATTCTCCGCGCAGCGCGGAGAGTACCGTCTCGATCAACTCCCGCGAGCCGGCATCGCGCGACACGAAGGCGGTCGCACCCGCCTCGACGCAATACAATAGCTCGTCATCGTGCTCGGGTACGCCGAAGATCACAATGGGGAGATGCGGGACACGTTCGCGCACGCCGCGGAGCACGCGTCGTACTTCGGGCAACGCCGCGTCGAGCAACAACGCGTCGGCGCCGCTGCGTGAGTCGATCGCATCGATCGCGTCGATGGTCGCGTCGGCGCTGGCTGCGTCCCGCGCTACCCGAAGACGGCCATCGGCCGAGAACACGAGGCGGAGTCCTTCGCTATAGAGCCGGACGTCGGAGGCGACGATTACCGAATGCGTCGCGTCGAGCGTGTTCTCGTCTGCCGCGGTATAGCTGGCTGTTGGGCGCTTCAGTTCGTTCAACCGATCCACCGGAATTCTCGTACAGGTCGCTGGTGACCAATCGACCAGCCGGCTTCGGCTCGTCCGCTTGTGATCGTCATTTAGAGGAAGTCTTATCGTTCTGTGGTGCTCGTGATCGCGGCCTACTTTATCCCCGACCGGTGCAACGCGTCAAGCTGACTCGACAGCTGTAAGTGTGATATAGCGCACAAACTTCCGCGCCTGTGAGGGAGCCGTTTCTCAAACCCAGGCCACCCGTCGTCACCCGATGCGAATGCCGCGGAGACCGCGAGTACCGCGCCCAGCGACGCGCCGGCCCATCGATTCGTCGCCATCGCCGCCGCCGCGGCTACCCGCGCCACTGCGGGACTACCGAACCGAGCCGCCATCGCCCCCGCCGCGGCCGCCCACACCGCTGCGGGCAGCGAGCGCACCGGCCCCGAACACCAACTTATCACCAGCGAGCTCGGCAAGGAGCACGGCGAGAAACGCTGTTCCGAATAAGGTGGCGTTCATTGATCAGTGGGCTGAATGTCTCGGATGCCACGGCAGCGACGGGGCAGGACAGTACTGTCGCTGAACAGTTCGGTCAATGAGCCTAGACGCGACAATCCCCGGAATTTCCCAATGAGCCGAAAAAAGAAAGGCGCCGCGTTCGAAATCGTGCGACGCCTTCCCCGCGTATGAGAGTTTGCTTACGTCGCCTTCGAGTGGACGGCGAACGTCGCGCCCTGCGGATCCGTGAGCACGGCGATCCGATCGCCGCCCGGCACATCGATCGGGGCCACGATCACGGTGCCTCCGGATGCCTCCGCTCGCGACACGGCGGCGTCGGCGCTGTCCGGCACTCGCACGTAGTGCACCCAATGCGGCGGGATGCTCATGCCGTCCGGCGTCTTCATCACACCGCCGTAGGTGAAGCGATCGCGACCGAACATGCGGTACACGCCCTGATCGCCCATGTCGGATTCGCCTTTGTTCTCCCACCCGAAAACTTCTTGATAGAACTCGATCGCCGCCTCGGGATCATCGGCCATGAGCTCGTGCCAGGAGAATTCGAGCGGCTGCGGATCGCTCTCCTCCGGCAGCGGCGTCGCGTTCGTGATCACCGCGAACATCGCGCCCTGCGGATCGCGCAACACCCCGAAGCGCCCGATGTCCTCCACGGTGTGCGGCTCGATCAGAACGGTCGCGCCGAGTTTTACGGCTTGCTCGACGGTGTGATCCACGTCAGGCGTCTCGATGTACGCCGTCCAACTCGGCGGCGCATCCATCGCGTCGGCGTCGGGAATCATCGCCATGACTCCACCGATCGGCACCTCGCCCGACATCCACATGGTGTAGTCGACCGGGCTTTGGTCCCATTTGCTGGTTGTCCAACCGACCACTTCCTTATAGAAGGCCTGCGCGGCCGACGGATTGGTGGTCATCAATTCGTGCCAAACGAAACGGCCGAGTGTTGCGGTAGTGGTCGACGGCATTGGACTCCTCCCATGTGAACGGACGCTCTGCGGGGGAGCCAAGGTGTAAGTGTCGATCGATTCGGGCAATCGTGTTTGCAGAACTGTTGCAAATCAGCCCGCAACGCGACACTGCGGTCTCGCGAACGATTTTTATTCGGCGCTCTCCGCAAGCCAGGGATCAGAGTTCATCCAATTCGAGTTCGGCGCGAAGAGAAACACCATTCCACCCTCGGCGAGCTT
Source organism: bacterium (assembly GCA_040002475.1). GTDB lineage: Bacteria > Gemmatimonadota > Gemmatimonadetes > Gemmatimonadales > Gemmatimonadaceae > JAQBQB01. Next base: position 76,917 of record JBDUEJ010000005.1, on the reverse strand, counting down.
CGGGAGCAAACGCTGCGCGCGCGTCGGTTCCATCGCGGGACATCCTTCGCTTCGTCCCGCCTGAGTCGGCGTGACGTACGGTGCGCCATGCGCGACGACGCGGCGAACGAATGCATTGTCGTTGAAGCCACTCGACACACCCATGAGTCGCAGACCGATCGAGCCGTACGGACGCCCGCCGGAATTTCCGTGAAAGGCATACGTCGCCTCGGCCAAGTAGAGTCCGAGTGAAGTTGCCGCACTGCCCAGCGCGTTGGAAAAGCGCGTTGGAACTCCGTATTTCGACGTCGACGACCCACGCCCGTGCGCGACGGTGAAGGGTCCGTCGACGACCTTGAGCGAATTCATATCAAAGACGTAGCCGCGCGGTGTCGTGCTGGGCAGGCCGTAGTCCACGAAATAGAGATACGGCTTTTTGACCTGGTCGGGATGCGCTGACTTGAACGCGAAGTAGCTATGAAATGCGTCCTCGAGTGCGCGCGGGTGGCTGAGTGGGCGAACGACGTTCGCCAATGCACCGAGCGCAACCTTTGTGGTGCTCGCGATGAGCCCGGTGGCCGTCCCGAGTTCCGCAAGGTCCTTGGTGGTCGCCGGCCCGCGAACGAACGCGGTTGCTGCGGTCAGCACGGGTCCGTTCACGTCATGGCTGGGCACGAAGCGAGCGCCAGTGATGAGGACAGCGGCTATTCCAATGAGTATGCTTTTGATGTGTGAGCCTGGGCGCATGGGGTTTACGAATCGACGCCGGGAGGAAGGAGCAGCGGCTCCAATACCGTACCCAGCGAGTGCGTGGCGGTTCCTCTATAGAAGGCGAATACGAGAAGCAGAATGCGGCCCTTCAGCGCGGACGGCTGAGTGCGCCAACGGGGATCGGTGCCCGGGAAAAATTTCCCGGTTCCCTGATATTCACTATTTGGACGCTGTAGTTGGCTTGGCGTAACATGTTTATTCGTAACACGTTACGAAGCATGTCGCGCGGGCATCTTCATTGCCTTAGGAGACTCCAGCGGCTCATCTCGCGCTCTCTCCGCACAGTTCGCGGCCCGGCCAGGGATGATGCTTCAGTTTCCTTTTTCCAAAGGTGTCGCCAGTGAAACTCCTCCGCGTAATTCCAGTCGCTCTTTTCTCGGCCGCTGTCCTCTCAGGCTGCGGCACCGAAGCAAAGCAACAGCTCGCGACGGTCGCGCATGTTGATTCGCTCCGGGTCGACTCGCTGTCGAGCGTCCGCAAGGATCTGCTCGAAGAAGTGATGTCGTCAACGCGTTTCGTCACTGAGATCAACACGGAGCTGGCCAAGGCCCGTGCGCTTGCCGGCAAGAAGGGCGCTACGCTCGAGACGTCGTCGGAAATGACCGCGACCAACGAACAGCGCAAGCTGATTGTCGCCAAGATCACGCACCTCGTCGCTCGCCTCGATTCGGTTCAGGCGCGTCTCGCCTCGACTCGTTCCCGCGTTCAGCAGTTGACGAAGGAAGACTCGAGCCTCGTCGCGCAGGTTGCCGCCTACGAGAAAACCATTTCCGATCTGCAGGCCTCGGCCACGAAGGAACGCGCCGAGTTCCAGAGCACGATTACGCGTCAGACGACCGAGATCGCGTCACTCAATAGCCGCGTCGACACCCTCACCACGGTTCGCACCGCGCTGGTTGACACGGTCCATCAGCTGACGAACGAAAAGAACACGGCGTACTACGTCGTGGGCACCAAGGATGAGCTGATCAAGAAGGGCGTGCTCGTGGCGGAAGGTGGCAAGCGCTTCGTGATCCTCGGCGGCCGCCACGTTGTTCCGGCCCGTACGCTTGATCCGAGCAACTTCTCGAAGATCGACCGTTTGAGCGACCGCACGATCCCGCTTCCGCAGGGCGAATATCAGATCATGTCGCGCCAGAACCCGTCCTTCGCGAAGGCGCAGGTTGAGAAGGATGGCAAGATCGGCGGCGCGCTCACGATCGAGCAGCCCGAGAGCTTCTGGGAGCCGTCGCGCTTTTTGATCATCGTTCGCAGCTGATCACGCAGCTCCTCAGCATGCTGGTCTAGGGAGCCGGCGCACAAAGCGCCGGCGACTTGAAGGGATCGCTGAAGGATCGCTGAAGGATCGCTATCGAGGCAGGGCTTTCATGAGCCGGCCGCGGTAGCGATCCTTCGGCGTTTCGGTACGTGGGTGATTGGCGCGCTCCTTCTCATGGAGCGGCCTTTGGCCCACATTTCCAGTAGACATGGACAAGACTCGTCTTGCCGTTCTCGTCGTGGACGACGAGCCAGCGCTGCGTGAGGTGTTGTCGCTTCGGATGACGGACTGGGGCTACGACGTGCGAACGGCGGCCGACATTCCCGAAGCCGAGCGTGCGCTCGATCGCCAGCCGCCCGACCTGGTGCTCTGCGATGTGCAGTTGCCCAGCGGATCGGGCCTCGATCTGCTCAAGCATATCAAGCGGCTCGACGAGCGGGTGCCGGTCGTCATGATCACCGCGCACGGAGACATCGACCGCGCCGTGGAAGCAATGAAATCCGGGGCAATGGATTTCCTGACGAAACCGCTCGACTACGTCATGCTGCAGGCGCTGCTCGAAACGGCGGCAGGCGAGCTGCGCCAGCGGAACGAGAGCCACTCGCTGAACGAGCGCCTGCAAATGGAGGCCGGGCAGGCGGGCACGACAGGCTTGGTCGGTCAGAGCCGTGCAATGCGCGAGCTACGCCGCAATGTCGAGGTTCTGGCGTCGAGCGACGCATCGGCAATCTTCAGCGGCGAGAGCGGAACTGGCAAAGAGGTGGTCGCCCGCGCGGTCCATTCGCTGAGCGCACGGCGCGACAAGCCGTTCGTCGCCATCAACGCGGCCGCCATTCCCGAAGGGCTGATCGAGAGTGAGGTGTTCGGACACGAGCAGGGGTCGTTCACTGGTGCGACGAAATCCCGCGCCGGTGTGTTCGAGCTCGCCAACGGCGGCACTCTTTTTCTCGACGAGATCGCCGAAATGCCGATCTCGCTCCAGCCCAAGCTGCTCCGCATTCTCGAAGACGGTCGCGCTCGGCGGCTGGGCGGCAGCAAGGAGATCGACTTCGACGTACGCGTTCTCGCGGCGACCAACCGGTCTCCCGCGCAGGCGATTCGCGACGGTCTACTGCGCGAAGATCTGTTCTATCGACTGAGTGTGTTCGAGCTCAAGCTTCCGCCGCTTCGCGATCGGGCCGATGACGTCGGCTTGTTGGCGCAGCATTTCATTCGCGAGCTCGGACGCAAACACGGTCTCGATGTTCAGGGAGTGAGCGACACCGCGCGTCAACGACTCGAGGCGCACGCGTGGACGGGCAACGTTCGGGAGCTTCGCAATGTGATCGAGCGCGCGCTGATCGTTGCGCGCACCGGATGGATCGAGCCGCGTCATCTGCCGCCGTATCTGCAGGCGCTCAAGCCGGGCGGTGAACCGACGGTCACGCTTCCATCGGGCACCACGCTCGCCGAGGCAGAGCGCGTGTTGATCATGCAGACACTGGAACGCGTGGGAAACAACAAGGCTGAAGCTGCGCGCCAACTTGGCCTCGACGTGAAGACCATCCGCAATAAGCTGCGGAGTTACGGGCAGGACGCGTGAGGGTCAGAACCAAGCTGCACGGCGCGTTCGCGGTGTACATCGCGCTGCTCGCCGGTCTGTCGATCTACCACATTCGCGCCACGCGCCGAGCGGTGTCGAGTGGGCGAGATCTTTCGGAAATCGCCGCGCGCCTTCGCGTCACGTCGAACGTGCAGTTGGGGCGCGTTGTCGATGTGGGCAGCGATGCGCAGAAATATCTCATCACGCGCGATCAAGGCTATCTCGACAAGCTGCAGCTGACGATGCGCGATTATGACTTGCAACTGCACCAGCTGGATCTGTTGACTCTCAGCCCACGGGAGCGTGCGCAATTCGCACCGCTCACCACGGAATGGAATCGCGCGATGGTGCAGGCGAATTCGCTTGGTGCGGAGTCGCCGGATTCCGCACCGGCGGCGATGCAACGCTTTCAGGAATCGCTCGATCGCGTGCATTCGGGAACGCAATCGCTTGGTGCGGCGTCGCAAGAAGCGATGAGCGCCGAGCTCGCCGCGTCGGAGCTTGCTGAGCGGGCCACTGAGCACGTGACGATGATCGGTGCGGCCGGTGCCGTGATCCTCAGCCTGTTGCTGTCGGCGCTGTTGGCGCGATCAATTCTCGAACCGCTCGCGCGACTCACTCAGGGAACGCGTGAGATGTCGGCCGGTCGCTTTGGCCATCGTCTCGCGGCGAAGGGCAAGGACGAGCTCGCCCAGGTGACGCGCGAGTTCAACTCCATGGCCGAACGGCTCGACGAGCTCGATCGTATGAAGAGTGAATTCGTCTCGAAGGTGTCGCACGATCTCAAGACACCGCTGTCGTCGATGCAGGAGACGAACGGCGTGATGCTGGAAGAGCTGGCTGGTCCGCTGACCTCAAAACAGCGGCAGCTGCTCGAGATCAATCAAGACAGCGCGCAGCGCCTCTCCGGAATGCTCGCGAAACTCCTCGATCTCTCGCGCATCGAGGCGGGTGTCGCGCCGGATCGCCGGATTCTCGACGTGCGTCCGCTCGTCCGGCAATCGGTGGAACATCTCACCGACGGCAGCGACTCGAGCCGCGTGTCGTTGACAATGAGCGACTCGGCGTCACCGCTGCTCGTACGCGGCGACGGCGATGCGCTCACGCAGGTATTTGAGAATCTTATCGAGAATGCTCTCAAGTTCTCTCCGTTGAACGGCCTGGTCCGCGTGGCCGTGACGGATCTTGTATCGTCGGGAGCCGTACCGTCCGATCGCTGGGCGGCGGTCGTCGCGGGTGCCGTTCCCGAGGGGCTGCTCGTCACGGTGTCGGACGACGGGCCCGGCGTTCCCGACGACGACAAGGAGCGGGTGTTCGATCGTTTCTACCAGACGGCAGTTGGACGCTCAGTGAGAAGCCGCGGAGTTGGATTGGGCTTGGCCATTTGCCGTGAGACGATCAAGAGCCACGGCGGCGCCATTTGGGTGGGCGACCACGAACCTCAGGGCAGCGTGTTCTGCGTGTTGCTTCCCGGCGTTGAGCGCAACGACGCTGCCGCAGCCGCTCCGGCGCTTGCGGGCGCGCGCGGCGAATGATACGCCGGGCGGCGGGCGCGACAGGCGCGGTGTTGGCCGTTGCCGCGACTCTCGCCGTGACTGCGTGTGTGAGACCAACACAGTTCGATCGAGACTTTGTGGCGGAGCAATGGTCCGACGCGGCGCGCGAGTTCGCGGCGGACCCCTCGCTCCGCAACAACGAAAATGCGCTCTATCGTGCCGGCGTACTGTTCGGCACGCCGCGTCGTCCGACGTACGACCCCGCCAAGGCGCTCGACCTGCTTTCAACGTTGTTGACGCGCTTTCCCCAAACCGGGCACCGCGCCGATGCCACGGCCCGTTTGCTGCTCCTTCAAGACGTGCTGCGTTTACAACGAGAGGCCGGCCTCCATGAAATCGAGCTGCAAGAACGCGTCGCGGCGCTGACACGCGAAATACGCGACGTGCGTGCGCGCCTGGACCTGTCCACGGCGCAGATCGATTCGTTGCGCGGCGTGCTGGCGCGGTTGGAGGCCGATCGCCGGGAGCGGGAGGAGCAATTGCGCACGCTTCGGCAGGAGCTGCATCGGCTCAAGGAAATAGATCTCAGGCCGCGCCGCCCGCCTGCATGAACCGTCGTCGCTCGCGCGCTGAACAATGAAATTTGATCGGGCAATGACCACCAACACGCATCTTTCCGAGACCATTCGTACCGAGCGGCTCACACTTCGGCGTCCGCGACCGTCCGACGCGGCCGCCGTCTTCAACTACGCGTCGGATCCCGATGTCACGTTGCACATGGATTGGACGAGGCACACCGACATTGCCCAGAGTCGCGGGTTTCTGGAATACTGCGAGGCCGGCTGGGCCGACGGACGGGAAGCAACATGGGGCATTACGCTGGGCAACGATGATCGCCTGGTCGGCATGATTGCCGTGCGGCCCGACGGCCACAAAGCCGATTTCGGCTACGCCCTCACGCGAGCGTATTGGGGACGCGGGATTGCCACCGAAGCTGCCCGCGCTGTGATCGCCGAGGCGTTTCGGCTTCCGGGCATCGTGCGAGTGTGGGCCACCTGCTCGGTCGAGAACGTCGGATCGCGCCGCGTGCTGGAAAAGGCGGGGCTCGTCCGGGAAGGAATTCTTCGCGCGTGGTGCGTGCGGCCGCAGAAGGGCGGCGCGATCGAAGACTCCTGCTGCTACTCCATGGTTCGCCGGTAGCGCAGACTCGACGCCGGGGAGACGATAGCTTTCATTCCGTGATTCCCCGCCATATCGCCGCCTCGTTCCCCGCCGACGTTCGCGCCCGCGGTGACCAGTATTACGCCTCGCGCCGCGTTCGCATCGTCAGTGCCGGATCGCTCGCCCTCAATGCGACCGTGAGCGGCACGGTTGGGTACCTCGTCGACCTGCACGCCGAGCCGACCTTGCTCACGGCGAGCTGCAGCTGTCCCTATGCCGGCGATCATGGAATCTGCAAGCACATCTGGGCGACGCTGCGGCAGGCGGAAGCCGAACGCAAACTCGACACGATTTTGCGCACGGCCGGCCAACGCTCGGAATTTTCGGCCTTGAGCTCAGACCAGAATGGCGACGACCTCTGGAGTGACGACGATCGCGGTGATCGCGGCAACGGGCATGCTCGCGCCGGCTTCTCGCCGGAGGCTCCCTGGTCCGGTGTGCCTGAGGTGCGGCGCGCGTCGCACGGCACGCGGGCGCGTCCGCCGGAGTGGAAGTCGATGCTCGATACGGCGCGCCGTCAGATGGCGAATCTTCCGCCGCGAGATGCGATCGCTGCGCAGTGGCCCGCGGACCGTCGCATTGTCTACATCGTCGACATCGCGGCGAGCCTGCGGACGGTGGGGATCGTCATCGAGCTGGGCGTTGAGAAGTTGATGCCCGACGGAACCTGGGAGCCGCCGGTGCAATTCCGAATCGCTCCCGACGTGTGGCGAACCGTGCCCGATCCGCTCGATCGGCAAGTTGCACAAATGCTCATCGGCGCTCCGCCGCCGAATCCGTACGGAAGTCAACCGCGAACGTCCGAGTTCGTTTTGCGCGGCGCGACGCTCGAGGCCACGCTGCCAACGATCTGTGAGACCGGTCGATGCCGCGCGCGTCTCGAGCCCGGCGACCGGCCGACCAGACCGATTCGCTGGGACGACGGTCCGCCGTGGGAGCTTCGGCTGCGCGTCGTTCGCGAAGTCGCCGGCGGTTGTTTCGTCGACGCCGTGTTGCGTCGTGGCCCCGAAGAAATGCTGCTCTCCGAACCGGCGATGCTTCATTCGGAGGGATGGTTGGTGGCCCGCGGCGCGATCGCGCGCTTTGAGCACCGCGGCGCGTTCACGCTCGTGCCGATGTTCCGCGAAAAGAAAAGCGTCCACGTTGCGGAAGCCGACCTGCCCGCGTTACTCGAAATGTTGTACGCGCTGCCGCGACGTCCGGCGCTCGAGCTGCCCGCCGACACGCGCGTCAATGAAGTGCGCACGCCGCCCACGCCGGGCGTGACGATCCACCAGGATCCGACTCCGTGGCGCAAGACGCACCACCGACTCGAGGTGTCGTTCGTCTATGGCGCGGTTCGTGTTGGCGGCCCGACGCCCGAGGCCGAGACGTCGTTGTTCGATCGCTCGTCGCTCACCGTGCATCATCGCGACCTGGCGTTCGAGCGTGAAGCACACGAACGCCTAACCGCGCTCGGTGCCAAGGAAGAGTCGGGCTACGGCGGAGGCGCGAAGTATCTCACGATCAACGCCAACCGGCTGATGCGCGTCATCCTCGATCTCGTCGCGGCCGGCTGGCGTGTCGAGGCGGATGGCGCCGTGTATCGCGCACCGGGCAACCCGCGGGCCGCGGTGCGGTCCGGCATCGATTGGTTCGAGCTCGATGCCGGCGTGCGATACGGCGACATCGAGGTCTCACTCCGAGATCTGCTCGCCGCTCGGCGCGCCGGCGCCGCGACAATCGATCTGTCCGACGGGAGCCGGGGTGTGATTCCCGTTGAGTGGCTCGCGCGGCTTGGTACGCTCGCCGCCGGCGGCACCGTTGTGGACGGCGTCCTGCGCTATTCGCGGGCGCAGACCGGCTTGCTCGACGCGCTGCTCGGGACGTTGCCCGAAGCGAATGTGGACGCGACGTTCGAGACGGCGCGCGCCGAACTGCGCGCCTTCGACCGCGTGGCGCCCGCCGATCCGCCGAGCACGTTTCGCGGGACGCTGCGTGAATACCAGCGCGAGGGATTGGGCTGGCTGCATTTTCTTCGGACGTTTGGTCTTGGCGGATGTCTCGCGGATGACATGGGCCTGGGAAAAACGGTGCAGGTGCTGGCGCTGCTCGACTCGCGGCGCGACGCATCACCCGCAAAGGAGACGCGGCCGTCGATCGTCGTCGTCCCGCGATCATTGGTGTTCAACTGGCTGCGAGAGGCCGAACGATTCGCGCCGCGTCTTCGCGTGCTCGACTACTCGGGTACCGGGCGCCGACTCGAGGATATCCGCGGCGGGGTGGACGTCGTCATCACGACGTACGGCACGCTGCGGCGCGACGCCGTCAAGCTCGCGTCGATCGATTTCGACTACGCCATCCTGGACGAAGCACAGGCGATCAAGACCGCGGGATCGGCATCGTCCAAAGCGGCGCGTCTGCTCCGCGCCGACCATCGCGTGGCGATGACCGGCACGCCCATCGAGAATCGCCTGGAGGAGCTGTGGAGCCTGTTCGAGTTCTTGAATCCAGGAATGCTCGGTGCGTCGTCATCGTTTGCCGCCCTGGCCCGTCTCGCCGAGCCGGGGGAAGGTGAGCCGACGGGCCATCAGGTGCTCGCCCGTGCGCTTCGCCCCGTGATTCTCCGGCGCACCAAAGGACAAGTGGCGGCCGACCTGCCCGCCCGCATCGAGCAAACGCTGTCGGTCGATCTCGAGGGTGCGCAGCGTAAGTTCTACGACGAGCTGCTCGAGGCGTATCGCCGGAGCGTGCTGGAACGCGTGGATACGGTGGGGTTGGGCAAAGCGCGCATGCACATTCTCGAAGCGCTGTTGCGTCTGCGACAGGCCGCGTGCCATCCGGCGCTCGCCGATCCCGCCAGACATGCCGCGCCGAGCGCGAAGTTGGACGCGTTGATCCCGGCGCTCGAGGAGGTGGTGGCGGAGGGACACAAGGCGCTCGTCTTCTCACAGTTCACAAGCTTTCTCGCGCTGCTGCGAGCGCGCCTCGACGCCGCCGGCGTGACGTACGAGTATCTCGATGGTCGAACGCGCGACCGCCAGGCGCACGTCGACCGATTCGAAGGCGATCCCGCCTGCCCGCTCTTTCTCATCAGCCTGAAGGCCGGCGGGCACGGCCTCAATCTCGTGTCCGCCGACTACGTGTTCATCCTCGACCCGTGGTGGAACCCGGCCGTCGAAGCGCAGGCCATCGATCGGGCCCACCGAATTGGTCAAACCAGACGGGTCATCGCGACGCGAATCGTCGCGCGCGACACGATTGAAGAAAAGATTCTCGAGCTACAGGCGTCCAAGCGCGCGCTGGCCGACGCAATCCTGGGGCAGGACCAGGGGGTGTTGTCGCAGATTGGGCGAGCAGAGTTGGAAATGCTGTTGCGTTGAGGGTGCGGGCGTGGAGGTCGCTCAGTCGAGCGGCGGGCGGCCGCCGCGACCCACGTCCAGTTTTTTGTAGTCGCCGGGAACGGTGAACACCGAGTTGTCGAGCGACTTCTTCTCGATCTTGGTCACCTCGAGCAGCACCTCGCCGCCGACCTTCTGAACTCTCAGCGGGAAGAAGTTCGCGATGCCCGCCCATTCCGGCGAGGGAGCCGGGCCGCGGCCCATCGGCGTGGTCGGCATTCTGAAGATGCCGAGTCCCTTGGCCACGCACGCGTCGTACTGCGCGGCATCGGTTGACGAGATGAGCATATGCTCACACGTGTGGCCGGCGATCGTTTCGGTCTTGCCGGTCATCTTGAAATCGCTTGCCTTGTGCGCCGGAGTCATTTGCGGACTCGCTCCAGTCGCGCTCTGCGGCTGCTCCATGTACATCTTCTGCGCCGGCATGACCATCAGGTTTTCGTTCTTGGCGTCATGCAGCACGTACATCGAAGCGCCGCCCGTGCTCAGGTCGATGCGAAGCTGTTCGCCTTTCACCGAGTAGATCATGTCGCCGCCACCGCGGCCGCCGCTCAACCTGATCGTCATCACGCCCTCGAATGCGCCCTGGGCTCCGAGCACAGCGGGCAGGCAGGCAACCAACGCAACTGCGGCAAGACCGGATAAACGGCGGGGCATCGACAGGCTCACGAAGGAGGGATGCCGATATATGCGACCGCGGCAGCCGGGCGTCAACGAAACGGGCGACGTCGTGACGGGGGGGTTGTCCGCCGGGCGCTAAGTCACCCGCGTCAGCTTGTCGGGATTCATCACCCGGTACAGCCCGTGGATTCGCTCGCCATCGGTTTCGAAGAAGGTGACCGCATAAACGGTTTCGCCCCAATACGACACCATCGCCGGCTCGCCGTTCACCTGACGAATGCGATACGTGAACGGCCGCTGATATTTCGTTTCGATGCCAAGCATCATCCGGGCAATCCGATCGCTTCCGTGTACGACGCGCCGCGCCGCCGCCGCCTTTCCGCCGCCATCGCTCGTGAACGTCACGCTCGGCGCCAGGACAGCAAGCAACCCCTCCTTGTCGTCCGACTCCAACGCCGAGACGAAGCGCGCGAACAGACGCTCCTTCGCTTCGTTCGGTGTGGTGAAGCGCGCACGGTCGGCGCGAATTCGTTCGCGGGCGCGGTGCACCATTTGCCGCGCGGCCGGAAGACTCTTCTCGAGCGTGCGAGCAATGTCCTCGTAGTCGGCGTCGAAGACGTCGCGCAGGAGAAAAGCCGCGCGCTCGTCGGGCGCGAGTCGCTCGAGGAGCACCAGAAACGCCATCGATAGATCCGAGGCGACCTCCGCGTTCCGGTCGGGCGCGTAGCGTTCATCGGCCACCGGTTCGGGAAGCCATGGTCCCGGATATGCCGCACGCTCCGTTCTCGCGCGACGCAACCGGTCGATCGCCAAGCGCGTGACCACGGAGACGAGCCACGCTTCCGGCGTGTTCACGGCCTGGCGATCCGCTTGCTGCCAACGCAACAGCGTTTCCTGCACGAGATCTTCGGCGTCCTGCACGTTGCCGAGCATACGATACGCGATGCCGAACAGACGCGGTCGATGGCGTTCCATCTCGGCGCCGTGGCTCGGCGGAGAACCAGGCGAAGGAGTCATCATGCCAATGGTAGACGGGGCCACGCGGCTTCTGTGACAGGCCAAGGAACGAACGGTGCGCCTGTCACATCGCCGGTACGGATACGTCTTTCCCCGCAAACGGAACAAACCGGTACGGATACGTCTTTCCCCGCAAACGGAACAAACAGGAATAACGAGGAGACTATGCCTGAACGAATAAAATACGCGGGCGTTGCGCCGCAAACGTATCAAGCGATGCGCGCCCTTCAAGACTATGTCCGCTCAACCGGCCTCGAGCCCGGATTGCTCGAGCTCGTGAAGCTGAGAGCGTCATACATCAACAGCTGTGCCTATTGCGTCGACATGCATTCGAAGGACGCCCGTGCCGCCGGCGAGACGGAACAGCGTTTGTACGCGATTCCGGTGTGGCACGAAACGCCGTTCTTCACCGAGCGTGAGCGTGCCGCGCTCGAGTGGACTGAATCGGTCACCATGATCAGCGACGGGGGTGTGTCGGACGAGCTCTACGCCAGAGCGGCAGAACAATTCAGCGAACGGGAGTTGGTCGAGCTCACGATGGCGGTCATCGCAATCAATGGATGGAACCGGCTCTTGGTCACGTTTGGCGCCGACGTTGGCAGCTACCAGCCACCTCGCGCCGGAGAAACCCCATGACCAAAACAACATCGCAGTCGCACGATCGCGTGTTTGTGACGGGGGCAACCGGCGTGATCGGCCACTGCGTGGTGCCGGAGCTCGTTCGTCGCGGGTATCGCGTGACGGCGGTGGGCCGCGACGAGAAAAAACGCGCTCACTTGGCGGCGCTTGGCGCAGACGCAGTCGCACTCGACATGTTCGATGACGCCGCGGCCAGGCGTGCTCTCGATGGGCACGATGCCGTCATCAATCTCGCCACGCACATGCCGTCGTCTGCGGCGCGGATGATGCTCCCGTGGGAATGGCGCGAGAACGATCGGATACGGCGCGAGGGATCGGCGGCGCTCGTGGATGCTGCCATCGCCGTTGGAGTGCGGCGCTTCATTCAGGAGTCGTTTGCTCCAGTGTACGAAGACGGCGGCGACCGATGGATCGACGAGCGTTGGCCGGTCAAACCGGCATCCTACAATCGAACGCTGCTCGACGCGGAACGGTCGGCGCAGCGGTTCACGGATGCAGGAGGAACCGGCGTGGTCCTGCGCTTTGCCGCGTTCTACGGCGCCGACAAGCTCATGCTCGAAATGCTCGGCGTGATCCGTCGTGGATGGTCGCCACTGCCGGGTCGCGGGGACGCGTACTGGTCGTCGATCGCGCACGACGATGCGGCGACAGCGGTTTGCGCGTCGCTCGCGGTGCCGGCGGGTACATACAATATCTGTGATGACGAGCCCATGCACCGCCGCGCCTACGCCGATGCGCTCGCCGAGGCGACGGGAGCGCCGAAACCACGGCTCATGCCGGCGTGGTTTGCGCGCGTCGGAGTGCCGGCCGTCGGGCTGATGTCGCGCTCGCAGCGGATCAGCAACGCGTCGTTCAAGGGAGCGACGGAGTGGGCACCGCGTTGGCGGAGCGCGCGCCACGGGCTTCTCGACGTGGCGCGCGTGCTGGGGAAGTGAGAAGCGCGCTACGAGGAGTTGGGCGGGCGCGCGTGAGCTTACGGCTTCTTTGGCTTGTCGAACGTTGTGGTCGACTTCGTGTTCTGTTGAAGCACGTCGTCGTTGACCCAGTAGTACGGTCCAAACGGCGTGGTCTTCGGCCAGACTTCGTCGAGCGACATCGCGTCGTACAATTTGCCGCCCTTCATGACGTACTTCATGTCGAGCGTGTTCTTGATGTTCTCGAGCGGATTCGAGTTGAGAATCATCATATCCGCGAGCTTGCCCACTTCGATCGACCCAAGATCTTTATCGGCGCCGAGGAACCGCGCGCCGTGCAAGCTCGCGACCTCGAGCGCGCCGTGGTTGCCGAGCGCCGATGCACCCATCCACACCTCCCAATGCGACGCGAGGCCGTGGTGCTCACCGTGTGAACCGATCGCGCCCCAACCGCCTTCGGCGATCACGTCCGCCATCGCCTGCGCCACGAGCGGATAGCTGTAGTCCGTCTCCGGACGCAGCCAGCGTACGCGCGTCTCCGGCACGAGCGCGCGCCACGGGAACCACCGGCGCTGCTTGGCGTCTTTCCAAACGTCGCTCTGCTGAAACCAGTACTCGATGCTCCAGGCGCTTGGTCCGGCGACGACGAGCGTGGGCGAGTATGTCGCGCCTGCCTTACCGAAGAACTTCGCGCCGTCGGAGTACATGGGCACTTCGCTGAACGAATGCTCCCATCCCGTCTGGCCGTCCATGATGAAGCCCAGGTCCTCCATGAAGTGTCCGCCCTCGGACGTTTCGTTGAGACCGACCGTGCGCGACGCCTCGGCCATCCACTGACGTTGGTCGCGACGCGGCTGCGCGTATTGCTTGATCGACACCGCGCCCCAATCGGCCATTTTGCGCACTGCGGCGAGCGCGTCGGCGGGACTATTCATCTCGTTCGCGCGCGCGGCGTCGCCGGCCGTGACGTTGTCGCCCGTGCTGAAGCCGCGCGGGCCGATGAGACCTCCCGCTTCGATCAGCTCAGCAGTCGGAAACATGTTCTGACTGTACATCGAGGGGTCGAGCGTGGTCGTGACCCCGTACGCGAGGTAGATCGCCTGCTCGAAATCGTGCTTGGGCCGCATGCCGCGCCACTCTCTGTAGTGGTGGGCGTGCATGTCCACCCAGCCGGGAATGATCGTCTTGCCGGACACGTTGATCACCTTGTCGGCGCCGGACGTGCTGCAGCTCCCGACGCACGCGATGCGACTGCCTTTCACGACGATCGTTCCGCGCTCGATGATCTTGCGATGGTCGAGCGTGACGATGCGGGCGTTGGTGAGCGCGACGGTTCCCACCGGCACATCGCGCGGCACGCTCAGCTTTAGAGTTATCGTATCGGTGCGCCCGGAGTCCATGTGGCGGACGTAGTAGTGCGGGCCGCTGCCGTACTCGAGCGTGTTCTTGTCGCGCCAGCGCGGAAAGAGACCGCCATCGCGCGAGAGCTGCGTGACGGGGAATTGTCCGCGGCGTTTCTCGATTCGCTGTGCCTCGCCGCCGATACCGTCCATCATCATCGGCGCGACGTACACGTTATCCCCCTCCTGGAACGCAACGTACTTCCCATCGGGCGACGGAACGATCTCGTCGGCCGCCGGAAAGGTGAGGTGTTCCTGCTTATCGCTGCCGTCGCCCTTGACCGACATGAGCGCCGTGCCGCCGCGTCCGCCCGCGGTTCCCGCAACTTCGTCCACCCAAAAAATGCGACCGTCGGGTCCGTATGACGGACGCACCAACTCTCGCCTCGACTCGCCGGAGATGGCCGAGCCGGATGGCCGAGTGATGGTGGCGAGCGCGACGCCGGTATCGCCGCCAGCCGGTGACGTCGCCGCGATGCGAACGAGATCGTACCACGCATTGTGCGTGATCGTGCGTTGGCGCGCCGTGGCGCCTTCGCCGCGCGCCACGACGATGGAACGTCCATCGGGACTCCAGACAGGATCGACGTAGTCGCCGGCCTCCTTCGTGAGTCGTATCGGCGCGCCCCCCGAGCCCGGAACCTTCCACAGGTGACCGCGCTCGGTGTCGTCCCACGTCACGAACGCGAGCGTCCGTCCGTCGGGACTCCACGCCGGCGCATACTCGAGCTCATCGAAGGCGCCGGACGTGACGCGGTGCGGCACGCCACTCTCTCCGTCCTGTACCCAGATGTGTCCCACCGCCTGAAACGCGATCGTTGCGCCGTCGGGTGACGACGTGGGCCAGCGGAAAAACTTCACCGCCAGCGGACCGTCGATGATCCGGAACTCGTTGCGCGCCATCTGCGAGAGTGTGCGATGCACCTTGGCGGTGAAGGGAATCGTCGCCACTTCTTTGGTCGCGACATCGAGCCGGCGAAGCTTGCCGCCCTGCGCAATGAGAATACTCTTACCGTCGCTCGCCCACTTATAGCGCGGCAGCACGCCCAGCGTCTTTGACCCGCTGGCGACCATCGGGTCGATCGGGTCCATCACCATTCGCTCGGCGCCGGTCTTCATGTCGCGAAGCCAGAGCGCGGTGCGCGGGCCGTATTTGTGTCCTTTGAACTCCAGCAGGCCGTCGGGAATTTGTCGAGCGAAGGCGAGCCAACGTCCGTCGGACGAAATTTCCGGTGCCGCGCCGCCGCCGCTGGAGAAACGTCCCGCCGCTGCGCCGCTACTCTCGCCTGCCGTGACGTCGACAGTCTCGCCGGTCTTGAACTCGAAGCGGCGGAGTTGCATCGATCCGGAGAGCGGTTCCTTGTCGGCCACCGTCATCGAGACCTGGTAGTAGAGATAGCGTCCGTCGCCGGACACCGTGGGCCATTGCGGCGCACCGTTGCCGCCGCCGCCGCCGCCGGCGCGTCCTCCCGGAGTGGTGCCGATGATCTGAGCGCCCTGGCCGCCGTCCTTGTGATACATCCAGATGCCGCCGGCCGGTGCGCCGCCCTCGCCGCCGCCGCGTCCGCCCTTTCGCACCACGATGTAGTTGCCGTCAGGCGTCCACGCCGGCTCGAGCGCTGTGGCGTTGAGATCGGTGAACACCGGTCGCTGATTTCCACCGTCCGCATTCATCACCCAGAGGTTGTACTGCCCGCGCCGGTCGCTGATGAACGCGATTGTTTTTCCGTCAGGCGAAATCCGCGGCTGGAAGTTGAGCGCGACGCCGCTGTTCTGCGTGAGCGCGGTCGCTTCACCGCCCGCGGCCGGCATGCGATACACATGTCCGAGCAGATCGAACACCATCCACGTTCCGTCAGGCGACAAATCGACCGACATCCACGTGCCTTCGGACGTCGTGAAATCGATGTCGCGCGTCTGGCCGCGTGCCTGCATCACGTCCCACGTCGCGCGCCCCCCGCCCTCGCCAGGCGTGGTTCCTTGCGCGCCGCGGCCTTGTGCCGTGAGTGGTGATGTGATCGCGAGCGCGGCGACAGACAGCAAACACAGATCGCGCGAGCATCGAAGACGAGTGAGAGACATGGACGTGGTCTCCTTCGTTCGGGTGGCGGGAGTGGAACTGCGCCTGCGGGGCGTGCGACTAACGTGCGGCGAAACCCGACGCCGCGCGAGTCCCGTCCCTCCCCACGCCCGAAACTCCTTACCTCGCGCTTGACATCCAGGTGTACTAGATCGCATAGTACACCATGCTCCCGTTCTCGGTCACGCTCAAGGCTGGAGAATCGCCGTACCGGCAGATCGTCTACGCGGCCACCAAGGCCGTGGTCTCGGGCGAGCTCGCGCCGGGATCGACGTTTCCGTCTGTTCGGGAGCTGAGCCAGGCACTCAAGATCAACCCGAATACCGCGCAGAAAGTCGTCGCCGAGCTCGTTCGCGACGGCCTGCTCGAAGTCCGCCCAGGCATTGGGACCGTTGTCACCGCCGGCCGACGCGCGTCGGCGGCCGAGCGACGCGGGTTGCTTTCCGGAGAAGTGGAGCAACTCCTGGTCGAGGCGAAGCGCCTTGGACTCAAGAAAAACAATGTGCTCAACGCCGTGTCCGCGCGATGGGCAGAGCTCTTCGGCAACGATGTCGATGCCGCGGGCTGATCGATCCACGTCCACCCCGACGGCGAAGGCCGGAGGCAACGAATGGCGGTAGTCGAAGTCAGTCATCTCACGCATCGATATGGAAGCGTCGTTGCCCTCGACGACGTCGAGCTCTCCGTCCCCGAGGGGGCGCTCTACGCACTGCTCGGTCCAAACGGGTCCGGGAAAACGACGCTGCTACAAATCCTCATGGGCCTTCTTCGCGCGCGGAGTGGGCACGTATCGCTCTTGGGCGTCGACAGCGCGGCGCTGACGTTGCGCGACCGCTCGTCGATCGGCTACATCGCCGAGGGGCAGCGCCTTCCCGCGTGGATGCGGCTGGAACAGCTCGAGGCGTACCTCGCGCCGATGTACCCGACCTGGGACGCCGGACTCGCGCGCGATCTCCGACAACGCTTCGAGCTCGATCCCCGGCGAACCATCGCCACGCTGTCGCGCGGTGAGCACATGAAAGCTGGGCTGCTCTGCGCGCTTGCGCCGCGCCCAAAGCTCCTGCTCATGGACGAGCCCTTCACCGGAATGGACGCACTCGTAAAGGACGATCTGGTTCGCGGCCTTCTCGAGTCGGCCGGCACCGACGGATGGAGTGTGTTGGTTTGTTCGCACGACATCGGCGAGCTGGAGTTGCTGGCCGATTGGGTTGGGTTTCTCGACAGGGGCAAAATGCGATTGTCCGAACCAATGGACACCGTCCGTCAGCGCTTCAAGCAGGTGGAAGTCGTGATGTCCGGCGCGAATCCATTGGCCGACGGCGGCATCCCGGACGAATGGCTGTCGGTGGAACGTTCAGGACCTCGCCTCACCTTTCTCCTCGCGCATGACTCGGCCGAGCCGATCGGGCACGTGCTGTCGGCGCGGTTCCCGCATGCGGCACGAATCGACGTGCGCGACGCGTCGTTGCGCGAAGTGTTCGTTGCGCTCGCCAGGACGAGACGTCCGCGCACAGTGACGGAGGTGGCGGCATGACGGCGCTCGGACAGATCCGCCACGTGATGATGAAGGACATTCGCGAAGCGCGCTGGCCGTTGTCGGCATATGCGGTCATCGTGGCGGTGGCGACCGCGCGCGCTCTCTCATGGTCCTTCGTGTCGAACCAAATCTTTGAGTCGTCGTCGTTGTTCGTCGTCGTCGCCGGCATGGTGCTCGTTGCACTGCTCGTGCAATCCGATTCTCCAACGCGAACCGATGCGTTCTGGGCGAGCCGACCACTCTATCCGTGGGCGGTGGTTACGGCGAAGCTATCGCTGGTTGTGATGCTCGTCATTGGGCCGGCGCTCGTCGGGCAGTTTCTCGGACTGTTGTCGCACGCCGTATCGCCGTCACCGGCGGCGCTCGACCTTGTCCCTTCGGCATGGCAGTATGCGTTCTGGCTGCTCGTGGCGATGATAGTCGCCGCGTTGACGCGTGACTTGCGGACCTTCCTCATCGTGCTGATCGCGACGCCGCTCTTTTTTCTCTTCGTCCCATCGTTGTTGCTCACGTTCGGCCGGCCGGTGCTTGGCTGGACGATAACTATCGCGCCACTGATTGCCGCCGGCGGCGGGTTGCTGCTGTTGTTCCGCCTTTATCAAACACGCGATTCTCGCCGGCGCATTCGTGCCGTCGGCATCGTGGTGGTGAGCGCAGCGCTCGTTTCGATCGCGGCGGCGTCTCCGTCAATCGCGCCGGCCGTCGACGACACCCCGGCAGCAGCCATCTCGAAAGTCCCGCTGCGGATCGAGTTGATGAACTACGCAAAACCGGCTGAGAGGGCTGAGTTAACGCTTCTACTCTCTCCCGGGGCGTCGACCACCGACCGGCTCACGCTCGTCAGAAGCGTCGTCGTGGTGCAGCTCCCGGATGGCTCGACGCTTCGCTTTCCGTATGTCAATCAGTCCATCGAGTTGGGCCAGCCCCTGCCGCCGCCGCAAGCGGGCGTGACGTGGCTTGGCGAATCGCGAGGAGACCCAAATAGTCGCGTTCAAATGAGTGTGGCTCTCAACGGCGAGCAACGGCACGCTGTCGCCGGCGGCATCAAGAGCGTAGCGATCGAGGGAACGGTGGAAGTTCGCGAGCCACATTTGGTGGCGACAATTCCGCTCGAGCCGGGCGCCGCGGCGAGTCGCGACGGACGCGAGATACGCGTCACGAGCTCAACGCATGGTTTTGGCGACGCATCGGTCGAGGTGGTTTCCTCGTCCGTTGTATCGAAGGGCGAGTACGTGTCGAGCAGTTCGTTCTGGGGCGGAGCGATCCATTACGCTCTGCTCAATTC
Source organism: bacterium (assembly GCA_040002475.1). Lineage (GTDB taxonomy): Bacteria > Gemmatimonadota > Gemmatimonadetes > Gemmatimonadales > Gemmatimonadaceae > JAQBQB01. The sequence continues at coordinate 57,737 of JBDUEJ010000005.1, read as the reverse complement.
AGCGCGCGGCGAAGCACTCGCGCTTGTTCAAAAAGGCAGCAGCGACCGCAGCGGATGGTTGGTCCTTCCTGGAATGGATCGCAGGTTGGAGACGCTTCAACTGCAGTCAAGCCAACGCGGGCCCGGAGCGCCGCCGTTGACGGACGACGCCTGGTTTCGATCGCTGCGGCTCATGATCTGGAATTGGAACGAGCGCGGCTGGTATCCCATTCGTGCGGAGTTCGTCGTGCCGCGCGATAGCACTCGGTAGCACACGGTACTAGGCCGTCAGCCGGCGCATCCCGGGCAGCGGAACACGAACGTCATGAACCGAATGACCGCCTCGACCGTAAGCACCGCGGCGAGCCCGGTCCCGACTCTACCAGTGAGGTATCGTCCGATGCGCGCCCACGTAAACCGCACGTCCCGTTCATCGGTCCCGTCAAGTCGCTTGACCGCCAACGCCCATAGGCCGAACAGACTCACCACGACCATCCATCCCGCCGTTCGGTGCAACCCGTACGACCAGAACTGAACCGCAAACGGAATGGCGAGCTGCAGCAACTGAGAAAACTGAGTTGGCAGCCGAGTGTCCGCGATTGAACGCAGGAGCGTGGCGAGGGTCTGATCGTCGCGTGCGTCGCCCAGGTTGCCGACGTCGCGTGTCTTGGTTGCGTCGCCAACATTGTGAATGGTGTCCATTGGTCCTCCGGCGAGACTGCCTTCAATAGACACCATATCACGTTGCTCGCCTAGAGCCGGAGCGAGCCGACGGGCGAACCTAGCGTGTTGCACGCGCGCGGCGGCCGGGCAGAAACTCGCTCAGTCGATCGTCGCGTAGAGCAAGTCCCCCCCAGACGAGGGCACCAATGATGACGGGGAAGAAGACAGAAAACGTGCTGGACCCGGCGCGCACCTGCGTGGCAATCGCACCGCCCAAATAGCCCGTGAGCAACACCGCGCCGAAGACCGAGGCGCGCGGAAGGGCGTAGACAGCCGTGCACAGCAGCGCCAGGATGCCGATCGCCGGAGCGAGCGAAACGGGATAGCCGAGTTGAGCGAACGCAACGGCGACGACCGCGGTATTCGTCAGCTTGATGCCGCCGTCAAAGATCATGAACAGGATCGCAAGGCCGCTGATGATGCGGCCGGCAACCACGCGCTTCGAGACTGATACTGTGCGCGGAGTCGAATGGGTGAATCGTGCTTCGAGGTGCGGCATTGCCGTGTCTCCCGGTGTTCGAGTTGAAGCCGGCATCCGAGCCGCATTGGCTGGTGCATCGTGGCTCTACAAACACGTCGAATAGGAGCACGCGAGATCGACACGAACTGACAAACATCATCGAGGGAATTCCTGGGAGTGTGGCGCCGGGCCCAAAACAGCAGTAGCACGTCCGCCAACCGTGCCGCGCGAGTCTGCCTCACATGCTACGCTGCTCATGAAGCATCGCCACCGACTTCGCGATGCGTCGCTCGCGGGTCTCGGCCGTCTTCGCGCCCTCAATGGACAACACGATGCGCAGTTTGTGACTGTACGCCAATCCGTCGAAATACCGCTTGGCGGTGGCGTCGCGTTTGAGCGCTTTGGTGAGGTCTGGCGGCACCGCCACCTCGCGCTTCTCCGTATCCAGCTCGAGATCGATGTCCAAGACATCCCCCGCGGCAACACCCGCAGCTTCTCGAACCTCGGCGCTCACGCCGAGCATGAACTTTCCGCCCATCGAGGCGATGCTGCTGCGGTAGGTATGACCGTTGATGGTGACGCGCACCGGGGGGCGTTTGCTCGCGCCCAGGCTCGCAACGACCTTGTCCGGAATGTGAATGCCGGTCGCGGTCTTGCCGCTGCCGAGTAACGTTGCTCGAAGCTTCATGCGACCAAGTCTCCGCTGAAGAATTCGCCGAGCACTGGGGCGATCGCCTTGGCGCTCAACATGTGTGTCTGACCTTCAATGGTCCGGTATTTGGCGTTGGGCAGAGCGCCCGCAAGGGCGCGCATCGCGTTGCGCATCCATGCGGGACTCTTACCACCATCGGCAACCAATGTCGACACCTTTGCCGACGCCCACCGCGTGGGCGGCAGCGGTTTGCCCCTCTCGTGCTCGGCGACGATCGCCAGGTCGTAGGGCAGCGTGTGCGCGACGGCTTTGAGCTTTGACCACGCAGGCATCAGTCGCATCATGAAGATCCCGAACGCGGGAACACCGACGAGCTTCATGAACATCGAGACCGCGTCGCCGCGTCGATCGCCCGCGACGTTGGCCTCGAGTCGCGTGACGAAGTCGCCGGGAATCGGCTGCTTGGTGTCGTCGACGATGAACGGTGCTTCGTACAACGCCAGCTTCTTGATGGCGAGGCCGTGGTTCGCGGCCTCGAGCGCCAACGCGGCACCGGAGGAGATTCCGTAGACGAACGACCAACCGCCGGCCTCGGCGATCAGCGCGTCGAGGTCTTCGATCTCGCGTTCCACGGCGTAGGGTTTGGCATCGCCGCTTTCGCCGCGGCCACGCCGATCATACGTGAACACGGTGAAGCGTTCCGCCAGGAGTGAGGCGAGCGGACCCGCGGGGCCGAACGCCCGATAACAGAGCGCGCCATCCACCAGGATGACCGGCGGCCCCGTGCCCGATCGCGAGAAGGCGATCGCGGTACCGTCGCGTGAATGCACCGTAGGCATAGCCTGTCCCCGGCTCTGGTTGGGGTGGCCCGGGTAGACCCGGCAGTTTGTCCCTCTACCACCACAACGAACGAGAGCGCCCCGGATCGACATGTGGCCCTCGGACTTCGCGGACGCTCGCAGCCAGGCCTAACTCGTTCTGCCCGACGGTTACGGCTGCGCCTTTGCCTGGGGCAGTGTGAGCGTAAATGTCGAGCCGGCGCCGAGTGTGCTCACGACGGTCACGTCTCCGTTCATGGCCTTCGCGAGATCGCGGCTGATCGCGAGTCCGAGTCCAGTGCCTTCCTTTGGCGCGGCGAGCCCTCGGCCCACCTGGACGAACGGTTCGAAGATCGCGTCGATCTGGTCGGCGGCGATGCCGATGCCGGAATCGCGAATAGTGAACCACACGATGTCTTTGCCCGGCCCGCAGTCCAGCTCGATTTCGCCGCCCTCATCCGTGAACTTGACTGCGTTGGAGAGCAGGTTCAGCAGAATCTGCTCGACCTTCGGGCGGTCCGCCTGAACCATGAGTGTCGGCGAGCACGGTGCTGTAGTCGCGCGAACATTCTTCATACGAGCTTGAGGCGCAATCATCTGCGCGACGGCGTCGAGCACGTCGCTCACGGGTACCGGCCCGATGTCGTAGTTGACCTGGCCCGCCTCGATGCGGCTGAAGTTCAGCAGGTCATTGATGATGCTCAGTAGATGTTGCTGGCTGCGTTGGATGCGCTCGAGGTGCTGTCGTTGTTCGTTGGTCACCGGCCCGCCAAACCCGAGCTGCAAGAGCTGAGCGTATCCGCCGATCGCGTTGAGAGGCGTCCGCAGCTCGTGCGACATCGCCGCGAGGAATTCACTCTTCATCCGGTTTGCCGACTCGGCTTCCATGCCGCGCCGCTCGAGCTCTGCCGATTGCGACTGGAGTTGGCTGGCCAGCAATCGGAGCTCAAGCGCCTGCTGCTCGGCGACCGCCCGCCCCGCGGTTTCGGCGGCAAGGTGCCGCGCGTCTTCCAACGCTTTCTCCACTGCTGCGCGCCGCTCGGTGAGGTCGCGCGTCACCTTGGCGAAACCCACGAGCGCGCCGTCGTCGTCGCGAAGTGCCGTGATGAGGACGTTGGCCCAGAAGCGCGAGCCATCCTTGCGAATACGCCATCCTTCGTCCTCGATCTGGCCTTTGGCGATCGCCACCTCGAGCTCTCGGGCGGGCTTGTTTGCCGCCTTGTCGCTGGCCGGGTAGAAAATCGAGAAGTGCTGGCCGATCGCTTCTTCCGCGGTGTAACCCTTGAGACGACGCGCGCCTTCGTTCCAGCTCAGGATGTAGCCCTGCGGATCCAACGCGAAGATCGCGTAGTCCAATACGCGGTCCACGAGGAGGCGATGAAGGTCGCCCATGTCGTGGGCGACCTTCTCGGGGCGTTTCGTCGGTACCCGCGTGCTGCTCGATTTTGGCTTCACTGAAAACGCAACCCCTGTGCACAAGCCCAGATCGGCGGGCGACCGTGTACACATGCACCCCCGGAACCTGGCACCCGGAACGGCAACTCGACAAGGCAGGGCGCATGCCATTCTGATTGCCCTCGGAGCGGATCTTTACTAATCGCTTCCGGCGATGCGTCGACGTCCAGGTCGCGCCGGAGCGCAGGGTTCAACCGGCGCGGTCGGTTTGGCTCCACGAACGACGACCGTGCCGCTGCCCATCATCTGGACCAACTCACCGATCTGGTCGGATCCAACGGCGCAGCACGCGCTGCTGGACTACAACAAGTGAGCGTTATAGACGTCAACCCATCATTCCCGCCAGCCGCGCAATGATGGCCGCGAGGTCGGGCTTCTCTTCGAGCACGCCGACCACCGGATCCCGTCCCATTCGCTCCATTCGCTCGATCGCCGTTTTGATCGTGAACGTCTTGGGATCCAGCGATTGGGTCACCTCATCCCACGTGAGGGGCATGGACACACTCGCACCGGGCAGTGGCCGTACGCTAAACGGAGCCACGATCAGCTGTCCATGACGATTCTGTAAATAGTCGAGATAGACCTTGTCGCCGCGCTTGGTCACGTGGCGCGTGATCGTCGCGATGTCGCCCAATTCCCGAAGCGCCACGCGCGCGAGCAGCTCGCCGAGCGTGCGGCACTGGGCGTAGGTCACCTGGCGGCCAAGCGGAAGCAAAATATGCAGACCCGTCTTTCCCGTGGTCTTCACGTAACTCGGCAAGGCGATCTTCTCACATAGCTCGTGAAAAACGATTGCCGTGCGTATGACGTCGGAAAAGGGGGCTTCCTTCGGATCGAGATCCACCACACACCAATCCGGCAGCTCCAGCGACCCCACTCGGCTATTCCATATATGCATGGGAATGGAGCCGAGGTTGGCGACGTAGAGCAGCGACTCGACGTCGTCGCAGACGAAGTAGCGCACGTCGCGCTGTGAGTCCTCGCTCCAGATGGGGATGGTGCGAATCCATTCCGGCGCGAACTCGGGCGCGTCCTTTTGATAGAACGACTTGCCGTCGATGCCGTCCGGGAAGCGTGTCATCACGAGCGGCCGATTCACCAGATAGGGAAGCATCCACGGAGAAATGGCGCGATAGTACTCCACCAGATCGCCCTTGGTGTATCCGTCGGCCGGCCAATAGATCTTTTTGAAGTTCGAGAAGTTGAAAGTTTTTTCCGGCGCTGCTTTGGGCGGAGCGGGCACGTCGATCTGCGGCGGGTCTGCCGCGACTTCATGGAGCGCCGTCGCCGCCGCGGCCTGCTTGGCGATCGGGCCGCCTTGTCGCTCGCAATCCCGCGGAGCCTTGTCCGTGCGCATGCGGAGGAACGCCGCGTGGCGGAGCACGCCGTCTGGCGTCCACTCGCGGTAGCGCACTTCGCAGACATAGACAGGATCGACCCAGGTCGTCGTTTTGATCTCGGGAATCGCCACGGCGCCGAGCGGCGGGCCGCAGGGCGGATCGGGCCGGATGATCGATGTGAACTTGGCCCACAGATCATCGATGAGCGCGTCGTTGAAGCCCGTGCCTACGCGACCGGCATATACGAGCTCGCCGTCGACCATGTCGGCAAGCTGCAACGCGCCAATATGGCTCCGACTTCCCTTTGGTTCGGTGAAGCCCACGATCACGAAATCGGCCGTGCGGTCCGTTTTGATCTTGAGCCACACGTCGCTGCGGCCGGCGCGATACGGTGTGTCGGCGCGCTTGGCGATGATTCCCTCGAGCCCGAGCGCCACCACCTGCGCGAGAAACGCTTCTCCCTCTCGCTCGATGTGGTCGAGCGCGTGGACGGCGCCGAGCTTGGGAAGCGCCTGCATGAGCAACGCCTTCCGCGTGGAGAGCGGGAGCGGACGAAGATCGTAGTTCTCGAACGCCAACAGGTCGAAGGCGAAGAACGTGGCCGGCAACTCAACCGCGGCGCGCTTGATGTCGAGCGGCGACGAGAGCGTGCCGCGCTGTTGCAGCCGCGCGAAGCTCGGCTTGCCCTGCGCGTCCATCACGACCACTTCGCCGTCGACGATGCATTCGTCGAACGGCAGCGCTTTGATCGCGCGCGCGACTTCGGGAAACACGGCCGTATAGTCGTTGCCGTTTCGCGTGCGGAGAAGCGCTTCGCCGTGCGCCTTGCTCGCGATCAAGCGGTAGCCGTCCAGCTTGAGCTCGAACAGCCAGCCGTCGCGCGTGAACGCATGATCCCTGGGCTCGGCCAGCATTGCGTCGACCGACTTGGGGTCGACGTGATTCTTGGGCGCGCCGGCACTCACGATCGCAGCGCGGAGATCGGATGAATGGCTTCGGCCTGATTTGACCTCTTCGACCGTCAGCCCCGAGAGGACCGACGTTTCGACGAACTGATCGCCCGGAGATTTCACCCAACTATCGCGCTCTTTGATGAGCAACCAATCCTTGTCGCTCTTCTTGATCTTCACGAGCGTCCATTTGCCGTGAAGCTTGTATCCCTTGAGCTCGAACAGGAGCTTGCCTTTTTCGAGACCTTCGCGCCAATCCTCGAGCGCTATCCACTCGCCGCGGTCCCACACGATCACGCCGCCCGCGCCGTAGTTCCCGCTCGGAATGACGCCCTCGAAGTCGCCGTATTCCAGCGGATGGTCCTCGACTTTCACGGCGAGGCGTTTGTCGTTCATGTCGTAGCTGGGACCCTTGGGCACGGCCCACGAGCGTAGAACGCCGGCCATCTCGAGCCGGAGGTCGAAGTGCAGACGCGTCGCGGCGTGCTTGTGGACGACGAACAAACGTCCCGGCACCGTGGACACTGTGCCGATCGGCTCAGGCGATGTGTCCGCCGACCGCTTTGCTCGGTAAGTGCTGAGGCTGTCGGTCTGGGGCGCGTTGTTCGCGGCGTCGTCGGCGTCTGCGTCGCTGCTAAGCATCGAACAGACAGGTCGAAAGCCAGGTCACAGGATGAGAGGTCTCAGGATAGTCGTTGGAACCGGCGGAACGGCGAGCATACATCGTCATGACATTCTCGTTCGCCGGCGGCGAGGGTCGGAGGTCGGTCGGGCCGGCGATGTGGAAAATTTGTCGAAAACATCGGCGCCCTAACCACCTTGCGGCCAAGCGCGTTCACCGTGAGAGTTTGAGTGATCGCCGTCAACGCTCCTGGCGTCGCAAGGCCACGCCTCGCGACCCGTTTCCTACCTCGGCCCCTCCGCGCATGCCTGCTCGATCCATTGGCAACGCCACAATCTCTTTCGGTCTCGTTTCGGTTCCGGTGAACCTCTACTCGTCGTCCGAGTCGAAAGCGAGCGTGTCGTTCAACATGCTCCACAAAAAGTGCGGCTCGCGCCTCAAGCAGCAGTACACCTGCCCAAAGGACAATGAAGTGGTGACCCGCGACGACACCGTCAAGGGATACGAATTCGCCAAGGACCAGTACGTCGTGCTGAGCACCGACGAGGTGAAGGCGCTCGAAGAGAAGGCGACGGGAATGATCGACGTCGTGGAGTTCGTGCCGCTCGCGAAAGTTGACCGCGAGTACGTGGACAAGTGCTACTACCTTGGCCCCGACAAAGGCGGCGACCGCGCATACCGTCTCCTCTGTGCCGCGTTGCTGGACACGGGCCGCGCCGCGCTCGGCCAATACGCGGCGCGCGGCAAGCAACACCTCGTACTCCTTCGTCCGCTCAACGGCGTGCTCGTGATGGAGCAGCTTCACTACGCCGACGAAGTGCGTCCGACCACCGAAGTGACGATTCCGCAGGGTGACGTGAAGCCGGGCGAGCTCGCGCTCGCCAAGCAGCTCATCGAGCAGACGTCCACCGACGATTTCGAGCCGGCCAAGTACAAGGACACCGTCCGCGAACGCGTCATGGAAACGATCCAACGCAAGATCGACGGCCAGGACATTACGGCCGACACCACGCCGGACAGCGGCGGCGGCAAGATTCTCGATCTCATGGAAGCGCTCAAGGCGAGTCTCGCCAATACGGACAAGGGCGAGGCAGCGGCAAAAGCCTCATGAATCTCCGAGCCGGCACGAGCGGCTACGCATTCAAGGAATGGAAAGGCTCGTTCTATCCGGATGACCTCAAGGACGACGGCATGCTCGGCTTTTACGCGGGCAAATTTCCGACCGTCGAGATCAACAACACGTTCTATCGGCTGCCGCGAGAGCACGTCCTTCAGGATTGGGCGTCGCAGGTGCCCGATTCGTTCAGCTTTGCCATCAAGGCGAGCCAGCGGATCACGCACCATGCGCGCATCAAGCCGGAGTCGGCCGGCGCCCTGGAGTTTCTGCTCAAGAACACCGCGTCGCTCGGCGACCGGCTCGGGCCGATTCTCTTTCAGCTGCCGCCGAATCTGAAGAAAGACGTTCCGCGCCTCCGAACGTTTCTCGCGACGCTTCCGGCGGACCGGCGATACACGGTCGAGTTCCGCCACGAGAGCTGGTTCGAGGACGACGTGTTCGACGCGCTTCGCGAACGCGATATTCCCATGTGTGTTGTTGAACAACCGGAGTTCGCGTCGCCGGTGGTGTCCACGGCGTCGTGGGGGTACGTTCGCTTGCATCGCTTCGACTACGACGCACCCATGCTCGCGGCGTGGGCCGCCCGCATCAAGTCGCAGCCGTGGTCAGACGCCTTTGTGTTCTTCAAGCACGACGAAGGCATCGGATCGGGACCGCCGGCGGTCGGCGCGTTCAGGCAGATACTCGAAGGCTGACATGGAGTTGATGCATGCATTTGTACGGCGCGGACCTCGTGCTTTCCGCCACGGACCTCTCGAATTTTCTCGGATGCCGTCACCGCACCGCGCTCGACATGGCCGTGGCGCACGGCGAGCGGCAGCGCTCCTTTCATCATGATCCGCTGCTCGAGCTCCTCTGGCAGCGCGGGCTCGAGCACGAACGGCGATTCGTTGATTCACTGCGTGCGTCCCACGTCGAAGTCGTAAACCTCGGCACGATCGACAATCCCGCCGAGCGTGTCGCGGCAACGCTCGGGGCGATGCGCAATGGAACGGATGTCATCGTCCAGGGCGGGCTCACCGAAGGCCGCTGGTATGGCCAGCCGGACGTGATGCGGCGCGTCAGCCGCGCCAGCGCACTCGGGGAGTGGGCATACGAGGTTACTGATACCAAGCTCGCGCGCGAGACGCGCGCCGGAACGATCCTGCAGCTCGGTTTGTATTCCGAGATGCTGGCCGCTGCCCAGGGTGCGCGCCCAGAGGAGTTTCATGTCGTGACGCCGGACGCACTGACGCCGGTGCACACCTATCGCGTCGACGACTACGCCGCGTACGTCCGGTTGATTCGCCGGCAGATGATCGAAACGGTGGAAATGGATCATCGTCGCATTGCCGACGACAACTATCCGGAGCCAGTGGAGCATTGCGAGGTCTGTCATTGGAACGGTGACTGCGCGACCAAACGGCGGGCCGACGATCATCTGTCGCTCGTCGCGAACATCACGCGCGCGCAACGCCGAGAGCTCGTGGCGCAGTCGGTGCCCACGCTCACCAACCTCGCCGGTCTCGCGGTGCCGTTGACCTTCAAGCCCAAACGCGGGTCGATCGAGACCTACGTTGCCGTGCGAGAGCAGGCGCGCCTTCAGCTCGCATCGCGCGGACGCACTCCCCCGTTGCACGAGCTGCTCGCCGTGCAGGCGGACAGAGGATTCTGCCGGCTCCCCGAACCATCGCCAGGCGATCTCTTTCTCGATCTCGAGGGCGATCCCTTCGCCGCCGAAGGCGGCCGTGAGTATCTGTTCGGCCTGGCGAAGGCAGACGGCAGCTATGGCGCGAAGTGGGCGTTCACCGACGCCGGCGAACGCCGCGGCTTTGAATGGGTGATGGACGCCATCGCCGACTCGGCGCGGGCGCATCCGGGAATGCACGTGTACCACTACGCGCCGTACGAACCGGCGGCATTCAAACGCCTCATGGGCCGGCACGCAACGCGCGAGCGAGAGCTGGACGCCATGCTTCGCGCCGGCCGATTCGTGGATCTCTACGCCACGGTCCGTCACGCACTACGCGCCGGCATCGAGCGGTACTCGATCAAGGATCTCGAACCGCTCTACGCGTTCAATCGTGATGTTCCGCTCGGCGAAGCGCGACGGAACCTCAAGCTGGTCGAGCTCGCGCTCGAGATGGGAACGCCGGATTCGGTGCCGGCGGCGGTCCGTGATGCGGTAGAGGGCTACAACCGCGACGACTGCGTGTCGACGCTCCGACTTCGAAATTGGCTGGAGCAGCTGCGCACCGCTCTCGTCTCGTTGGGAACCGAGGTTCCTCGTCCTGTACCAGGCGAAGGCGATGCGCCCGCAGCGGTCGACGCGAAGGCGCAGAGAGTGGAGGCGCTTCGGACGCGGCTCCTCGCCGGGGTCCCCGAGATCCGTGACGACCGCGATGCCGACCAGCAGGCGCGCTGGCTGCTCGCCTACATGCTCGACTATCATCGTCGCGAAGACAAGGCGAGCTGGTGGGAGTACTTCCGTCTGCGCGATCTCGCGGAAGACGATCTTTACGACGAGCGCGAAGCGGTGGCGGGCATGGAGCTCGTCGAACGCCTCGGTCACGTGATCAGTCCGAAAACGGGAAAGCCGACCAAGTCCGTCATCGATCGGTATCGCTACCCGGCGCAGGAGATGGAGATTGATCCGGGAGATGAAGTTCGTCTTCAGGACCAAACAAAATTCGCCGATGTCGTCGCGGTCGATCGCGCCGGCCTCACGATCGACGTCGAAAAGGGGCCGTCGCGCGCCGCGACACATCCGTCGGCCATGTTCGCGTTCTCGTACGTGTCGAGCGAAGCGATGGAGACGGCGTTGTTCCGGATCGGCGAGGCAATCGCGTCGGACGGCGGCGGATTTGGCGCGGCGCGTACGCTGTTGTCCGCGGAGCCGCCGCGCCTGCGAACGCACCCATTCGGGAAGCGCGCGACTGAAAGCGAAGTCGACTTCGCTGTGCGAATCGGCGGCGATCTCGACGAAACCGTGCTCGCGATTCAGGGGCCGCCGGGTTCCGGCAAGACGTTCTGCGGCGCACACATGATCTGCGAGCTGGTTCGGCAGGGCAAGAAGGTTGGCGTGACCGCCACCGGACACAAGGTGATTCGGAATTTGCTCGATGCCGTCGCCAACGCCGCGGCGGGTGCGCAGATACCAATTCGCCTCGGGCACAAGAGCAAGGACGCGACGAGTCACGGCGACGCGACGCGCGTCGCATTCATCGCCGACAACGCGGATGCGCTCACCGCGCTGCAGCAGGGAGACTGCAATGTTGTCGGCGGCACAGCCTGGCTCTGGGCGCGTCCCGAATTCGCGTCAGCAGTGGACGTGTTGTTCGTGGACGAAGCGGGGCAGATGTCGCTGCCCAACGTGCTCGCCGTCTCGCACGCCGCGAACAGCGTCGTACTCCTCGGCGACCCACAACAGCTCGAGCAGCCGCGGAAGGGGAGTCATCCAGACGGCGTCGACGTCTCCGCGCTCGAGCACATCCTGCGAGGCCAGAAAACGATTTCGGCGGACCGCGGAGTCTTTCTGCCTGTCACGTGGCGCCTTTCGCCGGCCATCTGCGGCTTCACGTCGGAGCTGTTCTATGATGGTCGTCTCACGTCACGCGACGGACTGGAGCGACAGCGAATCATTGGCGGCCGAGTCGAAGCGCGCAGCGGGTTGGCATTCGTGGATGTGGTGCACGACGGGAACCGGAATTTCTCGCTCGAGGAGATCGACATCGTCGCCGACTTGGTGGCGCGCTTCACCGATGGCGCCACGTGGGTGAACGGCGCCGGACACGAGCTTCCTGTCACGGGATCGGACGTGCTCGTGGTGGCGCCGTACAATGCGCACGTGAGCCGGCTCGCGGCTCGGCTCGCCGGCACCGGCGTGCGCGTGGGTACAGTCGACAAATTCCAGGGGCAGGAGGCGCCGGTCGTCATATACTCCATGGCCACGTCGCGTCCGGAAGACGCACCTCGCGGGTTGGAATTTCTCTTCAGTCTCAATCGGTTGAACGTCGCGACGTCGAGAGCACGATGCGTCGCCGTGCTCGTCGCGTCGCCCAGGTTGTATGAACCCGATTGCGGCAGTCCGCGGCAGATGAAGCTCGCGAACGCGATGTGTCGTTTTCGCGAGATCGCATTGTCCACGCAGCACGCCGCCAATCCGAGCCATTCTCGAGCATGATCGTTCACCTCATCGACGGTACGTACGAGCTGTTCCGCCATTTTTATGGTCTCAGGCGCTTCACCAAGGGCGAAGATCCGCCGTACGGCGCCGCGATCGGTGTGTTGAACACCGTGCTCCAAATGCTCGAGACGGGGACGACGCATATCGGAGTGGCGACCGACCACGTGATCGAGTCGTTTCGGAACGACCTCTGGGCCGGGTACAAGACCGGCGATGGCATCGACCCGGTGCTGTTCGCGCAATTTCATCCGCTCGAGGAAGCGCTCGTGGCGATGGGGGTTGCGACCTGGCCGATGGTCGAGCTGGAAGCGGACGACGGCCTCGCCTCGGCCGCGCACCTCGCCGCGAACGACGAGCGCGCGGAGAAGATCTGCATCTGGACGCCGGACAAGGATCTATCGCAATGTGTGCGCGGCGACCGCGTGGTCCAGGTGGATCGGAAAAGCAATCAGATTCGGAACGCGGACGGCGTCGTGAAAAAGTTCGGCGTCACGCCTGCGCTGATTCCCGACTACCTCGCGCTCGTCGGCGACTCGGCCGATGGCTACCCGGGCATTGCCGGCATCGGTGCGGTCACGGCCGCGCGGCTGCTCAACAAGCACGGTCCGATCGAAGACTTTCCGCCGGACGTGCTCGGAAGCAATCGTGATTTAGCGTTGTTGTTCAAAGATCTCGCAACCCTGCGAACGAATGCGCCGCTTTTCAGCAATGTCGACGAGTTGCGGTGGAGAGGGCCAACCGCCGGCTTTGTCGCGTTCGCCGAGCGCGCCGGGGACACACGCATCGTTGCGAGATGCAACGCGATACCGCACTGATTGTCGCGCGTTGCCGCATCCGTCGCCACCGTCATTCGTTCTCATTCGTTCAAATCGTATTCGTTGCGCGGAGGGTTGGAGTGGAACCACAGCAGCCGCCGCTCGCGGCTCAATCCCCGCGTAGCGACTCGATCGGATCGACTCTGGATGCGCGACGCGCCGGCACGTAGCTCGCGAGCAATCCGATGATGAGCATCGACGCGGACATTCCAACGAATGTCGCCGCGTCCACTGCGTCCACGCCGAACAATAAACTTCCGAGCGCGCGCGTAGATGCAAACGCGACCGCGACGCCGATGACTACGCCGACCGCCACGACGCGCGCACCCTGAGCGACCACCATTCGCCGCACGGTGCCTGCTTCGGCGCCCAGCGCCATGCGCACTCCGATCTCGCGCGTTCGCTGCGCCACGATGTAGGACAGCACGCCGTAGAGACCGACGGCACCAAGAATCAGCGCAAGCGAGGACGCGATTCCGAGCGTGAGCATCGTGAACGAGAGTTGCACCATGGAGTCCTTCGCCAAGCCCGCCATCGTGAACACGCGGTACATCGGCGCGCTCGGCGCGACTTTGTGCACGAGGGCGCGGATCTCCGGCGCGATCGTCTCCGCCCGCGCAGTCTTCACGACGAACGCCGGCGACGAAACCGCCCAGCTCCGCGGCTCCGGGCCAACCAGCGGAAAGTAGACCAGCGCCTGCGGCGGGTCTCGGAAACTGTACTGCATCACGTCGTCAACGACGCCAACGACGGTCTCCCAGGTCGCCAGGCCCTGTCGCTGCAGCCGCCGCCCAATGGGATCCTTGCCGGGCCACAAAAGATTCGCCGCCGTCTTGCTGATGACGACGTTTCGCAGATTCGAGATGTGATCATTGTTTTCGAGTGGGCGACCCTGGCGCACGTGAATGGCCATTGCCTTGAAGTAATCGCCCGCCGAGAACGTGTAGGTCAAAACGGTGCCGCCTTCCGGCTCGTTCGCCATTTCTTCGGTGCGGAATCTCGTCGTCGCCGTTCCCTCGTTCAGCGGAATGTTCTCCACCAGGCCAACGGTCTCCACGCCGGGAATCGCGCGCAGTTGATCCATGAATCCCAAGTCGAAGCGCGCGAACGCTGGGCCATCTCTCAGAGTCGGTCCCTCAGGAGCGATCTGAAACGTGAAGATGTTCGCCGTGTCGTAGCCTGGATTCACGTGACGAAGCGCCCAGAAGCTGCGCACGAGCAATCCCGATCCGATGAGGAGCACGAGTGCCAGCGCCGTCTGACCAACGACGAGCCCATCGCGCGCCCAGCTTCGCTGACGCGTTGAGCCGCGACTTCCGTCGCGCAGTCGCGTGAGGTCTGGAGCAGAGGCGCGGATGGCCGGAAGGAGACCGCACGCGAGCGCGGCGAGCAGTGCCGCACCGAACGTGAACAACACCGTGCCGAAGTTGAGTCCCACGTCGTTCAGGCGTGGAATGTTCGGAGGCGCGGCGCGGAGAAATACGGGGAGGGTCACCGCCGATAGAATGACGGCGAGAACGCCCGCGATGCCCGCGACGACGACCGCCTCGGACATCTGGGACTGAATGAGCTGGCTGCGAGCCGCACCAATCGCGCGGCGAACGGCAAGATCGCGCTGCCGTCCTTCAGCCCGCACCAGAAACAGGTTCGCGACGTTGGCGCACGCGATCAACAGCACGATGCCGACGGCGCCGAGCAGCACCCAGAGCGGGCGCGAGACGGAGCCGAGCAGTTGGTCTCGGAGCGTGCGGACGACCGCGCGGTGTTGGCCGATCAGCTTGGCGTAGTTGGCCGTTCCGCCGAAGCGCTCCGGAAGCCGCTTCGACAACGACGTGAGCTCGCGGGCCAGCGCTTCGGGCGTGGCACCCGGCGTCATGCGTGCGATGAGCGACGGGCCAAACCGGCCCGGAACGATTCCTTCATTGCGAATGTCGCTCGAGATCCAGAGCATGACGTTGTCATCTGGAAACTTGAATTCAGGACCCATCACGCCGACAATCGTCCGCTTGTCACCGGACATGTCATACGAGTGCCCGAGCACCGACGAGTCGCGTGAGAACCACGACGTCCAGAGTGCGTAGCTGATCACGGCGACCCTTTCCTCGTCGGCGGCAACCGGAAGCCGTCCGAGAATCGGCTTGGCGCCGAGCGTGGAGTACATCGAGTTGGTTGGCCACGACATCCGGACGCGCTCGACGCGATCGCCCACGCGCAGCGTGGACGTGAAGGAATTGTACGTCGAGACGTCCTCGAGCAGCTTCGACTGTTCTTTATACTGCAGATAGAACTCGGCGCCGACGCCGAATTCGTCCGGGTAGCCGGAGCCCGGCGCGGTCGCGGCGATATGCACGAGCCGATCGACGTGCGCGTAGGGCAGCGGGTGCAACAACACCGTATCGACCACGCTGAACATGCCGGCATTCACACCGATGGCGAGGCCGAACGTGCCGATCGTGACGGCGGCGAACCCGGGGGACCGCCTGAGCGAACGAACGGCGTGACGGAGGTCGCGCGTCCACTCCTGCATGTTCCATTGCATGCCGCTTTCTCCCGCGGGCGCCGACTGTGGGCCCGTCCACGTTGGATGCCAGTGTTCGGCGATACCTGATTGCGCGAGATCCCAGGCGGTGGCGAGCGAGAACCAGAGTGCGGGCGCGAAGCCTTGGGCCCGTGCCTCGTCGTAGTCGCGCTCGACCTGCTCAATCATCGCGCCGCCAAACTGTTCCCTGAACCCAACGGGAAACAGTCGCACGAAGTTCCGCAGGAGCAGTCTCATGACCGGCTCCGCGCGACGCCGAGTCGTTTTTCGGCGACCGCGGCCGTGGCCTTGAGGCGCCGCGCCTCCGCTGTCAGCGCGGCGCGTCCCCGTGCGTTGAGCGCGTAATACTTTCTGGCCAGGCCGGGATGCGGCGCCGGCGGGTCCTTTGATTCGGTTTCAACGACGAGTCCGGACGTCATGAGACGGGCGATGACGCGGTACATGGACCCGGCTCGCGGCGTGAGCGTGCCGCTGGATTCTTCGGCGACGGCGTCCTTGATCGCGTATCCGTGGAGTGGCCCGCTCGCGAGCGCCAGCAAGACGTGATACTCGAACGTGCTCATACCATCGGCGTCGTGTGGACTCATCGGCGCGGTCTCGGGCCGCGTGCTAAATGCTCGGACGGTAAATACGCCAAGAGAGTATTTGCCCGCCGAACGCATTCCGCAAGCGCGCGGGGGTTGTGCGGCCCAAAGGTGGGCCGGGCGTCTCCGGGCGGGGCCGACGCGAGCGGTTCTGCCCAGGACGATGGTTGCGGAAGGTGAGTTGAGCGAGCCATGCTGGTGCGCACGTCTCGAATCCCATTGCCGGCCTTGTGTTCACCGTTGCCCGTTGGCGGTGGGCACGTTAGTTCGACGATCTAGATCATGCACTCCACGCTGCGACCAAAACAATCAATGGAAAAATCATGAAACGCGTACTGTCCGTGGTAGCCGTCGGTCTGACCGCCACTGTGCTCGCCCATTCGCCCGCTACGGCGCAGGCCGCGCCGGTGATCACGCTCACGCGTCTCGACTGCGGCACCGGCGCACCTCCAACCGACGTGGGGCTCCGCTTCTCCGATACCTACGCCTACAACGGCCTCAAGGTGCAGTTGACGTTCAGCTGCTATTTGATCAGGCACGGCGACGACTACATGGTGTGGGACACCGGCAATCCCACCGGGACCGCGGCGACGGCGCCGAAGACCAGCCTGGTCGATCTGCTGGCGCAACTCAAGCTCAAGCCCGACCAGGTCAAGTACGTGGGCATCAGTCATTATCACGGCGACCACGTGGGACAGGTGGGCTCACTGCCGCAAGCGACACTCCTCATCGGCAAAGGCGACTGGGACGTGCTGACCGACCCGAAGGCCGGCGCCATCGCCGCGCCGTTTGCGAGCTGGATCGGTGGTGGCGGCAAAGTAGAACCGGTGCCGGGAGACAAGGACGTCTTCGGCGACGGCTCGGTCCTCATGCTCAACATGCCCGGTCACACGCCGGGGCATCACAGCCTGCTCGTCAAGCTCAAGGAGATGGGCAACGTCCTCATCACCGGCGACCTCGCGCACTTTCACGAGAACTATGAAACGAGCGGCGTGCCGACGTTCAATACCGATCGTGCGCAGTCGCTGGCGTCGATCGACCGATTCAAGAAGCTCGCCGCGAATTTGAAAGCGACCGTGATCATTCAGCACGACGCGCGCGACATCGGCAAGCTCCCGGCCTTTCCAGCAGCGGCGAAATAGACATGCGGCCAACGGCCGGTGCGCGCCACGCTCTTCTTGCCTTCGCCGGCGTCGTCGCGCTGGCCGAGGGCAGGACGGTGGTCGCGCAATCGCCTCGGTCGGGCAACCCAATTCTCCCAGGGTGGTACGCCGATCCGGAAGCGCACGTCTTCGACGGCCGGTATTGGATCTATCCGACGTATTCGGCGCCGTACGATCAGCAAACGTTCATGGACGCCTTTTCGTCCACGGATCTCGTCACCTGGGAAATGCACCCGCGCGTGCTCGACGTCGCCAATGTCTCGTGGGCCAAGCGAGCGCTGTGGGCGCCGTCGATCGTCGAGAAGGACGGCTGGTACTACCTGTTCTTCGGCGCGAACGACATCCAGAACGATCAGGAAGTTGGAGGAATCGGCGTTGCGCGGTCGCGTCAGCCTGACGGCCCGTTCAAGGACTACCTCGGCAAACCGCTGATCGACAAGTTCCACAACGGCGCGCAGCCGATCGATCAGAATGTGTTCAAGGACCGCGACGGGTCGTACTACATCGTGTACGGCGGGTGGCGCCACTGCAACATCGCGAAGCTCAACGCCGATTTCACCGGCGTCGTGCCGTTTCCCGACGGGAGCACCTTCAAGGAGATCACGCCGGTAGGATATGTCGAAGGCGCGTTCATGTTGCTGAAAGATGACAAGTACTACTTCATGTGGTCCGAAGGCGGTTGGACGGGTCCCAACTACGCTGTCGCGTACGCGATCGGATCGTCACCGTTTGGCCCGTTCGAGCGCGTGGGCAAGATCCTCCAGCAGGATTCGACGGTGGCGACCGGCGCCGGGCACCATTCCGTGTTGCATTCGCCCACGTCGGACAACTGGTATATCGTCTACCATCGGCGGCCGCTCGGGGAGACGGATCGCAACCATCGCGTCGTGAGCATCGATGAGCTGCGGTTCGACGCCCGCGGTTTCATTCAACCCGTCGTACTCACGAAAGCAGGCGTTCAGGCCGACCCACTGCGGCGTTGAGGAGCTCACCGTAATGTCCGACGAATTCGCGCCAATCCCGCCGTCGACGCCAGGGACCGCACGTCCTACGACATGGAAAGAGCGACGTCGCAGCAGCTCCGGGAGATGGATGCCGTTCCAGGCAGTCGACTGGGCGAGCGCGTGGTTGGTCTATCTGATTCGGCGGTCGGCGTTCGTCGATCTCATTCAGCTCCTGGCGGTGTTCGCGTTGCCGATCGCGATGATTTCCTATCTGTTTGGCGCCGACGATCGGGAGCGCGATCTCCTGTATCGTACATGGGACGTCATCAACGGTGCGCGCGGCGAGGTCGCGAACGGCGCGCGCAACGAGGCGGTACAGGTTCTCGTACGCCACCGGTTCTCCATGGCCGGGATCCAGTTGCAACACGCGTGGCTCGAGGGCGCGGACCTGCGAGGCGCCGACCTCCGCCAGGCGATTTTCGATTCGACGAATCTGTCGAGCGCGCGACTCGGCTGTCGCCGCTATGCCGCGGGCTTGTGGCTTCGGTTGGTGTGCACCGACCTGAGCGGAGCTTCGTTTCATTCGACCAATTTGAAAGGCGCGGATCTTCGCGGCGCGCGGCTGAATGGCGACACGCTGAGCTCCGCGGACCTGACGGCGGCGGACCTGCGCGGCGCGGAGCTCGCGGACGTCGACTTCTCGCATGCGCGACTCGATTCGGCGCGATTCGACGGCACCGATCTCAGCCGCCGTTCGTTCGACTTTGCGTCGATGGACAGCGCGTCCTTTATCGGCGCAAATCTCGACCACGCACGGCTTCATGGCGCGCATCTCGACCGAGCTCACTTGGAGGGCGCGTCGCTGTTCGATGTCAACTTGTCCGACGCTTCGCTCGTCGGTGCGCATCTGAGCCGAGCGGATCTCAAGGGCGCGCATCTCGAGAACGCGGATTTCTCGACGGCGGATCTCAGTCAGGCAGTGTTCAGGAAGACGTCGTTTGGCGGCAGCCGTTTCTCCGATGCCAATCTGGAAGGAGCCAACTTTTTCGGCGCTTCGTTGCGCGGAACAGATTTCACGTATGCGAATTTGCGATCCGTGAACTTCTCCCTGGCGACCTGGCAACAAGCGGCGACATTCTGCGGTGCGGATCTGCGCGGCGCCGATTCACTTGGCGACATGCCCCCGGGAGGGCTGAACGGCACCGCGCTGGCCCACGCGAACATTCATGGCGTGCACCATACGTCACCCGACGTCGTGCGTTGGGCGGTCGATTCCATGCACGCCGTGTTGGTGGCGAGCGATTCCGAGTGGACACGCCTGACGGCGCACGGTCCGCGGCGACGCGGAGTACCAAGCCTGTGCACCGGGAATCGATAACTGGCCGCCTCGCTCACTATGCTGGACGCCTCGGCGTGACCGCGGTGGGCAGCGTCAGCCGCGTGTCATGGTTCACCGCGCTGATCTGCAGGTCGAACCCGTTTGGCGTGGTCGTGTGATAACTCTTATAGGCCGCGACGTGAATCTCGTCGCCCGTTGACGTATCGATGCGAGCCCTGAGCCCGCGCTTTTCGAGCTCGGCCTTGACGACGTCCGTGTCCCACGGCTGCACGCCAAACGAGATGTGATCGATCCGCGCTCGGCGCGCTGCTCCGCCACGTCCGGCGCCTCCACCTCGTCCGCCGTCCGGCACCAACGAGTTGCCGCCGCGAATGATGATGTTGCCCACGTCGCCGATCATGCATTCGTTCTGGCTGCCCTCGTCATACGTCGGCTTCCAGCCGAGGAGGTTGCAATAGAAGGAGGCGCTCTCCTTATAGTTGGCGACTGAAAACGAGATGTGATCCAACCACACCGTCTTCCAGCCGGTCGAATCAAACGGAGCCGGTGCAGCGAGACTGGCGTTTGCCGGTGTCGTTCGGCGGTTCTTGCGATTGCCGTTGCTGATCTGCAGATCGAATCCGTCGGGATCCTTCACGTGGAAGCTCTCGAATCCCTTGCCGTCGTTGTCGGGCACCGGGTTTAAGCCGCGCTTTCGAAGCTCCGCTTCGACTTTCTTGACGTCCCACGGTTCAATGCCCCAGCAGAACGACTCGACGACCGCACGTGTGCCGGCGCCGCCCGCACCGCCACCACGACCCGCCGCGCCGGCTCCGCCGCCGCGACCGCCGCTGTCCGGCGACTGAGACGGAGGCGCCTGTTTGAGAACGACCGCGCCCCAATCGCCAACGTCCATCACCGCCTGCATGCCGTCATCGCTTCGGAGATTCCAGCCCATGAGCGCAACGTAAAACGCCGCCTCTTTGCGATAGTCGGCGACCTGAAACGTCAGTTGGTCGAGCAGCACCGTCTTCCAACCCGTGGGCTCGAACAGCGGCTTGATCGAGTTGGTATCACAGGCCGGCGTGCCGAGTTGCAGGCGGCAGCGGCCCTGTCCGAGCGCGGCGGATACCGGCGCCGCGACTGCCGCCGCCCCCAACACGCGTAGCAGCTGTCGGCGAGACATCGTCCCACAATCAGAATTCTCAAATAGCTCGGCGAGCGTGTCGTCCATTGAGGCTTTCTCCCATCACGAGTCGGTCCCGGTAGACGGTCGAGACATTTTCGCCGTCGCGCGCTCTCGCTACACTTCTCTCGCTACACTATAGAAGCAGGTGCGTCGGCTAGACGATGCGCCAGGTTGCGGGCGGCGGCAAGATGCGAGGACGGTGCACGCTCCCTACCTTTCCATACGCTCCATTCGAGAGGCTGCTTGGTGAGTCGGAAAACGATCGGGATTGCATTGCTCACGCTGGCGGGATTCACGCTCTTGGGCTTTCTCCGCTCGAGCGCGAGCCTTGCAGCGCCGGCGACGATCGTGGCGCTGCTCATCACCGTCGTGGCACCGGTAATCGGCGGCGTCACTCTCCTTCGCGGCGGCGACCTCGCGCGCGGCCATCGTCTCGACGAGCTTCGCCAGCGGACGATCGAAGCGGAGATTCTCCGAATGGCGGTCAAGGAAAATGGACGCTTGACCGCGGTCGAGGTCGCGACCGCGCTCGCGATGTCGCCCGAGGCGGCGAAGGACACGCTCGACGCGCTTGTCGTGCGTGACATTGCCGATATGGCCATTACCGAGCGCGGCGTGATTGTCTACACGTTCCACGACGCGAAGCACATCGGCGGCAAGGGTGAGGCGAAAGGGATTCTCGATGCGTAAATCATCTGCATTGTCCGGCGAACCGGCGCGTTTCGAAACTCGTCTCCCGTGCCCGGTGTGTCTGGTCACCATGGACAAGGCGCAGGTGAAAGGGCCCGGCGGCTTCCTCACGCTCGACCATTGCGGCCGCTGCGGCGGCATCTGGTTCGAGCGCGGGGAGGTACAGCAGCTCGCGGCGCGCGACCCCGCGGCACTGTGGGCTGAAGTCGCACCGCGGGCCGACACACCGCGTCCGCCCTGTCACCACTGCCAGGCACTCATTGATCGCGACGCTGAGAAGTGCGAAGCATGCGGGAAGCCGAACGTCCTCGATTGCCCGACGTGCGACCTGGAGATGAAGCGTCACGCCGTGAACGGTCTTCTCCTGGACGTGTGCGAGCGCTGCCAGGGCGTTTGGTTCGACCACAAGGAGCTCGCCGCTGTTTGGAAGCTGAGCATTGACGCCGCAACAGTTGCGCGCCGCCGCCGTCCGTCGGCGGCCGGTGATGCGCTGGCGGTGGGCGGCGACGTGCTGCTCAACACAATGTTCTGGGCGCCGGGACTCGTCGTGGACGGCGCGATCGGCGCCGCGCATCTCGGCGGGGCCGCACTCGAAGTCGCCGGCGGGGCCGCCGAGGGCGTATTCGAGGCCATCCTCGGCTTCATCAGCTCACTGTTCGACGGCTAGGCGCTCCAGCTAGCGCTCCCGCCAGCACTACGCGCCAGGCGACGTCGGCGCGCTGATGAGGGTCCGCACGTACTCGTCGAACTCGTCGTGCATGATCTTCATCGCCGGATTGTTGATCATGCGGCGGAACGACTCTTCCTGCGCGACCTCCCACATGCGGCTGGTCCACGAGTGGAAATAATCGTCGGGGAGCTGATCGTTCTTGTGGGCGTACCATGCGATCTCGAAGAGCGACAGCTGCATCAGGTTGAGAAAGTATTCCTGAATGTCTCGCTCCGACGCCAGGTTTTCGACGTCGTGCCTGTGCACCGACGCAAGCTCGGGATGCTCCACGCGAATCTGGCGGAGTTGGTACTGCAGCTCGACCAACTTCGAGAAGTTGGCGACGAGTTGCGCCTTGCGCGCATGCCGGAACTGGAAAGCCGTGTACAAAAGACCGCCGGCGATGGCGAAGGACGACAGGGCCTGCAGCGTGATCTGGAGCAGCTGAATGTTGGGCGACATCTGCAAAAGGTAGCGAGTCGCGGTCGAACGATCGTTGGCGGGTCGGTCCGGCGACTATCCTACGTTGCCGCACGCGACGCGAGCCACTCGAGCATCCGATCCACCGGCCAGCAGTTGATGATTCGATCGGAAGGAATACCGGCCAAGCGTGCGTGCGCGATCGCCCATTCCGCGTACTGCAGCTCGTGCGTCGAGTGCGCGTCGCTATCCAGGGCGAAGAGACAACCCGCCGCGAGCGCGCGACTCGCTATCGTATAGTCGAGGTCTTGCCGCGACGGATCGCCGTCGATCTCGATCGCGACACCCGTGCGCGCGGCGGCGGCGAACACCTCGTCCCAGTTCGCCTGCACGCCGGCGCGTGTGCCGTACTGACGTCCGCGAGGATGGCCGAGCACATGAACGCCGGGCGTCTGCACGGCCGTCATCATACGCGATGTTTGATTGGTCGCCGCGCGCAACGACGCATGCGGTGCCACGAGCACGAGCTCGAGCTGTCTCCGCTCATCGGGAGTCATGTCGATCGAGCCGTCCACGCCAATGTTCGCTTCGATGCCTTTGATGATGCGGAAGCGTCCGCGACGCTCGCTGTTCACACGGTCGATGTCGACGTGTTGCTTGGCGAGATCCGCCATCGACACCCCGTTCGCGATTCGCAATCCGTACGAATGATCCGTGACCGCGCAGAATTCGTAGCCGCGCGCCAGTCCGCCGTTCGCGATGTCGTCCAGGCTTTGAACGCCGTCGCTCCACGTGGAATGCATCTGAACGTCTCCGCGATAGTCGGCGAGCGTCGGACCGCCGAGCGACGCGTCGGCCAATACGGCGGCGACCTGGGCGCGGCTCAGAAAGTTGTCGCGCAGCGTGCGGTGCACCGCGATGTCCGATGCCTTGCCGCTCTCGTTGACGGCGCGTTCGACCGTCGGCGATCCGCCCGTGCGCAACACCTCGAGGATCACGAGCTCGGATTTGGGACCGACGTTGGGAATTTTTTCCAACGTTCCGTTTGCTCGAACACACGACTCGATCGGACGGTCGAGTCCGAGAACCATGTGTGCAGCGCGCTTGTAGCCCAATCCGCTCTGCTTTGAGGTCTGCACGTCCGCGAGGTCGCGCAGGAGCGCACCGATGCGTCCGTTTGTGTCGGTTTCCAAGAGCATTTCGGTTGTTGAGTTCAAAGAACGCTCATTGTCGCCCGACGTTTGCCGACGCCCAATTACGGATGAGCTCGTTCGGATTGTTCATGCGCATGTGAGCGATGCCTGCAACAAACGTGTGTCCATATGTACCGAGGCGCGCGTGCTCTTGCCAAACTGCCCAAGGTTCCGTACCCCTAGCGCATGTCCGACGACGTGTGGTCTGCGCTGGCACGTGGCTGCGTTGCGTTTTCACACACCCAGGCGGGTGCGCTCGTCGTCACGTCGTTCAAGGATTCTGGATCGCTCGTCACCTCGCTGATCCCGGGATCGACCGGCACCGCGAAAGACCGGCTCACGCAACTCAAAAAAGATCTCAGCGCGGCCGGCGACGCCTTCAAGCCGATCACCAAGGCGATCGACGCGGAGGCAAAGAAGGCGAAGGATGCCGTCGCGAACATGGCGAAAGAGCTCGGCACCGACCCGTTCACCTGGGAAGCCGCAGCCCGCGCGGCGACAGAGTTGGGGTACGTGCTCATTGCTCTCGACGCAGCGCTCGCCATCATCGCGAAGGAATCCGCAAAGTCCGAGCCGAATGCGACCACGCGCGCGCAGATCGAAACGCAGATCAAGAACATTCGCGAGCCGTGGGTCGCGCCGTTTCGCAGCCTTGGCGCCGGCACGACACACGGCTTCGACGCGCTGTGCAAGACGGTGCTCGGCATCGACAACGCCGGAACCAAATTCGCAAACCAGCTCACCTGGTCGCGTGAACAGAAGCGTCTCGCACTCACGCTCGCTGCGCTCGGCGGGGTTGGCCTTGGCACGCCGGGGCCGCGCGGCGCGACGCCGATCAGCCTCGATGGCACCGAGGTTGAAGCGTTCTTCAGCTACAAGGACACGGCAAAGCTGGGCATCGCGCTTCGCACTCGCATGCGCAGTGGACTGCGCGGCGACAAGATGCTCGAGAAGATCATTCCGGATCAGGCGCCAACGGCGAATTCTGATTCCGTCGCCATCGCGCTCGACACAAAGGACGGACTGACGTTCGGCGACGGCCCGAACCGCAAGATCGTGCTGCCCGTGCGCTTCAACTTCCCGGGGATTGAATTGCGCGAGATGTCGATCGCGCGCCCTGTCGGCAAAGATGAGAACAGCGGCCGCATCGACCTCATGGTCACGGTGGCCGGCAAACTCGGCGACGTGTTTGCCGTGGTGGCCGAAGGTGGCGGCATCATCATTCGCTGGAAGGGCGACGCCGACTCCGCCGTCGAAGTGCTGCCCAAGCCGCCAACAGCGGCCGGCCTTCGCATCAAGACGGGAATCATCACCGGTGGCGGCTACCTGCAGTTCAAGGAGGACGCGGGTGAATACGGCGGCGTGCTCGACTTGCAGTTCACGAAGATTGGGATCACCGCCGCTGGGCTCATCACCTTCGATCCGTTCTCACTCGTTCTCGTCATGGGAGTGCACTTCCTCCCCAAGATCGAGCTGAGCTGGGGCTTCACGCTCAACGGTGTGGGGGGCATCATTGCCCTCAATCGCGCACTGTCCACGGTTGAATTAGCGAAGGGACTTCAAGAGGGCGCGCTCGATCAGTTGCTCTTCCCGAGCGACCCAATTGCGGCCGCGCCGAAGATGCTGGAGCGCATCGGCAAGATCTTCCCGCAGAAAGACGGAGCGGTCGTCGTCGGTCCGATCGCCGAGTTGGGCTGGGGATCGCAAACGGGGTTTGTCAAAGCGAAGATCGGCGTGGTGCTCGCGCTGCCGGATCCGATGCTCGTGATCCTTGGCGTGGTCAGCGTCATCGTGCCGTCGCCGGACGTGCCGGTTCTACTGCGTGTCGTCGATCTGCACGCCGAGTTGATGATCGTCTTCTCGCCTGACTATCTGCTCATCCGCGTGTCGTTGGTGAAGTCGAAGATCGCGAACATGACGGTGTCGGGCGACATCGCAATATTCATTCGATGGGTGGGCGGACCG
Source organism: bacterium (assembly GCA_040002475.1). Classification (GTDB taxonomy): domain Bacteria; phylum Gemmatimonadota; class Gemmatimonadetes; order Gemmatimonadales; family Gemmatimonadaceae; genus JAQBQB01. The sequence goes on along the minus strand of JBDUEJ010000005.1, from coordinate 31,927 downwards.
GACCTCGCGATTTCGATCGGCGGCTTCTTCCCGAAATACACGCCGCCGCCCGAGGTCACCGGGCTGCGTCCGATCACGGTTGAAGTGTCGCCGCCAATCCCGTGGCTTACGGTGCGGGCCGAGGCGTACTTCGCGATCACGCCGAACAGTGTGCAGTTTGGCGGTCGCGTCACGCTGATCGCGGACCTCGGTATCGTCGGCGGCAAGGCGTGGCTCGGATTCGATGCGCTGTTCATTTGGTCGCCGCGCTTCTATTTCCGTTTCCTCATCGACGCCGGCATCGAGCTCACCGCGTTCGGTGAAACCGTCGCCGGCGTCAGCTTCCATGGTGAGCTGTCGGGAATGAAGCCATGGCGTCTCGAAGGTCACGCCAGCGCCGAGATTCTCTGCTGGGACGTGCCGTTCGATCTCGGACCGATCGAATGGGGGGACAAGGACCCGGCGATCGTGGTCGAAATCTCGCCGGTGCAAATCGGCGCGGCGGCGCTGCGCGAGGACGCATCGTGGAAGCCGCAGCTACCCATCGGGACGGACACGCTCGCGCGCTTCCGCGAAGACGACCTCGTATCGATGCTCGTGCATCCGCTCGGCTCGCTGGAGGTGAAGCAGCTGCGTGTGCCGTTCGAAACGGATCTCGATCGCGTTGGATCGAGCCCGGTGACGTCGCGTCGAGTGCACATTGCCGACCCGTTGGTGGGCGAGCTGGACGCCGAAGTCGTGTCGCATGCCACAGACCAATTCGCGCCGGGACACTTCAAGAATCTCACGACCGACCAGCAGACGTCGCGCCAGAGTTTCGAGGAGTTCCCGTGCGGTGTACGCGTTGCGGCGAGCAAGGGTGCGGTCTTTGGTAGTCCAACATCCGTGACGTACGAGTGGGAGACGGGGTATCCGCACGAAGAATTGGTTCGTCACCGTTCAGAGTTCGCGCAGCTGGATCTCGTGTCGGCCACCGTTTTGCGGTCGAATGCGTCGTCCACGTCGACTCGTTTGACCACCAACCCGTACTTGCCGCCGCAGCCCGATCCTGCGCCGTTGGCGGTCAACAATGCTGGTCGAGTGCGCATCGTGCGTCGTGACGATCTGAGTGCGGTCGCCGGCGTCACTGAGACCATGACGACCACTGCCGCTGCTGACCGCTTGAACGACTTGGCGTCGCAATACGGCGACGCCCTGCAACTCGTATCCGCCTGACCATGGCCGGCTCACTCAGCAGCGCTCGGGGCTACGTCACCAACGCGTTCTCACTCGCGATGGCCACGCCGTTCGTCCCCGAGAACATCGTCTTCGGGCATTTCACATTCGTGCCGTGGGTGCGAACGGGTCTCGGCGCGGCGCAGGAGTCGCCGGGCAGCGACCCTGTGCGCGCGACGGTGCGCGTCCAGCTGACCGTCACCGATGATGGTCCAGCGACTGAAGTCGTTGAGAGAACGCTCATCCTTCGCGGGCCGGGCGACGTCGTTGGGCTCGACCCGGGGCAGATCATTCGCCGTTTTCCGGCGAACGGAACGATCGACGCCGAAGAGAGTCTTCTCGCGCATATCGAGTTCGATCGGCCAGAACTTCCGTGGCTCTTCTCGCCGGCGGCGTCGGTCGGCGATCAGATTGCGCCGTGGCTCGCGTTGGTCGTGTGCGACGCGACCGTCTCCACCGAGGAACCGGGTCCTCCCGGTCTGCCGCGTCAGCTGCGCACGCGACTGGGCGAGCTCCAGTCGCTCGGCGATTCGTGGGCGTGGGCCCATGCGCAGATTCACGGCACCGGCGCGGGATCGCCGACGGTCGCCGAGCGCCTGTCGGCGAGCTATGGACCGGTGAACCTTTCGCGGTTGATGTGTCCGCGAAAGCTCGATCAGGGCAAGCACTACATCGCCGCGCTCGTGCCGGCGTTCGAGTGCGGACGACTGAGCGCGCTGGGCGACCATGGCGGCACGCTCGATCCGGCGTGGACGCGAGCCGCCGACGAGAGCGACGCCGACGTCGAGATTGTACTTCCGATGTTCGATAGTTGGAGCTTTGCGGTCGCTCCAAGCGGCGACTTTGAGCAGCTCGCCGGCCGGTTGCACGGCGTGACCGCGCCGTGGAACGTAGGGCGCCGCGTGATCGACGCCACCGAGCCGCGCGGCAATGTCACCGATCTTGCCGCCGGCGACCAGGGTTCCATGCAGGTGGTGCGCTGCGCGCTCGTGTCGCCGACTCCAATGCCGAACGACCTGCCGCCCGAGAATAGTGCGTGGACGGTTGAGAAGCGCGACGAGCTGCGAGTGGAAGTTGATAGGGCGAACGCGGTCGATGAAAAACTGCCGCGCGTGGGCGCCCGCTTGTACGCCCAGTATCAGCGCGCCCAGATGGCCATAGGTCCCGCATTCGGCGAGCCGCCGGCGAGCGCCGATGCGGCCGACGGTGACTGGTTCACACAGCTCAACACGTCGCCAGCGCATCGCATTGTTGCCGGACTCGGCACGCGCGTGGTGCAGCGGGATCAAGAACAACTCATGCAGGCGGCGTGGGCGCAGGTGGGCGACGTGCGCAAGGCGAACGCCGCGCTGGTTCGACTGCAATTCGGTCGGTACGTCGCCGAGTCGCTGCATCGGAACCACTTCTCGAAACTGGGCCTTGGCGAATTGACGCAGGTGTTGCGCGGCGTTCACGCGCGGGTGGCGGCGACGGGAACGGCGCTCACGCTGCAGGGTGTGCTCGCGCGCAGTAGCGCGGCGCCGGCGGCGATGACGCCGGCATTCCGGCGGCTCTCGCGTGTGCGCGGACCTCTCGCACGCTTCAGTACCGCGGCCGACATCGCGGCGCTCAAACAGATTGTCGCGCAGGGACAGCAATACCGTGACTTCCGCCGAGTGTACGTGGAGCCCGACGGAATACGAACGCTGTCGCCCGGCGCGATTGCCTCGATCCCAGCCGGACTGGTCGCGCGCAAGCTGGGTGTGGCGGAAGGTGTCGCGCACGCGACATTCGCGAGTCAGCTTTCGGCTCGCAGTACCGTGTCGGTGGCGGATCGTTTGGCCCAGCCCGTGTCCACCTGGCGCGTGCCGGTAGGCACAGTCGACCTCGCGTCTCGTGGCGCCGCCGCGATCGCAGCGCAGGTCGACGAAATCATGCCGTCGAACTTTGCGCGCGAGTCGGCGCGCGCGGAGTCGCTCGCGCCTCTCCTGGTGGGCGTGGCGAACGCCTCGGTGCCAGCGGCGTCAGCGCGTGCAAGCTCGGCGGTGGGACGCATTTCGGCGCGTCTCCCGTTTTCCGACGTTCCCGCGAGCGCAGGGATGGCGGTGAATATGACCAGTGCGTTGCGCGCCGGCGCACCGGCCGCTGCGCGATCGAACGTGCTTGCCAACAGGGGAGCAATTTCTTTGGCGGCCGCCGTTCCCGTTGCCGCTGCCGCTCCACCGCAGGCGCGGGCTCGATTCGAAACCGTAGCGTCGCGGAGCATCACCGACACGCTCGTGACGTCGCAGGCGGTCGCGTATGCCGACGTGGCCTCGTCGCTGTCGCAACTCATCGCCGGCATCGGCGTCGCGGGATTGTCGTCGACGCCCGATCGCCCGGCGCTCAACTTCACGCGCACCGCGCTTCTCGCGACGGTCGCGCCCGCAGCGACGGTGACGCGCTACGCGGCCATTCGGTTGGGGAACCTCCCGTCCTGGTTGCCGCCGGACTGGTTTGCCAACGGTCGCGTCGCGCCGATCATGGCCGCACCGCACTTCGATCGCGCAATGTTCGACGCTCTCGACGCGTACGATCGTGACTGGCTCATTCCGGGACTTGGCAGCATTCCCTTCACCGATTTCGTCACGGTGCTGTCGACGAATCCCGTCTTCACTGAGAGTTTTCTCATCGGGCTCTCCGACGAGATGGGCCGCGAGCTGCTGTGGCGCGGCTATCCCACCGATCAGCGCGGTACATACTTCCGGCGCTTTTGGAATCAGAGCACCGATGATCTGAAAAAGGACATTCATCGCTTCGATGCGACGCCGCTGGGATCGCACCTCGCCGACGGCGGTCAGGGGCGCGTGGTGCTGGTGGTGCGCGGTGAGGTCGTGCGTCGCTATCCCGACGCGATCTTCCTGGCCATGCGCGCGGACACCTTGCCCGACGACCAAGGACGTCCGCGGTTCAGCGCCAATCCCGCCGACACGGCGCGCATACTCTTTCATCATCATCTCGCGCCCGACATCCTCCTCGTTGGTTTTGAGCTGTTTCCGAGTCAGATCCAATCGGAGCCGTGGTGGTTCCTCATCACGGAGAATCCGAGCGCGCTGCGTTTTGGTCTCGATTTGCCTGACGCTGGAAACGGCGCCGCTGCATCCGGCGTTCAGCGAAATGATCTCGACTGGAACGACCTCGGACCGCTGTCGCACAACCGGTTTCTCACTACCGCGGGTCGGACGCTCACGATCGGCGACGGAGACGACGCGCCGGCGGTGTGGCCGGACCACGCCGGCGTCGTCGCCAGAACGCTTCTGCAAAATCCGTTTCGCGCCGCGTTCAACGCGCACAAACTCATCACTCCAGCGGTCTGACGGATGCCCGACATCAACATCGCTGAGCTGCGCATCTGGCAGCGAGACGTCGCGGCGCAGTCGGTCGAACGCGACACGGTTGCCGCGAACATCGTCGCGAGCGCGGCCGAGCTGAGTGTGATCGACGCGCAGATCGCGGATGCGAACGCGCGCGGGGTCGCGACCACCGCGTTGCAGAAGAAACGCGCCCGCGCCAGCGGCACCCACCAGGAAAACGTCGACGCACTCGGCCGCGTCACCGATACCCTTCGCGACGTGTTGAATCGCATCGCGCTGGATCCGGGCGACGCCGATCCCGGGTATCCGTTGATGTTGTTGCCGGTGCGAGTCGAAACGCGATACACCGCGGATGGGACGTCACTCCGCGTTCGCATCTATCCCGACGACATCCACATTGACGCGCTCGATCGCGGCATCAGCCCCGAAGAGAACGCGGCCGGCATTGCCTATTGGACTGCCGTGTGGCGGGCGACCGACGACGCAGCCGCGGAAGCATGGCGGACGCTGCTCGCCGCGGTCGGCCGGTTGCGCGCACTGTGGGTGGCGCGCGCGCTCCAACCAGTCAACATCGATCAGCGCACCACCGTGGGAGCGCCCGAGTTTCGTGACGTACCACCTCGCTCGAAACGTCCGGCGGTCGCGCGTCTGCTGCCGGACGCATTCTCCGCGACAGTGATTCAAGGTGCGCAGCGCACCACGGCGACCGGCCGCGCGATTCTCCCTGAGGTCACCGTCGGCCTTTTTGCGCCCGACCTGGCAACGCTGAGCAGCGTACACGGCGTGAAAGTGGTTGCCGGTTCAGAGTGGCTCGCGGACTACGCGGAGGCCGAACGCATCGGCATGGCGATCACCGTCCCGCTGCCGGTCGCGAGTGTGAAAGTGGATCGGCTTGTCGTGTACGGAGTGCGTCGCAGCATTCAGCCAAAGAATGTTCCCGACGCACTCACGGCGCTTCTCGAATCGCATCGCTGTGGACGCGGTCTGGCGTTCATCCCGCAGGGCACGCCCACCAACAACACCGAAACGGATCGCGCCGGCTGGCAGCGTCGCATCGAACCGCGCGCTCCTCTGCGCGACGCCGTCCCGATAGACGCACGCTCCAACACGACGGTGCTCGCCACGGCGCTCGGACTCGATCCGCCGGCGTTTGCCGACGTCGATCATGCAGACGACCGCGAGCAAGCGCGCGCACAGGCGATGAACGTGGCACTGTGGGGGTCGTCGTGGGGCAGCTTTCTCGATAAGATCAATCGCGTTACGAAGAACGGCGCGACGCTGTCCGACGCCGCGCGCGAGGACACTCGCGTCTTCCATCGCGACTACGTGCGCGGTCGCGGGCCGCTGCCCGCCGTGCGTGTCGGAAACCAACCGTACGGGATTCTTCCCGTGAGCACGACGTCCAAGTGGCGCCCTGATCGTTTCGAGGGCGGCCTGCTTCCAATACTCACCCGGCTGCGCGACAAATGGCGGCAGTCGGTCTCCAACGTTCCGCGCGTCGGCGTTGGACCAATCGACAAAACGCTGCTCGAGTTGCTCGGCTCGACTCCCGTCTGCGCGGAGCTTCGCGTGCGCTCGGTCCTCGCCTCCGAATTCGCCTTTCTCGGCGGAGAGGCCTCGGGAAGCTCCGAGAGCGACATCAACCTCGAGAAGATTCTCGAAGAGCTCATCTGGGAAGACGTGATCGGGAGTGTCGAGCTCGTGCATCCGAGCGGATCGTTGGGCGAGCAGCGGCCGCTGTTGCTGCCACTCGCCGTGGACGGCGACGCCGCGTTCATCGACGCACTGCTCGCCGACAGGCCCCCGACGCCCACGAGCGTGTTCCAGGTGTTGCTGGTATTGGCGTGGGATCGCGCCGGTCGCGAAGTCATAAAGGATTCAGCCGACGGACGGCTTCCGGAAATCGTTCGTAATGCCACAACTCTAACAGCAGCCGATCGGGAACGGACGCTGGCAGTCGCCACGCGCGCCGAGTCCACGCCGGCCGCGACGCTTTTTACCGAAGCGGCGCGTTTGAGCGCGTCGTTTGCCGCCAGCGCGCCGACGCTTTCCGAGTTTCAACCGGTCCCCGCTCTTCAGCGTTCGTTCGGAGAGCTCGCGCTCGAGTCCACGACGGTTTCGGCACGCTCCGAGCTGGGCTTGTACGGCGCGTACGCGTGGCTGAACTCGCAGGGCCGGCTGAATGAGATCCGCGACGCAATCATCAGTCTCAAGGAAACCGCGCTCGACGAGCGACTCATTCTCGTTGCCGAAACACTCGACACAGCGTCGCACCGGCTCGACGCGTGGATCACGGGCCTGGTGGAGCGTCGGCGGAGCGCGCAGCGCGCGGCAAAGCCCGTGGGTCTCACCATTGGCGCGTATGGCTGGGTCGAAGACATCGAGCCCGCGACCGGCCGGGACAACCACGGTGGTTTTGTGCATGCGCCAAGTCTCGCGCAGGCGGCGGCCGCCGGCATTCTGCGGAGCGCGTATCTCTCGCACAACGCCGACGCCGGGGGTGATGGCGCATTCGCCATCGATCTCACGAGTGGTCGCGTGCGGTCGGCGCTGCATCTCATCGACGGCGTTCGCCAGGGGCAACCGCTGGCGGGTCTGCTTGGTTACAGATGCGAGCGCGCCGTGCACGAGGCCAAGCTCGACCGCTTCATTCTCTCGTTGCGGAAGCTCGCGCCGTTGACGCAGGGCAAGCTCACCGATCGCGGCGAAACAGTGGCGCCTGGCGCTCTCGAGATTCTCGCCGCCGGCAATGTGCTTGACGGTATCGAATTGGTGGAGAAGTATCAGGGCAAGATTGCAGGCTGGGGTCCGGCCAAAATTCGGGAGAAGTTGAACGAGCGGCCGACCGACAATCCCTATCTGGTCGGACCATGGGACGCGTTGACTGATCCGGAATGGGACAAGATCGACGCGGCCATTCGCGAGACCGCCGCCGCGCTCGATGCCACTGCTGATCTTCTGCTTGCCGAATCCGTTCACCAGTTGGTTGCCGGAAGTTCAGATCGTGCAGGCGCTGCGCTCGACGCGGCGAGCGGTGGCGATTCGCCTCCACCCGAGCCGGACTTCATCGAAACTCCGGTGGAAGGCATGCCATTCACATATCGCATTCTTGCGGTCGCGGGCGATGCGGCGCCATGGAATGTGAGTCGCCCCCGAAGTGCCGCCGAGCCGCGTCTCGAGGCGTGGGCGGCGGCACGGCTTGGCGATCCCTCCACCATCGTCGTCGCAACGACGGATGATGGCACGCGCGTGACTGTGGCCGAGTCGGGACAGTGCGCGCTCGATCTCGTCTATGATGCTGCCGATCGCTCGGCATTCGACCAACGGTTGCGAGCCGCGCTTCCGGCAGTCGCGGGAGCAGTTTTTCATGACGCCCGCGATCCCGCGTGGGCGCCCGAACTTCGCGCCATTGGCGACGTCTTCGAGGCCGCCGCTTCGATCCGCGCAATGATGGTTCGGTCGCGGCCGGCCGCGCCCAGCGACCTGACGTTGCCAAATTCTCCGCCCACGCGCGCGGTGAGTGAGGCGGAGATGACGTCGGCGCAGACGCGCGTGATGACGGCGCGCGATCTCCTCGATGTGCGCTCGAGGGTGCTCGACGCAATGCTCGCCGATAGAGTCGCCGATCCAGAACAAATGCGACGCGTACTCGAAGATCTCGCGGCGTTCGGACTCGTTCCGCCCCTCGTGGCCGCAGAGCAGCTGCCCATCGTGGCGCAATCGATACTGGCGAGCGCGATCCGCCGGGTGAAGGACGCCGATACTGCGCTCGCCCGCCCGCTCGCCGATGAGACAATCATAAATGCCGGACAGGCGGTTTTTGGCGAGGGCTTCTGGATTGTCCCGGCAATCGATCCGCCTGACGCCGACGACGGATGGAGCGCCGCGCTCGTCGCACCACCGGCCGGCGCGACCGCAACGACGATCCGCACGATGCTCACGGACTATGCCGCAATTCGCGACGGCACGCGCCGCTATCTGGAAGCGACGATGCTCACCGATGCGCCGCCTGCGCGCGCCGCACAGTTGGCCGGCCCCGGAAAGAATCCGCCGAAGGCGTGGGTCGGTGGCACGCTGTCGCTTGCCGATCCCACGCCGGATACGCCGGTCGTCAGCACAGTGCTCGATGTCGCCGGGAACTACGACGGACAGAGTGTGACCGCAGCGCTGGTGATTGACGAATGGATCGAGGTCGTGCCGATCAGAGCCCGCCGCGGTTCGGCTGACGACGCGCCGGTGGTGGAGCGCCTCACCACAGGAGTCACCTTCAACGCCATGGCTCCCGCGGCGCGCGCACCGCAAGCCATACTGTTGGCGATTGCTGCAGATGCTGATCGATGGACCGGTGAAACGATCGTTGAAGTGCTCGAGGATACCATGGAGCTCGCGCGTCTTCGTGCGGTAACTCTCGAGCGCACGAATGGCATCGCGCGCATCATGCCGGCGCTGTACGAGCAGAGTTGGTCGCTGCAGGGTGAGAAGGTGCTGCACCTGCGCGATACGGTAACTCAGATCGGATCGCTGACTGGTTTCGCCGCCTACGTCAAGGATCAGCCGTGAGCTCAGACATCCTGATTTCCACCCAGACGCTTCCCGACAATCTCAAGGCGATCGTCTTCGGACCCGCCGCGTGGACTCGGCTCGAACCGCAGTCCGTGAGCGGCGATCCCACCCCCGGGCTTGAAGCGCGGGTGCACGATCCCCTGTGGATGCTCGCGCGCCAGTGGCAGTTCGGAGAGTTTCGCGGTGACGACGCCGGTACTCCGTTCGCCGTGGAGTCGACTACGCAAAGCCGACGGGTGACCGCGTGGCAACCCGGAAATCTCGACAACGCCGCGCCGGCGTTCCCGTTGCCGGAACACGAGCCGATCGATCCGGTCGTGGAGCGCGAGCCATCCGCGGCCGACGGTCCTGGCCTGCGCCAGCGCGCCGAGGCGGGGTCGTTGCTTCTCACGGCGCTCGGCGAGGCGGGGTTCGACGCGAAGTCCGCGCTTCTCGCCGCGTGCCCGCTCGATGCGAGCGCGGCCGATGTGCCGCGCGTGTTTCGAACGATCGCTGTGTCGAACCCCGATGGGCACACGGCCGCCGCGCAACTCGAAGCCGGTGACCCTGCATGGCTCGGTGGCGCTTCACCAGACGCGGTCGCCGCAGCGTCGGTGTGGCTCGCATGGTATCGGCAGAACGTCGCGCCCGCGGTTGCTGAGGAACTGGACTCGTGGATTGACGAGCGCATCGAGTATCACTTCTCGGTTCGCGTCGGCGATGCCGACACGCAGCAAGTGCTCAGCGCTCCCCTCCACGAAGGTGGAGCGATTGATTGGTATTCGTTTGACCACGCGCCAAATGGAAATTTGAGCCTTGCCGAGGAGCCGACGGACGGCTCGTCGACGACGGCAACGAGGAACGTGCTCGCGTCGCCGCTGCGCTATGCCGGGATGCCGTCCGACAGACTGTGGCAGTTCGAGGATGGCGCTGTGAATTTCGGAAAATTGGAGGTGCAACAGCACGATCTCGCGCGCCTCTGTTTCGTGGAGTTCGCCATGATCTACGGCAACGATTGGTTCGTGTTGCCGCTGGACCTCGACGGCGGAAGTTTCACCACCGTCACCGAGCTGGCGTACACCACGACGTTCGGTGAGCGGTTTGTCGTCCCACCGGCGAATGACGATGGACGCACGGGTCGCTTTCGGCTGTTCCGGCTCGATCAAATCGGCGATCAGCAAACTATGAACGGCTTGTTCATTCCACCGTCCACACGCAGCACGGCGGAGGGTAGGGCGCTGGAGGATGTGCTCATCGTGCGTGACGAAAGCGCCAACATGGCTTGGGCGATCGAGTCCATCGTTCAGGACGCCGGCGGCGATCCGCGCAATCGGCGCGACGAACCCCAGACGGCGATCGATCCAGTCAACCCGGCCGCGCCCGCCGATCTGCAGTACCGACTCGCGACATCGGTCCCCGCGCAGTGGATCCCGCTCGTGCCGATTCCCACAGCGGACCGCAACGGCGGATTTGTGCTGCGCAAGGGAACCATGAGTGATGTCGATGAGTCCGTTGGCCGACTGCTCGATCCTACGCCGTTTACGTTGAAGGATGAAGAAGTTCCGCGCGAAGGAGTGCGTGTGCGCCGCGTGCCGGCAATGTTGCGCACAACCGATGGCCGCCGCGTACGGTGGATCGCTCGACGAGTGAGTGTTGGACTTGGCGAGGGCTCGAGCGGCTTGGCCTTCGACGGCGCCACGCGCTGAGCCGTGCTGCCGCCGCTGGTGCTCATCGTCGCATGAAGCGCGGCACGTCGTCGCTTCAAGAGTTCACGGATCACCGGGATCACACGGGTACAGCGCGGCGGGCATTGAGACGCACCACCGTCCCGTCGGCTCGGTGATGACGGTCGCGTTCGAGCTCGACGGGCAATCGTTCACGGCCTTGAACGGTGGTCCGCTGTTCAAGTTCAACGAAGCCGTTTCCATTCAGGTCAACTGCGCGACGCAAGAGGAGGTCGACTACTACTGGGACAAACTGTCCGCCGGCGGTGATCTCACGGCCCAAGTGTGTGGCTGGTTGAAAGACCGCTACGGCCTCTCATGGCAGATCGTCCCCTGTCTGGTTGACGAGCTCTTCAAGGATGAGAAAACGGCGGGAGCCCAACGGGCGATGGAAGCGATGTTGGGCATGAAAAGCTCGACATCGCCGCCCTTCGCCGAGCACACGGCGGAACGAATCAAGCGAATCGGTAGTTTATTCTTCCACCAGCGCTGCTCAGCTCAACTCCAAACTCACATGACCGACGACGAAGCAACCAAGATTGCCAATGAATGGATCGATGCCTGGAACAGCCACGACCTCGATCGCATTCTGTCTCACTACAGTGACGACGTCGAGCTGACGTCACCGCTGGTCAGCCGAGTCCTCGGCGATGGGCAGGGAACCGTGACCGGAAAGCCCGCGCTCCGCGCATACTTTCTCCGCGCCCTCGAGACATTTCCCGATCTGAGATTCGATTTCTGGGGTGCGTACCCCGGGCACGAAAGTCTTGTCGTGCACTATGAAAGCGTGCGCAAGCTGCGCGCCGCGGAGCTCATGAAAATCGACGGCTCCGGACGCGTGAGCGAGGTCATCGCGCACTATGCGTCGCCCACGGCGGTCGCCTAGCTTCTTTGGCACGGCGTATACGAACGGAACACGGCCGCAACGAACCAGGAAAAGAGGTGTCGAAGTGCACTTGGCCGATATCGCGTTCGGCGTTACCGATTGGTCCGAGATCGCGCCCACGCAACACTCCGCTGAGAGCGGCGGCGCAACGTGGCGGACGCGCCATTTCGGGACGATCCGCGTGCGGATGGTCGAGTACTCCGCGAACTATCGCGCCGACCATTGGTGTGAGAAGGGCCACATCTTGTTCTGTGTGGCCGGAGATCTCGAAACCGAGCTCGCGGATGGTCGCGTGTTTCGGTTGGGCCCTGGCATGAGCTATCAAGTCGCGGATGGCGCCGAGGCGCATCGATCGATCTCGCGTAGCGGAGCCACGCTGTTTATCGTGGACTAGGCAGAACTCACTCGTTGCCGCGAGGGTACTCGTAATTCTCTGCCGCATCAGCGTGGCGCAGCGCGGGACAGTCTATCCAGCGTCGCGCGGGCAGCCCGCGCTCTGGGTATTCGATCGGATCGGTTCAACGCTTGCGAGCACGCGACTCATCGTCCGCAGCGTATTCGCTACTTCGGCCAACCCGTCTGCGGAATCCCGGGTGTGAGCTTGAGCGCGTTGGCGAAATAGATCTTCTTCAGCACGGAATCGGGGAGGCCGATGCCGTACAACTTCCAGAACGCGTGGTAGCCGCGGTAATAGTCGAAGTAGTCGTCGTTCGTCTCGAACACGCGCCAGTAGTACGGATACTCTTCCGGCTGGAATGAGTCTTTGCCGAAGAGAATGCGATCCTGGTACTTGATGAAGAAGTCGTGCGCGACGCGCGGCTGACGCCCGATGTCGTACAGCACCGCGCCCATTTCTGTGTACAGGTTGGGCATCGCATCGAGCATCGTGGCCAAGCGACCGAGATCGTTTGCGTGCCAGCCCATGTGCGCGGCAACAAACTTCGTCTTTGAATGCTTACGGAACAGATTGTCCCGTTCCGTCATCAGCGTCTCGAAGCTCGGATAGGTATCCTGCGGATAGCGGCGGTCGGGAAAAAGCGAGAGCTCGAGCCAACGCTCGTTGCTGTTGTCGATCGGCTTAAAAAATTCCTGCGGATCGGCGGTGTGAATGAAGACGGTCAGGTTGAGTCGCGCGCAGGCATCCCAAATCGGATCCAATTCCGGATCGTCGAGCTTGAGCCGCGATCCGTCGGGTTTCTTGATCGACAACCCGAAGCTCTTGGAGATTTCCCCAACGCCAACGGCGCCCGCGGCCACATCGGCCTCGAGCTGCGCCACGGCCTTCTCGGCCCACCCCGGTCCGACGTTCTGAAAGTTGATGCCGGCGAGCACGCGCACGCGGTCCTTCATCTTCTCCGATGAACGGATCGACGCGAGCACGGTCTTCAGGCGCTCGCCCGACGTGTTGTCGGCGGAGATCATCATGCGGACGTTCAAACTGTCGAGCGACGCGCCCAGGCTCGCGAGCCCCTCGGGGGTGCCGAGCAGGCCTGAGGGATGGCCGTGAAAGTCGATCGCCGGATACTTCGCCGTCTTCACCATGTGGACCGGCGCGATGAGCGTCGAATGCGGCCGATAGTCGAGGATGGTCGGTGCCGGCGCTTGCGGCGCCATGCAGCTCCGCGGCCGAATCTCGGTGGTGCCCGCGGGACACGACTCACCGGGTTGAATGGCCGTTCCGCGCCCGCCTCCTCGCTGCGCGAGGACAGGCTCACTGAGGAACAGCGCGGCGCTCAGACCAACGAAAACGGACATCCTTCGCATGAAAGCTCCTGACGGCGTGATGGGGCAAATCTGTCACGGGCGCGACAGGTCGGGAACCCCGGGGGTCGCGAAGCTTTCACATGCCTGACGTGTTTAGGCCTGCCGACGCCTCAGCGCGTCAATCCCGACAACCAGCGCTCGCTGACATCGCCCACTTCCGTCACCACCGCAGCGTCGTTCCGCCCCGATGATTTGAGAACGTGAAAGCTGTGATCCGCGCCGTCGAGCCAGTGCATCTCCCAGGGAGCCGTCACGGTTCCGACCGCCCGCTCCATGAGATCACGACGACACAATCCGTCGCGCGTGCCGTTGATGCAGAGCACGGGCATCGTGATGCGCGGAAGGTGCGCGTCGCGCAGCTTCTCCGGCTGGCCGTCGGGATGGAGCGGATAGGCGAGGAGCAACAGGCCGTCGGCGTCGAACCCGTCGGCAGCGAGCATCGAGGCCGCGCGTCCGCCCATCGATCGACCGCCAATGATCAACGGCTGCTTGCCGGAGCTCCCAAGCTCGGCGCGGGTGCGCTCGACCACGGCGGTGACCGTGTTCATCAGCTTTGGCATGGGGTCGGGTCGGCCCGAGCCTCGTTCTTTATACAGAAAGTTGAATCGAACCACGCCGACGCCGCGGTTCCGAAGCTCCTTCGACGCCGCGAGCATCGCGCGATCAGACATGTTTCCACCGGCGCCGTGGGCGAAGACGTACACGGCATTCTCGGTCGCCGACGTTGCCGGCTCGTACACCGCACGCGTCGCGTCGTCGCCTACTGGAACCCTCCATTCAGTCGTGTTCATTCAGGAGGTTGAGGTGAAAGTCCCATCTCGTCGAGGAACTGATGCCCGCCGGTCGGCTTCTCGCCGCGCGCCGCGGAACGCGTGAGCACCAACCGGTCTTTCGTGCGAGTCATACCAACATACAGCAGCCGTCGAGCCTCTTCGATCTCCAACGGCTTCGGTCCCGAGCTCGGCGAACCTCCAGGCAGTTGCGCATCCTCGGCACCGACGATGTACACGCGCGAAAACTCGAGTCCCTTGGTGGAGTGCATCGTGAGCAGGTTCACGCGCTCGCGATCCGGCTCCTGTCCATCCCACTTCGACAACACGGCGCGCTCGAGAAAGAGCGACAACTGCGCGTCGATCGCACCGTCGGGAACCTCGGCGATCAACCGGCGGAGGCGCGTCATGGCGACGGGATAGCGTTCGTCCGCCGTCTTCACCGCGCGGATCTTCAGCATGAGCTCGACCCCGCCCAGCCGTTCGATGATCTCATCGACGGCGGGAATGGAAATGTCGTCGCCCTGTTCGCGCTCGTACCAATCAAGACAGTTGCTGAACCGCCCCAACGCAAACACGCGCGTGATCCCGCGAAACATCCGCGCCTCGGCGCACAGTTCATCCTCGTCGCACAGCGCAAGCGCGACGCCAAGGTGGTCGAGCAGATTCACGAGTGCCGTTTTGCGCGAGCGCGCGAGCTTCATCTCGTCGAGCGCGAGCAAGACCTTCGCCAACGTGAGCGTGTCGTCCAGCGCGCGATGCGACTGACCCGGCGGAATACCGAACTGCCGCGCCAGATCCACGAGCTTGCGACTCGCGGGACAGAGATCGCGCGCCAGCGGAAGCGTGTCGTACGTGCACAGATCAAAGCGCACGCCGCCGCCGAGTCCGCGGGCCATGCGGCTGAGAATGCGGAAGTCGAACTCGTAGCCGTTGTGCGCCACGATCACGTCGTTGCCGCAGAACGCGCTGAACATCGGCCATACGTCTTCGAACCTCGGCGCGGCGGCGACGTCGACGTCGCGAATGCCGTGCGTGTCGGTCGCGCCAGCGGCAATCGGTCCGCGCGGCTTTACGAGCGATGAAAATTGTTCAACAATCACTCCGTCGCGCACGCGAACGGCCGCAATCTCGACGATCTCGGCGGTCGAGATGTCGGCGTCGGTCGTTTCGAGATCGATCGCCGTGAAGCTGGTGAACGCCGTCGCGGCTTCGCCCATCTCGATCAGCTGCGCCGCCTTAAAGACACCCAACGCCAGTCCGATCGACGGGACGTCGTTGGCGCTCAGGCATTCCGCGCCGGGCTCGGGCACGCCGCCTCGCGCGGCCTTGATCCCGATCTCGCCGAGCATGCCCTTGATGGCGACGCCGACCCCGCCGAGCGATGGAATCCAGACGGGCGTATTGCGGACGCGTGCGTCGCGGAGTCGATCCGCGAGGCGTACGACCTCGTTGTTCAGCGCTGGATCACTGATCTCGTCGTGACGTTCGTCGAGCACGGACCGCAGTTTGCCCACTCGCCGAGATAACAGATCTTGTATGAGCGACGCGATCGTTTCATGCTGCTTCCCAACCGCGACCAGGTTGCGCCAGTCCGTGAGCGCGCGACGAATCTGTCGCCCGTTTTCATCGGCGCGCGGCAGACGACTCGCCATGTGGTTGAGCTGTCGTCGGAGATCGTGCCGGCTCTCTTCCGATTTGGCGAGCGCGACGTCGTACAGTGGCCGCGGCAGCACGACGCGAAAGAATGCGTCGCGATAGAGATCGTCCTTCGGGCTCGCGATGACGCGCGCCGCGGCGAGCACGTAGGCGACCACGGGATCGTCGGCGAGGGCGCGCCCCTGCGCGAGCCGCGAGGGAATGCCGGCATTCATGAACGCCGCTTCGAGCCGGTCGCCAATGTCGTGCTTGCGATAGAGGAGCGCGACCTCCCCCCAGCGATGGCCGTGCGCTTCACGATCGCGCCGCACGTCAGCGACGATCCACGCGGCTTCGTCGTCATCGGTCTCAAACCCCACGGCCTGGATAGGGAAGGGCGACTCTCGATTCGCCACCGGCGCGACGCGGCCGGCGAAGATCGGCGGGTTGTTGGCCACCAGGCTTCGCGCGAGCGCGAATACGTGGCGCGGACAGCGTCGATTCTCCTCGAGATCGATGATGTCCGCCTGCTTGATGGAGAAATCGTTGGCGAAGCTGCGGAAGACCTGAGGATCGGCACCGGCCCAGGAATAAATCGACTGATCGTCGTCGCCAACGGCAAAGACGTGCTGGTGATCGCGCGCGAGGCCTCGTACCACGCGATACTGCACGGGGTTGAGGTCCTGAAATTCGTCGACGAGCACGACGTCCCACCGCGATCGGACGCCGGCGGCATCGCCCGAACCCTCGAGCAGCTCGGCGGCCTTGATCACCAGCGTGTCGAAGTCCACCAGCTTTCGCTTCGTGAGAAAACGCTCATACTGCTCGAACAGGGCGAGGTCGTCGTGCAGCAGCGGATCGCCGCGGAAGCGATGCGCCGAGAAGCGCGTGAGCGTGTGCCGGTGCCAACGGCGAAAGCCTTCGATGCGGCGGAGCGCGCTCAGTTGATACTCTTCGTCGGCGATGCCGAATCCTGGCTCGAGGAGCACACTGGCTCCGAGCTCGCGAAGCAGATCGGCGCAAAATGCGTGGATGGTGCCGCGCGTGATTCGTTCGGCAGCGGGTCCGAGCCGGGTCTCGAGACGGTGGGCGATCTCGCCCGCGGCTTTATTGGTAAACGTGAACGCGCAGATTCGCGCCGGGTCGAACTTGTGGCGCTCGATGAGGAAGCGGATGCGCTCGGTGAGGCAGTGCGTCTTTCCTGCACCGGGTCCGGCGAGCACGAGCAGCGAGTGCGGATCGGCCTCGATCGCGGCCTTCTGGGACGGAGAAGGGCCCCCGACAACTGGGGTGAGCGGGGGAGACGGCTGGAGCGTGGGTGAGACGGCGGGCGCGATCACTCGTACGAAGTTCAGTCTTTCGCCGGAGCGCGCGCAAGGCCTTCGGTTGAGCGCAACAGGCGCGATGCTTGACACGCCGTCCCGCAACGCGTTACGACATGCGCATGTCAGTCTCGCGACGTGAATTCCTCGAACGCCTCGCCGGCACGGCGGCGGTTCTCGCCGCGGCCGATTGTCTCGATCCGGGGACGCACGGAACCGGCTTCCAAGTCGGGCCCGTGCCGGCGAAAGGAATCAGTTGGGGCTACGCCTCGATTACGTGGGACGGACGAGACCTGGTCGCGATCGACGAGATCTCCGCGCTCGGCTTTCGCGGAATCCAGCTTCGGTCGAACATCCTTCCGCAGTTCGGTGAGCGGCCGCAGGCGCTGCGGGAGCTACTCGCGGAGCGTAAACTCACGTTCGTAGCGCTCTCGAGTGGCGGTGTGAAACTCGACCCGGAGGTCGAGCAAACGGTGATCGACGAGCACGTCGCTCATGCGCGGTTCCTTCGGGATGCCGGCGGACGCTTTCTCCAGGTCACCGACGAGCGCCCGCCCGGTCGGCCGGTGTCGCACGCCGATTGCGATCGACTCGCGCATTTGCTCAATGAGATCGGTAGGCGCACCGCCGAGATCGGCGTTCCGCTCGCCTATCATCCGCACATGGGCAGCATCGGCGAACGGCCCGCTGACGTCGATCGTGTGCTCGATGCGACGGACGCCGCGTACGTGAGATTGCTCCTCGATGTCGCACACTACCAACAAGGTGGCGGCGATCCGATCGCCGCAATTCGGCGCTACCATGATCGTCTCCTGTTTCTTCACTTGAAGGATGTCGAGAAAGCCACCGGTTCCAAACCGGACTACCGGTTCGTAGAGCTGGGCCGCGGGCATGTCGATCTACGCGGGATTCTCAGAACGCTTCAAACGATCGGGTTCAACGGATGGGCGGTGATCGAGCTCGATGCGGTGCCCGATCCCAGCCGATCGCCGGCTGAGTGCGCGCTGATCAGCAAGCGCTATCTTGAAAGCCTCGGCATCTCGATTTGACGGGCATTCTCACCCACACCGACAAGACAATGCGGCGGACACATTTCCTCTCCATGAGCGTTCTAGCAATCGCGTGCACGGGAATCCTGCCTGCATCGGCGATGGCACAACGCGGTGGCGCCAACAGTCCATTCCCCGGCGGAGAAAATCCGGACGGTTCGCTCAAACCTACCGGCCGGCTGCAACGCTTGTTCAGTCAGGACGCCTACACCGAATACGCGCTGCTCGAGCCCGGCACGGAGCAGTTCCGAATTCGGTTTCTCACCGAGGAGACGCGCGCTGGATCCACCGAGCTCGTCAACGCGACGCGCGGCGGCAGCGAAGGCACCGACGTCGAGGTCTACGATCCGCGCACCGGCAAGCCGCTGCCGTTCACTTATGACGTGCAGGGCGAGACCCACGCGATTCATGCCAAGCTCACCGCGCCGGTTCCGCCGGGCGGCATCGGGCGTGTGTTGATTTACAAGACCTATAAAGATCCGCGCACGTATCAGGTGTACGCCGAGGCAAACGCGGCCTACGGAATTCAACCGGGCGACATCACCTGGGTGCGCGGCTTGAGCGGATATCGCTTGGGCGTCATCCTGCCAAAGGGCTTCGCGTTTCTGTCATCGAGCGTCGCGGCGCAGGTCAGCACGCTGCCCGACGGGCGTCTCGAGTTGCACTTCGCAAACCCGAGCGGTTTGAGCAATCCACTGACGATTCACGCGCGCAAGACCACCGCCGAGCTCACGCCGACCGCGTTCAGCGACATGTTTTTTGACGACGTGAAGACACTGTACGATCTCGACCAGCCGGAGACACACGCGATCAAGGTCGAGCAGATCTACAGCGACTTTCGAAAAGGCGACAAGCTTCCGATCGACCTGATGGCCTATGCGTCGCTCGACGCGCTGACCGTGATCGACCTCGATACCGCGAAGCCGCTCGCCACGTCAAAGGAGCGCGGCGCCAACATGGTAAAGCTCGACGTCCCGATCGAGAACGAAAAGCAGAGCGCGCACCTCAAGGTCAACGGCACGCTACAGGACGCCGGCTACATGGTGAAGAATGGTGTGTTGAGCTTTGACCGTCCGATGAAAGGGCTGCGCAATACGATCCTTCTTCCCGCCGGTTGGGAAGTCTCGTCGGTGTCGCAGTCGGGAACGATTGGGATCTATCAGGGGCGCGCGTTCGTTGCCCTGGTGAACCTCAACGCCGAGAACAGCTATCGCGTCGTAGTGACGGCGAAGAAGAAGGCCTGACAGGCGGCGCCGCCGTCGCTCGCCGAAAACCCGAATCCGTTCCACCGATATCGCATCGTCCGCGTGGTCGTGACCGTGGGATCCGGACGCACGAACGAATCGCCGCGATGCAGCGCGCACAGTTCACCATCGGCGTCAACGACGGCGTCGATCAACGGCCACGCAAGCGCTGTCCCGCGCCACCTGGCAATCAATCCGTTCTCGCCGACCTCGTAGACATGCGGGCGAATGGCCACCTCGCCATCCATCGGAGACGAATGGCGTTCGAGCGCGAGCAGAAGCTTGGTCCCGCCATCGGTCGCCAGCCGGGGTTGCAGAGACACCAGCGATACGCGACGCGTCTGCCAACGCTTCACACCGTGTTTCCAGCCCTCGAGCACGAGTCCGTCGGTGTCGTGCCCCTCGCTCGTTGCCGACCAGGGAGCGGGACGCAGTTCGACCCCTGATACGCTGAGCCCAGGCGCGAGCGCAACGGTACAGCGAGCGAGTGCAGTGTCGCTCATCGCGCCGGAAACCACAGGCATTGCCGATCCGCGACGCGCATGCGTGCGGATGCCCCCGCACTTCAGACGCGAGCTTTGAATCGTACAGTCGGCGATCAGACCGTCCTTCGTTTCGGGATACTTCTGATCGAAGACGTGATTGCCGAGCGAAAAGAAAACTGGTCGGCCGTGCACGCAATCCGCTTTCTGAACAACATGCGGGTGATGTCCAACCACGAGATCCGCGCCGTGATCGACCAGCCACTCCGCCGCCGAGTGTTGCGTCTCGTTCGGCCAATCCTGCAGCTCATTACCCCAGTGAACCGACACGACGACAATGTTCGCCAGTGTGCGCGCGAGACGCAGCTTCTGCGCGAGCTCGACCGACGGAACGGCCTGCACTCGACCGTCGGCCGACCTCTCCATGCTCACCGCAATCATCGCCATCGTCTGCTCGCCGACACGCACGAAGCGCGGCGACCGCTCGAAGTCGAAGCCAAGAATTCCTGCCGCGCCGAGCGCTCCGCGCGTACGTGTCCGACCTTCGGCCCCAACATCCCCCGCATGGTTGTTTTCCAATGACACCGCCTTGAACCCAGCGGCCGCTAAAAGCGCGGGTGCGGTATCTGAGAACGCAAAGCACGGCGCTCCGGCCTGCACCCGGCACTCAGCCTCCGCGCCGATTGCCCCCTCGAAGTTGCCCGCAACCCAATCGGCCCTGGCGAACAATGACGCGAGCGAATCCCACGGCGACGCATGGGTTCGATCAATCTCGACCTTCACCTGTCGAGCGAGGAGAATGTCGCCCGTAAAAAGCAGCCGAACGTCTCGCGAATGCGGGCGCCACATCGCCGTCGAACTCCCGACGATGGCGGCGGCCGCGAGACATCCGCCGGCGATCAGCGCGACGCGGCGGCGCGACACGATTTGTCCGACGCCGCGACGAGTGGCTGAATCCATGCTGGTCGTGCGTGCGTACTGACTTCCTTTCGCCACGTCTCATTGTCGTACAACTTCATCGACGTGAATTCATAGTACGAGTACACGCTCCCGAGCACGATCTGCCGGCGTCCAAAAAATGGCGCGATCTGATGCCACTCCAGCGGACCACCCACCGCTACCTCGAGCAGTCCATTGTTTAGATCGCCCGCTACGTCGGCGATCTTGGCCAGCGGATCGGGAGACGCGAGCGCGAGATCCTTGTTGGCAAGGCTCTTATAGATCAGAAACTCGTGCTCAATGGTTCCTGCCACGTCGCGAATCGCCGCGTATTCGGAATCGGCGAGCGTCTCACCCCGAAGCTCTTTCTCCGCCATCACCCTGAAGCGCCGCGTCTCGGCGGCGGTCTCAGTCAAACGGCGCAGGATGCCCTGGCGAAGCGGTTCATCTTTCTTCCACGGGTTTTTCGCCTCATCGCCCACACCCAGGTCGCCGGACGAGGAAACTTGCTTGCCGATTGCGTCATACAGCGCAGCGATCGCCTCGAAGGTCTTTGGCGCGGGCTCGACGTACCCGCGGGGCTGGTCGGGGATGAGCTCTTCAAACCCTCCTTCGCCTGCTTCGGCGCCGCCCGCGCGCTCGTTTACCAGCAGCGTCACTTCGCGCAGGCTCGCCCACGAAGCGAGTCCGGTCTGCAGTCGCTTGGCGGACCATAACGAATTGCCGCGAGGCGAACCGGGGAACGATGTCGAGTCCGCCCATTCGACGGAAAGCGCATCGAGCCACCTATCATATAAGTTCGATGAATCGCTCACCACGGGCCGGCGGGACGTAATGTGGTTGAGCACCGGACCGAGGAGAGGATACTGCGCGAGGTCGGGTGCGAGCAACGATCGCCCGAGTGCGCTCCCGTAGACTGTGGCCACATCCACCCCCGAGGCGAACAGCCGCGGACCGCGGGGTCCGATGATCTGCTCGGAGTCAGGCCATGTTGAGTGATAGACGCTCGACTCCAATGCCTCGTTGTCGAGTCCCCACGAGAGCGGAAACACCGCCGCGTTCTTCCATTTGTGAAAAGCGTAGGGCGCGATCAACGCCGGTGCCGCGGCGGACCACACGAGCTTCGCACGCGACGGCGCGATGAACGGCCGATAGACCTCGATCCAGTCGGTCGCCTTTCGTTGAACGTCCGGCGGGAGCGCCGCGAGCGGGGCCGGATCGATGATGCGGCCCACCTCGGTCAGATAGTGCACCGCGCGGAAATACTCCTTCATCTCCGCGCTCGTCGTGTAGTGACTGCGCGGTTTCAACTCGGCGAACTTGAACGGTGTGTCGAGAGCGATGGAACGGGTGGAAACGCTATCGTGGGCGATGCGTCCCGCTTCGCCCGTCGTCACGCCGGCATGCATCGCGGAGAGTGCGGCAAACACTTTGCCCCACGGCGACGCGGGCGCCGAGCCGGCGAGCGCCGTATTTGCCGCAGCAACAAATGACCAGAACGCCGGCGTTGCGCGCCGCTGTTCGAGCAGAATGAACACGCCGTTGAACGCCGCGGAGAAGTTTTCCCAGAACAAATCCGTGGTGACGAGAAACGGCGGCAACGGCGCGTCGCCGTACTTCTCCGTCTCGTACGGCGAATACAGCTGGTCGGTGGCCGGCCGCTCGAGAAACAGACCGCCGTTTGTCGCAAGCAACTGTTCCTCGCACGCATTGCCGGCGAGCTGCCATGCGTTGGCAACGTCGGCCAGCGGCACGGAGATCGGCGCATAAACGATCGACTGGCGTCCGCCCTTGGCCACGATACCAATCACACCCTTGCCGTCGGGGACCGATACCGGCGCCGCGGAGAACGTGTAGCCGAGCGCTTGCTGCCCGATGCCGCGCCCGTCCTCGCGAACGACGACGATGCCGGGCTGGCCGCTCTTCCAATGCAAATAGGCAGTACCGTTCGGCGTTACGCTGAGCGAACCGTCGCACGGAATCGAAGACAACTGCCGATCGTCGTTCCAATTCGAATTCCCATACGACAGCGTGTGCGCGCATCCGCGACGATCCTGCCAGACGAGCGGTTGGCCGCGCGGATGGAAGCCCAGCGGAACCGCCGAGGGCGCGTTCTGATTTACTGGCTGCGCTTCGACGCCCTTGACATCGACCACTTCCGACGTGGGTCCGGCCACTTGGTATTCGACCTTGCCGGTCTCCGTCACGGATCGAAGCGACGATCCTCCGCCGGCCAGCTTGGCGGCGAAAAACACACGATATCGCAGGCTGTCGGCAATTTGAAACGGCCGAGGGCCAACCACCAATTGATCAATCTCGCGCGGAGATTCGAGGATGACCGCGGACGTCCACGCCGAGCCGGTGTTGGTCAGCGCGAGAATTTGCGATTTACCGGCAACGGATCCGCTGACGAAGAGCGCGTGCTTGGCCGGATGATGCGTGATCGCGCGGGCGGAGAAGCCCGGCGGCAGGTCGATCAGGGATGTGGTGTGGTCGTCGCCGGCCGTCCATGTAGCGACGCGCGCGCGACCGCCGGCGTCGCGAAGCAGGAGCGCGACCTCCGGGCCGGTTGGTACCGCCGCGACATCGATCGGCGTGAGATCAGGCGGAAGCACAAGCTCCGCGGTGTTGTTCGGCGATGCAGCGACGATCCCAATCTGCTCGGACCGCCCCAGCCCGACCGCGGCGTCTGACTTCGCCGCGCTGCTCGACGAATCGCCGCCTCGACACGCGGCGAAAAGCGAAAGCAGCCCGAACGCAAATACGCCGCCGACGCGACGAGGTTTTTCGAGTCTTGTCATACCGCAGAGTCTGCACGCGGGCCCATGGGCGCGCCAGGCTTCGCGCCCCGCCTGTCGCCACTCAGAGCGTCCGTCCCGTCACAGGTGGGTTGCCGTCGCGCGACCCCAATCATACCTTCCACTCACCTGATGACTGGAAAGGCCCATGGCGCGCACACCGTCCGAGCTCCTGCAGGGCACCGTCGACATCCTCATTCTTCGCGCCCTCGCGTGGGAGGCGATGCACGGTTACGCCATCTCTCGCTGGCTCGATGCTCGCAGCGATGGCGTGTTGAAGGTCGACGGCGCCGCGCTCTACCAAGCGCTCCACCGCCTGGAGCAGCGCAAATGGGTCTCGCCCTCGTGGGGCCTCTCCGAAAACAACCGGAAAGCCAAATTCTACACGCTCACCGTCACCGGTCGCACGCAATTGCGCGCCGAGTCGGCCGTGTGGAGAAGCTACGCCGACGCGGTGTCCAAAGTGCTGCGACCAACCTGAGGAATCCGACGATGCCGTTCAAGAAACCGTCGTTCCCGCAGCTGCCCTGGCGCTCACGCGCGAGCATCGCCCGCGACGTCGATACCGAGCTGGCCTTTCATCTCGAGATGCGCATCGCCGAGCTCACGGCACAGCGCTTCGGTCCCGAGGCGGCACGGCAACGCGCACGCGAAGACTTCGGTGACCTCGAGTTCACGCGAGCCTACTGTCGCAAGGTCGACGAGCAGACCAACCGCGCCACGCGCGCGAGCGACGGATTCGCCGAGTGGCGACAGGACGCGCGGTACGCGCTGCGCACGCTCCGGCGTAGTCCGGGCTTTGCCGCCGTCTCTCTTCTCACATTGGCGCTCGCGATCGGCGCAAACACGGCAATCTTCAGCGTCGCGCGCGCCGTGCTGCTCAAGCCGTTGCCATACGGCGACCCGGCCCCGCTCGTCGCGCTGTTCGAGAGTTGGCCCGGCAAACCCGACAGCCACACGCCCTTCGCGCCGGCGAACTTTGCCGACTTTCGCGCGCAGCAGCACACCTTCACCGACATCGCTGCGTACGAGGGGTTCGGCACGATCACGTGGCAGCCGGAGAACGCCGAGCCGGTGAGCCTGAGCGCGTTGCTCGTCGCGCCGAACATGTTCCAGGTGTTACGAGTCCCGGCGTTGCGCGGTCGAACGTTTGCGGCGGACGAAGCGAAGTCGGGCAACGATCTCAAGATCGTCGTGTCGTATGACTTCTTTCAACGCTCGCTCGGCGGAGACGGCAGCCGGGTCGGTCGCCCAATCATGATCAACGGCCGTCCGTACGAGTTGATTGGCGTCATGCCGCGCGGCTTCACGCTCGGCTACAGTGAAGACGTGTGGATGCCGCTCGACACCAACGAACCGCTCGCCGACGTCGTCCGCGCGCGAAAGCAGCACTACGTGCGGGCCATCGGGCGTCTGAAGCCCGGCCAGACCATCACGACGGCCAGCACCGATCTTCAAGTCATCGCCGCGCGGCTCGCGGCGCAATATCCCGACGCCAATGCCGGGCGTTCCGCCGTTCTCATTCCTTTGCATGAATTGATTGCCGGCGATCTCGGTCATGTGTTGCTCCTGCTGCAAGGCGCTGCGTTGATGGTGTTGCTCATCGCCTGCGCGAACCTCGCCAACCTCACGCTCTCGCGCACCATGGGACGGCGGCGCGAGATGGCACTGCGTGCCGCACTCGGCGCCGGTCGCGGACGGCTCGTGCGGCAGTTGCTCACGGAGTCCGTGCTGCTCGCCGTGGCCGGCGGCGCGCTGGGCATCGTGCTCGCGATGGTCGCGACGCGAACGTTGTTGGCGCTCAATCCCGAGGCGCTGCCCGCGATGTTTACGGCCAGCGTGGACAGTCGCGTCATTCTCTTCAGCGCATTGCTGTCGGTGGCAACGGGCGTGCTGTTCGGCATCGTACCGGCGTTCGACGCCGGCCGGGCCAACCTTCATGATTCTCTCAAGGAAGGCGGTCGCGGCGCGAGTGGCGGCCGAGTGGGCGAGCGGATTCGGCGGACGCTGGTCGTGGCCCAGGTTGGTCTGGCCGTGATGCTGCTCATCGGCGCGGGCCTGCTGGTTCGGAGCTTCAGCGAGCTCACGCGAGTTCGGTTCGGTTTCGATCCGTCGAACGTTCTGACGGCCCAGGTGCGCGCGGGCGGCGAGCCGTACGATTCATCGGCGGCGATCAATCGGTTCTATGACAACGTGCTCAGCGAGATCGC
The DNA here is from genome assembly GCA_040002475.1 of bacterium. Taxonomy (GTDB): domain Bacteria; phylum Gemmatimonadota; class Gemmatimonadetes; order Gemmatimonadales; family Gemmatimonadaceae; genus JAQBQB01. Next base: position 6,033 of record JBDUEJ010000005.1, on the reverse strand, counting down.
GCGTTCGCCCGGTGTCGTGGCCGTGGGAGCGGTGAACACGCTGCCGTTGCGTGGGAGCGTCAGCACGTCGCTGCGGATCGTGGGCGAGCCGGTGGATGAGAAGAATCTGCCCGATCTACGCTACGTCTCCATTCGCGGCGACTACTTCAAGACGATGCGCATTCCGCTGCTGGCGGGTCGTGTCTACGACGCGACCGACACGCCGGACGGTCCCAAGAACGTGATCATCAACGAAACGACGGCGAAACGCTACTTCCCCAAGGGCGCCATCGGCCGACAGATCCGCATCGGACCCAACCCCGACGGCACGCCGATGACCATCATCGGTGTCGTCGGCGACGTGCGCGGCGAACGTCTCGACCTTCCCGCCGATCCGACCATGTTCGCGAATCATCGTCAGGAGACGTGGGAGCGCGCGATCAACGTCGTCATCCGCACGTCCGGCAATCCGTACGCCGCGACGCCGATCCTCAAGCGTGCGATGAAGGCGGCCGACGCGTCGCTTGCGGTGCGCAACGTCAACAGCATGAACGATGTTCTCGGACTCAGTTTGGCCCCCCGCCGTTTTTCGCTCGGGTTGGCCGCGTCGTTCGCCGCAGTCGCGCTGCTACTCGCCGCGGTCGGGATCTACGGCGTGCTCGCGTACATGGTCACCACGCGCACGCGCGAGTTCGGTGTACGGATCGCGCTCGGCGCCACGACGCGGAGCGTCTTGCTGCTCGTCGCGCGACAGGGGCTCGGGTGGTCGCTGCTGGGATTGGCGTTCGGAATTGCTGGTGCGCTGGCGGGAGGCCGGTTGCTCGCCGGCATGTTGTTCGGGGTGACGCCGCTCGATCTCTCGACATATGTATCCGTTGTGTCGGCGCTGTTGATCGTGGCGGGCGTTGCGTGCATCGTACCTGCGGCGAGAGCAACGAGGGTCGATCCACTCACGAGCATGCGCGCGGAATAGACGTCGTCGCGCGGCTCCCAATGACGGAGCGTCGCGATGCGCCGGTGTCTGATCACAATCTGCCTCATCGCGACGTACTCCGTGCCCAGCGGATTGGCGGCACAGGCGGAGCGCGGTCCGACGGGCACGTTGATCGTCAGCAACATGAACGACAACACCGCGACCATCGTGAACGCGGCGTCCGGTCGAGTGCTCGCGACGCTGCCGACCGGCGAAGGACCGCACGAAGTCGCCGCGTCGCATGACGGACGTTGGGCGGTCGTGTCCAACTACGGCGTGCGCGGCAAGCCCGGGAATACCATCACTGTCATCGACGTCGCGCGTCTCGCGGTCGCGCGAACGATCACGATCAAGGACTATCAGCAGCCGCACGGGATGGCGTTCCTGCCCGGCGACACGATCCTTGCGGTGACGGCGCAGGCCGGCAAGGCGGTGCTGCTCGTCGACTTTCGTACGGGTGCTGTCGTGAGAACGCTGCCGACGAATGGACGAACGCCGCATATGCTCGGACTGTCGGCGAGCGGCGATCGAATCGTGACCGGCAACATTGGCGACGGCAACATCAGTGTGCTGTCAGTCTCGACCGGCGAGGAGCCGCGTCTCATTCCAGTCGCGCGACAGCCCGAAGGCGTCGCGATTTCGCCCGACGGCAAGTTCGCGTGGGTCGGAAGCAATCGCGACAGCGTGGTGCTCGTCGTGAATCTCACGAGCAACGCCGTCGTCGACACGCTGCGCGGGTTTGGTTTGCCCTATCGCATGGCGGTGTCGGCGGACGGACGAACCGCTGCCGTCACCGATCCGATGATGGCGACCATACGGATATTTGACGCGGCCACGCGTCATCAGCGATTTTCGATCGACGTGCCGCGTGACAGCATCGTGGCGACGGCCGAGGTGGCAGGATCGCCGTCGCCCGAAGGGATTGTCCTTTCGCCGGACAGCCGCTGGGCGTTTGTCACGCTGCAGGGAAGAAATCGCGTCGTGACAATCGATCTCGAGCGAGGCGCTATCGTTGGCTGGGCGCCGACGGGAACGTGGTCAGACGGGATTGCCTATTCTCGGATGTCGTTGTCACCGCGCTGAGCCCGGCGGTATAGCGGTATCGCCGCTGAGACTCGCCGCGTGCCGCGACAGGTCGTAAGCTTGAGGCAGACCGATACCGCCGTCACTGTGGAGATCGTCATGCCTGCCTTGCCCAACACCCTCCGTCGCCACGCAATCGTCGCGCTCGCCTGCGCAGTCTCATTCGTCGCCTCGCGTCCCGCGCTCGCACAGGGCCGCGGCGCGCGCGACACGGTACTCGTCGCGCGCCGCGATTCAATGGAGAAAGCGCTCGAGGCGATCGCTGTCGTCGACCGCAAGCTCATGGTCCCGATGCGCGACGGCACGCGCATTCCATTCGACGTCTACCGCCCCAAGAACGCGACCGGCAAAGTCCCGGCGATCTTCGTGCGCACGCCGTACAACATGAACTTCTGGGACGTCGCACTTGGCGCACCGGCAGACATGTCCGAACAGCTCAACGCCGTGAAGCGTGGTTACGCTTGGGTGGGCGCGAATGAACGCGGCCACTTCTTCTCCGAAGGCAACTACGACATCCTCGGCCCGCCGCTCACCGACGGCGTCGACGAGATCAACTGGATCAGCACGCGCCCGTGGTCGAACGGCAAAGTGGGTTTGATCGGATGCTCATCCACCGCCGAATGGCAGATGGGCGTCGCGGCTCAGGGTCCCAAAGGACTCGGCACGATCATCCCGCAGGGATTTGGCGCCGGCGTGGGCCGAGTGGGTCCGTACTACGAGCAGGGGAATTGGTATCGCGGCGGCGCGGTGCAAATGCTGTTCATCGACTGGTTGATGGGCGAGCAGAACCAGGTGCGTCCCGTGCTGCCCAAGAACGCGACGCAGGCTGATCTCATTCGCGCCGCCAAGTCATTCGACCTCGCGCAGCACGCGCCGCCCGTTGATTGGGCGAAGAACTTCTGGTATCTGCCGGAGAAGGATCTCATCAAGCACGTGGATGGCCCGCGCGGCATTTACTCCGATTCGATGCCGGGCATTGCCACTGGCGGCGCAATGATTCAGCGCGCGCCGAACGATCCGGCGTGGTACAAGGGCGGGCTGTTCAACGACAAGATGAAGATCAACGTGCCGGGCCTGTGGTTCATGTCGTGGTACGACGTCTCTGTCGGACCCAACCTTGCGACGTACAACCACGTTCGCAAAACCGCCGATCCAGCAATCGGCAATCAACAGTACGCCGTCATCGCGCCCACGCTGCACTGCTCGTACACACGTGCAACGGAGAACACGATCGTTGGCGAGCGCAGTATGGGTGACGCGCGCCTCGACTACGCGGCGCTCACGTACGGCTGGTTCGACCATTTCCTCAAGGGCGAGAACAACAAGCTGCTCGATACGCTGCCCAAGGTTCGCTACTACCTCATGGGCGCAAACCAGTGGAAGGCCACCGACAGTTGGCCGCCGCGCGGCGCCGAGCCGGTGACGTACTACCTCGGGAGCGGTGGGAAGGCGAACACGTTGACAGGCGACGGCGTGCTGTCCACGAAGGCGCCGGCTAAGGACACGCCGGACAACTTCGTCTATGATCCCATGCATCCGGTGATGTCGCACGGTGGCAATGTCTGCTGCCAAGCGAATGCGTTGACGGGCGGTGCGCTCGATCAGAAAGAGATGGAACGGCAGCCCGACATCCTCGTCTACACCACCGAGCCGTTCAAGGACGCCGTCGAAGTCAGCGGGCCAATGCAGTTCACCGTCTATGTCTCGTCCGATCGCAAGGACACCGACGTCACCGTCAAGGTGATCGACGTCTATCCCGACGGACACGCGTACAACCTCGACGAGACGATTCAGCGTTTGCGCTACCGCGACGGCTATGACAAGAAGCCGGTGATGATGGAGGCAGGCAAGGTCTACAAGGTCGCGCTGCAGCCGATGACGACGAGCAACTACTTCCCGGCGGGCCATCGCCTGCGCATCGAAGTCTCGAGCTCCAACTTCCCGCGCTTTGACAGAAATCTCAACACCGGCGGCAACAACTACGACGAGACGACGGGGCTTGTCGCGCACAACACGGTCCACCATTCGCTGGAATATCCGTCGACGTTGCAGATCACGGTGGTGAAGGGAGCCAAACCGGTGCCCTAAAGGTCCCTTGCATACGCCCTTATTGTGCGAAAGGCCGAACGACGAATGACGTTCGGCACATGAGCTGGTCATGGCGCAACGGAGGCGAACGGTGCAGCGGCGAACGCTAGGGCGTAACGGACTCGACGTATCGGCAATGGGACTCGGCTGCATGGGGATGAGCGAGTTCTACGGGGCGGGCGACGACACGGAATCGATCGCGACAATTCATCGCGCGATCGAGCTCGGGATCGATTTCCTCGACACGGCGGACATGTACGGTCCGTTCACCAACGAACGCTTGGTCGCGCGCGCGATCGCCGATCGGCGCGACAAGGTTGTCGTCGCCACCAAGTTCGGCATCAGCCGCGGCGAAAAGGGCGAGCGTCTCGGCGTTCGCGGCGACGCCGCATACGTCGTGCAAGCATGCGACGCATCGCTCGAGCGCCTCGGCGTCGACCACATCGACCTCTACTACCAGCATCGCGTCGATCCGCGAGTACCGATCGAAGAGACCGTTGGCGCGATGGGCGATCTCGTTCGCGCCGGCAAGGTTCGTCATATCGGTCTCTCGGAGGCGGCGCCGGCGACGATTCGCCGCGCGCACGCGACGCATCCGATCACGGCGCTCCAGACGGAGTACTCGCTCTGGACACGCGACGTGGAAGAGAACGACGTGCTGCGCACCGCGCGGGAGTTGGGCATTGGACTCGTGGCATACAGTCCGTTGGGGCGCGGCTTTCTCACCGGGCAATACCGGTCGTACGACGACCTCCCCGCTGACGACTTCCGCCGAGCCAACCCGCGCTTCCAGGGTGAGAACTTTCAGAAGAATCTCGATCTGGTGACGGAGGTCGAGCGGATTGCGCGCGACACGGGCGCGACGCCGGCGCAGTTGGCGCTGGCGTGGGTGATGTCGCGCGGCAGCGACGTCGTACCAATTCCGGGCACGAAACGCGTGAAGAAGCTGGAAGAAAACGCACCGGCGGCGAGCATCGAGCTCTCGGCTGCCGACATCGCGCGCATCAACGCAGTCTTTCCCGTCGGAGCCGCAATGGGAACGCGCTACGCGGATATGAGCACAGTAAATCGATAAACAACTACCGCGAGCTCGAGTGGCTCGCGGTAGTAAAGATCTCAGTCGGACGGTCCGAGATCTGTCCTGTCGCCGTGCAGCCCTGAGCCGTCAGGCTATAAGGGCTGCCTGCTCGGAGCATTGTAGTTCGTTGTTGCGGGTCCGTATCAGAATCGCACTGTGACGCCGACGTCGGCGGCGCCGTTCGTGGAGACGATCGGTGAGATCGCTGCCTCCGCGGCGATCGAGCGCCTCTCCGCCGCCTCACGCTTGGCCGTCACGATCTGCCCATGCCGACGGAAGGCGTGCGCCGACATCGCCATCGAGAGCGCGCCAACCCCGTTGGTGGTCAAGCCAACCGGACGATACGTGTCGCGGAAGTCCGGCGTCTGCACCAGCAGCGCGCCCGCGCCGACCGCCGTTGCGTCAGAGATGACACCCGTCCAGTTGAGTATTCTCGAATGTCCGTCCGCGTTGCCGACGGCATTCCAAATGCTGACAGTAGCGGACGTGACCAACGAGATTGGCGCCGCGATGCCGTACGCGACGTTGCGCGCAACCTGAGCGTTGGTTTGGGGCCGCATGTACGGCAATTGGATGCGTGCGGCTTCGTGAAGGGTCAAGCCGTTTGCGTCGAGCCAGCGCGTGACGGCTGTGTCGCTCGCGAGATCGTTCACCCAGACATTATTGTTTGCGCGCGCCACGCGATCGACGAAGTACGGCACCGCGCGCCCCGGGAAGTCGTAGTTATGCGGAAAAACTCCACGGCCGCTATACGCGGCCAGCTCGCGAGCGAGCGCGGCGCGGCGGTGAGGCTGCTGACGAAGTGGACGGTTGTGTGGCTCAACACATCGAC
>JBDUEJ010000004.1:0-189729 GCA_040002475.1 bacterium | reverse complement strand
CGCGCCCGGGCTTGATGTTGACGATCCGTCCGCTGCCCAGCGCGATCATGTCCTCAGCGCGATCGACGCTCGTGATCGATTCGTCGAGGCAGATGGGAGTCGCCAAACGCGTCTGAAGCTCGGCGTGGCGCACCAGATCATCGCGGCTCAACGGCTGTTCGATCATGAGCAGGTTGAACGCATCGAGCTCGGCGAGGCGGTCGGCGTCGGCCAGGGTGTACGCGGAGTTTGCATCGGCCATGAGGTGCACGGCAGGGCCCAATGCGTCGCGCACCGCCCGCACGTAGTCGATGTCGGCGCCGGGCTGGATCTTGAGTTTGATCTTTCGATAGCCTTGCTCGAATGCCGCCATCGCGCGTTGAACCAGCGCTGCTGGACTGCTCTGAATACCAATGGAGATTCCAGTCGCGACGCGATCGCGTGTGCCTCCGAGCAATCGAGACAACGAGACGCCGCGTTGCCGCGCCACGACATCCCAGCAGCCCATCTCGACCGCCGCCTTCGCCATGTTGTGGCCGCACACGCCGCGGTCGAGCGCGTCAAAGACGCGGTCAACCTGCTCGAACGAGCGACCGATCACGCGCGGCGCAAACCACTCTCGAATGCCGAGCCACGCGGTGTCGATCGTCTCCGCGCTGTAGTTCGGCTGCTCGCCGGCGACGCATTCCGACCAACCGGTCGTTCCGTCGGCGTCCGCCAGCTCCAGCAGGCAGATCCGCCGTTCACTCACCACTCCGGAGGAAATGCGGAACGGCTCTTTGAGCGGAAGGCGAATCTCGCGAAGCGTAATGCGTTGGATGCGGAGGGTCATAGTGCTGTCATAATTCTGTCATAAACGAGTGCTCACCGGCGACGGCCGAACTGGTTTGGTCATCAGGTAGTAGCCCTGCTCCTCAACGTCGTCGAGCGAGAAGGCGGTGATCGTGTAGCCCGCAGATAGTCCCCATTGAATTCCCGAGCGAACGGTTTGCCGCCACGCCTTCGCGGTGCCCGGAGCGTCCAGGAACATGCGCTCGGCGTTAGCGGGAATGGCGACGCGCACGCAGTGCGGAAGAATCGCTGCGCCCGAGGCGCCGGCGAGCCACTCGGCCGTAGCAATCGGGGCATCCTGGCAATCGATCGACGCCCGGATGCGCTCGGATTCGGCAATGCGCTGATCGATGTCCGCATCGTGTGTCGGCCAGGCGACCACGAGGCGATCGGTCGACATGCCGCCGTGCAGCACGCTGTCCGTGATTCCGTACATGTCTTCGACGTACTCGGCGAGACGAACGCCAAGCTTGTTGAAATTCAAATGCGCGTTGCGGGCGATGAGCGGGTCGTACGTCCAATAGATGACGGACGCGCCAAGATCGCGCACGAGTTGGCGCTGGTATTCCTTGAGCCGTCGTCCGAGGCCGAGATTCCGTACCTCCGGTCGCACCGCGAGCATGTCCGACCAATGCACAACGCGACCGCGCTCGATGCCCGTGAGGCCGAAGACGAATCCCACCAGCCGCCCGCCCGGCTGATCGAACGCGCCGACCGCCACGCCGCCGATGCGTTGCGACACCTTGAGGATGCTGGCCGGGACGATGTCGCTGAAATCGTCGCCCCACGTGTCCCGCTGCAGGTCGACGCACGCCTGCAGCTCGGCGTGCGTGTCGAGCGATCGGACTTCGATCGTGGAAACTTCGACGTCGATGGGAGCTACCACGGACTGGTCGCGGCGCTCAGGCCGGCGAACCACGTCCGACCGGGAGCGGGTTCATAGAACTTTGTTGCCGCAATGCTCGCTCCCGATGCGTTGACGGCGACGGAGCCCACGTAATGCCGGTCGAACAGGTTTTGAACGCCGAATACGGGAGACAGCCAGGGTCGGCCAAACGCGGCCTTGCCGCCGGCCCGCAGGTTCATGACATAGAACGACGGCGCCGATGCGCCCGGCGAGTTGGCGTCGTTGGCGAACACCGTGCTCTTCGCAATTCCCTCGGCGACGACGAACGCGTTGCGAAGGTGCCAGGTCGCCGCGGCCTGGGCCTGATGCTCGGGTATTCCAGGGATCGTGTTCCCGCCGTACTGCGCCGTGCTGCTCACGAAGTTCTGAAAGCGGAAATGTGAGAACGCGTATGAGGTCACGAGTGAAACAGGCCCCACCTCGGCCCCGAGCTGCAACTCCACGCCGCGGCGGCGCGTGCGGCCCGCATTGCGATAAAAGGTGCGTCCGTTGCCGTTGGGGGCCTCGAACGGGATCAGCTCGTCGCGCACTTCGGTGTCGAACAGTGCGACGTCGTATTGCAGGCGATCGAGCGTGAGGCCTTTGGCCCCGGTCTCGTACGTCGTGGAATACTGCGGCTTGAGCTCGCGGTTGAGGCCCGCGCTTCCGTCCGCCTGGTTTCCAAGCTCGGTAGTCGTAGGCGTCTCGAACGCCGATCCAACGTTGGCATAGAGGGCATGAAACGGCGACAGACGCGCGGCGATACCGAACATGGGACTCACCGCATGCAGCGTGCGGATTCCGGAATCGTCGCGGTTGTCGGCGAGGTAGTGGTCCCGCAACTCGAATTGAACCTGATCGGAACGAACGCCGGCTGTTGCGCGAAACCGTCCGACCTCGATCTCATCGCGGACATACGGTCCAATGCTCGACACCAACTCGTTCTGGTCGAGCTGAATCGCGCCCTTTTCGACGGTGATCGTCGGACAGCTCGCATTGGCCGTCGCAACGTTGTTGCAGTTCGCCCAATTCTTTCGCGCGTCGTTGAGCCATTGGGCATCAGCGCCGACGCTTACGCGATTGGTGAGGTCGCCCATGCGCCACGGAAGCGTGGCACGCGCTGCTGCACCGCTCTGCCGGCGATCCACGCCGACGACGGCGAAGGTCAGCGGATTGAAGAGCGTGCGCGTACCGCCGTACCCCTGCGCGACGATCTCGCCGTCGCCAAAAATTGTGCGGTGCGCCGAGAGCCCCAACTGCACTTGATGAACCGCCTTGCGCGCATGCTTCTGCACCGACAACAAATCCGCCTGCTGGGGCGTCGCATTCACCTGCGCCAACGTGAGCGCTCCAGGGTTCTCAGCGAGCGGCATGTCGAGACCGAGCCCGGTGACGGCGAACTGCGTCCCTCCCACGTCGGCCGTCGTCCGCAGAAAGGCGTTCGTCAATCGCTGATGCGCGAATTGGCGGTAGCCATCGCTCTGCGTTCGCCCGATGTTGCCCTCGTAGCCGACGCCGCCCGCCGTTCCACCGAACAGGCCAACGTATCGCTTCATGTCGGCGCTGCCGGTCCAGGAGCGTAGCTGGGCGGCGAACGGCGTGTTCGGCGGGTCGATGGATCGCAGATCGATCACGCCGCCCGACGCGTTTCCATACAGTGCCGACGCGGTTCCACGAATCACTTCGACGCGGCCCACCGACTCCAGGTCGAGGTAGTCGATCGGCGTTTGGCCGTCGGGAAGCGTGAGCGGCATGCCGTCACGAAGAATACGAATGCTCCGCGCGCCAAATTGCGATCGCGCGCCAAACCCGCGAACCGACACGCGCGTGTCCTGCGATGGATTCGTGCGATTGGCCACGGTGACACCGGGCAGAAGCCCAAGCGTCTGTTCGACGAAGGTGTGGGTCTGCCCCGGCGCGACGCTATCTGGGCGCAGGCTCGTGATGGCATATGGCAAGTCGAGCGGCGATCGCCCAACGTCGCGCGTGACCGTGACCACCGGCGGGAGCTTGCGCGGCAGCGAATCCTGCGCCCTGGCAAGGCCTGCTGTGATCGAGGCAATCAGGACGTGCAGGAAGAAACGGCGTAAGGCGAACACGATTGAACAGCTCCCGGAGGTGAAAATCCTCCGTCAATCTACAGTCCGGGCGCCCGTCACTCCATGATGCCGTGTCCCCCCGCACCGCTTTTCGTCTGGCGCACGAGAAGCAGGAGCGGAATGAGCACGAGGATGAGCGCCGCGCTCAGCACGTAAATCCTGCTATAGGCGAGAACGCTTGCCTGGGCGGACAGCTGCCGATCGAGAATGGTCAGGGCGCGCTGGTGCGCCGTCCACGCGTCGGCGCCGCGCGCCATCATTCCCTTGGTTAGCGCATTGACGCGATCCATCGCCAACGGGTCGCCGGCGGCGACGCGATCACCAATCACGGCGCGAAGCTGGCTCGTGTACCGTCCCAAGAGCGTCGCAATGCCGGCAATACCGAACGAACCACCGAGCTGTCGAAAGAAATTATACAGTCCCGTGCCCTGAGGCAGTTCCTGCGGCGTCAACTCGGCCAGGGTCACCGTGGTGAGCGGAACGAACATCAGGCCCAGGCCGACACCACGATAGATGAGCGGCCAGAAGAAGTCGGCGCTGCCGCTTTCGCCGGTGATCCGCGACAGCTGCCAGGCGGCCAATGCAAAGACCAGCGCTCCGATCGTGATGAGTATTCGTGGATCGAACCGGTTGGTCAGTCTGCCGACCACTGCCATGGACAGCGCCGTGGCGATCGCGCCCGGAAGCATGGCAATGCCCGTCTGCTGCGCGGTCATTCGCAAATTGGTCTGCAGAAACACCGGCAGGGTGAACGACATGGCGTACAATCCAATGCCCATGACGACGCCGAGCAGCGTGCCCACCCACATCTGCCGATGCTTCATGACGCGGAAGTCGATGACCGGGTGATCGGTGGTGAGCTCGCGCCACAGGAGCGCGATGCCACCGACAACGCCGATCGTGGTCAGGCTCGTGATCAGCCGCGAGTCGAACCAATCCTCGCGCTGTCCGTGCTCGAGCACATACTGAAGTGCACCGACGCTCACCGCGAGGAGCGCAATGCCTTGATAGTCGATGGTAGACGGTTTGCGCTGATACTCCGGATCATGCACGTACGCTGCGATCATCATCGCCGCGACAATTCCCACGGGAATGTTGATGTAGAAGATCCACGGCCAGCCATAGTTGTCGGTCAGCCATCCGCCGAGTGTTGGTCCAATGGTGGGTCCCACCATGACGCCGAGGCCGAAGAGCGCCATGGCCGTCCCGGCTTCTTCGCGCGGGAACGACTCGAACAGCACCGCTTGCGACACGGTCATCAACGCGCCGCCGCCTAAGCCCTGAACGATGCGCCAAAAGATGAGCGCACCGAGCGAGTGCGACGCGCCGCAGAGGACGCTCGCCACGGTGAAGAGAACGATAGAGCCAACGAAATAGCGCTTGCGTCCAATGAATGCGCCGAGCCACCCCGTGAGCGGAATGATGATGACGTTGGCGAGGATGTAGCCGGTCGAAACCCACGCGACCTCGTCGAGGCTGGCTCCGAGCGTTCCCATCATGTCCGGCAGCGCGACGTTCACAATCGAGCTGTCGATGACCTGCATGAGCGCGGCGAGCACGACGGCCACCGCGATCAGGTATTTATGCGGATCCCCGCGAGTGGCGTCGGCAGGCGGAGATGCCGCCGCCATTTCGGCGCCGGCGATCTGGTCGAGTGATGCGCGGCGTGCCACGGCTATGCGATTCTCATGCGATTCTCATGCGATTCTCATGCGCTGCGGCGCTTGCGGGCCGGCGCCTTGTGCGCGCGCTTCCTCGCGCCGCGCTCCCAATCGGTGAGCGCGCCGTCGATCCCATCGACGACGAACGAATGGATTTCGTCGATCGAGGAAAACCGATCGCGAACAACCGGCGACACCTTGAACCCTGCGTCGCGCATGCCGTTGACGAGCCCGTGCAGTGTGCGCCACCGCTCCACTCGGCTGCGAATGACTTTCGCGAAGAAGTCGGGCGCCAATTCGTAGTAGTCGCGACGGTCGCCCGCCGGCGAGGAGCGCTCGACGATGCCGCGCTCGAGTAGTCGGCGCGCGTCGGTGCTGACGCTCGCCTTGCTCACGCCCAAAAGGGCCGCGAGCTCGTCCAGTGATCGCGGCTCGTCACTCAACAACAGCAGGGCGAACAGGCGGCCGGCAATGGGCGACAGGCCGTCGCTTTCGGTCGCCTGCCCCATTCGGTCGATGAACGTCCGGTGTCCCTGGTCCACGTGTCGCTCCGTTCTGTGCGTTCAGTATGTACTGAACGATAACGGGCCGCGGCCGGGCGGGCAAGGACGCGAGAACGCTGGCGGCCCCCCGCGAAACGCGCCGGGCAAGGCGCGCCGGACTAGACGCGCCCGCGAACGGCGAGCACGCGCTGCGCCGCGGCGAATCCCAGGAACGTCGCCAGCAACGCGACCGCGACGCTGGCGCCGACATAGAGTCCCGCGCGTCCATATTCACCGTCTTCCAACAGGCGGGCGGTCTCGAGGCTGAACGTCGAGAAGGTCGTATAGCCGCCACAAAAGCCGGTCGTCAGGAAGGCGCGCGTCTCCGGCGTGATGACATCGGTGTGGAGCGCGTAGCGCACGATGAACCCGAGAACGAAGCTGCCCGTGACGTTGATGATCAGCGTTCCGGTGGGAAAATCCGCGCCGGTCCGCTGTTGAATGAACACGCTCAGATAGTGGCGGGATACGCCGCCCAGCGCTGCTCCAAGTGCAATCGCCCAGAACACTCTCACGCCTACCTCCGGCACAAAAAAACCTGCCTGGCCCTCGCGGACCGTGCAGGAGTCATCAGCGCTCACACCGCAGCGCGCTTTCGGCGAACTCCATCGCCATGTCTTGAGCCAACGCTATGACCCGCGGGAGGCGACGTCAAGCGCGATCTCCCAAGATCCGAGCGATCGCACTGCGTTCATGCATGCGCGTTCTTCCGTCTCGGGGCTCTGGTCTGAGAGTAGTTGCACAATCCTCAGACCAGCAGCCTGAGACCTGTCATCACCGATCCTGTCCGCTCGCGACGCCTTCACCCCACCACCAAAGCCGCGCGAGTTGCTTTTGCCGAGGCCAGATTTCGGCGAGCGTGTTGCCGTCGTACATCCGTCCGTTCTTCATCACGTACCGGATGCTGTTCGTGTTCTTGATGTCGTCGAGCGGATTTTTGTCGAGCACCTGCAGGTCGGCGAGCTTCCCTGCCTCGAGCGAGCCAATGTCCTTCTCGTGTCCGATTGCCTCGGCGCCAAAGATCGTGGCCACGCGTAACACGTCGTATCGCGGCATTCCGCCGGACGCGATGTTCCAGATCTCCCATTGCGCGCCGAGTCCTTGAAGTTGTCCGTGGCTGCCCATTCCCACGCGGCCCCCGGCGGCAACCATCTTCGCCGCCTGCTCAGCGAAGAGTTGGAACGACCACTGCGACGGCGCCCACCAGCCCGGCCGACGCAATCCCTTGCGCTCCACGACGTCCCGCGGCGTGAAGTGATTGAGTTTGGGGTCGTTCACGACATCGCTGTTCTCGTACCAGTAGTTCTCCGCCCACGGCCCGCCGTATTGCACGATCAACGTCGGCGTCCACGTAGTGCCGGAGTTGGCATAGAGTTGCAGGACGTCCTTATAGAGTGGAGCGATCGGCAGCGTGTGCTCGGTGCCGGCATACCCGTCCATCGCCTCGGTCAGGTTCTTCTTGAAGTCCAGGCCGCCTTCGAGCGTCGGTGTGAGGTGCTGTTCGCGCGCCGCCATGATGATGAGCTGTCGGGTGCGGCGATCGCCGGCCATGTACTGCTTGATGGTCTCCGTGCCATAAAACTCCGAGTACTTCTTGAGCACGTCGCGCGCTTCGTCGATCGTTTTGATCTGCGTCTGCGCAAAGACGCCGGGGCCGGTGGAGAGAATGCGCGGCCCAATGAAATCGCCGGTCTCCACCATGTCCTGATACGAGAGTACGTCCGTGGTTGACGTCTGCGGATCGCGCGTCGTGGTCACGCCGTAGGCAAGATTCACGAGATACTCGAACGGCTGCGAGCGATGCACGCCCCACGCCGGCCACATGTGCGCGTGAACGTCCACGTAGCCGGGAATGATCGTCTTGCCCGAAACGTCGATGATCTTGGCGCCCGACGGAATGTTGACCTTGCCCTGTGCGCCCACCGCGACGATGCGGTTGTCCTTCACGACAATGTCGCCCTTCTGAATGATCTCAGCGCCCTTCATCGTAAGAATGCGCGCGCCGCGAAGTGCCACGACGCCCTGCGGCCTGTCCTTCGGAACGTTGATCGCAATGTCGCGACGCGTTGCCTCGTAGATCGGACGAGCCGGGGCACCGCCGCGTCCACCGCCACGTCCGCCACCAGCGGCATTCGCTGCACCACCACCGGTCGTGTCGCGCGGGATCTCGGCGCGCGTGACCGAGTCTCGAACCGCAGTTTCGGCAGCGGCGAGATCATACGTAAACAGTGAATGTCCGAGCGCGTAGAAGACCTCGCCGCTGTTGCGCGACCAGCTCGCGAACTCTCCGCCCACGCCGGTGAGCTTGCGGACCGGCACCTCGGACTGCGCTGGATTGGTCGCGTTGATCGTGGGGGCGTTGCCGGTTTTGGGAACTTCATTGATGACGTAGACGCGCGGGCCGGCCTGGTCGGTCATCTGGATCAGGATCTTGCTGCCGTCCGGCGACATGATCATCTCGCCGGCACCGCCGCCGCCGCCGCCACCGCCACGTCCGCCGCCGCCACCAGTGCGGAGAATCGTCTTCTGATCGGTGCCGTCCCAACGCATCGAGACGAGAGAGCTCCCCTCAGCGAAGTAGATGTGGGCCGTGTCCGTTGTGACGAAATGCGGACGTCCAAAATTCGAGGTTGGTGAAATGAGCGTTTCAGCGCCGCCGGCCGCGGGGAGCCATACGAGCTCGACACCGACGGCCTGTGCTGGCGGACGCTCGAGCTCCTCGAGATCCTTGCGCATGTTGCGCGGGCCGCGGCCCACGACAATGCGCCGTCCGTCGAGCGAGTACGCCGGCTTTTCATAGTAGGCGGCCTTGTTGCTCAGACGCTCCGGTTGGCCCGACCCATCACTCTTCAAACGCGAGACCGTTCCGCCGTCGAGATCATTCCATGTCACGTACGCGATGTACTGACCGTCGGGTGACCACGTCGGCATGAACTCGCCGACTTTTTCCGAGGGCGCGAGCCGACGCGGTGTTCCGCTCGGCAGATCCATCACCCAGAGACGGTCCAACGCCACGAACGCGAGCCGCTTGTTGTCCGGCGACGGCGCGACGTCCCGAATCTGGTGCACCGTGAGCGACGTGTCGTTCACCGCGTACGTCTCTTTCTGCGGACCGGCGATCATCATGTCCACGTCGGCCGTGAACGGAATCATCGTCTCCTTGCCGTCGGCAACGCTGGCGCGCCAGAAGTGGCCGTGATGTCCAATTACGATCGAGCGGCTGTCCGGCGTGAACGCAAACGTCGGAACCACGTCGCGGTTCGGGCGCGACTCCTGATCGTCGCGCTGAATCTTGGGAAGGAGCAGACGGTCGTCGCCGTTCGAGAGATCGCGCAGCATCAACGACGTTTCTGCGTTATTCCGCGTTGCGTAGGCGAGCCAGCGGCCATCCGGGCTCAGTTCGGGACGCATGCCGCTGCCAACGGCGTTGGTCTTGGTGAACGTGCGGCCGGTTTCACGATCGAGCACGCCGATCTGCCAGCCGAGTGCCGTCTGGTTGTAGCCGCCGCCAGTGCTGTTTCGCTCGGCGAAATAGATGTAGCGGCCGTCCTTGCTCGTTGCGGGACCGAGGAAGACGTTCGGCGCTGCCGCGCCGCGTCCGCCGCCGGCCGGCGCACCACCGCGACCGGCGGCCGTGGTGTCGCCGGTGAGGCGCAAGCCGGCCGTCGTTCCGCCGCCGGCGTAGTACATGAACAGATCGTTGCCCTTGGAGGCGACGACGTACTTTCCGTCCGGCGTGTACGTGGGCGATTGGAATTTCTGGTCATTTTCCCGAGTGAGCGCGCGCGGATTGCTGCCGTCGGCGTTCATGATCCAGAGGTTGTCCGATTGCGTCCGGTCGCTCACGAAGACAATCGACTTTCCGTCGGGCGAATAGTGCGGTTGCGCGTCGAACGGCTGTCCGTTCGTGATGCGCGTCGCTTTGCCGCCGTCGATCGGGATTGTATAAATGTCGCCGAGCAGCTCGAAGGCGATCGTGCGGCCGTCGGGCGAGAGGTCGAGCGACAGCCACGTGCCTTCGTCAGTCGTGAACTTGAGAGCCTTTGCCGGCGTCAGCGGAAGGCCCGCACCGCGGCCACCGGTCGTGTCGTTTCCGCGCCCACCGCGCTGAGCGCCGGCCGGCGATGTGACGACGAGCAACGCCGCAACGAGCGCGACGCGATGGATGAGTGGGCGCATACTTCGCCTCTCTGGGGTGAAGGGAACCGTGGGGCGGCACGACGCGTAAGAAGCTGGATCACGCCGCGGCGCGGAGCAAGATGGTCTCCGGCCGCACGGCTTAGATTCGGAGGCGGCGATTTCCGCCGACCCACTCAGACGGCGCACACAGGTCGATCCTCGAATGCATAAACTCGTCGGACTCTCGGTTGCTGCCCTGCTCCTTGCCGCGAGCGCCGCCGGCGCTCAGAACAAGCAGCGCTACTCGAATTTGGGCGAAGCGCTGGCGTCGTCCGCGGCGTTGGCGGGCGAAGGCGCGCCGCCCGGACTGGTCTGGATTGACGGCGGCGCCCGTTTTTCGTTCACGGCCGCCGATCGCGCCACCGGCAAGTCCGAAATCCGCGCTTACGATCCGGTTACAGGTCGCGATTCGCGCCTCTTCGCGGGTGACAGCCTCACCTTTCCCGGAACGACCACGCCGTTCGAGTACGAGTCGTTCCAGTGGACGCGTGATTTCAAGAACCTCGTGTTTCAGTCGCACTTTCAGCAACTGTATCGCCGCTCGGGGATTTCGGACTTCTACGTTTACAACCTGTCGTCGCGCTCATTGCAGCTCGCCGGCAAAGGCGTGCGCACCGCAGAGCTAGCGCCAAACGGAGCGCTCATCGGCGCCGAGCGCGGCGGCGACATGTACGTCATCGACCTCGCGACGCATCAGGAGCGCCGACTGACGACCGATGGTACGGAGCACGTGTTCAACGGTCATCCGGATTGGGTCTACGAAGAGGAGTTCGGAATTGCGCAGGCGTGGAATTGGTCGCCGGACAGCCGTCACATCGCCTACTGGCAGATCGACGAGAGCAAAGAACCGGAGATCCAGCTCACCGACTACAGCGGCACGCATCCGGAGTGGGATCATATTCGCATTCCACAGCCGGGTGACACCAACCCCACGGCACGGATCGCCGTGGCCGACGTTGCCAGCGGCAAGCACGTGTGGCTCGATCCCCATCAGACGGGAGAGTTTTACATCCCCCGCGTCTACTGGACGAGTCGAGCCGATACGCTCGCGATGATCGTGTTGAACAGAAAGCAGAACGATTTGAAGCTGTTCTTTTTCGATGTGAACACCGGCGGCTCGCGTCTCGTGATGGAGGATACGTCGGACACGTGGATCGACGTCTACGATTTCTACGCGGGCGTGCAGGATCTGATGACGTTCCCGGAGAACTCGCACGAGTTCTTCTGGGTGTCCGACCGTGACGGCTTCCAACACGTTTACCGTTACGACTATTCGGGCAAGTTGGTGCAGCAGGTCACGCGCGGGGCGTGGAGCGTGACGCGCATCGAAGGAACCGACGCGGCGAAGCAGATTCTCTATTTCACCGGCACCAATCCGTCGCCGCTGGAGCGTCAGCTGTGGCAAGTGAAGTTCGACGGCACGGGACTCAAGCGCCTCACGACGACGCCGGGGCGGCACAGCATCAACATGTCGCCGAACGCGCAGTACTTCATCGACACCTGGTCGGCGCTACACCAGCCGCGCCAGGTCGAGCTGTGGTCCACATCGGGCGGCAAGCTGCGCACGATGCAGGACAACGCGCGCACAACCGCCTGGCTGTCGACGCACGAGTATTCGCCGGCGGAGACGTTCACGTTTACGACAAGCGACGGCGCGAAGATCGACGCGTCGATGATGAAGCCGATTCCGTTCGATCCGGCAAAGAAATATGCGGTGGTCTTCACGATCTACGGTGGCCCAGGATCGCAGGGCGTGTACAACCAGTTCAACCCGTCGGGGTGGCCACAGTGGTTGACGCAGAACGGTTACATCGTGGTGGACGTGAACAACCGCGGCACGAACAACTATGGCCGCGACTTCATGAAGGTCGTCTACAAGCAGCTCGGGAAATACGAGGCCAACGACTTTGGTGAGGCAGCGAAGTACATGAAGACGTTGCCGTTCGTCGATGCGGCGCACATCCCGATCATGGGCACCAGCTACGGCGGATACAGCACGATGTACGCGATGGAAATGAATCCCGATCTGTTCTCGGTCGGAATGGCCAATTCGGGCGTGGCTGATTGGCGCTTGTACGACACGATTTACACGGAGCGCTACATGTCGACGTTGGGCGACAACGTCGCCGGATATGAGCGGAGCTCGGTCGTCGTGAACGCGCCCAAGCTGCAGGGGCATTTGCTGATGATTCATTCGATGATGGACGACAACGTCCATCCGCAAAACACCATGCAGTTGTTCACGGCGTTCACCAACGCGAGTAAGGACATCGAGGCGCGCATCTACCCGCCGGGGCATCACGGGGCCGCCTACAACGCACAGAGCGCTCGGCTGATCAGCCAGGCCGAGTTTGATTTCCTCACGCGTTGGATTGGTCGCGCTCCGGCGCCGGATGCGGTCAAGCCGTAGCACCGCCGCACCGCCGGCTACGGACCAGAGCGCGGCCGCTATTGACAGATGGCCGCGCTTGCTTCACGGTTTCCGAAGGCCGATTGAATTCTAGGCTGCGTTTCGGGCCCTGGGGAACCGGGCGCACTCCCACAACCAGACATCAGAGGATTTGAACATGCATCCACCAATGCGAGTGTTCGCGGCCGTGGCCGGAATCGTATTGTGCGGTTGTAGTCAGAAGGACGCAGGAAAGTCGGACACGACCAAGGCCGCGGAGGCGACTGCGACGCCCGCATCCATGGCGAGCTTCGATCCGGCCACGCACACGGCGGTGATTCACGCGAAGGACTTTGCGTTTGACGCGCCGGATTCGATCACGGCGGGATGGACGACGTTCCATTTCGTCAACGACGGTCCAAACATTCATCACGTTCAGCTCATCCGCCTCGATAGCGGCAAAACACGAGCGGACTTTGACGCCGCCATGAAGACCAAGGGTCCGCCGCCCGCCTGGATGGTCTCCACCGGCGGCCCGAACGCACCCAGCCCGGGCATGAGCACGGACGCGATGATCAACTTGACGCCCGGCAACTACGTCATGATTTGTTTCGTCGACATTCCTGAGCACGTGCCGCATTTCACCAAGGGCATGGTGCACGACCTCAAGGTCACGGCCGCGACGGGCGCCGACTCTCCGGAGCCGGCCGCCGATGCAACGGTAACCCTCTCGGACTATTCATTCGCCGTCCAGGGCGCGTTGACGGCCGGCAAACACACCATCAAGGTGGTCAACAACGGACCGCAGACGCACGAGCTCGAGCTGATGCGCTTCCTGCCTGGCAAGTCGATGAAGGATTTGGGCGAGTTCTCCAAGACGCTGGCCGGACCGCCGCCGGTCGATGGGCTGGGCGGCATTGCGGGTGAGGCGAAAGGAATGACGCAGTATTTCACGGTCGATCTCAGCCCGGGCAACTATGTCCTCATCTGCTTCGTGCCCGATGCGAAAGACGGAAAGGCGCATATCGAGCATGGTATGACGAAGGAATTCACGATCAAGTAGAAGCCGCGGTCAACGGCGAAGCCAAGAGCCCTCGGTCACCGTGACTGAGGGCTCTTGGCGTATTGAATGCTCATCGAAACAGATCCAGCGATTTCTTGAACACCTGCCACACACCCCAGGCAAGTGGAATCCCGACGAGTGACCACGCGATCGCGAGCTTGACGACCAGGGACCCCTGCGGCTCGGCGGCCGGGGGAGCAGGCCGAGCAGGCCGTGAGAAACTGGTTGGGTCAGTCATGAGTGCGCCTCCTCACGTGCTCACACGGACAGTCGCGGCATCATCGTCCGCAAACTGGCGCGTGTCCAGCGGAGACATTCGCCAATTGCAGATAAATCCGACCACGAGCAATCCCGCCATGATATGCATGGTCATCGTGTACGCGTCGGCCTTGGCCACACCGTGCGCGATCTCATACTCGCGAATGTAGTTCACGAGGACGGGGCCCAGCACGCCGGCGGTGGACCACGCGGTCAGCAAACGCCCATGGATCGCGCCCACCTGGTTCGTGCCGAACATGTCGCGGAGGTAGGCGGGAATCGTCGCGAAACCGCCGCCGTACATGCTGATGATGACGACGTACCCGAGCACGAACAGGGCGACGTTGCCCGCGCGACCTGTGGCCGGTACCGTCGCATACAGCGCGGCTCCGAGCAGAAAGAACGTTGCGTACACGGCGCGGCGTCCAACGTAGTCCGAAAGCGACGACCAAAAGAAACGGCCAATCATGTTCGCGAGACTGAGTAGTCCGACGAAACCCGCGGCCGCGCCGACGCTGATGGCTCCCGGAAACATCTCTTGAATCATCGGCGACGCCTGGCCGAGAACCCCGATACCCGCCGTGACGTTGAGGCAGAGCACCATCCACAGCAACCAGAACTGCGGTGTCGTGATGGCCCGGTCGGCGGTGACGCTCCCCGAGATGACGATCCGCTGTGCGCTCGACGGAACCCACCCCTCCGGCTTCCAACCGGATCGCGGCACGCGCACGCTGAACACACCGAACATCATGAAGATGAAATAGAGGGCGCCCATCACGACGAATGTCTGAGTCACGCCTTGCGACCCTGGCGTGCGAAAGTGTGACATCAGCATCGTCGACAAGGGAGATGCGATCATCGCTCCGCCGCCGAAACCCATGATGGCCATTCCCGTCGCCATGCCCGGACGATCGGGAAACCACTTGATGAGCGTTGAAACAGGCGAGATGTAGCCAAGCCCCAGTCCAATTCCGCCAAGCACGCCGTATCCGAGCAGGAGCAGCGAAAACCGGTGGGTGGCTACGCCAAGCGCGGCGATCTGGAAGCCTCCGCCAAAACACACAGCCGATGCGAACATGGCTTTGCGCGGGCCAACGCGTTCGAGCCACGCGCCGAAGACGGCGGCCGAGACACCGAGGAAGACGATGGCCACGCTGAACACCCAGCCGATCGTGCTGAGCTTCCAGTCGCTCGGAGCAGATTGGGTGATGCCGATGGCACGTGAGAGAGGAAGATTGAATACGCTGAAGGCGTACGCCTGGCCGATCGAGAGATGGATCGCGAGGGCGGCAGGCGGCACCAACCAGCGCGAGAAATGTGAATCCGCGATCGAGTGGTCTCTATCCAGGAAGGACAACAAGGGCATCGGCACGTTCTCTCGCGAAGATCCAGATACACGCTGACCCATTCTGCCGCACCAGCGCGGCAACGTCCAGTCGGCGTGAGATACCCACCGGAGGAAATCTGGCGGAGTATTCCACTCGACAGGTTGGTCATGAATTCCGAACACGTCCGAAGCGTTCCCGTTGACGGCCCGTCTTGTCGCACAGCACGGACGGGTGGTATCGTCCCCGCACTCCCTTCCCCGAGCAAATCATGTCCCGGTTTCCCGTTCTGATCAGCGCGATCTCGGCGTTGACGACGTCGACGTTGGTCGCTCAGCAGACTGGATCGTTCACCGTGGGGTCTGCGACTGCCGCGCCCGGAATGACGGCGTACGGTGCGATCGCCATACCGGCGGGCAGCGACTCCGCTCTGCGGATCGCCGTTGCCGTCATTCGCGGAGTGAAACCAGGACCGACGGTTGCCTTCGTGGCCGGAAGTCACGGCACCGAATACTCATCGATCGTTGCCATGCAGCGTCTCGTTGGGCGCGTCGATGCAAAGAAACTCGGCGGAACGGTGATCATCGCGCCCCTCCTCAACGTGGCGTCGTTTCAGGCGATGACGCCGCACATCAATCCCGTGGATCGCAAGGGAATGAACGGCTCGTATCCCGGCGACGCGAGCGGGACGCAAACCCAACGTGCGCTCGCTGCGGTGGCGACACAGATCGTGGGGCCGGCTGACGTGATCGTGGACCTTCACGGCGGCGACCTCGACGAAGATCTCCGGCCATACAGCTATTGGTACCGCGGCGGAAACGCGGCGCAGGACTCAGCCGGCCTGAAACTCGTCTTGGCGTTTGGGCTCGATCACGTCATCGTGACGAACGTGGATCCGCGTTCCCCCACCGCCGGGCGATCGCTCTCCGGATATGCCCTCACACACGGCAAGACAGTGCTCATCGCCGAGGCCGGCCGGAGCGGAGTGGTTGCGCCAGGTGACCTCACGGCACTCGTTGAGGGTTCTCTCAACGTCCTCGGCGAGCTCGGAATGCTGGCACGCAGAGTCGCGAAGCTGCAGCATCCGGTCTGGCTCGCGGGCGCGGGATCGCGCGTCGCCGCGGACAGCGCCGGCGTCTTTTTTCCCGCGGTGGCGAGAGATACGAAAGTGAAGAAGGACCAGATCGTTGGTCACACGACCGACTACCTTGGGCGCCCGACCGGCGACGTTCGCGCCAAGATCGACGGATTGGTCACGTTCATTCGAGGGGTGCCGTCGATGTGGCCCGGGGCCACGCTGGTGAACGTCGCGCCAATTCTCAAGGAACCGGGCGAGTGGACAGTGCCGCGCTAGCGGTACGCCGCGGACGAATTGCGAACGCGTCTTACATTTAGAACTGCCACCGAGCGAGTCCCATCACATCAACGATGCCGTCAGTGTCTCAACTCTCTCGCCGCTCCTTTCTTGCGCAATCGGGATCTTGCGCCGCGCATCTCGCGCTCGCCGCGGCAGTCATGCCGCGCTTCGCCCGCGACCTCTGGGCTCGTCAACCGCTCGGCTCGGTCGTTGCCCGCGAGCCGTTTGGCAACCTGGAAAAGGTCGCCGACGGCGTTTGGGCGCTCGTGTCCACGCCGTTGGGCGGCGACAACACGACGGTCTCGAACGGCGGAATCATCGCCGGCAAGAACGCTGTGTTGGCAATCGAGGGATTCAACCGTCCGGAGGGGGCGGTATGGATGGCCGGCAAGGCTCGCGAGCTTACCGGAAAGTGGCCAACTCATGTTGCGCTGACCCACTATCACTCCGACCACGCCAACGGCGTCGCCGGATACGTGACCGACACCGAACATCCGATTATCCGGTCAACGGAGAAGACACGAGAGCTCGTGTTGGAGCGAAACAAACCAGGTGACCCGGCCCGTCTCGCCGCATTGAGGGACGCCATTTTGCTCTCGGGTACCGATCCGACCGAACTAGACCTTGGCGGCAAAACGGTGCGTGTGATTCCCCGCATCGGGCACACCGACAGCGATGTCTCATTGGAGCTCGACGATCCGAGCCTTGTCTTCTGCGGCGACCTGTTCTGGAATGCCATGTTCCCGAATTTTGTCGACGCGATGCCGACCAAGCTGGCGGTCTCGGTGCGGGCGCTCAAGCGGACGCGCGACACCATTTATGTGCCGGGTCACGGGGCTGTTGGGCGTGCTCCCGAGTTCGATCGTTACGTGGCGATGCTCGACGAGGTCGAGCGTGGCGCCAAGAAGGCCTTTGCCTCGGGAGCGTCCGCGGAAGAAGCCGGAACAGCGTTCACCCTCCCTGCCGCGCTCGGCGACTGGACGCTGTTCAACAAAATTTTCTTCCAACGCGCTTTTGAGGCGTGGTATAAGGAGCTGAAGGCATAGCGT
This sequence comes from bacterium, assembly GCA_040002475.1. Classification (GTDB taxonomy): domain Bacteria; phylum Gemmatimonadota; class Gemmatimonadetes; order Gemmatimonadales; family Gemmatimonadaceae; genus JAQBQB01. The sequence continues at coordinate 172,111 of JBDUEJ010000004.1, read as the reverse complement.
CTGCTCCGAGTCTCTGGGTTCGACCAATCCAGACGTTGCCGGGAGATGTGCCGAACCGTCACAGCTATGTATTTCGGGTAACCAGGCATAGCGCGCAGGCAACCGGCGGCGTATCGTCACGAATGATCGCGTTTGCGCGCCGATCCAAGAGAACGTCATGACAAAGCTTGCGAAGCGGGAAGTCAGACCAGCCGCTCCAACCGTTTCGCTGACCACGTCGGCGGCGGCGGAGCCGATCGCCGCGCGTCCGGTCCCGATCGTCCCTCCGCTTCGCACGGCAGACGGCACCGCGGTTTCCGTGGTTCACGTTGTCGCCGAGTTGGCGCCGTTCGCTCGAAGCGGCGGTTTAGGCGAGGCAGTCAACAGCCTTGCCCGGTTTCAGTCGGCGTGCGGCATTTCGACCTCGATCGTCATGCCGCTATACGACGCCGTTCGCGCAACCGCGCCGGACATCGAACCCGTCGGTCCCGCATTCGATGTGCGCGTCGGACCGCGTCTGGAGACTGTTCGCCTGTGGAAGCTGCGTTCACAGCCGGAGGATGCGCTCGCAGGTTCGAGCGTCTACTTCATCGAGAGCAAGGACTATTTCGCCCGTCCATATATCTATGGACCGCCGGGCGCCGACTACATTGATAACGCGCGGCGTTACGCGTGCTTCTCGATGGCGGCGCTCGCTTCGCTGCCCACCATCGCCGGCTCGAGCCCGGTTCTACTGCACGCGCACGACTGGCACACCGCCCTCGCGCCCGTCTACCTCAGAACCACCTTCGCCGCCGACGAACGTTATCGTCGCGTGAAGACAGTGCTGTCGGTCCACAACGCCGGATTCCAGGGACACTTTCCGCACGAAACCATGTTGGACCTGGGGCTCCCCGAGGCGCTCTACAACTGGCGCCAGATGGAGTGGTACGGTCGTGCGAACATGCTCAAGGGCGGACTGGTCTTCGCCGACGCCGTGACCACGGTGAGCCCGACGCACGCACATGAGCTTCGCACCGTCGCCGGCGGGTTCGGCCTTGACGGCGTGTTTGTCTCGTTGGGCAATCGTTTTGTGGGGATCGCCAACGGAATCGACCAACAGCTCTGGGATCCGGCCACCGACCCCCTCATCCCGAAGAATTTTTCGCGCGATTCGCTCGGCGGCAAGATCGAGTGCCGCGAGGCGCTTCAGCGAGAGATGGGCCTTCGTCCGACCGACGAAATGCCGATCGTGGCAATGAGCGCGCGTCTCGTCTCGCAAAAAGGACTGGCCCTCATTCTCGGCGATCCCGGCTATTTCGCCTTCGACGCGCAATTTATCTTCCTTGGTTCCGGCGAGCCGCGATACGAGGCGGCTCTCAAGGCAATTGCCGACCGTGCGCCCAACCGGATCGTTGCGGAATTCCGTTTCAACGATGCGCTGGAGCACCGCCTCCTGGCCGGGGCGGACATGTGCCTCATGCCATCGCAGTACGAGCCGTGCGGCCTCACGCAGATGCGCGCGCAGCGCTACGGCACCATTCCCATCGCGCGGCGCGTGGGCGGACTCGCCGACACGATCGAAGACGGGGCCACGGGGTTTCTGTTCGACGACTACACGCCCGAAGACTTCACGCGCGCGGTCATGCGCGCCATCAATCAATTCGAAGAGCCCGACGGGTGGCTCGAGATGATGCGCGAGGCCATGGCCCGCGACTTCGGTTGGGAGCAGTCGGCGACGAAGTATCTCAATCTGTACAAGCGCGTGATCGGCGCCGCCGCGACCGCGCACTAAAAGACGGTCGCACGACAGTACTGGGCGACGATCACATGGTCATCGCGATGACCATTCCGGCGATGCCGACCGTCACCACGATGGCGACGCCAACGGCGGCAAAGCGAAGCCAGCGCTGAAACGGCACGCCCGCCGCGAGCAAAACAGCCATCAGTGCGCCGTTGGTTGGCGTCAACAGTTCGGCGAGCCCCGCTCCCATTTGGTAGGCGATGACCGTCACGAGGCGTGAGATGCCGAGCAAGTCGGACAGCGGAACGAACACGGGCATGGTGAGCACCGCCTGCCCGCTCACGCTCGGCACGAAGACGTGAACCACGGCCTGCGCGGGGATCATCAACAGCGCCGCCGCGGTCGCGCTGGTGTGCCCGAGCGGCGTCGCCAACCCCTGCAGGATGGTGTCGATGACGTGACCGTCCGTGAGCACCACCGAAATACTTCGCGCGACACCGACGAGCATCGCGGCGGGCAGCATGCTCTGCATCCCTTCGATGTAAGCGAGCGTGGTGCCTTCGACACCGAGTCCACCCCAGATGCCCGCGGCCAATCCGGCGATGAGAAAGCCCGCTGAGAGCTCGTTCAATCCCCAGCCGAGGGCGATCGAACCGTAGATGTATACGGCCATGGGTGAGACGACCAGCAGAAAAATGAGAATATCCTTCGTCGACAGGGTCGGCGGCGGCGGCCGATCCGGATTTTCCGCGCCAATCTCCGTGCGCGTCGTCGCCGCGTAGCGCATCGTCCACGCAATCCAGAGCGCGAGCGCAACGACGAACATCGTGATGCGCAGCGCGCCCGCGGCCGTTGGCGGCAGCTGCGCAATTTTCATCGCGATGCCGGCCTGAAACGGATTCGTGGGACCAAACGCGCTCCCGATCATCGCCGCTCCGGCGCTCATCCCCACGACCGCAACGGCGTCGATGCCGAGTCCGCGGCCGAGGAGCAGCAACACGGGCACGAGCGGAATGATCTCTTCCTGCATGTTCTCGAGCGCACCCATCGTCGCGAAGAACAATGAGAGCACTGGAATGGCAATCGAGCCGCGCCGTCGAAACGTCCCGACGAGCGCCGCCACCAACCGACCAAGCGTTCCGAGTTTGTCGACAACGACCCACGCGCCGCCGACAATGAGCACGACCGCAATGACTTCTGCGGCGTCAACGAACCCGCGCGGCACCGACACCACCGCGGCAAACGGACCGACCGGAGCGCGCGACACGGTGTGGTAGGTACCGGCGACGACGACGCTGCGGCGCGTGACCGGATCATCCCGCCTCGTGTAGTCGCCGGCCGGGAGGATCCACGTGAGCGCGGCGGCGACCCCGACCGCGATGAAGAGCAGAATCAACGGGTGCGGAAGACGAACGCGGCTCTCCCGATTCATTTCCAGACTCGATAGCCGCCGAGAAATGCGTTGGCATTCGAACCGAGACGCGTACCGGTCGGAAGCTCGCGAAGTATGCGCGCGTTGCCGCCGCCGATCACGAGATCATCAGTCCCGAGCGCGGCACGAAGCAGCTCCACGACAATCGCGACGTGCTGGCGCCACCGTTTTTTGCCGAGACGTTCGAGCCCCGCGGCGCCGACGTACTCCTCGTACGTGTATCCCTTTCTATATGGCAGGTGCGCAAGCTCCAACGGAATGACCACGCCATCAACGATCATCGCGGAGCCGAGTCCGGTTCCCAACCCGAGAAACAACATCTTTCCGCCATCGTAGCCGCCAAGCGCTTGCATTGCGGCGTCGTTGATGACGCGCACCGGACAGCCGAAGGCGCGCGCGAAATCGAAGCGGCGCCAGCCGCCGCCCAGGTTGTGTGGTTCGCGCGACGGCCTTCCCTTCACCACCGTGCCGGGATACCCGATCGTGACGACCGAGTATTTCCATCCCACCGTCGCGGCTTTGACCGCGGATACCATTTTGGCGGCGGTCATGTCCGGGCCGGAGTCGATCTTGATCGGCGTCGTCTTTCGGGAGGCAAGCACTTTGATATGCGTGCCGCCCACGTCTACCACGAGAACCCGTTGCATGCGTCGCGCTCCTAGTCGGTCAATATGGCGTCGATTCCGCGCGGCGCACTGCGCCGATTCACCGGGTGATTCCCGAGTGATGTCTCGAGGCAGCGAATCACGAGCGCGGTCCATCCGGTCTGATGACTCGCGCCCGCACCGCGGCCGGTGTCACCGTCAAAGTATTCGTGGAACAACACCAGTTCGCGCCAATGCGGATCATCAGCGTAGCGACGATCGTGGCCGTGACACGGGCGCTGGCCTGCATCGCCCGGCAGAAAGATGGATGAGAGGCGACGGGCGAGCTCGCGCGCGACTTCCTTGAGATTCAACCACGTTCCTGACCCGGTGGGACATTCCACACGCATCGAGTCGCCGTAGAAGTGATGATACCGTTCGAGCGCCTCGAGCAGCAGATAGTTGATCGGAAACCACACAGGTCCGCGCCAATTGGAGTTTCCGCCAAACAATCCGGTTCGTGATTCTGCGGGCTCGTAGTCCACACGATATTCGCTGTCGCCAAACCGGAAGACGGCCGGCGCGTCGCGGTGTACGCGCGACACGGATCGGACGCCGTGCGGCGAGAGAAACTCGTTCTCGTCGAGCACGTACCGCAGCACGCGTTCGAGCCGCTCGCGCGTGGGGATGGCCAACAACCGATGTGCGCCGTGTGCGGTTCCGTCGCTCCCGTCGGATTCCATGTAGCTCGTGTGGCGCGCGACCTCCGGCCGGTTCTCGAGAAACCATTGCATTCGCTTGCTGAAGCCCGGCAGCTCGTGCAGGGTGTCGAGCTCGATGTTCTCGCACGCCAGGAGCGGAATCAGCCCAACGAGCGAGCGAACGCGGAGCGGGAGCGATGCGCCGTTGACGTTGAGCTGATCGTAGTAGAATCCGTCGGCGTCGTTCCACAGACCGGAGCCGCCGACGGTATTGATGGCGTCGGCGATCGCGACGTAGTGCTCGAAGAACTTGGACGCGACGTCTTCGTACGCCGGATCGTCGCGCGCCAACTCGAGCGCCATGGACAGCATGGTCGCGCAATAGAACGCCATCCACGACGTGCCGTCGGCCTGCTCGAGCACGCCGCCGCCGGGAAACGGCTTGGAGCGATCGAACACGCCGATGTTGTCGAGTCCGAGGAATCCGCCGGCAAAGAGGTTGTTTCCCTCGCGGTCCTTGCGGTTGACCCACCAGGTGAAATTGAGGAGCAGCTTGTGAAAGCAGCGCGCGAGAAAGATCCGATCGCGCTGCCCGCGCCGGCCGGTCATCTTGTAGACGCGCCAGACCGCCCACGCATGCACTGGTGGATTGACGTCATCCAGCGCGAATTCGTAGGCAGGAATCTGTCCGTTGGGATGCATGTACCACTCGCGGAGCAACAACACGAGCTGCTGCTTGGCGAACGCGGCGTCGATTCGGGCCAGCGGAATCATATGAAATGCCAGGTCCCACGCCGCGTACCACGGATATTCCCACGTGTCCGGCATGGAGATGACGTCGGCATTGTACAAATGCTTCCAATCGGCGTTCGGGCCGCGCGCGCGCTCGACCGGCGGCGCGGGAAACGCAGGATCACCCTCCAGCCACTCACGAACAGCGTAGTGATAGAACTGCTTCGACCAGAGCAGACCGGCGTATCCCTGGCGCGCCACGAGGCGCCCGTCGTCCGACGGAATGGAGGCGAGCACGCTCGAGTAGAACGCCGATGCTTCTTCGATGCGACGCGCGAACGTGTCGTCGAACTCTGCATCGAACGCGTGTTCGGGCGCGTGCTCGGGCGCGTGCTCAGTCCCGCCGGCGACCTGGCTCAACCGACAGCGAACGACAGACGACTGTCCGGCTCCGACGACCAGACGAAGGTGCGCCGCTGCCTTCGTACCGAATCCCTCGGGATTCACCGCGTCGAGCTCGCCGTCGATCAGGGTGCGATGAAATGCGTCCTTGGTGAACAAGGAGGTATTCGGAGTGGCGAAGCACTGCTCGGTATTCGTTTCGTTCTCGGTGAACATCAACGACGCGGCCTGTCCCGCGGAACAATCCACGCGAAACCGCCAGTCGCCCAGCGTGGGGTGTGTCGCGCGGATCTCGGTGTCGCTCTCGCGGCGAAGGTTTGGACGCTCGCGTGACGCCGGCGCGGCGCCATTCTCTCGACGTCCCCACGACCATGTATTCCGAAACCACACCGTGGGCAAGCAATGAATCGGCGCGTCGTCCGGGCCGCGGTTCGCGATCGTGATCCGGATCAGAATGTCGTCGGTCGACGCCTTGGCATATTCGACGGTGATGTCGAAGTAGCGATTCTCATCGAAGACCCCGGTGTCGGTGAGCTCGAACTCCGGCTCGCTCCGGCCGCGCCGCGCGTTTTGGGCGACCAATTGGTCGTAGGGAAAGGCGGTCTGCGGATATTTGTAGAGCGCCTTGAGATACGAGCTTGTGGGCGTCGCGTCGAGGTAGTAGTAGCATTCTTTAACATCCTCACCGTGATTCCCCTCGGGGCCGGTGAGGCCGAACAGGCGTTCTTTCAGGATGGCGTCGCGCTCGTTCCAAAACGCCGGCGCACAACAGAGGCGGCACTCGCGATCGGTGATTCCGAGAAGGCCGTCCTCGCCCCAGCGATAGGCTCGGTGGCGCGCCTGATCGTGCGTGAAATACCGCCACGTGTCGCCGTCGGCGGAATAGTCTTCGCGGACGGTGCCCCACTGGCGCTCCGAGAGGTATGGTCCCCAGCGCTTCCAGTTGCGCTCGCGCCGCGCGTCGTCGTCGAGGCGCGCCTGTTCCGCGTGGATGATCAACCGCTAGTGCGAGCTGGATACGGCCGTTGCCAGCACGGTTCGGAACACGGCGACCGCCTTCTTCATCTCCGGCAACGTGCCCACGGACACGCGCGCGAAGTTCGGCACCGCCGGAAATGCTCGGCCAATGGCGACGTTGTGTTTGACGCAGGCCATCTTGAACGCCTTTGCGTCTCGATGGATGTCGACCATCATGAAGTTGGCTTCGGCCGCATGCACGGTATAGCCGGCGCTCTCGAAGAACTTGCGCGTGAACGCACGAGCCTCGCGGTTCCGCTGCTGTTCGCGCGCGATGTGTGCGGCGTCGCTGACCGTTGCGCCGGCAGCGGCCAACGCCAGCTGGTTGACGTTCGACCCGAGCAGCCACGACGACATCTTCTTGAGTGTCTCCGGCTGGCCGATCGCATAGCCGCAACGCAGGCCGGCCATGCCGAACACTTTCGAGAAGGTGCGCGTCACGACGACACGCGGATTCGCCAGTGCGATGGGGATCGCGGTGTCGTACGTCGGGTCTTCCACGTACTCGTGGTACGCCTCGTCCATCAGCACCGTGGTTTCCGGCGACACGCGGCCAACCTGATCGAGGAACGCGGTGACCTCACTTTTTCCGTGAACCGTGGCCGTGGGGTTGTTGGGATTGCAGAAATACACGAGGCCCGCCCCGCGTGCCGCGTCAGCCATGGCATCGAGATCGAGCCGCAGCTTGGCGTCCACGGCCGGCGCTGCAACGGGATGCGAAATGAATTTCGCGAAATTGCCTGGCGCTTCGAACGTTGGCTCCGGCGCGACGAGACCGCGCGTCGGCGACGTGAACGCCTGCACGGCGGCACGCAACAACTCGCCTGACCCGCAGCCGAGAATCACATTCTCCGGTTTGACGCCATGCTTCTTGGCCAACACGTCGATGAGATCGTCTTCCGCCTTCACCGGATAGCGATTGGAATCGCTGAGGTGGCGCGTGATGGTGTCGAAGACGTGCTGTCCCGGGCCGTTGGGATTCTCGTTGCTGTCGATGCGAACCATGCCGGGGCGCGATGCGAGCAAACGATCGGCGCGTCGATCGGCCACGCCTTGAAACGCATAGAGCGCTTCGTGGCCGCGCCAGTTGATGAGCGGCGCGGCAACAAGGCCGGCACTCCCGGCCCCAAGGGTGGCGAGGAACGAACGACGCGAGACCGGCATGGACAGGCTCCTGGGAAAGGGCTGGCGACGATTATAGCCGCCCAAGCTCCAGTCGTCTATTGGGAAACGCGATCACACTTCCCGAGGAATCCGCCTGGCTCGCGGGCAACCACTCCTCGACGAGACGCCGCACTGCCCTCGGGCGACCGATCGGGAACGACCGCGGGACCCATGTGCTGAACGCCGTCGGCGTCGATGACCGGTCAGTCTTTCGGCGGCGATTCATCGGGAGGGCGAAGCGCGCACCGTCCGTGCCCCGGTGGACCTAGATGAGTGCGGTTCAGACGTTGTTGAACACGCTCATCGTCCAGCTCTCGACGGATGCCAGAATCGAGCTCAGCGGATCACCGGTCGCCTCGACGACGAGCGCTTTCGCTTCCGTCACGGCACGGTCGGGCCGGAACCCCTGCTCCTTGAGGATTTTCACATAATCGCGCACGAGCCGCTCGGTCGCCGCCAAATCGTGCCGGGGATCGGCGACGGCGTCTTTCAGCGCCTCGGTCGTGATCTGCTTGACCTCGGAGGGGGTCTCGCCAGCGCCTGCGCCTTCGTCGGCCGGGTTGGTCGGCCCTGGATCGGTGGGATTCACGTCACGACAATACGAGACCCGCCCCCGGAACGCAAAGCAGAGAATGGAAAGATGAGACCGCGTTAAATATTCACACCCGCCGACCTCACGAAGGCGCGGGCCTTGCTATTGATTGCCGCGCATGATTCAGCGCGCGGGCATCCCCAAACTCGGCATGCGATTTCGTGTGCACCGCTTCGCCGCTCTCACGGCGATGGTGGCTTTTGCATCGTGTACGCACGACGCCCCTTCGACCGCCGACATTCCCGACGCGTCTGCGCCGCCACCCGCGCCGGCCGCGACGTCGCGCTTCAGTGTTCCACTGCACTTCGACTTCACCTCGATCGTTCGCGTCGTCGAGCACGCCGTGCCGACGACCCTTGGATCGATGGACAGCGTCCGCATGGTCGGGACGGACAGCCACCGGCATTATGCGTTCAAGGCGGAACGCGGCCCATTCACCGCATTCGCCGAGGATAGCCTCTTCCACCTGGGCGCCACGCTGCAGTACGAGGCTCGCGGGTACTACAAGCCGATCGTGGGACCGACCATTGCCGCGGGGTGCGGCAACGGAACGACCCGGCCTCGAATCGTCGTCGAACTGACCACCCCGCTGGGCCTGGCGAAGAATTGGCACCTCACGTCCCGCGCGCGCGTCGTCCGGGTCGAGCCGGCGTCGAGCGAACCGCGCGATCACTGTGACGTGAGCATTCTTCACCGAGACGTCACCGACCGGGTAGTGGAGGCGGCGCGCGCAGGACTCGCCAGTCACTTGACCGATATCGACCGGGTGATCGGCGCGATCAATTTGCGACATCGCGCCGAAGAGTGGTGGGGCGCCCTCGCGCGTCCAATCAAGCTCGCCGACGGCGTGTGGTTGTTGCTCCAACCGGAAGGGCTTCGCGTGGGCCGCGTGAGCGGCCAGGATCACGTCCTCACCGTGCCGGTGACGCTGGATGCGCACCCGCGCATCGTGACCGGTGCTCAGCCGCCCACGATGGAACCGATCGTGCTGCCGACATTGGGCAAGGATACGATTTCCAGCGGATTCCACATCATCCTGGACGGTGTCGTCGACTATTCCTCGGCCACGCGCGCCATCAACGCGGCCCTTGGTCAACGGCGGGTGGACGTCGGCGGAAAGTCCATCACGATCAATGCCGTCACCGTCATTCCTGCATCGCACGGCAGCCTCGTACTCGGCGTCACGTTCAGCGGCGATGCGCACGGGCTTCTGCGGCTGCGCGGCACGCCGCACTACGACCTCGTTCGCCGCGAGATGACGTTTCCCGATCTGGATTTTGACCTCGCCACCGACAGTCAACTCATTCGAGCTTACTCATGGCTGCAGTCGGACGAGCTGCGGGCAACGTTTCGCGAAAGAGCGCGAATTCCGGTGGCGCCGGCGGTGGAGCGCGGGCGAGAAATGCTGCTGCAGGGATTGAATCGAAAGATTGGTGACGCGCTCTCACTCGCCGCGACGGTCGATTCGGTTGCCGTGCAAGCCGTGTTCGTCACCGCCGGTGGCTTGATCGTGCGAGCCGAAGCCACGGGACGTGCGGGAGCGTCGGTGGCGCCGCGCTGAGAGACCGTGGCATCCATGCCCGGCGGCGCGAAGATGCGCTCGTGAAGATAACGCGCAAACAGTTGACCCGACCCCTGTTCGACGATCAACGACAGGAGCGCATAGCCGTGTTGCGAAGTCTTCGTAGGCCCAGAGGCCCGGCGTATGCGTGAGATGTTATCGAACCGTGACGCCGCGAGCGTGAGCGGGAAGGCTCGGCAGAATTCGGCCGACCTTGCCGTCGAGTTCTAGCTTGCGCTGCTTCACCAACAAAAGCACCGCGGTCGCCGTAAACTGTTTGGTCAGCGAGGCGAGACGAAAGTTCGTGCGTTCGGTGATGGGCGCGCGCGTTTCCAGATCGGCAAGCCCGTAGTTCCTGCTCAGTATGACGCGGCCGTCTCGAATCGGGCTAGCCCGGCCTTGCCTACATCCTCGCCTCAGCGGATACTCTAGGGTAGGCGTATACATACAGATTGCAGCCAGTCGTCCCAAGTATGGGAGGCCAACGGTGGAACGTCTGATCGCCATGCTGTTGAGCGACTTCAAGGACAGCCGACACATTCGGCGGCCGCTCGGCCAGAATTTGCCGACCATCCCCGTTAGCGCACGGATGTCGTCGCCCCGCAGCAGGGGCGCCTCCTCGATCGTTCTCGCCTCTCCGCGGAAGACCGGCTAGCACGCCTCCTCGTCGTACGCGTAGCACAAGCACCTGTGATCCGTCGCGAAGCGATGCTGTATCGGCTGCACTAAGCACTGAGGGACCGTCTAGCATGAAGATTGTCATCGGGACCGTTGCGGTCGTTACCACCGCGCTTGCGTTCTCCGTCGGCACGGCAACAGGCGGGTGGGCCCCGCCTCATAGCCGGCCCATTCCGCCCACGCATCCTCCCACCGTGAAGCTCGGCGCCCGCGGTATTTCGACGGCTGAGCTATCAACTGTCGTTCAGCGATTCTGTACGTCGTGCCACAACCCCACGACGATGAAGGGCAATTTGTCGCTTCAGGGTTATGACGTGGCCGCGGCTGCGGATCGCCTGCCGGCGTCGGAGATGATGATCAGGAAGTTGCGCGCCGAGATGATGCCTCCGCCGGGCTCGCGCAGGCCGGGCGGCGACACGCTCACCGCGCTGGTCGAGACGCTCGAGCAGGTCATCGACAAAGGCTCGCGTCCGAATCCCGGCACGCGGACGTTCCAGCGGCTGAATCGCCCTGAGTACGAGCACGCTGTGCACGATCTGCTGGGGATCGACATCGATGCGGGCGACTACCTGCCCCTCGACACCAAGAGCGCGAACTTCGATAACATCGCCGACGCGCAGTCGTTGTCGCCCACATTGCTCGAGGCATATCTCAACGCGGCGGCGGCTGTGAGCCGGATGGCGGTCGGCGACAAGAACGCGCCGACCACGCTTGCGACCTACAGTTCGTCGCCCTTCGCGTCGCAGCATCCGTGGGACCATGTCGAGGGCGCGCCGTACGGCACGCGCGGCGGCATCGTGACCACGCACATCTTCCCCGCCGACGGCCAGTACACGTTTCGGCTCAATGTCTCGGGTGGTACCGGGACTCGGCTCGAGGACGTCGACCTTTCCATCGACGGCGAGCGTGTCGCGCTGATTCACTACGAGCGCGGCATCGGTCGCAACGACGCCTCTGCGGACGCACCGAACGGCGCGGACTACATCAGAATGGATCCCATCGCGATCAAGGCCGGCCAGCACCGCGTATCGGCCACGTTCGTGAGACGGACGGAAGGACCGTATGAAGATTTGATCAAGCCGCACGATTGGTCGCGCGCGTCGAATGGCACGGGAAGCTCGGGCACCACTGAGCCGCCGTCCATGCTCGAGGTTGCGATCGCCGGGCCTACGCATATCACGGGAGTGTCGGAGACGCCCAGCCGGAAGCTGATCTTCTCCTGCCATCCCACGGTCGCGGCCAAGCAGACCGCGTGCGCATCGGAGATCGTGAATCGATTGGCGATGCGCGCGTATCGCCGGCCGCTCACCGAGCACGATCGCACCGCGCTCATGAACTTCTATCAGAGCGGCGCGAAGGCCGGCGGATTCGACGAAGGCGTGCGCACGGCATTGCAGGCCATCCTCTCGAGTCCGTATTTCGTCTTCCGGTTCGAGACGCCGCCCGCGAACGTCACGCCGGGCCAGGACTACCAGATCAGCGACATCGATCTGGCGTCGCGCCTGTCGTTCTTTCTGTGGGGCACCATTCCTGACCAGCAGCTCTTGACGCTGGCGCAGCAGCGGAAGTTGTCGCAGAAGGCGACGCTCGAGCGCGAGGTGAAGCGAATGTTGGCCGACCCGCGGTCCGAGGCGTTGTCCACGCGCTTCGCCGCGCAGTGGCTGCGCTTGCAGGATTTGGAGAAGGTCCATCCGGACGCTTTCCTGTTCCCGGATTTCGATCTGCAGCTGGCGCAGGACATGAGCCGTGAGACGAAGACGTTCTTTGCCGATCTCGTGCGCGATGACCACAGCATGCTCGACCTGTACAGCGCGGACTACACGTTCGTGAATGAACGTCTCGCCGCGCACTACGGCATTCCGAACGTGTCCGGTGACCAGTTTCAGCGCGTGAAATATCCGGACAGCACACGTCGCGGACTGCTGGGCCAGGGCAGCATGCTCGTGCAGACGTCGCTCGGGAATCGGACGTCGCCGGTGCTTCGCGGCAAATGGGTGATGGAAGTGTTGATTGGAATGCCGCCGCCGCCGCCGCCGCCGGGCGTGCCCGATCTCGAAGAGACCAAGGATGCAAAGGACGGCAAGCCGTTGACGACGCGCGCGCGCATGGAGATCCATCGCGCGAACGCCACCTGCAAGGCATGCCACCAGTACATGGATCCCATCGGTCTGTCGCTCGACAATTTCGACGTGACGGGCAAATGGCGGTATCGCGAGAACGGCGTCGAGCTCGACACGCGCGGTCAGATGTACGACGGCACGCCGGTCACGGCCCCGGGAGACCTGACGACGGCCCTGCTCAAGCGCCCCATTCCGTTGGTGCGTACGTTCACTGAGAACCTGATGGCGTACGCGTTGGGTCGCCGAGTGGAAGACTATGACCAGCCCACGGTGCGCGCGATTGCACGCGATGCGGGAACGAAAGGCTACCGAATCTCGTCGTTCATCACGGGCGTCGTGAACAGCAGTGCGTTTCGCAGCAAGCGGGCGGATGTAGCAGCAGCAGACGATTCGGACAAACGGCAGCGTTAGACCACACCCGAGGAGACTAAACGAAATGCAATTCCTCACCGGCAAGACCATGCCCCGCCGCACATTTCTCCGCGGACTCGGTGCAACGGTGGCGCTCCCGTATCTCGACGCCATGGTCCCCGCAACGCGATTCCTCGGCGGCAAGGCCGCTGGAATGGCGGCGATCGACAAGCCGCGGCTCGTGTGCATCGAGTCCGTGCACGGTGCCGCTGGTTCCAACGCTTGGGGCGCAAGCAAGAACCTCTGGGCCCCTGCTGGGGTTGGCCGGAAGTTCGAGCTGACCGCCGAAAGCGCATTGCCATCGCTCGATCCCTGGCGGAAATATCTGACAATCGTCAGCAACACCGACGTCCGCATGGCCGAAGCGTTCGAAGCGCCGGAAATCGGCGGCGACCACTTCCGGTCGAGTGCGGTGTTCCTCACGCAATCGCACCCAAAGCAGACGCAAGGCTCGGATTTGTACGTTGGGACGTCATTCGACCAGCTCGTCGCGCGGCGCATTGGCCAGGACACGGCGATTCCGTCGATGCAACTGTGCATCGAGAATCTCGATCAGGCCGGCGGATGCTACTACAACTACGCCTGCGCATACACGGACACGATCAGCTGGGCATCACCGAACGAGCCGCTGCCAATGATTCGCAATCCGCGCGTTGCGTTCGACTTGCTGTTTGGCGCCGGAGCGAACAATTCCGATCGCGCCGCGCGTCGCAAGGCGAGTGGCAGCATCCTCGACTTCATCACGGGCGAGGTGGCGTCGTTGAAGCGCACCCTCGGTCCCGCTGACCGCCAGCGCGTCGATCAGTATTTGGAGAACGTCAACGAGCTCGAACGCCGCATTCAGTCGATCGAAGCGCGTAACACGAGCGGCGCCGCACGTGAGTTGCCCGAAGCGCCGGCCGGCGTTCCCGATGCGTTCGACGAGCATATGAAGCTGATGTTCGACTTCCAGGTGCTCGCGTTCGAGTCGGATATGACGCGTGTGTTCTCATTCAAGACCGGTCGTGACGCATCGAGCCGCACGTTCCCGGCGAGCGGAACGAACAAGGGGTTCCATCCGGCGTCGCACCACGGCGGCCGCGAAGCCGGCGTCCTCGACTTCAACCTGATCAACCGCTATCACGTCAGCATGCTGCCCTACTTCCTCGACAAGCTGAAGAACACGATGGAAGGCGGCACGAGCCTGCTCGACAAGACGATGATCATTTACGGATCTCCAATGGGCGATCCGAACCTGCACAACCATCGCCGGTGTCCGCTGCTCGTCATGGGCGGCGCAAACGGCAAGCTCGAGAACAATCTGCATCTCAAGGCGCCGGACGGAACCCCGATGGCGAACGTGATGCTGGCGCTCATGCACAAGCTGGGGCTCGACGATGTGAAGAGCTTCGGTGATAGCACGAACGCGTTCTCGTTGACCGCCTAAGAGCAACCGAGAGGAGCAATCCATGAAGCTGGCCATTCTGTTGTGCGCGCCGATTGTCCTCGCCGCCGCGACGCTCGGACCGACGGGACCGCGCGCCACTCCGATCGCCGACGCTGCCATGCGGGGCGATGCGGCGGCAGTTCGGAAGTTGATCGATCAGCGGGCCGACGTGAACGCTGCGCAAGGCGACGGCATGACGGCGTTGCATTGGGCGGCCGAACACGGCGACGTGGCGATGGCGGAACTGTTGCTCAAGGCGCATGCGAAGGTGGGCGCGACCACCCGCATTGGTAGCTATACCCCGCTGCACATTGCGGGAAAATCGGGAAGCGGACCGGTGGTCAAGGCGCTCCTGCAGGGCGGCAGCGATGCCAACCTTGCGACGGCAGCCGGTGCAACGGCGCTCCACTTTGCCGCCGCGTCGGGGAGTGTAGAGGCGGTGACTGCTCTTGCCGACGCCCACGCCGACGTCAACGCCAAAGAGTCGGAGTGGGGACAGACGCCGCTCATGTTCGCGGCCGCGGCTGATCGCGGCGCGGTCATTCGCGTGCTGATCAAGCGCGGCGCGGATCCGTCCATCAAGACAAAGATGGTCAATCTCACCGAGCAGGGTGCGCAGGATCAGGCGGCCAATCGGAAGCGCGCAGAAGTGATGATGTCGTTGCTGCCCGCCGCGGTGCGCGATTCCATGAAAGCGGCAACGGTTGCGACCGCGGCCGCCGCAACGCCTGGACTGCCCGGGATACCGGCGGTTCCTGCCGGAGGTCCAGATGCTCCGGGTGCGCCTGGTGTTGCGGCCGCTCAGGGTGGTGGTTTCGGCGGACAGGGCGGACAAGGTGGAGGTGGTGGTCGCGGCGGACCGCAAGTTCCGACCGAGAAGCTCACGCCTGCTCAAATCCAAGAAGCAATCATTGCCGGTCGCACGGTGCTTACCACGCCGCCCGCGACGAAGACGGTGGACGAGGACACCACTGACGGTCAGGTGGCCGGCTACGCCGGCACGGTTGGCAACATGGGCGGACTGACGGCGATGCATCACGCAGTGCGCCAAGGCAATCTGGAAGCCGTTGTGGCCCTGCTCGACGGAGGCGCAGATATCAACCAACCATCAGCGGGCGATGGAACCACGCCACTCCTGCTTGCGGCGATCAACGGTCAGTTCGATGTCGCCCTCAAGCTCGTCGAGCGTGGCGCGAATGTGAACTTGCTGAGCACCGCGGGCGCGGGACCGTTGTACGTGGCGATCAACACCATGTGGGCACCACGCTCGCGGTTTCCTCAGCCGCAGGCCGTTCAGAGTCAGAAGACGACCCACATTGAGCTCATGAAGGCGCTGCTCAAGGCGGGCGCCGATCCGAACGTCCGCTTGAAGCAGAACCTGTGGTACTTCGCGTATAACAACTGCGGCAATGCGAACTGCGGGCTCGAGAATCTCGAAGGCACCACGCCGTTCTGGCGCGCGGCGTACGCGGTCGACGTAGACGCGATGCGAGTGCTCGTCGCGGCGGGCGCGGACCCGAGTGTCCCGTCGTTCAAAGCTCCTGCGGCACCACGCGGAGCCGGACGCGGTGGGCGTGGTGGTGGCCGTGGAGGCCGTGGCGCCGCGCCAGACTCGGCCGCGGCGGCGCAGCTTGCACAACGGGGTGGTGGCGGCGGTGGTGGCGGCTTCGGGCGTGGACAACAAGGTCCGCCGCTCGATCCGGCAACGGACTCAGCGTCCAAGGCAGTGCCGCCGGGCATTGGCGTGTATGCGATCCACGATGCCGCCGGCGTGGGCTACGGCAGCGGATTCGCCGGGAACTCACATCGCCATGCTCCCGACGGCTGGATGCCCGCGATGCGTTATCTGGTCGACTCGCTCCACATGGACGTCAACCAGCGTGACTTGAACGGCTACACGGCGCTTCACCACGCGGCTGCGCGCGGCGACAACGAGATGATTCTCTACCTCGTGGCGCATGGCGCAGACGTCAAGGCAGTCAGCCGGCGGGGACAGACCACGGTCGACATGGCCAACGGTCCCGTCTCGCGCATCAGCCCCATTCCGGAAACGATCGCCCTGCTCGAGAAGTTGGGCGCGAAGAACAGCCACCGCTGCGCATCTTGCTAACGGTGGCGTGAGAGAGGCGATCATCGATTATGCCGATATACGATTACTCATGCCGAGCGTGCGGCAACCAGTTCGAGGCGCTCGTTCGGCGTGAGACGGTTCCAGTGTGTCCCAAGTGTCAGGGCTCGGATCTCGAGCGACACTTCTCGCCGCCCGCGGTGAGCTCGGAGACAACGCGAGGACTCGCCATGCGGGCGGCCAACAAACGAGACGCGAAGCAGGCGGCCGAGAACAACTACACGCAGCGAGAATACGAAAAGAACCACGACTGAGGTCGTGGTTCTTTCTTTTTTGTGTCCCCCTGCACCAATGGTTGTTACGGCGTCTTGGGCTCGGCGGCGATCATCAGGTTCAGGTGCTCCTGGATTTGTTGCAGTCCGCCTTCGCCCTGCTCCCAGGTGATTTTTCCGTCGCCGTTTGCGTCGGCGCCGGCGGTGAGTTGCTGCGTGAGCGAAACCATCTGGCTCACGAGCGCCGCGGCGTCTGCCGGGGCCGTCGCCGCCTGGATCTGCTTGGCAATAGCGATGACTTGATCGGAGCGCGTCGCCGTGTTCTTCGCCGACATGGCGATGTGTCCGGCGTGCATGACGACGTTGGGCGACGCACCCTGTGCCTTGGCGGCGAGGTCAGCGTGCGTAGCGATGGCAAGCGCCGCCTTCTTGAGTCCATAGCCCTTTCCAGGGCCTGCCGTCACAATCGTTGGATCGAGCGCGTTGATCACGTGCCCGGCGTGCGTCTTCATATAGTCGAGGTTCGTTGGCTGGCGCGCGGCGAGGCCGGCATGCTGCGCGGCCACCCCAGCCTCGATCACGGCGATTGGCAGCAACCCAATGCCGCCGGGCGTGTCGCTAAAGCCATTGACAATGTGCCCAATGTGCACGCCGGCAGGACCGGCCGGCACCTTGATCACCGGAGCGGCGGGAACGGCAGCAACCTGCCCCGGCGTTGGCACACCGGTGATGTCCGCGATGATTGAGTCGAACGTTTTGCGAGCGTCGGGATCGGTGCTGACGAGATAGGTCTCGTGCTGGAACTGCTCCTCGGTGAGCCCGCTGTGATGCAGGATCTCCTCGATCTCGGAGCGCAGCTTGTCCTGCAGCTGCCGTTGCGCCTGCGCGGTCTTGTTGCGTGCCTGCGCGAGCTGGGCCTGGACCGAGTCGTGGGCCTGACTTATGGCCACCTGCGTCTTGGCCAGGACGGTGAGCTGTTCCTTGCCGAGCGTGGTCGCGACCTGCGGCGGGGGCGCGCCTTGCGCCGACAACGGTGCGCGAGCGACCGCCGTCGTCACCGCGGCGAACAGAACAATGCGAGCGAAGGAAACACGCCGCACACGACCTCCAATGTCAAAGCGGATACCTAGGTCACCGAGGAACTACGCGGGACGACCAGGCTACCGTTGGAAGTTACGGTCGGTAACGCAGCGGTCAATGCGTAGCGCGACGGCCGTCAGACCGCCATCACCCGCTCGAGACGGATGGGAAGGATCGCGCACGCGCTTCCCGGTCGCGTGGATGACTGCATTGGCGATTGCCGCCGCGACGCCGGTAATTCCCATTTCTCCGGCGCCCTTTACGCCTACGGGATTACGTGCTCGTCCTTCTCCTCCACGAAGGTGACGTCGCTCGTGCCCACGTCGGCGGGGCCGCGACTTTCCAATAGGGCGACCGAGCCGTACGTTCTCGTGTGACAAGAAGGCCACAATTCGGTGAAGATCGAACCAGCGGAGAATGCACGGTATGAACAGATCGTCTCGGGCCACGGTTCTCGCGGGCCTGCTCGGGGTCGCCACAGTCGCTGGGTGCAGCTCGGCGATTCAACAGTCCACCCCCCCGGCGCCGAGCGCCGAGAGTCCTCGCGGTCCGAGTGCCACCAGCGGACAATCGAACGGCCAGGTGAAGATGGCGGCCGCGCTTCCCTACACCGCTGCCGACGTGCACTTCATGGCGGGCATGATTCCTCACCATGCACAAGCGGTGTTGATCGCCGGCTGGGCGCCGACACACGGAGCGCGCGCCGACGTTCGGACGCTGTGCGAGCGAATCGTCGTCGCTCAACGCGACGAGATCGCATTGATGCAGCTGTGGCTGAAGGACCGTCACGAAACGGTTCCCGATGCGAATGCGACGCACATGACAATGAAGATGGACGGCATGAAGCACGACATGCTCATGCCCGGCATGTTGACCGACGCCGAGCTCGCGACACTCGATGCCGCGCGCGGTCCCGCGTTCGATCGAATCTTCCTCCAGGCGATGATTCGCCACCACCAAGGTGCCATCTCAATGGTGGATGAGCTCAGCGGAGCCTATGGCGCTCGGCAAGACGAGGTCGTCTTCCGTTTTTCGTCCGATGTCTACGCCGATCAGACCACCGAGATCGAGCGGATGCAGAAAATGCTCGCGGCGACGCCCGGCGGCGGCCTCGAACAATGATTTGTCAGACGGGTTCCCGTTCGGCGTACCGCGTTTCAGCCACCCCAATCAAGCCCAGTATATGACATCCGTATCGTACTTCCGGCGAACAGGCGCGCCGCGAACGAGCACGACGCTCCTCGCCGGCTCCTTCGCTGTCGCCGCGGTGTTCGCCGCGTCGTGCGCGTCGTCCGGCGCGTCGAGCACAGGCATGACCTCCATGAACGGCGGCGGAGGAGGAGCGGTCGACATGTCGACTGCTGCGCCGAGCCCCGATCGCCGCGTTGGATTGCGCGCGGGAACGACGTCGCTGTGGAGCAAGGACACAACGAGACGCGTGATCGTCGATCGCGCGGCCGAAACAGCGTGGAACATTCGCCTGCTCGCGAATCGGCCCGCGTCCGAGCCATTTACCGGCATCACGAACTCCGATCTCGCGTTCATCGGCAACTACGCGATTCAGGGCAGCTACGACGGCTACCAGGTCTGGGACATCTCCAACTCGAGCAACCCAACGCTCAAGACCGCGTACCTGTGCCCGGCGTCGCAGAGCGACGTGTCCGTCTATAAGAATTTGCTCTTCGTATCGGCCGAGGGGCAGACGGGCCGCAAGGATTGCGGCGGCCAGGGGGTGCCCGATTCGGTGAGCGCGATTCGCGTTCGCGGCGTTCGACTGTTTGATATCACCGACATCACGAAACCGAAATACATCACCGACGTGCAGACGTGCCGTGGTTCGCACACGCACACGGTGCTCGTGGACCCGAACGACAAGGACAACGTCTACGTGTACATCTCGGGTTCCTCGGGCGTACGGCCCGAGGCCGAGCTGGCGGGATGCTCCGATCTCGCGCCGGGCAGCGGTGCGAACTCGGCGGTGTTTCGCATTGAAGTCATCAAGGTGCCGCTCGCGCATCCGGAGCAGGCGAAGGTTGTGAGCGGCCCGCGTATCTTCCAGGATCTCGTCGCACCGCCGCGCGCCAACGTGCGTGTCGTGCAAGACAGCGTGGAACAGGCCACGGCACGCGCCGCACGAATCGCCGCGGACATCGCGGCTGGTCGCACGCCAGACACGAGTCGTGGTCGCGGCGGTCCGGGAGGCGTACGCGCCGGGCCAACGCAGTGCCACGACATCACGGTGTATCCGGCTCTTGGTCTCGCCGGCGGCGCGTGCGGCGGGTACGGTCTGCTGCTCGACATCAAGGACCCGGCCAACCCAAAACGTATCGCGGCCGTTGCCGACTCGAACTTCTCGTTCTGGCATTCGGCAACGTTCAGCAACGACGGCTCGAAGATGCTGTTCACCGACGAATGGGGCGGCGGTTCGGCGCCACGCTGCCGCGCGAGCGACAAGTACGAGTGGGGCGCGGATGCGATCTTCAGCGTGACGAACAACCAGCTCACGTTCAAGGGCTACTACAAGATGCCGGCAGCGCAGACGTCGACCGAAAACTGCGTCGCCCACAATGGATCGCTCATCCCGATTCCCGGCCGCGAGGTCATGGTGCAAGGCTGGTATCAGGGCGGGATCTCGGTGTTCGATTGGACCGACGCGGGAAAGCCGAAGGAGATTGCGTATTTCGATCGCGGGCCGCTCGACGCGAATCGTCTCGTCTCCGGCGGATCGTGGTCGGTCTACTGGTACAATGGCGCGCTCGTCAGCTCTGAGATCGCTCGCGGACTCGACGTGTTCGAGTTGATGCCGAGTGGGTTCATCTCGCAAAATGAGCTCGACGCCGCGAAGACCGTGCATTTTGACTATTTGAATGCGCAGGGCCAGCCCAAACTGGTATGGCCCGCGAGCTTCTCGCTGTCGCGCGCCTACCTCGACCAACTCTCGCGCAACAACGGGCTCTCCGCCGAGAAGATCGCGGCGACACGGTTGGCGTTGACGGCCGCGGAGAAGTTGTCCGGTCAGCCACGGAAGGATGCGCTCACGGCGCTGGCGACGCAGCTGCACACCGACGCGGCGGCGGCGTCAGATGCGCCGAGATCGCACAAGTTGGCGTTCTCCGTCGGCGACCTCGCGAACGCTTCGCGCTAGCCTCGCCGGCGGTTAAAGAGAAACATCCCGCAAGAGCAACTTGCGGGATGTTTCTTTTGTTCCTTCGGGGATCCGGGAAGTGTTGTGGGGGCCTACTATGCTCTTTGCTATTGCTGCCGCTGGTGAGGATCAGCACTTCACGAGCGGGTTCCAGTCGGAGAATAGGCCGGCCGGATTCTTCTCCCACGCCCACACGTGCAAATACCAATACTTGAATTCCTCGTGCCGCTTGAGCTCCTGGCCAAACAGGCGCGGCGGCGTCGCCGTTGACGGGCGAAGCCGAAACGGGACGACATACTCCACGCCAACCAGCTTCAGCTTCCCACCAGGCATCGGCGCGTAAATGATCATTTCCGGATGCGCAATGTCGAGCGTGTCGTCGTAGAGCGCGCGGTTGAGGTAGTGTTGTCCCATGCCGCCCATGGTCGAGTCCTGGACGCACATGGGCGTGGCGGTCGGATATCCGACCGCCTGCGCGGCGGCGAGATCGTGAAACGCGGTCGTCGCGATCCGAAGCGTGGCGATGTCCCGTTGGACGCGCGCGTCGAATCCCGCCGTGATATCGGCAACGGACGGATCACCGGCCTGCGCGCGGACAACTGCCGGGGCCGCGGCAATCAAGACGACGGACGCGAGCAGCGCGGCTGTGTTGAGCCTGTTCATATGATGATTTGAGTCTGGGAAGACGCGACAGTGAAGCGGCCAATGGTGGTTCCGGGTTGGGGCTCGCGCCACAATTATGGGGCAATTGTTCGCGACGCTGTGGCGAAGTATCGATTCCGTGTGGCGATTTTCACGACAGACTTGGCGGGGATTTTCTCCCTGTTCCCAGGGTGCGCCGTCGCCTATTGTTGGCGTTGAATGCCGATCGCGCTCCTCCCGCCTTCAATGCCCGCCATCGTACCGCTCTCAACCAACGCCACGCCTTCTGAGCGACGTCAGCTGCCATATCTCGCGATCGGGGCGATATGGCTGCTGTGGGGTCTGTGGACCGCGAGTCAGAGCGCCTTGGCGACGATGGCCGGTGGGCAACCCGCGCCGCCGAAGGCCAGCACGTGGACGCTATCGCTACTCACTGCCGCATTCTGGGCGGTGTTGACGCCGGGCCTGATGTGGATCACGCGGCAGATTCACGATCGCGTTCCAACGGCCGGCGGGCGCATTGCCGCGCACCTCGGCACGTTCGCCGCCGTGCATGTCGTCGACGTGACCACATATTGGATCGCCAGCGACGTCGTGGCGTCGAATCCGCGCCCGTTTCTACTCCTCCTCGTCTCGCTCGTCACCGTCAACGCGTTCACCTATACGTTGGCCGCTGTCGCCATCACGGCGATCGATACGCGCGACGCACTGCACGCGCGCCAAGCACGCGAAAACCTGCTCGAGACGCAGCTGGCCCTCGCACAGTTTCATGCGCTTCGCGCGCAGCTCCATCCGCATTTCCTGTTCAACGCGCTCAATGCAATCTCCACGCTCATTCACAGCGATCCCGCGCGCGCGGACCGAATGCTCGCCCGGGTCAGCGATCTGCTGCGCATCGCGATCGACACTGCCGCCAAGCCTGAAATTCCGCTGGCCGACGAAGTGGAGTTTGCCCGGCGCTATCTCGAGATCGAGCGAATGCGATATGGCGACCGGCTCGACGTCCACATCGACATCGCCCGCGACACCGCCGGGGCGCTCGTGCCGAACATGCTCTTGCAGCCGCTGATCGAAAACGCCGTGCGGCACGGCGTGGCGCCGCACGCCGCCGCCGGGCGCGTCGAAGTCCGTGCGCTGCGAGCCGGCACGGAGCTGTCGATTGTCGTCAGCGATTCCGGCGACGGCTTCGATCCCGACGACGCATCAGACATCCGTGATACGCCTGGCGTGGGCCTCCAGACAACGCGTGCTCGGCTCGAAAAGCTCTACGGCACCTCGCAGCGGCTTGCGTTCGCGAACGTGCCCGGCGCATTCGAGGCAAGAGTGTCCCTGCCCTTCCGTCGCACGGGAGACGCGCTGCGATGACGATTCGCTGCATGATCGTCGACGACGAGCCTCTCGGCCGCGAACGTATCGCGGCGCTGCTGCGCACCTTGCCCGACGCGGAATTGGTGGGGATGTGCGCGAACGGGGCGGACGCCATCGAATCCATCGGCGAGGTGACGCCCGATCTGCTCTTTCTCGATGTGCAGATGCCGGAGGTCGACGGCTTCGGTGTGCTCAGCGCAATCGCGCGCACGACCATGCCGGAGGTGATCTTCGTGACGGCGCACGACCGGTATGCGCTCAAGGCGTTTGAAGTGCACGCGCAGGACTATCTGCTCAAGCCGTTCGATCCAGACCGTCTCTTCGATGCCTATCATCGCGCGGCCGAGCGAGTGCGGCTGCGGCGGATGGGCGCGTCGAGCACGCAACTGCTCGCGTTGATCGACGAGATGGAACGCGTCCGCGCACATCGCACGCGCGTACCGATCAAGGTGGACGGCCGCGTGACGTTTCTCCCCGTGGACGAGATTGATTGGATGGAGTCGGCCGACAACCACGTGAAGATTCACGCGAACGGTGCCACTCATCTCGTGCGGCGCACGTTGCAGAACATGCAAGCGTCGCTCTCGCCGACCGACTTTGTGCGTGTGCACCGTTCCTCGATCGTGAACGTGAAGCGCATCAAGGAAATTCAACCGTGGTTCAACGGCGACTATGTCGTGCTTTTGCGAGACGGCACCAGGGTGCAGACGAGCCGCGGATATCGCGCGCGACTCGAAGCGTTGATGCTCTAGAGGATTCTCTAATGTGATCTGCCGCACATAGTTATGATCGACCTCGGCCGTTCGTGTGGCGCGTAGCTTGCGGCTGCAGCCCTCTGCGTCGAATCCGGCGTCATGATATCTCAAAGGGAGGCACTATGCGCGCAAACCGACTGACGGTGAGCCTTGCGGCTACCGTCGCACTTGCTTTGGCAAGCTCCACTGCTCACGCCCAGGTGAAGGTCACTTCGGGTGGTGACGTAGTCAGCGTCACGCAAAAAAATGTGGTCGATCACCTGATCACCGGCGATTCCATCGAAGTCGCCGCGGCACAGCTCGCAGTCGCTCGCACGAAGAACGCCGCTGTGCGCGACTATGCCAATATGCTCATCACCGATCACAAGGCGCATCTCGAGAACCTCAACAAGCTCGCGGGCAAGAAGGACATTGGCCGCGAAGCCAGCTCCGCCGATACCAGCACGGCAATGGCGATCAAGTCGCTGACCGAGCTCAACGCGCTGCCGGCCGACTCGACGTTTGACCGCGCGTTCATCAGCGGTCAGATCGCGCACCACACGATGGAGATCGCCGCGGTCAAAATGCTCCGCCCCGTAGCCACCGACGACGCCTTGCAGAAGGACATCGACGGCACGCTGCCGGTGTTGGAAAAGCACCTCGCGCGTGCCAAGGAAGTCGCGGCTCAGTTGGGTGCGCCGGGAACCCTGTAGTTTCGATGCCAATCGGGCGGGCACTTGATGCCACCTATTGAATTGCCTGTGTGATTGGCATTGGGTAAAAACGAGAGACGTCGACCTTCACCGCATGTGGGCGGAGGTCGACGTTTGTCGTTCGATCGACGCGGTGGTCGGCCCGGTAGGTGGCCCCGGATCAGTTGTCGATGATGCGGAAGCGCACGACCCCGGCGCTGTCGAGGAGCACCACTGTCTTCCGCTGCCCGTCCGGCACCGTGATCGAGCCCGTCGTGGCGATTTTGGTCGTACCGTTTGGCGCCGTGACCCACACTTCCCATTCGCCGGGATCGCTCTGCAAATAGGGCGACTGCGCCTGATACAAAAACGGCGTCATGATGTGCACCGGAGTGTGGAAGTCCGGTTGCGTGCGCCAAATCTCGAGCGGCTGTGCGCCGGCGGCCATGTGTAGTACGCGGAGCTTGCTCTTCCCGGCAGGAACGATCGTCCCGGTATCGACGATCACGTTTGCTGAAATGCTGCTACCGCCCGTTGGCAACGCGACGGCGGTGACCGTTGCTGTTAGCGAGGCACTGACTGTCAGACTCGCTGAGGCGCCCGCAGCGGTTCGCAACGCAACTGTGTGCGATCCCACGCTCACGTAGATCAAGCTCGAGACGTTGGCGCGACCGAGGCTCTCCACTTGGGTTTGCCCATCGACGACAACGCTGAGGGTTGCGCTCGACGCGTTGATCAGCCGAATGCTGCCCATTGGGATTGGCGGCGTTTCACCGGTCTCGGCGGAACACGCACATGCCAGCAGCGCGAGGGACGTGAGGCCGTACGTTCGTAGCAGGGACATGGCACACCACAAGAGAGAGTTCTACGTGCTCAACTATGCCGATTCACCAACCGTCACTTCTTCGGTGAGCAGAATGACACCGTGGATTGTCTTGTCGCTGGCCATTAGCGGCGTGATGCTGACGTTGACCATCAGGGCTCGACCGCGCCGGCTGGTCGCACTGACGATTGCGGTCGCATGATTAGTGCTCCCCGCTAGGCACGCGCGGATCGGCTGTTCCAGTTGCTCGACAGGCAGGCCGATGTCGAGATCGAGAATGCTCGTTCCGCGCCTTTGACCTTTGCGAAGCCCCCACAGTTCCTGCGCGGCCGAGTTCCCGACAAGAACCTTGAGCTCAGCGTCAACGGCGATCACCGGCCCTTTCATGCTGGCGAGAATGCTCTCGAGAAATCCATTCGCCTGATTGAGCTCGTCACCGCGCTCCTGTAGTTCCCGGTTCATGGCCTGCAGCTCTTCGTTCGTTGCCTGAAGCTCCTCGTTCATGGTTTCGAGCTCTTCGTTCGTCGTCTCCAACTCTTCGACCGTCGACTTGAGCTCCTCGTTGGTGGTCTCGAGCTCTTCGTTCGTCGACTCGAGCTCTTCGTATGCTGTCTCGAGCGCTTCATTGGCCAGCTGGAGATCGCGCTGCAGTCGCTTGGCGACACTCACGTCGCTGAACGTGATACTCGCGCCGAGCAGACCGTCGCCGCGGGGATCGGTGAGTGGCGATACGAGCACATCGAGCCACTTCGCGTCGCCCGACGGCGACACCCACTCCACGTCCTTGGTAAGAATCGGCCGCCGGTCCAACTGCGCCTGATCGAGCACTGACCGAAGCTCGACGGGGCGATACGAGACCCTGAGATCCCGAAAAGGTTTGCCGGCATCGGTGGCCTGGAGGCCAAACATGGAGCGGGCGCGTTCGTTAGCGAAAACGAACATGCCTGTAGTGTCCACGAGGATGTGCGCAACTTGTATCGTGTCCAGGGCGACGATGCGAAGTTGAGCTTGCGTATCGTCGCTTTGGTCCCCGTTCGTGTGCTGTCGTGTCAACCCCAGAAGCCGCTCACGAACCCCGCCGTTCGACACCGGCACCTTGCTGGAGATGCGTCGCTTGAGATCGATGGGCGAGAACTTGGTCGAATGCGTCATCAACGTTTCGGCGCGGCCCAGAAAAAGAACGCCGTGGTCGTTGAGCGCAAACTGGAAACGCGCGAGAATCCTCGCCTGCGTCTCGGCGTTGAAGTACATGAGTGTGTTGCGGCACACCAGCATGTCCACCCGCGAGATCGGCGCGTCCTGAACGAGATCGTGGCGCCCGAAGATCACCTGCCTTCGCAGATCTTTGCGAAACACCGAGCGTCCCTCGATGGTCTCGAAGTAGCGGTCGCGCAACTCGGTCGGGACGTCCTCCATCTCACGTTCGCCATATGCGCCCTGGCGCGCTTTGGCGAGCGCTTCCTCGTCGGCGTCGGTGGCGTAGATCTTCACGCTCTCGCGAAATGCATCGACGCCGAGACATTCGGCGAACAACATGGCGAGCGTGTAGGCTTCTTCACCCGACGCGCAGCCGGCACTCCAGATGCGAAGCGGCACGCCGGGCTCACGTCGCGCCACGACGTCAGGAATGACCGACTCACGAAGAAAGTCCCAAGTTGCCGCGTCGCGAAAGAAGCTCGTGACGTTGATGAGAATCGTATTGAACAGCGCCGGAAATTCCTCCGGATGCACCTCGAGATAGTCGAGGTAGTCGCCGAATGAGCTCGAGCCGATCGCCTGCATTCGTCTCGCGATGCGCCGTTCGAGGCTCGGGCGCTTGTAGCCCGTGAAGTCGAATCCTCGAGCGCGCTTCAAATAATCGAGGAGTCCCTCGAGATCGGCTTGCCGTTGATGCAAAGTCTGCTGCTCACGCGCGCGGGTGGGGTGATAGTTCGTGCCGCCATAGGCGACGCGGGTGCTGGAGGTCGCCGACCATCGGCCTGCAAATGCAATATGGCGCGGGGCTAGGGGGACGCCAGCGGTCGGGACGCGCAGCACCCTCTACGCGACCCGGCGAGATTTCTACTCCATCAGTCGCGGACCGTCAGCACCAGCATCGGGGTTCATCTGGAGATGTCGGTGCGCCATCAGGAAGGAGCGAATTGGCTCGCCCTTTGCCTCGATCGAGCGCGCCTGCGCCTCGAAACGCTCGGCCAATTGGCGTGCGCCTCGATGGCGGTATCGATCGGCGATTCGTCGCGAGAGCGACGCACTCTCTTCCAAGACGCGGAGCGACGTCCAAAGCGCCTCGTCGAACGTGTCCGACTGCGCCAATACGGCCTCGGCCGACCATGCGTGCCCTACGCGACATCGTTCCGGTTCGTTCGCCATGGCCTCCATGCTCGCCGCGGCAAACGCTCCTTCGGACTCGTCAAGGGGAACCGCATCCGGTGCATTCACGATCGGTTCCTCCATGAGCTCCGCCAGCGTCTTGTGCAGCTCTCGCAGTGGAACGACCCGATCCACCGACGCATGTTCGATCGCGTTGCGAGGCATGGATGGAAAGAGCGCTTCCGTTGGATCCTGAGCGATCGCGAGTCCACCGCGGCGCTTGATCGCGCGCACTCCCGCAGTTCCGTCGTTGAGATTGCCCGTCAGCACGATGGCAATCACACGTGGCCCATACGTAAGTGCCGCGCTCCGGAACATCGAATCAACGGCAGGACGATTGCCAGTCTCGTTCGGCCCGCGAACCAAACGTATTCGATTGCGTGACAACAACAGATGAAAGTCAGGCGGCGCCACGTAGATCCGCCCTGGCACGATGGATTCGCCGTCCGTCGCGTGGACGGCCGAGAGCGCACCCCTACGGTTCAGGATGCGAGGCAGCGTGCTCGTGCCTTGCTCGGGAAAATGCACGGTGATGAAAATCGAGCCGACGAATTTCGCTGGGAGCTGCA
Organism: bacterium; assembly: GCA_040002475.1. Taxonomy (GTDB): domain Bacteria; phylum Gemmatimonadota; class Gemmatimonadetes; order Gemmatimonadales; family Gemmatimonadaceae; genus JAQBQB01. Next base: position 143,826 of record JBDUEJ010000004.1, on the reverse strand, counting down.
GGGCGAACTGCTGCAACGCCGAGATTCCACCGGCCGATGCGCCAACAACAATGATGTCTCGAGTCGCCACAATGCCCCGGGCAAGGGTCTGCGCCGACCGATGGCCGGTCGGCCATCGCTCAATCCGAGACGGTCTCCGTGGCAAAACGTGTGCTGGCAGGCACTGTGAGCGTGAAGCAACTTCCAACGCCGACCGTACTCGCCACGGTGAGATCGCCGCCCATGGCTCGAGCCATGTCTCGACTGATGGCCAATCCGAGGCCCGTCCCGGGTGCGCCGCTATCGTCACCGAGTCGAACGAACGGCTCGAAGATCGCCTCGCGTGACTGTTCGGGAATGCCCGGTCCCGTGTCTTCCACGCAAACCACGCCGTACCCAACACTTGTGTCGGCCCTCACAACCACCGTTCCGCCCGGTCCGCTGAACTTCACCGCGTTGCTGATGAGATTGACGATGATCTGCCGAAGACGCTCGCTGTCCGCGCTGACCACGATCATCGGGACATCGCCGAGCTCGAGACGCAATCCGTTGTCGTGCGCCTGCGGCGCCGTGAGCTCCCACGCGCCGCGCACGACGTCCGCGAGCGCAACGTCCGCGATGTCGAACGACAGTTTGTGCGCCACCAGTTTGTTGAAGTTGAGCAAATCATCAACGATGCGCGCCAAATGCTCATAGGCGCGATGAATGCGATTCACATCGACGAGCTGGTCGTCGGTGAGGCGACCACGCAGGCCCATCGAAAGTAATTCGGTGTAGCCGCCAATCGCGGTGAGCGGCGTTCGGAGCTCGTGACTGACGGTGGCGAGCAGCTGGTCCTTCAGATTCTGAGCATGCTCCAGTTCAGCCGTACGTTCGCCGACGAGCGTTTCAAGCCGCGTCGCACGCTCGCGTCGCGCGCGTTCGAGCTTTCTCCGCCGGCGAATGTCCACCAACAGCCATCGTAGCTCGACGAGCTCGCCGCGAACATTTCGGCCTGCCGCCACGCTGATCTCGACCGCGATCACTGGCCCGGAAACCGCCGTCACGCGCGCGCCGAAGGTGATGACGTCTTCTCCCATTCTCAGGCGACCGATCGCGCGCTGGATGCGGCGGCGTGATGCGTGTTGTGTGAACACAACGAGCGGCTTGCCGATCACGGCCTCTTCGCGATACTGCAACAAGTCGCTTGCCGAACGATTGGCATCTCGGATCGAGCCGAATGCGTCCGTCACCACATACGCGACCGGGGCGTGATGAAAGAGTTGTTGGGAGCGCCGGCGTTCCTCCTCGAGGACGGCATAGGTTCGCTCGAGCTCCTCGTTCTTGGCGCGGAGCTCCTCTTCAGCGACCGAAAGTTTGTCGTATGTGAGCGACAGCTCGCGGAGGGCAACGTCCTCATTCGGGTCGGCGTCCGCGAGGGGTTGGCGACGGAGCGGCGGCGTGCGGGCGCGTGCGTGGCCCAGTTCGGCGGACCAGGCATCGATCGGCATGGCCGGCATGATCGGCGGAGGCGATTGCTCGCGTCGAGGGGGCTCGGTCTGTGAATCAGACATTGAGCTTCGAGGAGTTGGTCGACGCAGGGCGACTGCCGAACGACGTCGTACGGCGTGGCTGGTTGTCGAGGCGCCGACCCTTGACGGTACGACGGCATTCAGCAGCCCGCAAGGAAGCGACGGCGCGGCGGGCGAACCGTGCCAGCTTGCCTTTCAACAAGCGTTATTAGCGCTTGTTGTTCCTCACCCCGATGCTACACTATAGCTGACGAGGTCGCCCCCAGTAGTCGGACTAACCTTCTTCGCCCCTCGAATGAGCCCCTTGAGCAAATCGGACACGACCGAGACAATCGAGGCTCTTTCGATCTTCCGGTACACGTTGCTCCGACGCGCCGACGACCTCCTGCAGAATGAGACTGCGGCCGTCGACGGCGAGAATCCAGCGTTGCAGGGTGTCTCCGGCCTCCTCATAACCTCCCTTGAAGAGCTCAAGGTAGCCGAAGAAGAGCTCCGCGCACAAAACACCAGCCTGCTCGCGCAGCGCGCGGCGATCGACGAACGAACGCGGCACTACCATCAACTGTTTCTTCATTCGCCGGCGCCGACGTTGATCACCGACATCTTCGCGACCGTCCACGAGGCGAACTTCGCCGCCGGGAAGTTGTTCAAGCGTGATCGATTGCATCTCGAGCGAAAACCGCTCGCCGCGCTCATCGCACCAACGTACCGCGACGAGTTCCGGAGGAAATTCGGATATCTCTCATCCCAAAATGGCGTGCGCGACTGGCGTCTGTCGATCAGCCGCGTGGGCGATCTGCCAATCGACATCAATGCGACGGTCAAACTCGTTCCAAAACTCGGCCCGACCGCATCGGGCGTCTTGTATTGGATGTTTGCACTCCCAGCGGGATCTGAAGACGCTCCGTTCGAGTGGTAGCGATCTCGACTCGTTGCGGCGGCCGTCCGACCTCGTCCGACCTCGTCCGGCCCATCGAGCTCTCGCTTCATCCGGGCGCGCTCGGTCTTCACGATCTACTCACCGAGCAGCGAGTACGAAGTCATCATTGAGGTGCTCCCGCAGCGGGTTGCTGGCACTCGGCCGCGTTGGCGCTTGCTTGCCCGCTAGATTGCGATCCTATTGCATGACACGCTCGTCAGAGCGCCCATCACGTCGCCGAGCATTCATGTCCTCCGGGCAGCACCCAGAATTCCTCGGCGTCATGCTGAACGCCAATCAGCGCCGTCACTACGGGATTCTCCTCACCGGCCTGGAAACCGCGCTCGCAAAGATTGAAGCGGCAATCACCGACGGACCGCGGGCCTCGGCGCTCGGGACGGTCTCCTCCGATCTCCCGGCCGTCTTTCGCGATGGTGCGCACCCTATCCTTCAGTCGATTCGCGACAACATTCAACGTCTCGCGACGGGGCTGGCTCTAGAGACGCATCCCCTGTCGCAGCGGCAAACGTGCCGGGCGCTGCTCACGTCCGAGATCAATCGTATCGAGGAGAGCTACTCGTCGCATCTCCGCGGGTATGGCGCGGTGGACGAATCCGTAGGAGCAAGCCTGGACCCGGTGCTCCGCGGTATGAGGACGGAGTTGGGAGAGCTCGTCGCCCTGTTGAGCGTGCGGCGCGATTGAACGACGCGTCCGCCGTATCGGCAATTCAATCGGGTGACTAGAGCGCGGCTTCGGCTTCGTCGCTCAGATCGGGTCTCGGTACCAGCGCAAGCATGGGGAATCCCGGAATCAACTCGACCGTCGCCGGCTGCTCGAGCGCGGAGAGTTGGCGCACCACGTCGGCAATCCGCTCGGCTTGGTGCAGCGCGCGCGACACATTGTGTTGAGCTTCGGCCGAAAGGTTGGGCGATTCGCCGATGATCTCGAGGGCGCCGAACAGCGCCGTGAGTGGGTTGTTGATCTCGTGCTGTAGCGTGAGCACGGTCTGGCCGATGCCGGCAAGCCAGCGCATCCGCGAGGCCTCGGCCTCGGCAATTCGTCTCGCCCGCGCGAGCCACAGCCTGCGCTCGGCGATGATGATTCGAGCCCAGAATTGATCCGCCGTGGTGGGCTTGGTGATATAGTCGTCGGCGCCGGCGGCGAGCGCTTTTTGCAGATCGTGCTGGCCATCCCGCGCCGTGACCAGAAGGACGAAGCATTGATCACCCACGCGTTGGCGGATTCTCGAGCACAGCTCGAGACCGTCCATGCCGGGCATCGTCCAGTCCGCGACGACGAGGTGCGGATTGAATGTCTCGAACGCCACCCACGCATCGAGTCCATCGGCGGCCGTCGTGACGGAATGCCCTTTCGCCCGCACGAGCGACGACAAGAGCGTCCGGGCCACGGCGTCGTCATCCGCGACGAGCACGCGAAACCGTTCGGCTCGTTCGCCGTCGAGCGTGGTCGTGATCATGTTGCGAGCAGTCCGACGGTCGGCGCCGTTTCGAGAATCCGGCGCACAGCGGTCGCGATCACGTCGGCGCGAAACGGCTTCTCAATGAAATGAAAGGCAGGGGAGCCGGACGACGCGGTGCTCACCGAGTCCCGTCGATACCCAGACATTTGCAGCACCGGAAGGCCGGGACGCATGAGGCGGATCGCGGCGGCGGCCTCGGCTCCGTTGATCCCGGGAAGCACGGTGTCCGTGACCAGAACGTCGATCGGGCCGGCGTGGCCGCGGACGAAATCCACCGCTGACTCTCCCGACGGCCAATCGTAGACCAGGTACCCACTGCCGCGCAGCGAGCGCCCAATCACGCGACGGACAGCCTCATCGTCCTCGATCAGCAGAACCGTTCCTTCAGGCATCGGCGACATCGTGATTCCCTGCGTTATGGAGAGACGGTGGGACGAAGCTCTCGACCTCACCGTGGAGCTGAATCGGGTTTACTCGGTTGATTGAGCCAAGCCATCAGACCGGCGTGCACCCCAACCGGAAATCGGAACCAGTGAGCGGCGGTGGCAAGCCAGCGGCGCGCAGGGGTTCCAATCGTGTCGTCGAGGCCGGCGGCAGGCTTGGCGATCATATCGCGGGGCGAGTCGGTGGCGTCGATGAAGGGGTGAACGCCACTTAGTTGCTGCGGCTAATCGCAGACAAGGCAGGCTGTATGCCGACCTCGCCGTTGGATCGTCCAGCGCATCTTTGACATGAAACACGACAAGCCAACGTATTGTTACAGTGGCCTTTGCGTCACGTATGATAAAGCATTTTAGAGGCAGGTATCAGCCTCGTCCGGCTGGCACAAACGCTAGGCCATTTAGACCGGGCGGCCCTTTGGACCGGGCACATTCAGTTTCTTTCGCAACGTTCGAACGCCGATGCCGAGCAGCGCCGCCGCGTGTGTCCGGTTGTTATTTGTCGCGCGAAGCGCCTCCTCGATCAACGCGTGTTCCGCCGCGGCGAGGTCGAGACTCGGCAGCACCATCGAGTGATCGGTTACCGTTTCACGCCGCAATGGAGCCGAAACCTCCGCCCCGTTGCGTTCGTTTTGCGCCCGCTTATCCACGGCGCGCTTGACGGTGTCGAAGGCCGCCGCGTCCAGCACCCGACCCGTTGAGAGAACGACCGCCCTCTCTACCGCGTGCTGGAGCTCCCGAATGTTCCCTGGCCAATCGTGGCTCTGCAGCAGGTTGATCGCGTCCACCGAAACCGCCTCGATCTCCTTCCCACTTTCGGCCGCGGCGCGCAACGCGAAATGGTGCGCCAGCAGCGGGACGTCGACCAGCCGCTCGCGCAACGGCGGAGCGACCACCGCAATAACGTTCAGCCGATAATACAGATCGCGGCGGAACCTCCCGGCCTCGACCTCGGCCAGCAAATCTCGATTCGTTGTCGCGATGACGCGTACGTCGACGACGATCGGCTCCGATCCACCCACCCGCTCGAATTCGCGCTCTTGCAGCACGCGGAGCAACTTGGCCTGGAGATCGATCCGCATCTCCGAGATCTCGTCGAGCAGCAGCGTGCCTCCATCGGCCCGTTCGAACGCGCCCTCCGACCGGCGAATGGCGCCGGTGAACGCTCCCTTTTCGTGCCCAAACAGCGCGCTTTCGACGAGTCCCTCCGGAAGCGCCGCGCAGTTGAGCTTGATGAACGGGCGGTCGCGACGGTCGCTCAGCACGTGCACCTCGCGCGCGAGCAGTTCCTTTCCCGTGCCTGATTCCCCCTCCAGCAGCACTGTCGCCCGGCTGCGGGCGGCCGCGACCACCAACTCCATTGCACGTTCCAGCGCGGGGCTCGTGCCGAGCAAGCGTCGATGGCCGCGTTGCTGGACCATCTCGCTGCGCAGCTCATCGAGCTCGCGCTCGAGTTTGACATGTACCAGGCACTGTTCGATTCGGTGCATCAGATGATTCGGATCGAACGGCTTGAGCAGATAGTCGTTCGCGCCGGCGCGCACCGCCTGCATTGCGTGATCGATGCTGCCGTGACCCGTGACCATGATCACCGGCGTCTTGTCTCGATCGCGACGAAGCATCTGCACGAATTCGATGCCGTCGATTCCGGGCAGCTGAAAGTCGCTGACGATCAGATCGACGTCACCGGATTGCACAAGATGGAGCGCCTCGCCGGCGTTGCGTGCCCCAATGAACGTGTGCCCGGCGCGCTTGATGATTTCGCCGAGCAGCCCAAGGACATTGGGCTCGTCATCCACACAGAGAATTCGCGACATCGATTCTGTACGTATGCTCAACAGTTTGAACGGGCGCCAGGGACCGCGCCCTGTCGGGTCTCGCCCATTCGTCTCCACACGGAAGGCAATGTAGCGGGTCCGACGCAGACGTCACGGTGAGAGCCGGCGGCGGTCAGCGGCCAGAATGGCAATCTCCCGTGTGACGGGCGTGGTCCATCGATCGGTCAGTAGCGAAGCTCCGCGCCCGTCACCACCCGCCAGGTATCCCGTGCGATGAGTCTTTCCTCATCGGTGGGAATGACCCAGAGCTCGACGCGCGATCCCGCGCCGTCAATCCGACCCTCGGTGGATACGATCGGCGCGTTCTTCGCCTGGTCAACGACAATCCCGAGCCATTCGAGATCGCGGCAGATGCGCGCGCGTATCTCCGGTGAGTTTTCGCCGATGCCGCCCGTAAAAACGATCGCATCCGCTCCGTTCATGGCCGCGAGGTAGGAGCCGAGGTATTTCTTCACGCGATAACAGAAAACGTCGATCGCCAACCGAGCGCGCCGGTCGCCGTTCTCCCGCTCCTCGGCGAGCAGCTCGCGCATATCCGCGGTGAGTCCCGAGATGCCCAGCAGTCCCGATTGCTTGTTGAGCATCGCGTCCACGGCCTCGAGGCTCATCCCTTCCTTGACGGAGACGTAGTCGAGGATCGCCGGATCGAGATCGCCGGATCGCGTTCCCATGACCAGGCCTTCGAGCGGGGTGAAACCCATCGAGGTGTCGACCGACTCGCCGCCCACGATCGCGCAGGCCGAGGCGCCGTTGCCAAGATGCACCGTGACGATCTTGGTGGCCTCCCGCGACCGTCCCGTGAGCTGACGGTAACGGTACGCCACGTATCGATGCGACGTCCCGTGAAACCCGTACCGGCGCACGCCATATCGGCGATAGAGCTGATACGGCACGGCGTAGAGGTAGGCGGTTTCCGGCAGGCTATGATGAAACGCTGTATCGAACACGGCCACCTGCGGAATGCCGGGCCCGAGCGCGGCCCGCGCCGCCGAGATGCCGCGCAGGTTGTGCGGATTGTGCAACGGTGCGAGGTCGATGAGCTCCTCCAGTTGGCGCAAGACGTCCTCATCGACGAGGGTCGACCGGGCGAATTTCTCGCCGCCGTGCACGACGCGGTGTCCCACGGCTTCGATCTCACTCATCTTCGAGATCGGTACGCCGGACTCGTCGCTCGTCGTCCAGGACAGAATGTGCTCGACCGCCGCGGCGTGGTCGCGAATCGATGCCGTGCTTTTCACGGGACGTCGGCCGACCGCCTCGAGTGTGATGATCGCCTCTCCCCCGATCCGTTCCAACTGACCGCGTGCCAGCCGCCGGTCGTTCGACGCAGCGATGGCAGCCTCGTCGGTATCGATGAGCTGGAACTTGAGCGACGACGATCCGACGTTCAGGACGAGAATGTGCAAGTGATCCCTTTGCCTCTTTAGAATCCTCTACGTTCGGCACTAGAACGGCGACTACCGGAGCAATACAGCGTGAGCGATCCCCAGTTTGCCTTCGATTCGACGGTGTCCAGCGCCGTCCCGGCCGCCTCCCTGCCCCTCGCGTCGCCGCAGCACAAAACCGTCGCGGCGCCGCTCTCGCCCGACCTCTTGCGACGGATCCATCGATATTGGATGGCGGCGAACTATCTGACGGTTGGGCAAATCTTCCTACAGGATAACCCTCTCCTGCGTGAACCGCTCCTGCCGTCGCACATCAAGCCACGTCTGCTCGGCCATTGGGGCACGTCGCCGGGTTTGAGTCTCATCTATGCGCATCTCAATCGACTCATCGCTGAACACGACGCCAATGTGATCTATCTGGCAGGTCCCGGCCATGGCGGTCCGGCGATCGTGGCCAACGTCTATCTCGAGGGGACCTACAGCGAGGTCTACCCAACCATCACGCGAGACACCGCGGGATTGCGTCGCCTATTTAGACAATTCTCAACCCCGGGCGGCATTCCGAGCCATGTCAGCGTCCCCACACCCGGCTCGATTCACGAAGGCGGAGAGCTCGGCTACGTGTTGTCGCACGCCTTTGGTGCGGCGTTCGACAACCCCGATCTGATCGTCGTCGCCGTGGTTGGCGACGGCGAGGCCGAAACCGCGCCGCTGGAAGGCGCGTGGAAGAGTACAAGTTTTCTCAATCCGGCGCGCGACGGAGCCGTCCTCCCCATCCTGCATCTCAACGGGTACAAGATCAGCGGACCCACGGTGCTCGCGCGCGAAGACAGCGAGGACGTCATCCGCCTGCTCGAGGCACATGGCTACGAGGTGCACACCGTCGCGGGCGACGACCCAATGATCGTTCATCAATCCATGGCCGCTACCCTCGACGCCTGTTTTGCTCGCATCCAATCAATTCAATCAGACGCGCGCGACGAGGGCGCAGCGAACATTGAGCGCCGACCGCGATGGCCGGCGATCATTCTGCGAACGCCCAAAGGCTGGACCGGGCCCGGCGTCGTGGACGGACAGCCTATGGAAGGCACGTTCCGCGCGCATCAAGTGCCGCTGCCGCACGCCCGGGCGAGTGCGCAAGAGTTGGCGATGCTCGAGGCGTGGATGCGCAGCTACGAGCCTGAGACGCTGTTTGACGAGAGCGGCGCACTCCTGGCCGATCTCGCAGAGCTGGCGCCGAGTGCCGATCGCCGCATGGGAGCAAACCCGCACGCCAACGGCGGCCGGCTGCTGCGGCAGCTCGATATCCCCGACTTTCGCGAGTACGCGGTGAAGGTCACCGCGCCCGCGGTCGTCATGCACGAATCCACTCGCCAACTCGGCGCCATGATTCGCGACGTCTTCACGCGCAACAGCGCCGCGGAGAACTTCCGCCTCTTCTGCCCCGACGAAACAAACTCGAATCGTTTCGCCACCGTGTTCGACGTGGAGAACCGCTGCCTTGTCGGCCGACGACTTCCCAACGACGACCACGTTTCGCCGGATGGTCGTGTCATGGAAGTGCTGAGTGAGCACCTCTGCGAGGGATGGTTGGAAGGCTATCTCCTCACCGGGCGGCACGGCCTCTTCGTGACGTACGAGTCGTTCGCGATGGTCTCCGCGTCGATGACCGTGCAACACAGCAAGTGGCTGTCCGAAGCGATGTCCCTGCCGTGGCGCGACCCGGTCGCGTCGTTGAATATTTTGTTGACGTCTACCTGTTGGCGGAACGATCACAACGGCTTCAGTCATCAAGGCCCCGGCTTGATCGATGTGATGCTCTCGAAGCGGGGGTCCGTCACGCGCATCTATCTCCCGCCGGACGCCAACTCGCTTCTCACGGTCGCCGATCACTGCCTGCGATCCAAGAACTACGTCAACCTCATCGTGATCGACAAACAGCCGCAGCTGCAATGGTTGTCGATCGACGATGCGTGCGAGCACGCGACGCGCGGGGCCTCCGTATGGAACTGGGCGAGCAATACCGACAGCGGCGAGCCCGACGTGGTCCTCGCCTGCGCCGGCGACACGCCGACACTCGAAACGGTCGCCGCGGCGTGGTGGCTTCGCCGTCTGGCGCCTGACCTTCGCGTCCGCGTGGTGAACGTGGTCGACCTGATGGCGCTCTACTCGCCGTCCATCCATCCGCACGGAATGGACGACGCCCGTTTTGAAGCGCTTTTCACCCACGCCAAGCCGGTGATCTTCGCCTTTCACGGCTATCAGTTCGCCATGCACCAACTCGTGCACCGCCGCCCGCATCCGGGACGTTTTCATGTGCGCGGGTTCAACGAACAAGGAACCACGACAACGCCGTTCGACATGGTGGCGTTGAACGGAATGAGCCGCTATCATCTCGCGATCCTTGCCTTGCATTTTTCGCCGCTCCCAACCGACCGCGTCGCGGAACTTACCGCGCAGTTGAGCGCTTCAATCGACGAGGCGTCCCGCTACACGAGAGAACACTTCGAAGATATGCCGGCCATTCGCGACTGGCAGTGGACATGACGATTCCCTTCCCGCACATCTCGCCCGACATCATTCGAGTAGGACCGTTCGCCCTTCGATGGTACGGCGTGATGTATGTCGTTGCCTACATGGTCGGCATCGAGCTCGCGCGCCGACGCGTTCGTCGTGGCCTCGTTCCATTCGATGAGAAAGCCATCGATGCGTGGGTCGGCTATCTCGTGGTTGGCATGCTGGTCGGCGCGCGGTTCATCTATGTCACCGTGTATAGCCGCGCCGAGTATGCCGCGCATCCGCTCGACGTGTTGGCGATATGGCACGGCGGTCTTTCGTTTCACGGCGCGGTGCTCGGCATGCTCGTCGCCTCCGCCATCTTCGCCACGCGACGTCGCATCCCGTTTTGGACGCTCGCCGACACGCTTGCCTTCGCGGGACCGCCCGGCCTTTTCTTCGGACGCATCGGCAACTTCATCAATGCAGAGCTGTATGGACGCCCGACCGACGTTCCGTGGGCGATGATCTTTCCCACTGACCGGCTGCGCGTCCCGCGCCATCCGTCGCAGCTGTACGAGGCGATCTGCGAAGGGCTCATTCTTTTTCTCATTGTTTGGGCCATGCAACGCCGCTCCGTTCGCGACGGGTGGTATCGCCCTGGATTGCTCGCCGCGACGTTCCTGGTTGGCTACGGCGTCCTTCGATTCTTCATCGAGTTCACTCGGCAGCCGGACGCCCAGCTCGGGTTCATTCTCGGCCCGTTCAGTATGGGTCAGTTGCTCTGCTCGATCATGATTCTGCTCGGACTCGGGCTGGCGGCAGCGCTGCTTCGCGGTCGTCCGCCGGAGCTCAGTCCGGCATCTGGTCCCCCATCTTAGGCCCGCATGTTGTCGGGGCGCCAATCGACAATCATCGCCTTGATCGCTCCACGCCCGGCGATCCGCTCGTTGAGGACGCGCTTGGCGAGCACGGGCAACTCGGCATCCGACGCAAACCGGAGCGCGATCAGCTGATCTGCCGTCAGCTCGTCGCACTTGGTTTGCTGATCGGACGGCAGAAGCCTCGCCAGGCGAAGGCGTTCTTCGAGACGAATCACTCGGTCCTGTACGCGCAGCGGGAATTGTCTCAGGTACGCAAACTGTGCGAGCAACACCGATCCGATGAGCACTCCCAGAAGGGCGTCGGGCGTACGCAGCGTGACCAGCCGATACAGGGTCCAGATGAGGATCACGATCGTGACCGAGCCGGTCACAAAATGAAAGCCGGGCACATAACGGGCATGACTCGCAAGAGTCTGGGTCTTTGTTTGAGCGCTCATGGCTATCCTCGGCGATGTGGTCGAGACGACGTGTTCGGGGTGAGTTGCGTCAATAGTCGAATGAGGAGGCTGCGATTCGACAGCACCGGCCGGCGTTGATCTGCTTTCACATCAATATCGCGACCTTCGATGGAGCACGCGTGGGAACAATCCTCTTGATTCACGGCGCGCTTGGGAGCGCCTCGCAAGTCGCTCCGCTGGCCGCCGTCCTCCGGGACGCGTACGACGTACACACTGTCGAGTTGGACGGCCATGGAGACACTCCGGCTGCCACCGACAGCTACAGCATTGCCGGCTTTGCCCGAAACGTTCGCGACTTCATGGTCTCGCGAGAGATCTCGCATGCAACGGTCTTTGGCTACAGCATGGGCGGTTATGTCGCACTGCAGTTGGCCGCCGAGTCGCCTGACTTGATCTCGACGGTGGCTACCCTCGGGACCAAGCTGGCGTGGACCCCCGAAGGCGCGGCGCGCGAGACAAGCCGTCTCGATCCAGCAGCGATCATCGCCAAGGTTCCACAATTCGCCGCCGCCCTCGAGGCGCGGCACGCGGGAGCCGGCGGATGGGAGAGAGTCTTGGCGAAGACCGCGCGGCTGATGGCCGAGCTCGGGGCGCGTCCCATCGTCGATGCCGCGGTTCTTTCGCGAGTTCAGCAGCGCGTTCGGCTCATGGTTGGCGACCGGGACAACGTCGTGACCGTCGACGAAACAGTCGCCGCATCGCGCGCGATCGGTCGCGGAGAGTTGTGTGTCCTTCCGAATACGCCACACCCGTTCGAGCAGGTCCGGATTCCGCTGCTCGCGTCAATACTGCGCGACGTGATCGCTTAGCGCGCCAATGAATGACGTGTTCACGCACGGGAACACAAGGCGCGACCCGGCGCTACGAACGAGAACGGGCAAGACCAATACCGGTCTTGCCCGTTCATACCGCCCTTGGCTGAGCCAATCAGACCGCTATGCGCCGGTGCACGCCTGCGGGTCGTTCCAATTCCGCACGGGGTCAGCCGGCACGTTCGCCGTGTTCGTTTGCCGCTCGCTCGTTGGATACAACAAGCGTCCGGGTAGAGCGACCGCACCATTCCCGGGGGTCAACTTCGGGAAGCAGGTGCGTTTGTAGTCGTTCCACGTTTCGATGTTCTCAAAGAGCACGACGTACTTCTCGTTCATGATTGCTTCGAGCGTCACCGGGCCCGCCTGCGGGGCGAGGGTGACCGCGGAATGCCACGACGTGGCCGTCGCCCACGATGTGCGTTCCTTGTTCAACGTATCGAGCGCCGCCTGCAGGTTGCCGGCCTTGAACAGCGCCTCGGCTTTAATGAGCAAATTCTCATTGTAGGTCACCAGCGGTTGGCCATACGCATCGGCGAGCCGTTTGGCGCTGACATTCCCCATTGCCGTGGTCAGCGATTGACCGGGCGTGCCGCCCACGATCGTCGCCGAACCGGTCGCCGCCTGATACAGCTCGGTGAGACGAGGATCCTTGGCCGTGGTCAGCAGGTTCACGCCGAACGCGCCGGCGCGCATGTACGACGTCCGCTGTCCCACGACCTGGAACTGATACCAGTCGTTCTGTTCGCCGGCCGTGCTGGTCTGCACCGTCACGTAGTCGCCGGCGTTCGACGAGATGCCAAGATTCGCCTCGGTCAACGCCTTCGCGTACGCCGACGCGTCGCGCTCGGCGACGTGGAGGTACAGGCGCGCCTTGAGCGTGTGCGCAAGCGCCGTCCATTTTGCGCGGTCGCCTTTGAACACCAACTCCGCCGCTGACGGTCCGGCACCCGCGTTCGCGCTGAGGTTCGTGATGGCGTCGCTCAACGCGTTCTGCAGACTGTCGTACACCGCCTGCTGCGGATCGTACGCCGGCGTCGGGAAGACGTCGGGCTGTGCGGCTTGCGTATACGGCGCGTCGCCCCAGACATCCGCGGTCACGCTCAACAACCACGCCTTGAACACGAGCGCGATGCCGACCATGGTCTTGTCGCCCGAGGCCCGTGAGTCGGCCTCGACGCGCTTGAGGTCGATGAGTCCAGCGCCGCCGTACGGTGTCGTGAAGTCGCCACCGCCGCCCGCGTCGAGCGAATATTTGTCGATGACCTGGTATTGATTGCCAACGCCGGCCATCTGCTGCATGAACATCGACGTCTCACGCGCCAGATCGCCGTTCGTGAGCTGCCAGAGTTTGGCCTGCGTCGCCACGATGCGCTGCGTGGACGTGGCCTGAGTGGGGGACGTGGGACTGGTGACACATTCCACGCAGTCGAGATAGTTGCTGCAACCCGCGGCGACCGTTGCGGCGGCCGCGAGCATCACGCGAAAATATCGATTCATTGTAGTGATCTCTCGTGATCGTCAGCGGTTGATTCCAACGGTGAACACGAACGATCGCGTCTGCGGCATGTTGAAGAAGTCGTAGCCCTGCAACAGCGCTGATGCGCCCGCCAGGTTGGTCTCGGGATCGAGGCCGCTGTAGCTCGACCAGGTGCGCAGATTGCGCCCGGCAACCCGAAGATCGACGCTGCTGAAGCCCAGGCGCCGCACAAACGCGTTGTCGAGCGAGTACGCCACCGAGACCTCGCGCAGCTTGGTGTAGCCGCCGTCTTCCGCAAACTCCTCGACAATATTCGAGTTGGCCGTGCCGTTGCCCGTGTACCACCCCTCGCCGATCAGCACCGGGGTTCCGGCGCCCGGTCCCGTCACCGGCCCCTTGAGCAGATCGGTGCCGAACACCTCGTTGACGTCGCGCTTCTCAGTGTCCTTGTGCGTGCCGAAATTGTAGAGCGAGCCTTTGGTCGTATTCATGACCTGTCCGCCCTGCTTGTGATCCACCAACGCCGACAGCTGCCATTTGCCGAAGCGCATGTTGCTGCGCAGACCGCCGGTCCACTTTGGATTCGGGTCCGACACCTGGCGAATGTTGGGGTCTTTCACCGGGAACCCGGTACCATCGATGTAGAGCGTGCCGCGGGCCTTCCCGACGCACTGTGAGTCGAAGTCGGTGATCACCGCATTCTTGTTGTCGCGGAGCGCCGCTTGTTGGCTCATCCCGCAGCGACCAAACCCAAGGCCGCGGAACACGAACCCGCCGCCGACCACTGCTTGCGGCGCCGCCTCGGCAAAGCTGCCACCACCCGCGCCAACGAATAGTGCGCCCTGCAGATCTTCGATCGTAGTGTAGTTTTGCGCCCACTGCAGCCCAAAGTCCCATGAGAAGTTCTGCATAGTGATCGGACGAACGTTCAGCGTTGCCTCGAATCCTTTGCTGCGAAGCGCCGCGCCATTGAGCTGTTGGCCGCTGAATCCCGATGTGGTGGGACGCGGCACGCTCAGAATGACGTCGGTCGAGTGGTTGTTGTAGTACGTGATACCGGCGTCGGCCTTCTGATTGAAGAATCCGAAGTCGAATCCGCCTTCGACTTCCTTTTCCCGCTCTGGGCGGAGATCGGGATTGCCGCGTGTGCCGGAGCTCAGCAGTCCGCCGAAACCGCCCTGGGTCGCTTTGGTCACGTCGCCGAAGCCGCTGCCGAATGAGCCGCTGCCGAGTACCGTGTTCGTGGAATAGACGCCAGGCTCTTTGCCCGTCTCGCCGTACGAGATGCGCGCCTTGCCGTAACTCAACAGGCCCGTCTGGTTCGTGTTCCCGAGTGCGTTCGTGAACGTCCACGCAACGCTCGCTTTGGGATACCACGCGCGTGGATTCGCCTGGCCGAAGGTCGAGAAGCCGTCGTTCCGAACGCCCGCGGTGAGATAGAGCTGGTTGAACAGATCCGTGGTGGCCTGGCCGAAATACGATTCCGTATGAATGGTCGACAACCCTTCGCTCGATGCTTGCGTCACGGTGTTGTTGATCGCGAATGGCAGCGGCGCGATGAGATCACTGCCGGTGACCGACAGATCGCGCTGGCGCCGGCTGTTCAGATTCTGTCCGAGCGTGAACGTGCCGGCGAAATTGTCGTTGAACGTGTGATTCGCCGTCGCCACCAAATTGTGGTCGACCTGCAACCGCTCGGCGGTGGTGCGCTGGACGCGCCCCTTAGGGAAATCGCTCGCCGTGAGCGCATACCCAGTCATCTGGGTGTCACCGTAGTAGTCGCCGCCCAACGTGTAGTTGATCTTGAGCCACAGCGTCGCTTGATACTCGGCGTCGAGGTTGGCCGTCGTGCGGTCGGTCAGCTCCACGTTGGGGTTGTTATACAATGCGAATAGAGCGTTGTCGTATCCGCGCGACGTCAGCAGTGATGATGCGCCCGGCTTGGGGAAGCGATAGGAGCGCTGGAGGCCGGTGGTTGGATCGAGGTACGGAAAGTTGTTGAAATCGGGCGGCGTGCGCAGTGCGCCGAGCATGAGGCCCGATACGGCGCCGCCATTCAGCAGCGCGGCATTGCGGACATCAATGAAGGCAACGTTGGCGCCCAGGGTCAGGTTCGGAAACACCTTGTGCGTTGCCTTGAGGCGACCGTTGTTCTTCGTATAGAAGTTGTTATTGCCCACGATCACGCCCGTCTGGTCCACGCGGCCTCCCGACGCAAAGAACGACGTCTGGTCGTTGCCGCCCGAGATTTGCAGCTGCGCGTCGACCGTGCGGCCGGTGTGGAAAAATTCGTCGTAGTGATCGTACGTGGGCACTCCGCTGAGCAGCGGTCCCCACGACGTCGACGTTCCCGAACAGTTTTCGGTCGCGCACGCGCCGGTGACGCCCTTGGTGCCTTGCCCGTACTTCGTCTGCAGCGGATAGCTCTTCGTGACGTCGTCGGACGTGACGGTGGACCGCGCCGAATAGCGCGTTTGACCGGGATGTCCGCGCTTGGTGGTGATCAAAATGACGCCGTCGGCCGCACGAGCGCCGTAAATCGCGGCCGCCGCCGCACCCTTCAAGATGTCGATCGATTCGACGTCGTTCGGGTCGATGTCCGACGCGCGGTTGGGCGTGTTCGCGCCACTCAGGTTCGACCCGTTGATGCTGGTGGAGTTGTCGATCGGAATGCCGTCCACAACGAACAGCGGCTGCGCGTTCCCCGACAGCGACTTGATGCCGCGGATGCGAATGTATGACGACGCACCCGGCGCGCCGGAGCTCGACACGATCTGCACGTTCGGCGCTTTGGCGGCGAGTGCGTTGACGATGTTCGGCTCGTTGCTGTGCGCGATCACGGCCGAGTCGACCGTGTTGATGACCGTCCCGAGCTTTTCGCGCGTGGTGTTGGTGCCGGCGCCGGTGATGACGACCTCTCCGAGTTGCAGCGGGTTGGCAACCAGCGTGAAGTCCTGCGTCAGGGTGCCGCCGTTGAGCGTCACCTGCGCCGTCTGCGCGCGGTAGCCAATGATGCGCACCGTGAGGGTCACCGCCGGCGTGCGGACGCGATTGGCCGGCACCGTGAACGAGTACTCGCCGTTGTCGCGGACGAGCCCGCCGAGCCCGAGATCAATGATCGAGATGCTGGCCCCGGGCAGTGGGTTGCCGGCCTCACCGCGAACGTGACCGGTGATTGTCGTCGTCTGCTGTGCCGCGAGTACTATCGGAGCCGCGACAGCCAGCAATGCAGTGCGCAGCATACATCGGAACGTCCCCGTCATGACACCTCCGCTCGGTGTGGAACACCGAGGCCTCAGTCGTGAATGGTCTGCGTGCCGCATCGGCGCGGCACGATGGCGATACAGTACGGTTTCGAGTCTGTATCACAAGTGCCAAGCGGCCTGTTGTCGACTTGTGGAGATCAGGAGAGTGACGAAACGGAACCGCGGCGATGTGAACCGGCTCCGTGTTCCTGGCGACCTGTTTCGCTACACGGGACTGCGGCGCAAGAGCCTAGAGACGCGCGACTCCCTCGAACATGGGAACGCAGTCGCCGCCGACGGCGACTCGAATACCGTCCGGCGTGCGTCGCGCACTCGCGCTCAACTTGCTCGGCCTTCCCATCTCCACTCCCTGAGTGACGTCGAAGGTCGCGCTTTCGTCGTCGCTGAGGGAGAGCAGCAGTCCAGCGAGCGGAGCGTTCGCGCTGCCGGTGGCGGGGTCCTCCCACGTTCCGGCAAGCGGAGCGAACATGCGCGCGCGGACCTGCGTCCCGTTGCGAACATATAGAAAGAGGGAGAAGCGGCCGTTGAATGATGCGCGCGCAGCCGCTGCCTGTTGAAAGCTTCCCAAGTCCGGCGCAGCGCGCGTGAGCGCCGCGTCCGTTACCTCGGCGAAGACATACGGGTTCCCCGCCGAGCCAACGATAGGGCTGTGAGCCGTCACCACCACATCGCTCGGCATGAGATTGGCGCACGCGGCAACCTCGGTCACCGGTATTTCCTGTCCAAGGGAAAGCGGCTGCGGCGCCTGCACCGTTCCGCCCTGAATGCCGCCCGATGCGTCGCGCTCGATCTTCACCTCGACAACTCCGGCCGGCACTTCCAATCGCACCACGCCGTTGTCGTCGCGCCGCTGCTGCGCCAACACGTGACCGGTTCCCAGGCTCGGGTGGCCGGCGAACGGCATTTCGTTTCGCCGGTTGAAGATCCGCATCCGTGCGGTGTTCGCCGAATCGGCGGGTGGGAGAACGAAGGTGGTCTCGCTCAAATTGAATTCGGCAGCGAGTGATTGCATTTCGTCGTCGGACAGCCCGCGCGCGTCGGTAAAAACGGCGAGCTGGTTGCCGCCGAAGCGTGTCGCGGTGAACACGTCGAGTGTGACAAAGTCGTAGGATCGCATATCGCCTGACGGGAGCCGTGCGGTTGGTCGTTGAATGGAGGATCGATGCAATATCACATAGCACTGAGCCCGGAATTTCCTGAGGAAGCCTAACTGAGTGTCGCGAGCGCGGCGAACAGCTGATCGATGTCCGCTTCGGTCACATGCAAATGCGGGGCAAAACGGATCGATGACGCGCGCTGGCTCACGAACACCTGTTGCGCGCGGAGTGCGCCGACCACATCGCCGGTCCAATGCGCCGGAACACGCGCGCCGAACATGTGAGGGCAACGGGCGCCTGGCGGCGGGAGCTCGAAGCCCAACGATTCCAGACGTGTCTGAATCCGGCCGTTGATGTCGGCGAGGCTGGCTGCCACGCGCGCCACGCCCCACTCCTGCACCTGCTCGAGTGCGGCAACGGCGCCCGGGAGCGATGCCGTGCATTTCTCACCGACGTCGAATCGTCGTGCACCCGGCATGTAGTCGTCGCTGTAGTTCGCGAGCGACGTAAAGTCGGCGGCATTGCTCCGCGTAAGCCAGGACTCTTCGAGTGGACGAGCGTTTCGCCACGCCGGTCCGACATACATCAAGCCTATCCCATAAGGACAGAGCAACCACTTGTATCCGGCGGCGACACAAAAGTCCGGCTGGACCGCCGTCATGTCGAACGGCATCGCGCCCAACGACTGCGTCATATCGAGCACGAGCGTGATGCCCGCGGCGCGGCATGCGTCGCCGATCGCGGAGAGATCGACTCGAGCGCCGTTGGTCCAATGTGCGCCGCCGAGCGACGCGACGCGCGCGCCGCTCGCGAGGACCTCCAACGTGGCGGCCGTCCAATCACCATTCACCGGCGTTGGAACAGTCGTGACGACTGCGCCTGTTTCGTTGGCCGTGCGTCGCCACGGATACACATTCGACGGGAACTCATCGGCCAATAGCACGATTCGATCACCCGGTCGCAGTGTTGGCTCGATGGCGCGTGCGGCCGCGCTCAATCCGTAACTCGCCGCCGGAATCAGGGAGTAGCCATCGACATCGCCTCCGAAGAGACTCGCGGCCAGCTGTCGCATGCGCTCGGCGTCGGCGAAAAAATCCGGCGACGTACGCTCCCACGGGTGGCTCTTGGCGGAGACGGCGGACACGAGTCGCGTCCGCGATGCGTTGAGCAGAGGTGCGTTGTACGCGGTATTGAAGTACGCGACGCCGGATGGAATATCGAACAGCGATCGCTGCGATCCGATGGGCAGCGCGAGCGTTTCGTCGCGGAAGTTTGTGGATTCTCGAGGCATGAATTTGGACTGCGTCACCAAGAAGAGAACGAGCGGTTTCTGCTGTCGTCCAAGTCTAGGCTTTCGCGATGTAGATCGCGATAGATCGCCGCGTCCTACGCTCCGCTTCGCGGAGCACAAGATTCCGCGAGAGTTCCCGGCCCTGATTCACGATCCGGGCGGAGCCCGACGGCGCACCGAGCGCTCGAGACCCTTGAACCAGCGCAACGTGAGTCGGGCGGGACGAAGCACGTAGTAGAGTGCCCACAACGCGCGAGGCAGCGGGATGGCGTCGATGTCGGCGGTCGTCGGCACGAAGAGTGTTGACCAGAGGCGGGCGCGGCGACTCGCCGCCCCCGCCTCTGTCCGTACATGGTAGGCGAGCCGCTCCGTCGCGCTTGGGGAGCGGCTCGGGTCCGCGATGAATCGTGCGGCGAGCGATCGCGCCGCAGCGCGAGCGTCCGCGTCTCCGCCCATCCACAATGATGAAACCGGCACGCCGAAAAGATCGTGAACGAGTTGGAGACCGGCGGTAACAGCGCGGTCCGCGGAGAAAACGCGAGCCACCGTCGCCACTCTGTTCCAATCGGCAATGCGGTCTCCTCGCGCCAACTCGGCCACTGCACCAACCCACTCAATTCGTTCCCAGAGGTGCTCAGTGCCATGAAGGCACAGATAGACGAGCAAGTCTTCCGGCCGCAGCATCCAGACCGACGTGGTATGAAATGGAAGCCGCTCCAGGCCCGCTTCAATTGACGCGAGGGTGAGACGGCGACCGGCTACCGGGCGAGTCAGATAGTAGTGCAACTCCACGCGATGCGTCTTCGTCGCGGCGAGGAACGAGTGATGATGAGACGGATCGCGGCGAATCGCGTCCAGGCCGTCGGACGATTCCGATTTGAGATTCGCGTAGCCCAGCCGGAGCAGCAACTCGCTCGCCCGCCCGACATCGTCGGTCGCGACGAGTAGATCGAGGTCATTGAAGCGGCGGAGCGCAATCGATCCGTAGACCTGTTGGCCGAGGATCGGACCCTTGAGCGACACGACTCGAATTCCGTGCCGATCGAATTCATCGAGCAGGCGCACGAGCTCACCGGTCAGGAGCAGGCAACGCCGGGCAATGTCCCCGGTGACGCGCCGCAATTCGGCAGCGGCACTGTCAGGTACTTTTGAGATATCTAATGCGCCGGCGGACAGGTGCCGATAGAGCAGCGATACCACCCCGTGTTGGCGAGCGAGCGGGATGAACGTCTCCCACTCGATGCCGCCTTCATGAGACATCGCCGCGTTCGCGCGGCGCATAGCGTCCGCGTCGAGGCGCGGCGTGGCCGCGGCCAACAACAGCTCCGCCGCGCGCGAGGCGGTGTCACGGTCGAACGATTCGTCTGCCACGCGCCGCTGCGTCAGGACCGCTTTCCACGGTCGGTTGGTTCGAAGGCGGTGAATGGCGATATGTCGCCCCCGACCAGCACTCGTCCTCCGTGCTCGATCCACGCGTGCGCCGAAAGACCGGCGCCGGAAGTGTTTGCGACGCCGAGCCGCAGCACGGATTCCAGACCGGCCTCCGCCAACAATTGTTCGGCCACGAGCGCCCTGACGAGACAGGTGCTTCGCGGAATGACCGCGCTCGCGAGTCCGACCCGTCGCGCGATTCGCGCCGGATCGACGCGTTCCCCAATTGGCGGACGCCGCATCCGTCGGTCGCGCCGCCGCTCGAGGTATCCGCGAACCGCGGGGTACGGAATGCACCAGAGCGCAACACGAATGCCGAACATCATCGTCGCCGCATGGATCACACCGGCCATTTTCGCAACGCGGGTCATGTCCGCAGTCTCTCGCCGTGGGCGTGGTCGAGGAATCGCGTCGCCAGCGACTCCGGAGTGTCGGTGACGGAATCGCGGCCCATAGCGAAGACCGGAACTCGAGTCAGAACCGCCATCGTCGCGCGAATCATCCAATCGTCCCGATGAATGGCGCGCCCAATATAGGCGCGATACACCATGCGATTCAACGAATGCACCGCGTCGATCCCCGCGAGCGGGCACACGATGGCGACCGATGCATCGGGCCCGGCCGTCAAATGGTACAGGCCAGACAAAAGCAGCGGCGTCGTGACAAAGGGCGCATCGCTTGCTGAAAATTTTTCCGCGCCCTCGCGAATGCGACGCGCCGGATCCGCCGTCAAGCCCAACAGGTCGAGCGAATCGCGCCAGAGTTTGACGCGAGCCACGGACGGCCACACGACTGGCCCGCTCTCACCGAACGGATCGACAGCAGAAATGTCGTCGGCGAGAATCGGAATGCCGCGTCGCGCCAACGTCATCGCGAGGGTGGACTTCCCCGCTCCGCTTCGCCCGCCCACCGCGAACGCCGCCCCGTCGACCGCGAGACAGCTCGCATGCAACGGCAGCAGACGCCGTTGATAGCATAGAATGGCCACGACCGTTCCCAGCAGGAACAGACGCACGGCGGCCGCATCGCTCGTCAACGGATCGACGACGACGCGCCGACCTTGAACGACAAGAAAGCGGGCGACGCCTACGACGGTGAACAAGGCGGTGTCATCGGGCCGAACATCGAGCGTCGTGCGACCGTGAGGGTCGTGCGGGGCAACACGCTCGCTCGACTCGAGATGCGGCGCGATCGCTCCGACAACGATCTCGACGTCTGGTGGACGATCCGCCCCTTCCCACGCGGCGAGCTCGAGCAAGGGAATCGCCGACCGCACTCGCCAACCACACAGTTGGCGGTCGGGCACGCTCATGTTGTCGTGAGACGTCGAGTGGGTCATTGACGCGCAACTTGCCGAGGTCGTGTTCTGGTCGCAACCCGGAATGCCCGGAGCGCCGTCTCGCGAGATGTTGTTGGTCTCACTAGAATGGACGCATGCCCACGCCGCATGGACACCGATTGCATTTCGCGCTGATCTCGCCGGAGACAGCCAACCGATGAAGGATCGCTCCACGGAGGATAACGCGCGGTCGGCAGCTACGGTGCTTTCGGGGTCTTCAATCGTATGCCGGCGCAGTGAGCCGTTGGCGGCCAACGTGGGAGGACGCACCGTTCTCATGAGCCCCAGCGCCGGCAACTACTACGACCTCGACGAAATTGGCAGCGACATCTGGGAGCGCCTCGCGGAGCCGGTGCGTGTGTCGGACCTCTGTCAGGCGCTCGCCGCCGCGTACGACGGAGAGCCGCTGCAAATCGAGAGAGATGTCCTGGCGCTCCTCGATGACCTCGCGCAACAACAGTTGATCGTGATCCAACCGCAGGTCTGAGCTCCCTCGCGTCGGCGGCCGTCATGTCATTAGACTTATAACATAGTACATCACTAACGCCAGTCGCTCACGCTCCCCCCACGCCCCGCTCACGCCCGGCTCGCGGTTGGACGGCTGGGCCGTCCGTGACCTGTGCGCCGACCCCCAGAGGAATGGCGTTCGGGAGCCGCTTACGTCTGGAGTCGCTGGGTCGTGGGAGGCGAAAGGGCCGGTCTTGCAGGCCGCCCGACCCCGACTCGATCTCGCGAGTGGCCCTCGCCGGGGTCCAGGTGACCAAACGGCAGAGCTAGGCGTCAATTCATCGGCCGAGCCACTTCGGCCATGAATTGGTGCAAATGTAACGTTTCGTGCCTTGATGGCGCCCGTCGTCCGACGCTACTTTAGTTGCATCCATGGCGTGGATCCTCGCGCGCCAGCCCACCCCGATGCCAAGAGCTATCAGGAGCCGTATAGATGCGATCCAGCGAGACCACGCAACCCGTCGCCAGTCCTGCTCGTGCGCTCTCACCGCGTAAGGCCTGGGCGACGCCGCAAATGAGAATCGTCAGCGTTTCGAAGTTCACGCAGTTGGAGCCCGACGACTGGGCTTCGGCGGCCAGCCTCTCCTGAACGTCTAACCGTCACCGCGTACGACCCGTCGGGCGGAAGAATCGCCCGACGATGCACGCTGAGTTTTTGCCGCCTTGGCTTTTCCCGCAAGGCGGCTTTGTTGTGGGCTATCTGGCCCTGATTCGATTGTTCTTCGCGTTGTGCTCCAGCTCGCAGAGGCCAAGCGCCTCCATGAGCGGCGGAAGATAGACGCCAAAGCGGCCCCGCAATCCCTTTTTGAGGCCGTACCACCCGCCAATCGGATTCGTGGGCGACCGCCCCCACGCCTCGACCGTGCCCTCCTTGGCCGGCTTCTGCTCGTCCGCGCCGCCGAGGTCCACCCAATCTCCGTTTGCCTTGAGCATCGTGTGCAGGTCGTCGACGCACCGCGCGTCGTAGAGCAGCACGGTCTTGCCCACGGTACACACGAGTACCCGAACGCCCTCCTTCTCGTCCACGTGCATCGTGTACTCCGCCGAACCGGGCGGCGTCTTGAGCGCCCAGGGGTTCGCCTTGGTTCGATCGAGCTTGGTCATGTCGCTCCTGTTTCGGTGTTGACTGCGCCAGTGCGCGCTAACGCCAGTCAAGTCCGCGCGCCGCATTCCCGGAAATTCCCCAAGGCCCCGAAATTAGTCACCGGAGCGGGTGCGACGCCATGAAATGAGCCGAAGGCAACGATGACTCGCGCACCGATCGGCGATCGCCCGGCGACCGGGCGGCACTCAGTTTGCGAACGTGCCCGGTGGGGATGAGTCAGGTCGCGGTCGAAGTGCGGTGTTTCGCAAGGCGGGCCAACGTCGGCTAGGAGAACATGGCATGAATTTCCTCACGTGGATCATCGTCGGCCTCGTTGCTGGAGTGCTCGCGTCGATCGTGATGGGCGGCACCGGTTACGGCATCGTGGGAGACATCATCATTGGTATCGTCGGCGCGTTCGTCGGCGGATGGGTCTTCCGGCAACTCGGCGCCGGCGTCCCCTTTGGCGGTCTCGCCGGAGTCATTTTCGTCGCGTTCATTGGCGCCTTGATCCTACTGTTCGTGCTGCGCCTGATTCGCGGTGCAACAAGGCGCGCGCCCTAGCACGCCCGCGCGCCTTGCGGTTCACTACCCGTTGCTCCCATCGCGCCCTACATTCGGCGACCTTTCTCATAGCCGACGGCGCGGAGAGCATGGATGAACACGTTTGACCGGTTCGTTGATAAAACTGTAATGGTGACCGGCGCCGGTCACGGCATTGGCCGCGCGGTGGCCGAACGATTTGCCGCGGAGGGCGCGCGCGTCGTCGTGAACGACGTCGATCAGGCGCGCGCCACCGAGGTGGCCAACGCCATCCCCGGCGGAAAGGCGGTTGCGCTGGCGGCCGACGTTTCCGACAAGACGCAGGTCGACGCAATGTTCGATGCCGTGTCCTCGCGCATTGGTACCGTCGACATTCTGGTGAACAACGCGGGCAACATCCACGCAGCCCGACATTTCCTGGACGGCGACGAGCAATGGTGGGACAAACTGCTCGGCGTCAACTTGAAGGGTGCGTTTCTCTGCTCACACCGGGCGGCGCACGATATGGCGCGCAAGCGGTCCGGCGTGATCATCAACATGTCGAGCGGCGGCGCGACGAAAGCGCACCGCGGCAACGTCGCGTACGATGCGTCCAAAGGAGGCATCGAGGCGATGACTCGCGCCATGGCGTTGGATCTCGCGCCCTACGGCGTGCGCGTGAACGCCGTCGTGCCGGGACTCATCCTCACGTATGACCTCAGTGAGGCCGATGCGATCGAGCGAGGCAAAGTCGTTCCAATGGAACGCCTCGGGACGCCTGACGACATTGCCGGTCCGACCGTTTTCCTCGCCACCGAGGACGCCCGC
The DNA here is from genome assembly GCA_040002475.1 of bacterium. GTDB lineage: Bacteria > Gemmatimonadota > Gemmatimonadetes > Gemmatimonadales > Gemmatimonadaceae > JAQBQB01. The sequence continues at coordinate 118,781 of JBDUEJ010000004.1, read as the reverse complement.
TATATCACCGGGGCCTGTCTCGTTGTCGATGGCGGAGTGCTCGTACAGCAACGATCAGGTCCCGTGGACACGTTCCCGCTGAGCCGCTTTCCAAAGCTCGAATAACTGTCCCGTGGTTGAGGACCGAACGCGAACCACTGGGAGGTGGAGCGATGGACGCCAATCAAACGGCTCGCGAGTCGGAGGGGACGTCTGAGAAAACTCCGTCCACGCCGCCGGACCAGCATCGCCGGAGGATCGGGCTCGACGATCCTCGAGCCCTCGACATTCTGACGACCGAACATTGGAGCCTCTTGTCGTCTCGGACACTCGGCTACCAGGAGATGTTTGGTCGAACCACGATCTTCATCGCCGTGCTGTCGGGCACAGTCGTCGCGCTTGCACTGCTGGCTCAGGCCACCCATTTCGGCTACGAAACGTTGTGGTTTGCGCTCCTCTTGATCGCGGTCGCGCTGTTCATTGGACTCGCGACGTTCGTCCGCAGCGTGGCGATCAATTTCGAGGACGCGCTCTGGGTCACAGGCATGAACCTGCTCCGGCACGGCTATTTGGAGATGGTTCCAGAGCTCGAACCGTTCTTCGTCACCGGTCATGCGCCGCGCGACGACCAGCAAGCGTTGGCTCACGGTTCGCGCCAACGCGCGCCCAATCTTGCCATGAGTCTCACGACGACGTCGAGCGTGGTGGCCGCGTTGAACTCGGTCCTTGCCGGTTCGCTGGCGAGTGACATCGGCGCACTGCTCGGCCGAGGTGTGACGTTGGACGTAACGGTGGGGGCCGTCGTCTCGCTTGTCTCGGCGGTGCTGCACGTCCGTTACGCGAGCCGGTTTCGGCAGGCGCATGCTCCGTTGTCGCGCGCACACGATCAGCTGGGTTCCTAGCGAGCGCGCGACCCCCTCGATGCCGCCACAACGACAAGGGGACACGGTTGTCCGTACTTGCTTGGGCGCGAGGCCGGATTCAGCGTAGATGACTCATGAACCCGCGGACCTCACATGAAGAATGACACCGCTCGAAGCGCTACCCAATTCGACTGTCCCGTCGAAGGGTTTCAAACGCTCGTCAGCGGCAAATACCGGCTGCGGATATTGTGGGAGCTCAAACGCGGTCCCCGGCGATACGGAGAATTGAAAACGGCGCTCGCGGCGAGCATGGGCAACAAGTCGATCGTCGCGCGTACTCTCAGCCGCGATCTGAAGGAACTGACTCGGCGTTCGATGATCGATCGGAAGGAATGCGGAACCGCTCCGCTGCACGTCGAATATTCGCTGACCGACGTTGGTAAGACATTCATTCCCGTGTTGAGAACGATTCACCGATGGGGTGGAGAGCATTTGGTGAAGTCGTCTGTCCTCGAAGCATTGTCGAAACGGAGGCTGACCAAGTGAAAACGTTCAGTGTGACGACCGCGATTCGCGCCACGCCCGAAAAAATTTGGGCGCTATTGACCCACGCGCCTGACTACCCCAGTTGGAACCCGACTGTTGCCAGAGTCGACGGAACGATCACCGCTGGGCAGACCGTGACTGTATATCCAACGCTCAATCGCGCACGCGCCTTTCCCGTCTCGGTGACCGAGTTCGAGCCGGGCAAGGCGATGACGTGGACCGGATGAATGCCGTTGGGACTGTTCAAGGGCGTCCGAACGTTCCGCTTGCGAGCGCGCGACGATGGCGAGATCGAATTTGCGATGCGCGAGGTGTACAGCGGCTTGCTCGCACCGCTGATCACGAAGTTCATCCCCGATTTGCAACCCGCGTTCGACGCCTTCGCAGCTGCGTTGAAAGCAAAGGCGGAGGCGTGAATCGCGCGGGCCTCGCCCCGCCCTATCGACTGGATTGTCGTCGCCAGGCAATGTCGCGCGCTTCGCGCCGATCCACGAATCCGGTGACCGCGTCGCGCCCGTCACGCTGAAAGATTCGCCGCGTCCGCGGCTGCCCAGGCTCAAAGAAGACGTCCCGCGCCTCGGCGAGGAATACGCGATCCGGCCGGCCGTCGCGTTTCGCGACGAGCGAGTCGCCAACACACTGCAGTGTGATGGCGATGTCCGTCGTCATCACGTAACGGCCGGCGTAGCCGCAGAGTGTCGTGCGCTCGAGATGAACCGCCGGCGGGTCCTGAAGAACGGCGAGCACCTGCGAGGCGACCAAGCGCCACTCGTCGTTCGCGCGGACCCACGTGTCCGTATTCCGAAACCGGCTGCGAATCTTCTGGCCGTGATAGTCGAGAGATTCCGCATCCTCATGCGTCACGACGGCGACGCTTCCGTGTAGGCGCAGACGAAAGTCGTCGATCGCGAGCGTACCGACCAGGCCAGGGCCGAGCGGCGTCAGTCCGGCCAGGATCTCTTTCTTGTCGCGTACCACGTCGTTCTCGTCCACCTGAATGGCAGTCGAATCGAGCAATCGGTCCCACACCTTCACATCGCCCGGAGCGACCGCATCGAGGAGCGCTTGCGTGTTGCGCCGAAGCTCGGCGGCGGCCGCGGCGGGTGATTGCGAGCTTCCCCCGCTTGGACCGGCACGCGTCGCATTGCAGCCGCCAATCAGGAATGCGATATAGACGACACTTGCCACACCACCAACGAGCTCGTGCACGACTCGTCTCGTCCCAACGACGCAGTCACCTGACATGGATGGCCACACTCACGAGAATGGGAGTTGCGTTCGAACCAACGTGCTACTTTTCGGCCTCACGGTCAAACAATTCTCGTAGAGAGAGGTTCCAAATGAGACGAGCGGCGAATGTGTTGGGCGTGGTCCTAGTGCTCGTGGGATGCATCTGGTTTTTCCAGGGCATCGGAGTTTTGCCTGGGAGCTACATGTCCGGCCAATCACGTTGGGCGGTCAACGGAGGCATTGCCATCGCGGTCGGCGTAGTGTTGTTGGTGGTGGCTCGTCGAATGACGGGCTCCGGGCCTCGCTAGGCGTCACGCGCCCGAACGTTGGCACTCAACACCCTGTTCGAGTGTTGACATCCAAGTGCTGATAACCGACTATTCAGGCCCTCCCTTCATTGTGCCTGTTGCCGCGACGGACTCGCCGGCGGACGCATGAACACCGCCGCTGTGCCGGCACCCTCGTCCGCCAGGAGTCCCCATGTCCCGCACGTTCGGCGCGCTGTGCGTCGCCCTTGTCTGTGCGAGCACCGTTGCCCACGCTCAACCCGGCGCAGGCGCGAAATACGGCGCTCGCGACCCCCTCGAGTGTTCTGATCACAGCGCGCCCGCTCGCGGCGCGATCACTTCCGCGGCTGCCGCGAAGTACGTCACGTGCGAGCAAGAGCACGTGGGCGCACCAAGTCTGTATCTCGTCGAGAACATGAAAGTCCAGATCGGCGCGCCGCGTCCCTACGAACAGCGTGCGGACGGCAGGCACGACAACATTGACCCTGCACAGCCGGTGTATCCGATCCGCGGCAGCTACGACGTCTATGCGTGCGCCGCCGTGTACTCGTGGCCGAAAACCGGCAACTCCCCCGCCGAGAGCAACGCGGGAAAGAACTGCAGGACGCACGGACAACCGCACGCGTCAGGCAAATGCTACAAGACGACGTTCGCCGATTGGCAATGCTTCATGTCGGACTACGACGCGCCGGTCTCCGGGCGTGACAACGTGGCGCCACCGCGCTAGCCCGCGGCTGAGGCGTGCCGGCGGTCGTCAGGCGTACAGCCGCTCGCGCAACCTCGATCGATCCAGGTCGCGTGTAATCTGCTCCGGCGTCACCGTGGGTGCGGTGGCGTCGACGGCGGAGATCGTGGACTCGACGGCCGGCTTGAGCTGATCGCGCATCTTCGCGAATTCGGCATCGAGCCGCTTCAGGATTGGTTCGGCAACGCCGATGGGAAGTCCGATCAGCTGCTGGCGAACCTGCTGCGCCGCGCTATCGAACCGGTCGGTGATTGTGAGCGTATTGGCTTTCCAGTCCTTGAGTCGCGCGTCCATCCCAAGGTTGGCAATCCCCTTCGTGCGATCGACCCAGATGTCGGTCCAGAGCAGCGCGGTCTCGGTGTCCTTCTCGATGGTGCCGACGAACCGCCCTTTGTTCGCGCGCACGAACTCCTCGAAGTTGTGCGTCGTCGCCTCGAATCGCCTCGTGAACACCTCCTTCGCGACCGCGCGCAACTCGGCTGCGTCGGCCTTGAGTCCAGGCGTCGGCATGCCATTCTCCCAATCCTCGAGCGCACGCAGCGCTTTCTCAAAGAGCGCCTGCACCTTCTCCATCCCGCTGTTCTCGAGAAACGCGTCGACGTCCGCACGCGTCTGTGATAACGAGACGAGGATAGTTCCCTGGTTGGGCAACGCCGACTGGAACGTCGCGACCTGAATTCGATAGTCGGTCACGAACTCCGGCAGCACGTTTTTGTAAAACAGTACGACGGCTGCAACAAGGATCTCGAAGTTCGAACCAAATACTCGCTGCACGGCTTCCGACGCCGCCATCCCCGGATCGCGCGACAGAAACTGAAGCGCTTTGGCGACGTCGCCGGCGGGAATACCCAACTCCTTCGCCCCGGCGAACGTATCCTTGCCGGCAAGCGAGATCTTGGGAATGAGCTTCGCCACCGCCTCCGGCACGCCCGCTTCGATCGCCAGATAGACCACCGCCTCATTGACGAGATCGGGGATTCTCATCATGGGCTCCAGCACCTTTTGCGTCAGATTCCCCAGCTGGTTCACGGCGTCAGCGCCCCGCGACATGGCCTTCTGAACGATTGCGCTCATCTGCGCGCTCGCATCCTGCTCCACCTTTTCGATTCGCTGATTCTCCTCGGACATCGTCGACCATTTGCGATCGAGGATGCCGATCATCTGCGTGAGTCCGGCATCGAGCGCGAGCATTTGATCGCGGATGTCGCCCAGCCCCATCGCGTCGAGGGACTTGAAGAAGCGTGAGTCGGCTGACGCACTGGCCTCGAGCCAATCCTCGATCCACTCGGCGTCTTCCTTCTTGAGCGCATTGCACAACGACGCGAGAGGAATGACAACCTGCGTCAACGCAGCCTGACACTTGTCCGAGATCGGTCGCGTGATCGAATCCGTACCCGAGCTCGCGAGACTCGCGGCCACGTCATCGAGAACCGCCTTCCGGACCGCGACCACTTCGTAAATGCGCCGGCTCACGCCTTCGAACACAGGGGCCGGCAGGTTCTGGCAATACGTTTCGGCTTGACCAAGCAATTCGTTCAGCCGCGCGCGATAGTCACCCATATGAGTGGTTGGCCTCGGTCAAATAGGCTGCGCGGCGGCAATGCGCCACGGTCCGCCGTCCACACGTTGCAGCCGCCAGTTGCGACGCACCGTCACATCGGCAAAGCTCCGCGTCTCGCCATCGAAGTCGCCATAGTGCTCGAGCTGCGCCGCCGTCTCCTCGATGTGGAGCGCGCCCGGAAAACGCGCGCCGTCGGCGATGACAACCGCGTCGTCTATCCACGACACGCGCACGTCGAGCACGCGTGCGTTCATTGAACGCCGCGATTCCTCGAAGTTGGAATCGTCCGGGGGATTGCAATGCGGATAGATCACGCGCCGCCCCTCGTCGTTGCGCTCGATCGACCAGTCGGCATGCAACGCGCGCCAGAGCGCGAGGTCGCCGAGTTTGACTGCATCGATCATTGTGCCGAGGATTGCCGCGGGCGGCGCGTTCGCCGGCGGGAGTTTGAGATTCGTATCGACCAAAACCGTTTCGCCGGCGAACGGGATCTCCGTTCCCTTTCGTGCCGCAAGATCGACGAACATGGCCCCGCCGACCAGGGCGGCAATCGGTTCGGCGAGCAGCCCAAAGTGCGCGCGTTCGTTGATCACGACCAAGCGCGACTCGTCCGTGATTCTCGCGATGAATTCGAACTGCGCCGCGATGTTGGGATCGACCATGCGCCCAAATCGTTGTCGGGCATAGAGCATCGCCCGCGCCGGCTCGGCTTCAGCGTCGAGAAAGTACCAACCGTCGCTCGGGCTTCCGGCAGCGAACCATCCGTGACCGGCCTCACTCACCCATTGATTGTTGGCGAGCGGAGGAAGCACCACCAGCTTGCCGACAACGGCGCGTACGTCGTCGCGCACCGGGTTGATCGCGGGGAACGATGTGATCGTGTGCGCGGAGCGTTCGGCTTTTGCCGCGTCCCACGCGGCGATGGCTTTCGCGCGAACCTCGGCGGCCAACTCCTCACCGCGACGGCGGAAGTCGAGTGCGCCGGGAGCCAGCACAATCTTGCTTCCCGCACACACGTTGCACGCCGATTCATAGTCGGCCTGCAGCGCACGCGACCACGCGCCCGGATAGCGCGCAACGGCGTATGCAACGCGATCGGCGTGCTCGCCGAGCTGCTTCCACTCGAAGCGAGTGACGAAGGTGCCCGTGTGTTGTTCGGGGTCGAGCGCGCGGCCAAGCGCGGAAAGCATTCGATCGTTGTACCAATTGCCCCATGACGTTGGAAAATCGTCATACGCCATCGTGTCGGGTCCCCCAGTTCCAAACACGATGCGATTGTTGGCGTCGCGATAGCTCGTCGCCTCGGTGAGCGGCGCCCTCACGACGATCTCGGACCATCCGGTTGAAGCGGCGCGTCGGCGCGCGGTGAGCGAGATCGTTGCGCCCGCGGCGAGACCGGCCGCACTCCATCCTTGGCTCTCGTTCGTCTGCCCGATGGCCTTCGACAGCATGCGCGCTCGCTCGGTCGGATCGGCGGCGCATGTGAGCGACTGACCATTCACCGCCACGATCCGATCGCCGACGCTGAGCCCGGTATTGCGGAACGGGCTGTCCCAAGCGATCGACGTAATACGCAGATACGGGGTGAGGCCGTCTTCGAGGCCGTTGGCCGTCGTGAGGCCGCTGGTCAGGTCAGGCACGTTGTTCGATCGCGTTCAGGTCCGTGGCCGTCAGCTGCATCGCCGCGGACCGAGAATGTATCACATTGGTGAGAGAATACGAATGTCTGCGATTCGTCTATCGTTCTCGTTGGGCGTCCTGATCGCAGCGCAAAGCCCTGCCCAGGGAGTCTCCGTCGCGCCACCGAGCGTCAACGCGGCTGCGCAGCTGGCAACGGGTGTCGGTTTCAACGATGCCGACTTCGGCTTCAACACGCGCGACCACAGAATGTCGTTGCTCGGCGTGACGATGTCGGCCAACGGGCCGCGCGTGAGCAACGCCCTGCTCCTCTTCGTTCTCGAAGGATCGTTCCTCGACGGGGAGGGAACGCCGAGCGGGGAGTCGACGCGGCTCACGGCGGAGTGGACGTCGGAGCTGGCGCTTGGAGGCGGTGGAAGCGCCGGCTCGGGCGTGTACCTCGCCGGCCAGCTCGCCCGCGATGGCGCGGGCTTTCGCGCGGATCTCGCCGGCATCGGAGTCCACGCAGCGACTCCCATCGGGGCAGATGTCTGGATCACGGCGTACGGTCGAGTGATCGAGGGCTCGCATCGCGACGTCAAGACTCGCTTCGAGTGGGAAGCCCCATTCCATATCGGGCGCGCGGCGCTGCGCTTCGACGGGTACGAAGATGTCGTGGACTCGCGGACGAGATCCCCCGAATGGAGCGGCATTCTCCAACTGCTGGTGCGCGCCGGCCGGCTGGTTGGGCGGCCCGACGAACGCGTAGAAGTTGGCTTGAAATGGTTCAATCACGTTCAGGCGGTGCATGCGACGAGCGCTCCGCTCTTGATGATGCGATGGATGTTATGAAACGCGCATCCCGTGCAGCCGTCAGGGTCGTCTCCTGATTTCCTTCACGCCAACATGCAGGCGACGGCGAAGGAGCGCCCGCAGCGTCGTACCGTCGGCGTAACCCACGCGCGCGGCAACCTGATCGACGCTCGCACTGCCGGTCTTCAACAGATGCACGGCTCGTTCGACGCGCAGACTCTGAAAATAGGACAGCGGAGTTTTTCCGAGCACGCGGTGCATGTGCCGCGCGAGCGTTCGCTTGCTGGACCCGGTGGCCCGAGCCGCGTTGTCCAAGGAAAACCCATGTCTCAGCGTCGCGCGCGCCCAACGCTCGAACCGCTGCACGATGGGGTCGGAGTGCGCCAAATGGTCTGCCAGCGCGTAGGCAGACTGCGACGGCCTGGAATCGACGATGAGATACTTTGCCGTGAGCGATGCGAGTTGCGGACTCACGTCTCTCACGAGCGACAGCGCGAGGTCGATGTGACTCAGCGCCGCGCCTGCGGTCACGAACCGGCCAGATTTTACGATCATGCTCCCCTCGTCCAGCAGCACGTTCGGATACCGCCTGCGAAACAGCGGCGCCAACCACCAAGTGGTCGTTGCGTGATGATGGTCGAGCAGTCCTGACTCGGCCAACACGAACGTTCCGACGCAGGCCGCGGTCGTCGTTGCGCCGCGCCGCGCCCATTGTCGAAGCACGACTGAGGCATCGCGAATGTCCGGTCTGGCCAGCGCCGCCTCGAGCGGCTCGGGCGTCTTGAACCCGATCGCAGGGACCACGACACAATCGGGCGTTCGTGTACCCACCGGGAGCACCGGCACGCGGAGGCCATGTGACGTCTTGACCGCGCGTCGCACGCCGACAATCCGGACGTCGAAGGGAGGGACGGCGAGACCGGACATGGCGATGAGCTCGTTGGCCGTTTGAAAGGCATCGAGGACCGCGGACAAGCCGAGGTCAAAAACGGCGTCGAGAACAAGAACATTGATTTGCATGGCAATAATGATACTAAATATGGCGTTCTTGCCCATGGCACAAACACGACCAACGGCCTAAGCTCGATCGGACACCTTTCACCGCAAGGAGATTCAACAATGTTGACGCACGCGCTATTCGCCCGTCTGGAAGCAAAGCCCGGTAAGGAAGCGGAGGTCGCGGCCTTCCTCGCGCAGGGGCTGCAACTTGCCAACCAAGAGGCGACAACCCCCCTTTGGTTCGCGCTGAAGCTGAGCCCCACCACATTTGCCATCTTTGATGCGTTTCATGATGAGGCTGGACGCCAGGCGCATCTCACCGGCCCCATTGCCAAGGCGCTCATGGCAAACGCGCCGAACCTGCTCGCAACGCCTCCGGTGATCGAGCAGATCGACGTGCTCGGCGCCAAGCTTCCCTAGGAACAAAGACCGAGACGAGTGAGCGCACTGCGGCGAGACATTCTCGATTGTATCGGCAATACGTCGCTGGTTGCCTTGCGCAACGTGGTGCCAGCGAATGGCTCGCGCATTTTGCTGAAGTTGGAAAGTGAGAACCCCACGGGCAGCATGAAGGATCGGGATTGCGCTTGCCATGATCGAGGCGGCCGAGGCGGAAGGTCGTCTCGCCGCCGGCGGTGCGGTCGTCGAGTACACGGGCGGGAGCACGGGAGTGTCATTGTCTCTCGTCTGCGCGGTGAAGGGACGTCCGCTGCACATCGTGACGTCGGACGCCTTTGCCCGCGAGAAGCTCGACCACATGCGACTTCTTGGAGCGACGCTTCAGATCGTGGCGAGCGACGGCGGCGGCATGACCGAGACACTCACGCGCGACATGATCGCGGCCGCGGGCATCATCGCCGCAGACACGGGAGCGTTCTGGACGGATCAGATGAGAAACACGGACCAGATTCCGGCCTATCACAGCATGGCCGACGAACTTTGGTCTCAAACTGGCGGACAGATCGCTGGATTCGTTCAGAGTGTCGGGACCGCGGCGTCTCTCAGAGGTATCGCCGAAGGCTTGCGTCGCCGCGACGAGCGGATCAAAGTCATCGCCGTAGAACCGGCGGAATCTCCAGTGCTTTCCGGCGGCACGGCAGGCTCGCACAAAATCGACGGGATTGGCGCCGGCTTTGTCGTTCCGCTGTGGCAAGCAGACCTGGTCGATGGAGTCGAACGGGTCTCCACCCACGACGCTGTGGCCATGGCCATGCGACTGGCGCGGGAAGAGGGCGTGTTTGCGGGAACGTCCACGGGCGCGAACGTCATCGGCGCGTTACGACTGGCCGAGCGACTCGGACCCGGGGCCACGATCGTGACCGTGATGTGTGACACGGGGATGAAGTATCTCGGAAAGTTCAGGCATGAGTTGGGCGACTAGCGTATGGCGATCACCGTTTCGACGTTTGGCTCCCGCAACAATCAGAACTCTGATTCGCTCTAGACGGCCGGAAGGCCGGCCCGCTCGCTGCTGCGTGCCTCACGACCCTTCAGCTCATCGGCGTGCAATCGAAGCAGCTGAACGCGCTGCGGCATGGGATCGCGCGGCGTGAATACGGCCGGAACGGCCGAGCGCAACTGCTCGAGCGCTTCGCGAACGTCACTCGCGTCATGCGGCGACTCGTCCGACAACAGTTGCACCGATCCGTTGACGGTGACGGTTCTCCAATCGTAGATCCCTTGGACCTCACTCACCTCGAACGCCACCCAATGATGGTGACGGAGTGTCGCGAGGTCCGGCCCGTCTTCCATCCGGGCGTAGATCCATCGATCGGCGTAGACGTAATTCACCAGGGCGATCGTGACGCGGTCGTGAAACGAGATCGCCATGAAGCCAACGTGATGCTTGGCGAGCAGCGCCTCCGTGGCGGCGGGATCGAGCTCGCGAATTCTGACTTGGTTCGGAGTCATGCGCCCTCCAGTTTCGTGCCGCGTGATGTTCCGGGTTGCGTCGAACGTCACGGCCGGCGGCTCGGCCGCTTTCGCGGCGAGCCCCGCGGCGGCGCACTCGTGCCCGCGTTGCCGCGCGACGCAACCATCGTGTCAACCAGTTGCATGAGATGCTCGCCGACGCGCTTCAGGCCGATGCACCGCACGCACGACTTCGCGCCCTCCAGCAGAAAGTAGAACTGATCCGCGGTGAGCTCCGGATCGCTGAACTCCGCGTCGCGGCACAACACGAGGATTCTCTCATGCTCTCGCACGCGGTGCTCGTCGATGACTTTGCGTGCGGGATGGTCAGCCTCGGGCAGCTCGGCGAGCGCGTTGAGGATCGCTGACCCGCGTTCCTCCATTTGTGCGAATGCGTCAGCCGTGCGACGGCTCCATTCCACGAGCTGCGCGGTGGGATTGTTGGGGTTCTGCGCCATGAGCTCGTCCCACACGCGGTCCTTCTGGGCGACGATCCCGCGCATCCACTCGGCGATGAGCTCGTCCTTCGATTCGAAGTGACGATAGAGCGTCATCTTGTTCGTGCCCGCCGCTTCGGCGATGGCCTCGACACCGACGCCGCGAATGCCGTGACGCCGAAAGAGGTCGTCGGCGACAGCGAGAATGCGTTGTCGTGGCGGTTGCGTTGGCTGCGTTGTGGTCATGGTTGGGTCTCCTCCTTCGGAGCCCGATTTGCGCCGCATGTCGAATGTCACCGCGCCCGTTCGTCGAGGAACGGAGGCATGGTCTGCTGACTTGACTCTGATGTTACTCATCGGTAACATACCGATGTTACCGATCGGTACCATCCCTTTTGTCTCACGAGCCACGTCGCTCACTCGCCACGTCGCTCACTCGCTGAGCTCCCGTAATGAGGCACATCGCACCACGTAGCACCAGCCTGCTTACCGCGATCATCATGTCGCTTGCCGCTGCGTGCAGCAAGCCGGCCCCTGTAATGCCGGCCCCAGAAGTCACCGTCGCTCCTGCCATTGATCGTGAGATTACGGACTGGGACGACTTTACCGGACATTTTGAAGCCGTACAGTCCGTCGAGGTTCGCCCACGCGTTTCCGGGTTCATTCAACGCGTGTCGTTCCCGGAAGGCGCCAACGTCCAACAGGGCGACGTCCTCCTCACGATCGACGCACGTCCGTACGACGCCGAAGTCGCACGCGCCGAGGCGGTGCTCGAACAGGCGACGACGCACGAGCAACTCGCGCACCAGGAATTGGATCGGGCAAAGCAGCTCGTCAGCACTCAAGCCATCTCGCGCGAGGAGCTCGACTCGCGCACGAGCAATCTCGCCGAGGGCGGCGCGGCGGTTCGGGCGGCCGAGGCCGCGTTGCGCAACGCAAAGCTGAACCTCGATTGGACCACGGTTCGCGCGCCGATCTCGGGACGCGTCGGACGCGCCGAGATCACCGCCGGCAATCTTGTGCAAGGCGGGTCGCCGTCGGCGTCGCTGCTGACGACGATCGTCTCGCTCGATCCCATTTTCGTCTATTTCGAAACCGACGAGCAGGCGTATCTCAAGTACGTCGGCGCGACGGGCGCGGCGTCGGGCAAATCGAGACCCATTCAGATTGGCCTCGCCAACGAAACGGGATTTCCGCATGAAGGGAAGCTCGACTTTGTCGACAACCGCGTCGACCGGACCGCCGGCACGATGCGCATTCGGGCCGTGCTGCCGAATCCCAATCACCTGTTCGCGCCCGGCTTGTTCGCGCGCGTGCACCTTGCCGGCGGCGCACATCGTCAGGTGACGATGGTGCAGGATCAGGCGATCGGCACGGATCAGGATCGCAAGTTCGTGCTCATTCTCAAGCCGGACAGTACGCTCGAGTATCGCGCCATTGAGCTCGGGCGCGTCGTCGACGGGCTGCGCGTCGTTCAAGCCGGCCTCAAGCCCGGTGAGAATGTCGTGATCAATGGTCTGCTTCGCGTGCGCCCGGGGATGAAGGTTGCGCCGAAGCCAGGCACCATGCTCGCCATCAAGTAGACAAACACTCTTCCGGAACCTCCCGTGCGCTTTTCACGGTTTTTTATCGACCGTCCCGTTTTCGCGGTCGTCTTGTCACTCGTCGTCCTTGCCGCCGGATTGATCTCGATCACGACGCTGCCGGTCAGCGAGTATCCCGAAGTCACACCGCCGACAATCACGGTCCGCGCCGTCTATCCGGGCGCCAACCCGACCGTGCTCGCGCAGACGGTCGGCACGCCGCTCGAGGATGCGATCAACGGCGTTGAGCATATGCTCTATATGTCGTCGTCGGCCACGGCCGACGGCGTGCTCAATCTCACCGTCACCTTTGCGATTGGCACCAATGTGGACCTCGCGCAGGTTCAGGTGCAGAACCGCGTGAGCCAGGCGCTCGCGCGACTGCCCGAAGAAGTGCGCACGCTCGGGGTGACCACCGAGAAGCGCTCGCCGGACATCACGATGGTCGTGCATCTGACGTCGGCCGACGGGCGCTACGACCCGGTGTATCTCCGCAACTATGCGATGCTCAACGTTCGCAATGAATTATCGCGCCTACCGGGAGCGGGACAGGTCATTGTCTTCGGGGCCGGCGACTACGCGATGCGCGTGTGGCTCGACCCGAACAAGATCGCGGCGCGCGGTCTTTCTGCGAGCGACGTCGTGCGCGCGATTCGCGAGCAGAATCTCCAGGTCGCGGCGGGCGTTGTTGGCGGACAGCCGATGCCCGAGAAGGTCGCCTATCAGTTGACCGTGACGGCGAAAGGGCGGTTGGCCGACGAGACGGAGTTCGGCAACATCATCGTGAAGACCGGCGCCAACGGCGAAGTGGCGCGGTTGCGCGACGTCGCCCGCCTTCAGCTCAGTGCTGGTGACTACGGACTGCGGGCGCTGCTCGACAACAAAGCGGCCGTTGCGATCGTCGTCTTTCAAGCGCCGGGCTCGAACGCGCTCGCGCTGTCGAACGGCGTCCGAGCCAAGATGGCGGAGTTGAAGACGCGCTTCCCGCAGGGCGTGGATTGGTCGGCGGTCTACGACCCCACGGTTTTCGTACGCGACTCGATTCACGAAGTGATTCGCACGTTGATCGAGGCGACGTTGATGGTCGTCATCGTCGTCGTGCTCTTTCTCCAGACGTGGCGCGCGTCAGTCATTCCGTTGGCCGCCGTGCCCATTTCGATCGTCGGCACTTTCGCGGTGATGTTCGCCGCCGGCTTCTCGATCAACACGCTGTCGCTGTTCGGCATGGTGCTGGCCATCGGCATCGTCGTGGATGACGCAATCGTCGTCGTCGAGAACGTGGAGCGGCATATCGAGGAGGGTCTCACTCCGCTCGAGGCGAGTCACCGTGCCATGGACGAGGTGAGCGGTCCGATCATCGCCATCGCGCTCGTGCTGTGCGCGGTCTTCGTTCCCGTGGCCTTCATCAGCGGTCTGACCGGGCAGTTCTACCGGCAGTTCGCGCTGACGATCGCGTTCTCCACTCTCATCTCGGCGTTCAACTCGCTGACGCTTTCTCCGGCGCTCGCCGCGTTGCTGCTCAAGCCGCGTGGCGCGCCGGAGGACAGGGCGACGCGCACAATCAACCGCGCGTTCGGTTGGCTATTTCGTCCGTTCAACCGGGCGTTCGCGAGCATGTCGACCCGCTACGGCAACGTCGTGAAGAGTGTGACGCGTCGATCGGCGGTCGCGCTCTTCGTGTACGGCGGACTCGTCGTGCTCGGCGTGATCGGATTCTCCAAAGTGCCGGCGGGTTTCGTGCCGACGCAGGACAAGCAGTACGTCGTCGCCATCGCGCAGTTGCCTGATGCAGCGACCCTCGATCGCACCGAGGCCGTCGTCCGACGCATGGGAGAGATCGCGCTCAAGCAGCCGGGCGTGGACCACGCGGTGCAATTCCCTGGGTTGTCGGTGAACGGCTTTGCCAACAAACCCAACTCGGCCGTCATCTTTCTCGCGCTCAAGCCGTTTGAAGAACGCACGACGACCGCGACGAGCGCCGGCGCGATCGTCGCGTCGCTCACTCAGAAATTCAGCGAAATCCAGGACGCGTATGTCGGCGTGTTTCCGCCGCCCGCGGTCAACGGACTTGGCGCGATCGGCGGATTCAAGTTGATGATCGAGGATCGCGCCGGGCTTGGCGACTCCCTGCTCTACGCGTCGGCGCAAGCACTCCTCGGCCGCGCCTACCAGACGCCGCGCCTCACCGGTGAGTTCTCGAGCTTCCAGGTCAACGTTCCGCAACTCTTCGCCGACGTCGATCGCGACAAAGTGAAGCAGCTCGGCATTCCACTCAACGACGTTTTCCAGACGTTGGGCATCTATCTCGGCTCCACCTATGTGAACGACTTCAACAAATTCGGTCGCACGTATCAGGTGATTGCACAGGCCGACGCGCCCTTCCGTTCGTCGGCGGACGACATCGCGCAGCTCAAGGTGCGCAATGACCAGGGGCAGATGGTGCCGCTCGGATCGGTACTCAATGTCAAGCAGTCGTACGGTCCCGACCAGGTGACGCACTACAATGCGTATCCGGCCGCCGACATCAACGGCAGCGCGGCGCCCGGCGTGAGTGCGGGCGAAGCGGTGCAGGCGATGGAGCAGCTCGCGAGCGAGACGCTGCCGAATGGCATTGGCTTTGAGTGGACCGAGCTCACGTACCAGCAAAAGCTTGCCGGCAACACGGCGGCGCTGGTGTTTCCACTCTGTGTGCTGCTCGTATTTCTCGTGCTCGCGGCGCAGTACGAGAGTTGGTCGCTGCCGCTCGTCATCATCCTGATCGTGCCGATGTGTCTTTTTTCGGCGATTACCGGCGTGTGGCTCACGCGTGGCGATACGAACGTATTCACGCAGATCGGCCTGCTCGTGCTCGTGGGGTTGGCGTGTAAGAATGCGATCCTGATCGTGGAGTTCGCGCGTGATCTCGAAGAGCAGGGCCACGATCGCGTGAGCGCGGCCTTGCAGGCGGCTCGCATTCGTCTTCGGCCCATTCTCATGACGTCGTTCGCATTCATCATGGGCGTGGTACCGCTCGTGGTCGCCAAAGGTGCGGGCGCCGAGATGCGTCACGTCATGGGAATCGCGGTGTTCTCGGGCATGCTGGGCGTCACGTTGTTCGGTCTGGTGTTCACTCCACTCTTCTATGTCGTTATTCGCGGGCTCGTCGAGAAGCGCCAGACGTCCGGCGTCCCGGCGCCCGACGACATTCGTCCGTTACGGCCGTTCGAGCGTCCGCTCGCCAAGGCCGAAGGTGATCGTCATGCGTAATACAATGCTCATGCTCGGCGCCGCCGCGCTTCTCGCGGCGTGCGCCGGTTCGTCCAAGTACCAAGCGCCATCGGTCGCGATCGCACCGTCGTATCCGGCCGTCCAATCGGCGCAATCGGCGCAGTTCCGAGTCGAGGCGGCGGGAGCGCCGTCGGTCGCCAGTGCTCCATTCTGGCGCGAGATTGGCGACAGCACGTTGAGTCAGCTCGTTGAGGACGCATTGCGCGGCAGCACGAACATTCGCGTCGCGGAGTCGCGCCTTGATGCAACACGCGCGACTCGCCGGCTCGCTGCGTTCGACCTCGTTCCGTCAATCACCGGGACCGGCAGTGCGCTGCGGTCCCGGCAGTCCATGGCTCAGGTGCCCGGCTTGACCAGTCCGTTGCCGCAAGCCGATCTGTACGACGTCGGGTTCGACGCCACGTGGGAGCTCGATCTGTTCGGCCGCGTTCATCGAAACGTGAATGCGCAGAACGCCCTGGTGTCGTCGGCCGAACATTCGCTCGACGACGTGCGCGTGAGTCTCGCCGCGGAAGTTGCGCGCACGTACTTCGAGTTGCGCGGCGCACAGCAGCAGCTCGACGTCGCGGAGCGCAACGCTACGGTTCAGCGAAAGACCGTTGCGCTCACCGAAGACCGCCTCGCGGCCGGACGCGGCACGGCGTTCGACGTCGAGCGGGCGCGGTCGGCGTTGCAGCTCACGCTTGCGGCCGTGCCCACGCTTCAGGGGCAGATCACGAGCGACCGGTATCGCGTTGCCGTGCTCTTGGGACGTTCACCCGACGCGCCGCTCCCTGGGCTCGCCGAGAGAGGGCCGGCTCCGCGGCTACCAGACTCCGTGACGATCGGCTCGCCAAGTCAGCTCGTGCGCCGGAGGCCCGACGTGCTGGCCGCCGAGCGCCAACTCGCAGCACAATCGCTGTCGGTGGGAGCGGCACAGGCGGAGTACATGCCGCACTTTTCCTTGGGTGCGAGCCTGGGTTACACGGCCAATCGAATCGAGTCCCTGACCAACACCGGATTCTCGCGCGTACTGTTTGGCCCAGTCGTGAGCTTCCCGCTCCTCGACATCGGACGGGTTCGACAGCGCGTGAGCGTTGCCGCCGCACGCCAGGACGAAGCGCAGGCGCAGTATACCGCCACGGTGCTGCACGCGGTCGAGGAAACCGAGAGCGCGATCGTGAGCTACGATCGGGCACACGAGCGGCTCGCCATTCTCACCGAGGCGGTCAAGTCGAGTACGCGCGCTGCGGGGCTGGCGCAACAGCGCTTTGAAGCGGGCCTGACGGATTTCCTGCAGGTGCTCGACGCGCAACGGACGCTTCTGGACGCCGAGAACCAGTTGGCGAATGCCAACACCGCCGCGGCGACAGCGCTCGTTTCGCTGTACAAAGCCGTGGGCGGAACGTGGAAGGGGTGGTAGGACGATACGACGATAGAATGATCGGTCTTAGGATACGAGAAACGACTAGGCGAAGGGCGCGGATTTCGGCGGAGAATTGGACCAATCGCCGATAGGCACTGGCGATCGACTGCGCAGTGGCGACATTAGCAGCACCGGGTTGGTCCCTTCGCGATCGTGACGACAGTCAGCTCGCGTTCACGCCGGCGTCGAGACAGGTTTGTTCGACCCATTCCGTTGACGCTGGCGGAGAAGCCGTGGACGACCATTCGGAGCCGGTGCACCGACACCAGCTGGCCTCGGACCCGCCAATTGTGGGTTCCGAGGTCGATCGCATTTTTGCGGGCGGCGACGAGATGGGCGCGTTGATGCGCGCCACGGATTGGGGATCTACGCCGCTTGGCCCGCCGTCCAATTGGCCACAGAGTCTGCGCACATCGATCAGCATCATGCTCGAGGCGCGCTTTCCGATGGTCGTCGCCTGGGGACCGGAATTTCGGTTCTTCTACAACGATCGCTATCGCCCCATCCTCGGCAAGACGAAACATCCGGGAGCATTGGGGACACCCGGGCAGGTGATTTTTCCGGAAGTCTGGCATGCGATCGGCCCCGAGTTCAATCGGGTTCGTCGTGGGGAGTCGTTCGCCATCGAAGACTGGCTCCTCCCCCTCGACCGAAACGGCTATCTCGAGAACTGCTACTTCACGCTGTCGTATAGCCCGATCCGCGACGAATCGGGGGACGTGGGCGGTCTGTTGGCCGTGGTCGCCGAGACGACAGGCCGCGTCGAAGGGGAACGGCGGCTGGCGACCCTGCGCGAGCTCGCACGAGGGATGAACGATGCAAAGACTCCGCGCGACGTCTGCGAGGTTGCCGCGGCGATCTTTGGCGGGAATGCGATCGACGTGCCGTTTTCGCTGGCCTATCTGTTTGACGGCGACGAACGACGCGCGCGTCTCGTCGCATCATCGAACATCGCGCCGGGGAGCCGGGCGGCGCCGATGGAGATCGATCTCTCGGTCGAGAACAGCGCCGAGGATCATTGGCCGCTGCGAGCGGCGTTGAGCTCGCACAGCATGCAGATCCTGTCGGATTTGCCTGCGCGCTTTGGATCGCTCCCGGGTGGACCGTATCCGGAAGAATCGCACGCGGCGGTCGTGCTGCCCCTGACTCGTTCCAGTGGTGGCGCGACGTACGGCGTCCTCGTGCTCGGCGTGAGCCCGCGCCGCGCCTTGGACGATCGATACCAGGGCTTCTACGAGTTGGCCGCGGAACATGTCGTCGCCGGCATCGCGAGCGCGAGAGCGTATGACGAGGAACGGAAGCGCGCCGAAGCGCTGGCCGAAGTGGACCGGGCCAAGACGACATTCTTCAGCAACGTCAGCCATGAATTTCGAACACCGTTGACGCTGATGCTCGGACCGCTCGAGGATCTGCTCAGCGGCGCGCGCGGCGAGGTAACGCCCGTCGCGCGCCGAGAGATCGACGCGGCACACCGCAATGCGGTCCGTCTGCTCAAGCTCGTCAACGCGCTCCTCGATTTTGCGCGGATCGAAGCCGGCCGGGTCCAAGCCGTGTACGAAGCACTCGATCTCAGCTTGCTGACCACGCAGCTGGCGAGCGTCTTTCGATCGGCCGTCGAGCGAAGCGGCCTCGCGCTGGTCGTCGATTGTCCTTCGCTGCCAGAGTGGGTCTACGTCGACCGAGAGCTGTGGGAGAAGATCGTCCTCAACCTCCTCTCGAACGCGCTCAAGTTCACGTTCAGCGGCGAGATCGGCATTCGCGTGCGGTGGAAAAACGAGTTCGTCGAGCTGGAGGTGCGCGATACCGGCATTGGAATCGCGGCGAACGAGCTGCCGCATCTCTTCAAGCGCTTTCATCGCGTGCAGGGTGCGCGCTCGCGCACGCATGAAGGAACCGGCATTGGACTCGCGCTGGTGCAGGACCTGATTGGGTTGCACGGCGGAACGATCACGGTCGAGAGCGAACTAGGGCGCGGAACGGCGTTCATCGTCACAGTGCGGACCGGAGCGGCTCATCTCCCGCCTGAACAGGTCGGCGTGTCGCGGACGCAGGCGTCGACGGCGGCCCACTCGGATGCGTATGTGGACGAGCTTTCGCGCTGGCTTCCTGGCGAGGAAGCGGTCGGGTTGGACACTGCATCCGGTCATCCGATTGACGGCGTGGCGACGCGATCGCGTCCGCGCGTGCTCGTGGTCGACGACAACATTGACATGCGTGCCTACATCACGCGACTGCTGGAGCACGCGTACGACGTCGACGCCGCGGTCGACGGCGAAGATGCGCTCGCCCACATCGAACGGCACATGCCGGACCTGGTGCTGACCGACGTCATGATGCCGCGCATGGACGGTTTCGCGCTTCTCGCGGCGGTTCGCGCGAACGACCACACGCGGAACCTGCCGATCATCGTTCTGTCGGCGAGAGCCGGCGAAGAGAGCACAGTTGAAGGACTCGGCGCGGGAGCCGACGACTACCTCGTGAAGCCCTTCGCGGCTCGCGAGCTGTTGGCGCGCGTTCAGACCCATCTCGAGCTGGCGCGCGTGCGTGCCGAGGCGCAGAGTCGAGTCGTCGCCGTGCTCGAGCGCGAGAACGCGAGGATGGCGGCGACGTTTGAGCACGCGCCCGCGTTCATCGCATTGCTCCGCGGCCGCACACACGTCTTCGAGTCGGCGAACCCCGCCTATCGTGATCTCGTCGGCAATCGCGAGCTGATCGGAAAGTCCGTCCACGCCGCCTTTCCTGAACTGGCGGTCCAAGGGTATTTGGACCTATTGGACGGCGTGTTCGCGACGGGTCAACCGCATATCGGTTCCGAATCGCGTTTGATGCTGCAACGCGACGGCCATTCCGAGCCAGATGAGCGTTTCGTCAACTTTGTCTATCAGCCGCTGCTCGACGCGGCCGGCGAAGTGAGCGGCATTCTCGTGCACGGCATCGACGTGACTGACCAGGTGCGCGCGAGGCAGCAGATCGACGATCTCTATCATCGCGTGCAGGAGGCGAACGCGAGCAAGACCCAGTTCCTGGCGGCGATGAGCCATGAGTTGCGCACGCCGCTCAACGCGATCCTCGGATACGCCGACCTCCTGACGCTGGGCGTGCGGGGGCCACTGGCCGAGGCGCAGCGGACCGACGTTGAGCGTATTCGAACGGCGAGCCGCTATCTACTGTCGCTCATCAATGACATTCTGAATTTCATTCGCGTAGAAGCGGGTCAGGTCGACTTTCACATCGCGCCCGTCGACGTAGCTGAGCTGTTCTCTCAGTCGGGTGAATTGGTTGTGCAGCCCATTCGCGCCAAAGGCCTGCACTTCACGGTGACGCCGCCCTCGGTGACCGTCACGGTGCTCGCCGATCCCGAGCGCGCCCAGCAGATTCTGCTGAATCTCTTGACGAACGCCGTCAAATTCACAGATCGAGCAGGCACGGTGTCGCTCACGTGCACGATCCATGACGACGCCGCGCATATCCATGTTCGTGACTCCGGCCGAGGAATTCCGAAGGATCAGCTATCACGGATCTTCGAGCCGTTCGTGCAGATCGACCGCGCCGCCAGCCGCGATGCCCAGATGGGCGTGGGACTCGGCTTGGCGATCAGCCGCGATCTTGCGCGCAAGATGGACGGTGATCTGAGCGTCCGAAGCGAGCTCGGCGTGGGATCTGAATTCACGCTCGTGCTGCCGATGGGGCCAATGGTGCCGATGGTGCCGACGTAGAGTCTGTCGCGGCCCACCGGATCGGCGACATGCGACCGAAGCCGATTGGCCTGCCTGGCGGGTCCGCCCGCACGACGCGCGCGCGTTGCCGAATGCGTGAAGAGAGCGGTTCGATTGACGTGCGCAACGCGTTCAGGATGACGGCGACGTCGATGACTTCTTGCATTCCCGCACCGATGAGCGGCGGCACGCCGCCGAACGCGGCGACGATCATCGCGCCGCCGCTGAGGCCCAGCCCTACCCAGATACTCTGCCGAGCAATACGGATAGTGCGTCGCCCGATATCGATGGCCTCAACGACACGATCGAGCGAATCGATGAGGATGATGACGTCCGCGGCTTCGGCGGTAATTCCGCCGCCGTGCGCCGCGAGCGCCACGCCGACGTCGGCCGTGGACAGCGCCGGCGCGTCATTCGTGCCGTCGCCAACCATCATCACGACGTGTCCTTCGGCCTGAAGGCGCTCGATGAATTGCGCCTTGTCGCCAGGCAGCAGATCGCCATATGTCTCGCCGATCCCCACGCTCTCGGCAACCGCCCGCGCAATCGGTGCATGATCCCCGGAGAGCAACACTACGCGACCAATGCCCGTGTTGGCGAGCGCGCGCAGCACGTGCGGCAACTCGGTTCGGATCTCGTCCGCGTATTCGATCACGCCGGCCAAACATCCGTCGATCGATACATAGGCGCGCAGCGTCGCACCTGTTCGCTCGAGTGCGGCGGCGCCGAGCACACCGTCGTCGCATTGAGGGACGACGAAGGCGCGCGCTCCAACGCGAACGGTGTGGCCGTCGACAACGCCGGTGACTCCCTGCCCTGGACTCTCGATGTGATGATCGCTCGCGGGCAGAGTTGCGCCTCCGGCCCGCACGTTCTCGACGAGCACGCGCGCGAGCAGGTGGCTCGAGTGCTCTTCGATGGCGGCCGCGTAGCCGAGCACCGTGTCGCGGTCGAATTGTGGCGCGACGCTCACGCCGTGGAGCCGCGGCTTCCCGATCGTGATTGTTCCGGTTTTGTCGAACACCGCGGCGGTCACGTCGCCCAGTCGCTCGAGCGCGCCGCCGTGACGAATGATCACAAACCGCTTCGCAGCGCGGTTGATACCGCCGATGATCGCCACCGGCGTCGCGAGGATCAGTGAGCATGGCGTGGCAACGACGAGAATCGCCAGCACCCGCGTCCAGTCGTGTGTCAACCACACGGCGATGCCGCACACGGCGATGGTGATCGGTGTGAACCAGACCGCGTACCGATCCGCCATCCGCTGCAACGGCGCCTTGCTCGCCTGCGCCGTGCGAACCAACTCGACGATTCGCGCATACTGACTCCGGTCGGCGGGGGCGGTGGCGCGCATCCGGAACGAGCCCAGCCCGTTGAGTGTGCCGCTCATTACCGATGTGCCGACCGTCGCACAAACGGGAATTCCTTCGCCGGTCAGCGACGACGTGTCGAGCTCCGATTCTCCGTCGATGACGACACCGTCACATGGGATCAGGTCTCCAGGCCGAATGAGTAGCACCTCTCCGGCGAGCACGCTCGTGGCCGGAACCTCGTCGATGATCAAGCCGCGCACGACGTTGGCAATGCGTGGGGCCGCAGCTTCGAGCGTTCGGACGGCCGCCGACGCGCGGCGTTCGGCGAATCTCTCGAGCGCCTCTCCCCCAGTCTGCATGAACACGATGACGAGGCCGACGAGCGGTTGCCCCGCCATGATCGCCCCTATTATCGACATGGACGCAACCACGTCCGCCGCAAAACGACCGTGGATCGCGCCACGAACTGTTTGAAGCACCAGCGGCGCTCCCATCACGATCACGCCAACCATCCACAGATCGCGCGCGATGGCGTCGCCAACTGCGATACGGGCGAGCAGCCCGGCGCCGAAAAAGGCGACGGTCAGAGCGAGCGACGTGAATCGAGTGCGCATGCGAGTCACTGAGGCGATGGGTAGATCAACATCAACCGACGCCGGCTAGACACGACCAGGCGTCATGACAGCCGTGTAAGGCACCGTCAATACGCTGCACGTCGAACCGCGAACGATCTGCGTCGTCACGCTTCCGATGAGCATCCGCGTGATGAATCCGTCGCCGTGACTTCCCGTCGCGATCAGGTCGGCGTCGACGCTCGTGGCGAAGGAGAGCAGCTCCGTGCCAGGATCTCCCTGCAGCAAGACATCGTGAATGGTCATGTCGTCAGGCACGTGAAGCTGGCTTCGCGTCTTCTTGAGCGATTCAGCCGCGTCTTGCTTGTACGCCGTTCCCCATCCCTCCCAATCGGGAAGCGAGTTACGGCGCGGTGCGACGTGCACCAGGTACACGGTCGAATGAAACGAGCCAACTTCCAGGGCCATCCGCGCGGCGCGAAGACTGGTTTCGGTGAAATCGATCGCGACGACGATGCGGCGAGGCGCCTGAGTGACTCCCTTCGCCGCGGCAAACACGGGAACATCGGACATTCGAATGAGGCGCAACGCCGTCTCGTCGCCGAAGATGCGGTCGGCGACGCGGTGACGGCCAAGACCCGCGACGATCATGGTCGCGCCGGACTCGTGCGCCATTTGCGAGATGACCGCTGCCGGATCACCATCGCAAACCTCGAAGTCAGTGTCGTCGTTCCACGCCCGGTGCACTTGCGTGATGATCTCGGCTTCGATCCCCGCTCGGCGCACCAGTTCGAAGTCGGCGCTCACCGCGATGCTTGTCTCCGGAATCACCGGCATCGTCTTGATCACCGATACCAGACGGAGCGAATTGGGCGTGTCGGCGAGCAGACGACCGATGACCAGGGCCGAGTCTGACTGTGCACGACCGTCGGTCGCGATGATGATCGGGGAGGCGTGCGTGGCCCGAACTCCAAGCTCGGGCAGCGTGTGGGCCAGTTCGTGAGAGTGCATAATTCCTCTTCGAGTGTTCCTTCAACCGCGGTGATGCCAACACTCGAATGATCGCCTCACACTCGGCGGCGATCCGTCGGAGAACTCCCCCTACTGGTGTCGGGTGTTTTCCGTATCTGTCGCCCGCGGCGGCCCGCGACGCGGGAACCAGGCACACGCGGCGGACAATGAGGTGATCGCCCGGCCGTTTGTCATGCAAACAGGAAGCCGACGACGCTCCCGCCCGCCAGCGCCACCAGACCGATGAACGCACGACGCCGATAGCTCGATCGACCGAGCGTCAGCACGAGAATGATCTTCAAGAACGTGTTCGACAGAATTCCAATAGCGATCGCTTTGGCGGCGAGAACCGGAATGAGATTGGCCTCCGCCCGACTCATCGAGACGGTCAGGGCGTCCACGTCGGTGAAGCCGAGCGCGGTTGCGGTTGCGTAGAGGCCTGGTGTTCCCCACGTCTGTCGAACCAGCGCGATCACGATCATCGCAATCTGAAACGCGACGGCCATGCGCATCGCGGTCCATAATCCAAGCGGATTTTCATGTTCGGGTGCAACGACTCGATCAGCGTCGGCTTTGTCGCGCCAACCGACGGCAACGAACAGCACGCCGGCCACGAAGATCGGCAACAGCAGCGGCCACAGCGCGAGCGCCACTTCCCGATTCAGCAGTGCGCTCATGATGAGAACGCGCGGAACGAGCACCGTGCAGGCAGCCACGACCCCACGAGCGAGCGGCGCGCCTGCTTGTCCGTCGACTCGACTCTGCCGCGAGAAGCCGAGCGTCACGACCGTGGAGGAAACGACGCCTCCCAGCGCTCCAGCCAGCCCCCAACCGCGGTTGACGCCAACAGCGCGGCGAGCGATGAATCCGGCGAAATTCAGCCCGGAGATGAGGAGTACGATCATCCACAGCGCGCGCGGTTTGAGAGCGAACGCGCCATCCCCGAAGTACGGGCCGAGTGGAACGAGTGGAAGAATGACGACGGCGAGCACTGCGAACTCAACGCCCGCGCGAAGCTCCGGCTCGCTGAGCTGTCGCACCAGCCAATGGAGTCGCGCTTTCTCGCTCAGCATCAAGACGACCAGTGCGCCCGCGCCGGCGGCGACGCCCGTCCGACCTGTCCCGGCGAGAACTCCCAATCCGACGATCGTCAGTGCCGCGGCTTCGGTCGTGCCGTCAACGGTCGCCGTCACGCGACGCGTGGCCACCGCGTAGGCGCACACGCAGAATGCCGCGGCGCCGAGGGCCAGGGCGGCAGCGACAACCGAGTACGAGAAGTCGGCTAAGACGCCGACCGTTCCGCCAAGAAGTCCGAGGAGAAAGAACGTTCGGATGCCGGCAAAACGAGCGTCGGGCCCCGATGTGTGGCCAGACCATTCCCGCTCGAGCCCGGCGGCGAGCCCAACTAGCGCGGCGATCGCCAGCCGTCCGGCAATCTGCGCTTCGGATTCAATCATTGGCGAGATAACTGATTGGCATGAACCATTCCCCGCCGCCCGACCTTGTTGTAAAACTTGAACAATGCAATCACCGCATTTGCATGGCAGACCCTCGGCGCCCATGAGCACCGCGGATGGCTCGAAGACACATCCTCGTCCGCGATGGAGTGCGTGAGGCGCTCCAAACGTTCATTCGGTGCTACCGGGCGCGGCTGGCGCTGCGGATGAGGACATGTATAGTTCCGACACGTGACCAGCATGATCGCCGAAGCGCCATCCGACGCGCCGATCGTTGACCCGACGACGACCCGCAAAGTGCGAGCGCGGATCATTCCGTTCGTGTTCGTGCTTTATGTGGTTGCTTTCCTCGATCGGATCAACATCGGATTCGCCGCCCTGACGATGAACAGGGAGTTGGCGATCACGAGCCAGCAGTTCGGCCTCGTCGTCGGCATCTTCTTTTTCGGCTACTTTCTCTTCGAGGTCCCGAGCAACCTGATCCTGCACCGGGTCGGAGCGCGCGTCTGGATCGCGCGGATCTTGTTCAGTTGGGGTCTGGTCGCCATCGCCACGGGCTTCGTCCGCTCCGTTCCCCAACTCTATCTCGCGCGCTTCCTGCTCGGCTTCGCCGAAGCCGGATTCTTTCCCGGGATCGTTCTCTACTTCACATACTGGTTTCCGCAGCGAGAACAAGCCAAGTCGATTGCGCTGTTCATGACGGCGCAGCCGATCACCAGCATCGTCGGCGCACCCGTGTCTGGACTCATTCTCGACCACATCCATTGGCTCGGCGTGAGCAGTTGGCGTTGGCTGCTGATCCTCGAAGGTCTGCCGGCAATCGCGTGTGGCGTTGCGACCTATCTGTTCCTGCCGAGTCGCCCGGCGAATGCCTCGTTTCTCACGGCCGCCGAAGTGCAATCGCTCGACGCCGCGATTGCGCGCGAGGCTGAGCTCAAGGGGCGGCAGTATCCGAGCTCACCGGCAAAGGTGCTGGCCAGTGGCCGCGTGTGGTTGCTTGCAGGCATCGGCATCACGCAGGCGATCGGCGCGTACTCCTTGAACTTCTGGCTGCCGCAGGAGGTGAAGTCCTTCTCCAGCCTCTACTCCAACACGACCATCGGCCTGCTCGTGATGATTCCGTACATTGCCGCACTCGTCGCGATGGTCGCCGTCTCGCACAGCTCCGATCGACGGAAGGAACGACGACTCCATGCTGCAATTCCACTCGCGATCGGCGGCGCCAGCTTCCTGCTGCTCAGCGCGTCGCACACCCCGGTCATCGCCATCGCCCTGCTGTCCTGCGCCGCGATCGGCGTCTACAGTTTCTTCGGACCATTTTTCGCAACGCCGAGTGATTTTCTCAGCGGCGCCGCGGCGGCGGCTGGAATCGCATTGATCACGTCGGTCGCCAATCTCGGTGGCTTTGTCGGGCCGTACGCAGTGGGGTTCATTAGCCGCCGAACCGGCAACTTGTACGGCGGGCTTGCGTTTGCCGGCGTCTCATTGCTCGCGTCTTCAATTCTCTTCCTCGCCCTGCCGCGAAAAGCAACGCAGGTCGGCGTTCACGCCGCATGACATCAACTTCGCCGGCGTGGCAGATGACGCAGTTGATCTGGGGCGTCATGCGGGTACAGGCCGTATCGGTGATCGCATCGCTTGGCATTGCCGACCTGGTCGTGGACGCGCCGAAGACAGCCGACGAGTTGGCCGCTGCCGCCAACGTGCACGCTCCGACGCTCCGCCGCATACTCCGCGCTCTCACCGGACTCGGCATTTTCGAGGAAGACGCAAGCGGACGATTCGCCAACACGCCGCTCAGCGACACCCTGCGCCAGGATCATCCTGCGTCGGTTCGCGCACTCGCGATGATGTGGGGTCTTCAGATGTTCCTGCGGCCCTGGGGCGAACTGCGTGCAACGCTCACCGCCGGCGAACCCGCATTCGATCGCGTGTTTCACGAGTCATTCTTCGAGCGCCTTGCCCACGAGCCGCACGATGCGTCGATCTTCAATGCCGCGATGGCGTCGTTCTCCGACTTGGAATTCCCCGCCCTGCTCGCAGCGTACGACTTTTCGCGCTTCGAGCGATTGGTGGACGTGGGCGGAGGTCGCGGAGCACTGCTCAACGGCATTCTCACAGCGAACCCGCGCGTGCACGGAACCCTATACGAGTTGCCGGAGGTCGTAGGCGACATTCGGGGACTCCTGCTCGATCACGACAAGATCACGTGCGATGTCGCGACCGGCAGCTTCTTCGAGTCCGTTCCGTCGGGAGCGGACGGCTACATTCTCAAGCGCATCATCCACGATTGGAATGACGACGATGCGCTGACGATCCTCAAGAACTGCCGCCGCGCCATTCGCGACGACGGCGTTCTCGTCATCATTGATTGGGTTCTCAACCCGCCCAACGAGCTCGACCTCGGCAAGTTCATGGACCTGCACATGCTCGTGATTCTGGGTGGCCGCGAGCGGACCGAGTCCGACTTCCGTGCATTGCTGGCGGACGCCGGGTTCGCCCTGACGCGAGTGATCCCCACCGGCGGCCCTCATTCGATCATCGAGAGCACGCCGGTTTAGCACGCCGGTTTAGCAAGCCGGTATAGCGCGGCGAGCCGAGCGAGCTACACGGCGTCCGACAGCGACGTAAAGTTGAAATCCTTCACCTTGAGAGTTGGGAACACCATGTTGCCCTGCGACTCGTTTCCGGCGACGCGCTCGGCTTTCCCGATCATCTCCACGTTGTTGAGAAGAAACAGCGGACTTTCGTTGAAGCGCAGATTCTTCACCGCCTTCGTCACCTTTCCATTCTCGATCAAAAAGGTGCCGTCTCGCGTGAGTCCGGTGTATAGGATGGTGCGCGGGTCCACGCCGCGCAGATACCACAGCCGCGTGACGAGGATGCCGCGCGGCGTCGACGCGATCATCTGCTCGGTCGTCGCCGTGCCGCCAACCATCTTGATCGAGCCCAGGCCGCCGTTGGCCCGCGCGTTCTTTTTTTGCGCCCAGAACCGGGAATACTCGAGCTGCTTGAGGATGCCGTTTTCGATCCAGACTTCCCGCCCGAGCGGCAACCCGTCGTCGGTCCACGGTCGGCCGAGCAGTTGAGGATCCATCGGGTCGGAGAAGATCGTCACCTGGGGGTCGACGAGCTTCTCGCCAATCTTCGTTCCGCCGCCCTGCTTGGAGAACGCCGACCGGCCTTCGTCTGCCGAGCGGGCGTCGAGCGCGTAGGCCATCAGTTGTATGAGATCGCTCACGGCCTGCGGCTCGAGGATCACGGTGTATCGGCCCGGCTCGACGGCCGCGGGAGTGCGCGACGCGCGGGCCTTTTCTATCGCCCGGTCACTCACCGCCTTGAAATTGATCTGCTTCCAGTCCTGGTGATCGGCGCCGGCCCAGCCGGAGCCGGTGCCGTCGCTGGTACGAACGGTGAGCTGATAGTTCGCGCTCGTCGATGCGAAATACGCAAAGAGGCCCGTCTTCGATGCCATCGCGTTGAACGTGTTGCTCGCCGTGATGAATCCCGCGGCAGTGAGATCCCCGGCCGCCTTTGCCGCGTCGATGGCCGTGTGAGCCGCCGCCGCGCGTTCGTCCGCCGTCAGATTCACCGTCGAATCGAAGTGCGCGTTGACGTCGGCGTACGTTTGCGGTGGGAGCAGCGGCATGTCGTCGGGGTCTTCGGGCGCAAGCTTGGCGATCGCTTCGCTCTGCCGCACCGCGCGCTCGATCCCGGCAGGCGAGTAGTCGCCGGTGGTAACGATCGCGTGTCTCGCGCCGAAGCCCGACTGTACGATGAGCTCGGACGTTCCCACGCCGCCCGCCGTGCTGATACGATTGGCGGCGAAGCGAATGTTGCCCGTATACCCACCGTCCATCTGCACTCTGATGGAATCAGCCTTGGACAGTTTTACGACTTGCTCGAGAAATGCCTGCGCCTCGTTGCGCGACAGCATGTCGTTCGAGGCGATCGTGCTTCCCTTGCTAAAGAGACTCTTCGGGGCGCTCATGACTTTCTCCCCGTGTTGATGACGTTGATGTTACGGAAGCGCGCCGGTACGGAGCCGTGGCTCACCGCGTTCACCTGTCCGGGTTGCCCCTTTCCATCGAAGAAGCTCGCGCCCAGCTCATAGCTCTTCTTTCCGCCGATCAGGTCCATCGCGTTCCAGAATTCCGGTGTGCGTATTTGGTAGGCAACGTCTTTCAGCATGCCGCCGATCTTACCGCCTTTGATCTCGTACGTGAGCTGACCGCCAAACTGCGCGTTGTAGCGCTGCTGGTCGATCGACCAGCTTCCGTCACCGATGATCGCGATGCCCTTGTCGGTCGCGCCCACGACGTCGTCCCAACTCAGATCCTTGTCGCCCGGCAAGAGCGAGACGTTGGGCATGCGCAGGAATTGGACGTCGGACCACGAGTCGGAATGGGAGCAGCCGTGGCTGCGAATAGGACGATGCTG
Source organism: bacterium (assembly GCA_040002475.1). Taxonomy (GTDB): domain Bacteria; phylum Gemmatimonadota; class Gemmatimonadetes; order Gemmatimonadales; family Gemmatimonadaceae; genus JAQBQB01. The sequence continues at coordinate 89,029 of JBDUEJ010000004.1, read as the reverse complement.
ACTGTCGTACCACCAGTCGAGCATCGGTGCGTGCTCGCGAGTGGTCTGGTAGTCGTCAACGATGCCGTTCTTGATGATGAGAAAACTCTCGGGCTTGACGCCGTCGTCGTCCCATCCGATCGTCGCGCAGGCACCAACCTGCTCCCGATCGCCCTGGATGTTCATGAACGACGGCCCGTACCGGAGCTTTCCGAGCTTTTCACGCGGCGGCGCAACGAAGCTCGTGCCGGCGTAGTTCGCCTCATAGCCCAGCACTCGATCGAGCTCCGTGGGATGCGCGATGCTCTCGTGTATGGTGAGCCACAGGTGCGACGGATGGAGCACGAGATCGTAGCGCCCCACGTCGACGGGCTTGGCTTTGAGCTTTTCGGCTGCCTCCTCGCCCCATTGGCGCGCGTTCTCCACGGGCTTGGCCTCGGTGAGATACTCATACCCGCGGCCGGCCGGTTGAATCACGCTGCTGCGCGTCTGGAAATCGGAGAAGTCTGGCGCGACGGCGGTCGCCGTAAAGGGAAGCCAGCTGCGGATCAGTGTCTGCGTCGTAAACGTGCCGTCGGTGTTCGCGTAGTTCTTTTCTTCCTTCACGAAAAACATGACGCTGCTCACGAACTTGACGCCGGTCACCTTCATCGCCTCGGCGTTGGTCCGAATGAGCAGATCGGCTTTTTGCTCGATCGACACGTTGAACGGGTCGATCGTATGAGGCGTGACATAGCGTCCGTCGGGCGTGGGGGCCGCAGGAGCAAGCCGCACACGATCGGCCGCGGGAAGTGCGTTGGCCTTGGCGATCGCCAATGCCTCTTTGGCCGCGGCAGCGACGCCGGTCTTCGTGAGGTCGCGCGTCGCACCGAATCCCCACGTGCCGTTCAGCAGCACGCGGACGCCAACGCCCATCGTATCGGTGTCGACGACGTCCACGATCTGTTGTTCGCGCGTGTAGACGTAGTTGTTCCGGTAGCGGCCGATTCGGGCGTCGGCGAACGACGCCCCGCCGAGCGTGGCGGTGTTTAGCGCTTCCGTAAGCAGGTCCTTTGTCACCGCGTCCATCGCCGGCAGCTCGGTCGCGGGAGCGACTTGCTGGGCGAACGCTTCAGCTCGGCTCAATGCCGGCGCCGCAAGGACCAATGCTCCGGTCGCGGCGCCGGTCTTCAGAAAATCACGCCTGGTTGTCATAGGGGACTGGAAGGTAGAACGTGGGCTCACGCCCGCAGGAGATCACCGTATTGTAAATCTCCTTTTGCTCCCCAATCCCGACAGCTGCGTTCTTGTTCCGACAAACGTGGCCTAACGGCGCGCCAGCCTCCGCATTGTCGATGAGCAATCTCACAGTGAATACGGCAGTCGGACGCATGCCGGACGCGCGCGCTCCGGCAACGCGCGCGGATCCGTCCGCGCGGCTGCGAGGACTATCTACACCGGATTTGCGTTCGATCCACGAGATTACCGGCGCCGCCCTGAATGCCGGTGAGCGCGAGGCCGGCGGGGCACCTGGTGTTGTACGGGACCGACCCGGAGTTGTTGCTCCCGACGCTGCCCGTGGTCACATCAGCACCGCCAGTGATCGGCGTGCAAATGCCGCTGATCAGATCATTGAGCGGTCCTCCGCCGGCGCCAACAAAGCCTGAGAGTCCAACCAGCACATAGTTCGCCGGGCACGCCAGCGTGGCCGGCGCGCCGCCGCCGGCGCCGGCAGTCCCTGACAACGCCGACGCACCGAGTACTCGATTCACTCCCGTGACCGGCTGACAGATGAGCTGGATCTGATCCACGTTCGTGCCGCCGCGCGCATTGAGACCCGTCCCAACCGTCCCAAGCGGACAATCGATAGTGTACGGAGTTCCCCCGCCTCCGCCGTTCGCAGCGCCCACCTGCACGGGTGCAGTGCCGGCCGAGAAGATCGTGAAGGGAAACGGCGCACTGACGCCCGCGGCGGTGGTGAGCGTGATGCTTTCCACCGACGTCGGAACTCCACCGACCACGTTCAAATCAAGATTCATGATGCTGGTATTCTGAAATCCGAGATTCGCGGTGGTGACGGTGCCTCCCGATACACCCACGGTGGTTGCGTTGACCACGAAGTGGGTGCCATTGAGCGCGATGCGCGTCGTCGGGAACAGTGCATCGAGGGACGCCGGCACTGCCGAGACGATACTCGGAGGCGCGGGCGCAATGGTGAACGCGGTGCTCGCGGTCTGCGTCAATCCAAGCCCCGTCGCCACCAACACGTATCCCGCGCCCGGAGTGTTGATGTTCAATCCGCTGAACGTGGCGACGCCCTTTGCGGAGGCAACCCTCGACCCGCCGGACAGTATCGCGCCCGCCGTGCCAGTGCCGGCGGCAATCGCAACGAAGACGGAGTCAGTGGCCCCGGTCGCGTTGTTGCCGGCCGCGTCGAGTAAGTTCACGGCGACCGGTGGTCTGATCGCGGAATCGGCGACCGTGTTCGTTGGGTTGACGGAGAACGCGAGCTTTGTTGGCGCGCCCGGATTGATGGCGAAGGGCGTGCTGGACAAGCTGCCGATACCGGCACTCGTGACGACGAGTGTGTAGCCTCCGACCTTGTCGACCTTGAGGTCGTCGAACGTGGCGACGCCGCCGACCGCATTTCGCGTCAGCGTTCCGGTCAGCGTTCCGCCGCTCGGATTTGCGCCGAGCGCGATCGTTACTGGATTCGTGGACACCGTGAGATTGGCGCCCGCGTCCTGGAGCGCGACCTGAATGGCCGGCGCCAGCGCAGTCCCCGACGTCCCGGTTCCCGGCGGTTGGATTTGGAAGATCATCTTCGCCACGATCCCTGTTTGGACCGTCGCCGAGAACGTCGTCGATTTGCCGCTCACCGTCGCGGTGGCCGCCGCAACTCCTGCCACGCTCCCCAACGTCATGATGTTCGACGATTGTCCCAACGCGTCAGTCGTCGTTGTCGGCGCGGTCAATGTGCCGTTGGTGACCGTCCACGCGACCGTCGCACCAGCCACCGGATTGCCGGCGTCGTCGGTGACTTTCACGACGAAGGGCGCGAGCGGCTGAAGAATGCGACCTGTTTGTGCGGTCCCGGATACCGTCGTGATCACGGCAGGCGCTGCCGCCAGACTCGTCTCGGAAAAGCTGGCCGCCGTCGTCGCTCCGGCAACCGTTGCGCTGATTGTGTCGATCCCCACAGACACGCCCAACGTATAGCTGTTGCTCGCCAGACCACCCGCATCCGTCACCGACGTTGCCGCGCTCAGCGCGCCGCTTCCGCCCCTGCGCGCCCAATTCACGGTGATGTTGCTCACCGGATTGTCGAATTGATCGACGACCTTCACGACGAGCGGTTGTTTGAGCCCGTGCCGCACGGTGTCAGACTGTCCGCCACCCGACACCACGGCGACGCCGGCGGGGTCGCCGACGGTGGCCGTCACGGGAATGGACACGCTGAATCCGAGTGCAACGGCGACAAAACTCTGCGCGCCGGTTGCGCTCCCGAGCGTGATCGACGTCGAGGCAGTACCGCTCGCATCGGTCGTCACGCTCGCCGCGCCAACCTTGCCGCCGGCCGGCGGTGCAAAGCTGACAGGCACACCGGCCACGCCCAGGCCGTCACGCGCCGTCACTCGCACGACGGCGGGTTGCGCGAGCGCGGTACCAACCTTTCCGATCTGACCGCCACCGCTGACGAGCGCGATGGCTGACGCGGGCAGCGTGATCGCCGCGGTCGTGTTGTCGGAGATGTTGTTCGGGGTGACCGCGGTAACCGTCACCGTGCCGCGTTTGCCGAGGGCGGTGAGCGTTCCTGAACTAGAGATCGTGGCGACCGTGGGATCCGACGTCGTCCACGAGAACAACGTGCCCGGAACAGGCGCGTTATTCGCGTCGAAGCCGGTCGCGGTAAACGTGATGGTGAACGGAGAGACCACCGACGGCGTTTTAGGCGCCACCACGATGCGCGTCACCGTGGCGCCGGGGCCGGCGTATTGAATGGTGATCTCCTGCGTCGGTGCCGGCTCGTCGACCGGGTGCGATTGCACCGTGCCCTCGCCGTGAAACACGACGCCGGTGGGATTGGTGTAGTCAATGCTGGCGTGAAACGATTCCCCGTCGACGCGCACCGCGACGGGGAGATCGAGCGTCACGTTCGCCTGGCCCGGCACGAACGCGATTGTCGTGTCCTTGACGGTATCCGCGACCGGTCGCACGATGACGACGCGCACGTGGTCGAACGTGATGCCAAAGTCGGCAAGGTGCGCCGCGGCCACCCGGGCCGCCGCGGAAAAGACAGGCGCGAAACCCACGCGCGCGGCGTCATGGCCGACCGAAGAGTCAGCAGCGGTGGGCGCATCGGCGCACGTAGCGACACCAACGGCGACGGCGAGAGTCGCAAATGAACGAAGCAAGGCGCGAAGCACTCCGCATTGTGGCAGGAGCGAGCGGGCATGTCAAGCAATCGTCCGCGTGCAGGCGACATCGCCCGCGTGCCACTTGCTTGCTAACGCTTGGCCGACACAAAAGTCACGAGATCGGACAGCGATTGCCCGCTTCCGTCAGGTTCGACGCCCAGTTCTTCGGGATGCGCCTGTGCGCGATTCACCCAGAAGGTGGGGTAGCCGAATCGCTTCGCGCCCGCGGCGTCCCACCCGGCAAATGCGGCGAAGACGATTTCTTCGCGCGGCAGGCCCAGCGTGTCCACGCCAAGCTGATACGCGCGCGGATCGGGTTTGTAGGTGCGCGCGGCGTCCGTGCTGATCACGTGCTCGAACACGCCATCGAGTCCACTGCTCTTGATGCATGCGTCAAGCATTGAGGGCGTGAAGTTGGACAGAAACGCCAACCGGATCCCTGACTTCCGCAAGTCCGCGAGCCCCGCCGCGACATCCGGCCACGCACGAAGGTGTAGATAGCTGTCCATCAGCTCCCCTCGGCGCGCTGCTGTGAGGTCCAGGCCCAGCGACGACGCGGCGAATCGCAGCGCGTCGTCGGTCACGTGCCAGAAATCGACGTAGTCACGCGCGAGACTGCGGAGCCACGTGTACTCGAACTGGCGCGTGCGCCAGGCGTTCGTCAGCTCGGTGCCTCGCCCGGGAAACATCTGCTCGGTCAATGCCGCGACGGGACGCGGATCGAAAATGGGAAACGCGTCGAAGGCGACGGCCTTGACTGACGATTTGGCAATCCGGGTGCCGGCAAACATCGGCGTTCGGGCGAGGGCCGTCGCCGCCAATCCAGCGCCCATGTGCTGCACGAATCCTCTACGAGTCACAGCCATATCGAGCTTCTAGCCTCACGGTCAGGAACGATCGAAAGCGGCGGCAGTCAAGATTGAAGAGCTCCGTCGCCGCCTGCACCCGAGAAATGGTCGAAATGACGCACTCATTCACGAGACCACTTTCGAGCGAGAAATATTCCCCGGACCGCGAGCCGGCACAACTATCCGCGCCCGCCTTTCGTCTTGATCAGGATGACACCCTTTGCCGCCTCGGGATCGTTGTAGAGCTGAGCAGCGTAGGCCCCCTTCAAAACGTCCACGCTCTCAATCTGGTCGCGGCCGAGCTGCCTCAGTTGCGCCTCAGTTGCGCGAACGCCGTCGATGAAAATTTGGCCGGTGAAGGCCACCTTGCTCGCAGTCCACAGCGGCTTCAACTCGGGCACCGTCGTCGTTTCTCCGGCGGTTCCATTTCGCATCAAGGCCGTACGCCGCATGCGGCCCGAGTCGCCTGCAGCCGCGCCCTGCGCCGAGCGCTGAGTGAGGATGTTGATCACCGCCGGCGTACCGCGCGGCGAGGTGACGATTTGCACTTTGCCCAACTCGCTGGCGGCAAGCGCTGACACTTCCGACGTGGTCGCCTTGACGCCATCCAGGGTATAAGCGACGCCCGTGTCGGCGTGGCTGGTGCCCGACAGCTCGCGGGCAGTGCGCGTCGCGGCCGCGACATCCATCTGCTCGATCTCCGCGTCGGTCGGGAGCGTTGCCTGGCAGGCGACGACCACGCCGGTGAGCGCAAACACCGCGGCAAATCCTCCGCGCAGGCGCGCAAAACGTGGGACACGTGGCTTCATGGCAAGTATTCTCTGATGGAGGTGGGAGGAGTCGTCCGCGAGTGATAGAGCGCTCAGCCGCAACGCCGATGCATGTTGCGCGACGTCGATGAGCAGCGTTCCATAGGACCGGGGGGCGGCGCCGCGACGAAGCACGCGCGCGTCGCAATCCAGCTCGACCGCGAGACGGAGACGCGAGAGCATGTACCAGAGCGCCGGATTCCATGGAGCGATGATGACCGCGGCCCACGCAAGTCCGAGGAGGAGCGGATCATGCGCGCGAACGTGCTCGTCCTCGTGCGTCACGACCAAACGCTGGTCCTCCGCGTGACGGGCGAGCAGCCAGCGCGGAACGACAATCTCCGGCCGAACGAGACCGAGGACGACGGGACCGATCCGTGGCGCGACGCGGACAACGACACCCTGCATAGTCACGAGCGGCCATTCGCGCCGAGCGCTTCGGAACCGGCGTCCAACGCCAACGAGCACCAAGACCAGACCCACGCTGACGACCGACGACAACGACGCGGCGAAGACATTCGCCGTCGGCGTAGCCGCGCGGCGCACCGTGCCGAGAGCGCCCAACAGTGATCCGTCGACCGAACCCCGAAGCATTGCGATACGCCTGCTGAGCGCGCGGCGCCAGGGAGCGACGGCGTCTGCATGGGGCGCCTCGACGACAGCGATGGTATTTGATTGGACATCCGGCAGTGGCCGCGCTTCGCGCACCACGGCGGATGCCGAAAGAAACATGGCAAGGGCGAGCGCGCCGGCCCAGATCCAACGGACGTGATAGCCAGCGAGTCTGGCCAGCCACTCAGCCGCCCGGGCAGCGACGACGACCAGACAGGCAATGAACGTGCTATAAAGCATCCAGACGATCATCATTTCTTCTCTCCCAGTCGATCGGCGAGGAGCTGCCGCATCTGCTCCAGCTCTTTGCGTCCGAGCCGTTTGTCGGCCACCATCTGCGCGAACATTCGTTCCGCCGACCCTTGGAAGATCGCATCGCGAATGCGCGCCAACGCGCTCTTCCCCGCGCGATCCGCACCGATGGTGGGGAAGTAGCGGTACGCGCGACCCTCCGCTTCATGCCGGACGTAGCCCTTTTCCTCGAGCGTCTGCAGCGCCGAGAGGACGGACGTGTACGCAAGATCCGCTTCGTCGAGCGCCTCGCGCACGTCGGAGACGCTCGCCGAGCCGAGGCGCCAGAGAACGCTCATGACCGCGAGCTCGCGCGGCGGAAAGTAGATCTCGTCCATGGTCCCTCCGTCTACCGGTTCTTCCGTAGACTATGGTCCGGCGTCGACTCTGTCAACTGCTTTTTCCGTAGTTGACGCTCGCCGCGCCTCACGCTACTATCTACTGGAAAATCCGTAGCTCCCCGCCCGCCTGAGTAGACATGCCCAGCACACCTCGCCGTCGTGCGCGACGCGTCATGCAGCGTCTCCGCGCTACCATGGTTCTCATCGTTCTCTCCGCGGCAATTCCGCGACCGGCGCTCGCGCAACAGCGGGCTCAGGTCATTCGCGGGCGCGTGACGACCGACAGCGGCGCGGCCATTCCGGCGGCCGATGTCATCGTCACTATCGCGCCGACCACTGAGTCGATTGCCGGCAAAAGTGATTCGACGGGCGGCTTCCGTATCGTCGTCCCACACCCAACCGGCGAGTACGTGGTGTACATCGGCACCGTTGGGCGCCGGCCCTTCCGTCAACGCGTAACCATCTCGGCAAACGATACCGACGCCGTGGTCAACGCCAGGTTGGTCCTCAGCGTTGCCACGCTCGCCCCGGTGCGGGTGCAGGCCCCACACGCGCGCGCGCCGCGCTCGCTCGACATCGATGGAGGACCGCAGAGTACGAACGGCAACAATCACATCTTCGACGGCGTCACCAACTCCCTGCCGCCAGAGTTGCAGGGCAACCTTGAGGCGATGGCGGCGCTCATCCCCGGCCTGTCCGTCACGTCGAACGGCGTGTCGGCGTTCGGGCTGGGGAGCGACGCGAACATGACGACGCTCAACGGCATGTCATTTGGCGGTGGATCGGTGCCGCGCGATCTACAAACGCTCACGACCTTCTTCACGTCGCCGTGGGATCCCGCGCACGGTGGTTTCAGTGGCGTGCTCACGTCCGCCACCGTCGCGCGGGGCACGAACATCGGCCGGCGTCGGGCCCATGCGACGTTCGATGCGCCGGCCCTGCAGACGGGCGATCCAATCGCCGCGCGCGACGGTCACAAGTTCACCAACATCCAACTCAGCGACACCCGGTCCGGGGCCCTGTCGCTGGATAAGTATTTCTATAACTATGCGGTGCAGGCGTCCGAGCGCATGGCCAACGTTTCTTCCCTGCTCGACGTCGACACCGACGCGCTTGGGCAGTCAGGCGTTTCGGCGGACTCTGCGCGGCGACTCGTCGCGTTGCTCCAAGGCGCCAAAATCCCCCTCACGGCCGGCGGCGTTCCGCGACAACGAATTACGCGGAATGTTCAGTTTCTCGAACGCTTCGACCGCGCGCTGCCCGCGCCTTCTCCGGCGATCGCGCCGCCGCCGGCGTTCGACCTGCTGATCGGTGTGAGCTACGCCGACTCGCGCGGGTTGGCGTTGTCTCCCACGACGCTCCCCGCGATGAGCGGCCAAACGCGGAGCGGCGGCGGATTTCTTCAAGGCCAGTACTTGAGAAACTTTGGGAAAGACGGTGCCTACACCAACGAGACGTCGGTGGGTGCTTCGTACGCCGACACGAGCGGCTCGCCCTTTCTCTCTCTGCCGAGCGCCGACGTGCTCATCGCATCGTCGTTGGCCGGCGCCGACCCAACGGTCGCGTTCCTCAACTTTGGCGGCAACAGCCTGCTGGCGCGCGACACACGCAAGTGGGCGTGGGAAGCAAACAACCAGACGGACTTCCTGATCAACGACCACCAATCGTTGCCCGCGAAGCTCTACGTCCAGGCGCGCTACGAGCAGTATGATCAGTCGATCGCAGCCAATCGGCTCGGTTCGTTCAGCTATGCCGCGCTGAACGATGTCGCCTCGAACACGCCAAGCTCCTTCTCGAGAACACTCAACATCCCTAACCGCGCGGGTGGCGAGTGGATCGGCGCCGCGGCGGCCGGCGGTAGCTACTCCACGACGCGCTGGCAGTTTGCCGGCGGTGTGCGCGTCGATGCGAACGCATTCACCGGATTGCCGGAGCGCAACCAGGCGCTCGTGTCCGCCTTTAATGTACGAAACGACGCTTCTCCGCGTTCGATCGCGCCAAGTCCGCGTTTCGGCTTCAATTGGTATCCCACGGCGGACAAGGGCTTGGACCTGCTCCGAAACGAGGCGGCGACGGTCTTCCGAGGCGGCTACGCGATCCGCGGTGGTGTCGGCGAATTCCGCGGCCTGCTTCCCTCGACGCTGTTGAGCGATGCAATCGGCACGACCGGTCTGCCCGGAAGCACCGAGCGACTCGTCTGCGTCGGTCCCGCGGCACCGGTTCCGGACTGGCCGGGGTACGCGGGCGATCCGTTGCGCATTCCAACAACCTGCAACGGCGGGTCGAGCGTGTTCGCCGACACGGTTCCGAACGCGACGCTCGTCGATCGGTCGTTCACGCCGAGCCGGGTGTGGCGCGCCACGCTTGGCTGGACGAACACCGTCCTGGGCAACTACCTCACGGTCGACGGTGTGTACTCGCTCAGTCTGAATCAGCCGGGGAACGTCGATCTCAACTTCGCCGGCGTTCAGCGCTTCGCCCTGTCCGGCGAAGACGGACGGCCCGTCTTCGTGCGCGCATCGAGCATCGTGCCGTCCACCGGTGTGTCGTCGTCGGTGGAGTCGCGCCGATCGAATGAATTCGGGCGAGTGTTGGATCGCGTGTCCAACCTTCGCGGCGATACCCGACAGATCACCGTCTACGCCATTCCCAACATCCCGTTCCGCTTCGGCATCTTCACGCTCGGCTATACGTACGCGCAAGCTCGTTCGCAACAACGCGGGTTCGACGGCAGCACGTCGAGCGACCCGCGTGCCGTCGAGTGGGCGCCGCAGGCTTTCACGCCACGTCATCAATTCGTGTTTCAAGGGGCAAAAGTGTTGTTCGGCGGAAACCTGCTGCTCACGGCGTCCGGCCGCGCGATGTCAGGATTGAGATACACGCCAACTGTCGCCGGCGACGTGAATGGCGACGGCCTCTCCGGTGACCGGGCCTTCATCTTCGATCCTGCGCGTATCGGTGACTCATCGCTCGCGAACGGGCTGCGTGATCTGTTGACCCATGGATCGGCAGGGGCGCGGACCTGTTTGAGCACGCAGGCCAACGCGCTCGCTAGACGTAACGGCTGCGTCGGATCCTGGAGCGCGACGATGAATGCGAGCGTCGTCGTCGCGAACGTGCCGGGCACGAACCGTCGCGTGCAGGCATCGCTCAACCTCGCCAACCCGCTCGGCGGTCTCGATCAAGTCCTTCATGGAAGCAACGGCCTTCGCGGGTGGGGCGACGCCCCAATCGTGGATGGCACGATATACCAGGTGCGCGGATTCGATCCGGCCGCGCAGCGCTTTTTGTACGAGGTCAATCCGCGATTTGGGAGCGCGAACCCCGCCTTCAACACGTTCCGCACGCCGTTTCGCGTGACGCTCGATGTCCGTATCGACTACGGACATTCACCGGTCGAGCAGGCGCTCGAGCTCAACTTGCGGGTCAAACCGCCGCTTGCGGGTACACGCGCGACAGTCGACACCATCAAGGCGCGCTACCTGCGGGCCGGCTTTGCCGACGTATACCGAGCGATGCTTCGCTTCGCGGATTCGCTCGCGCTCACGCGAACCCAGAGCGAGCAGGCGCAAGCTAGGGAGATCATGCTGATCGCCGCGGCCGACACGATTTATGGAGCGCTCGCGCGCCGACTCGCTGCTCTGCCCCCTGACTATGACGTGGCCACTGCCGTTAAAGAGCTCACCGCCGCGAACGATCGGATGTGGGACGTAATCTACGCGGAGGCGCCGTTCATCAGACAACTACTAACTCCCGGACAACAGCGGCGCCTCCCGTTTGGCCTGCGCGACATGGTGACGACGGACAATTACAAGGGTCGGTTCTTCTTCTAGCGCGATAGTCGGACTATCGAGCCGCGACGAGCACGCGGTCGCTCCACTGGCGATCCCGCGGTCCCACGTACTCCGAGCGCGGTCGAATGAGGCGATTGACTGCGCGCTGCTCAAAGGCGTGCGCGATCCACCCACTCACGCGACTGATGGCGAACGTCGGCGTGAAGAGCGACACGTCGAGCTCGAGACCGTGGAGCAGCAGCGCCGTGTAAAACTCCACGTTGGTCTGAAGACGACGGCCCGGTTTGTACTCCTCGAGCAGCCTGATGGCCGTGCTCTCGACAGCACGCGCCAACGTATAGAGCCGCATGTCACCGCCACGCATGTAGAGGCGCTCGGCGGCGACCGCCAGCACGTCGGCGCGCGGATCGCGCACCTTGTACACGCGGTGGCCAAAACCCATGAGCCGGTCGCCCGCCTCGATCTTTCGCCGGAGCACCTCCTCGGCGCGCGACGCGTCGCCGATCTCGAACACGGTCTCGAGCGCGGGTCCCGGCGCGCCACCGTGCAACGGCCCCTTGAGAGCGCCGAGTGCGCCGACGACTGCCGATACGAGATCGGATCCCGTGGACGTGATCACGCGGCACGTGAACGTGGATGCATTGAGCCCGTGGTCCACGACGGTGTTGAGATACGTCTCGAGCCCGCGCACGCGCTCGACCTCCGGCACTGCGCCCCTCAGCATGTAGAGGTAGTTCGCCGCGTGCCCAAGATCGGTGCGTGGCTCGATCGGCTCGTCGCCGTCAACCAGCCTGGCGAACGCGGCGACAATCGTCGGCGCGAGCGCGACGATTGCGACTGCCTCACCCGACACGAGCGAGACGGTGCCGAGCGCGATCCGGAGCGCGTCCATCGGGTCGACACGCGCGCGCGCGCATTCGCGGAGGAGGGCGAGCGTGGCGTGCGGCAGGGTGCGATACGCCGCGAGCTCAGCCCGGAACGTGTCCAGCTGCTCGGGCGTTGGGAGGTCGCCGTTCCAGAGGAGCCACGTGGTCTCCTCGAACGTGGCGTGCGCGGCGAGCTCGCCGACCGGGAAGCCGGCGATGACGAGCTCGCCCGCCTCACCGTCGACGTGACTGAGGCGTGTCGTCGCCGCGACGACGCGATCGAGACCGTTGGAGATTGTGTTGTCGAGTGTCATGGCAAAAACGTAGAGGTTAGTGCATGATTACGTCAACGTTGATTGAGCGATCAATATGTCAAAGGATTGGGTGAACGCCGCGGACGCCGCGCACACGCTGGGCGTGACGCGCGCGACATTGTATGCCTACGTGAGCCGCGGGCTCGTCCGCTCGGAGTCTGGCACCGGCGCGAGGCGCGAACGACGCTATGCACGCGACGACCTCGATCGGCTGCGGCGCCGCGCCGAGGAGCGCCGCAATCCCGACAAGGTGGCGGCCCACGCGTTGCAGTGGGGCATGCCGGTGCTCGAGTCGTCGATCACGCTCATCGCCGACGAGACTCTGTACTACCGCGGACACGACGCCGTCACACTTGCGCGGAGCGCGTCGGTCGACGCCGTGGCGTCGCTCGTGTGGACCGGGCGCCTCGATAGCGCGGTCCCGTCGATCTTGTCGTCAGAGCATGCGAACGCTCGGCGTGTGCACGCGCGCGCCACGTCCAAGGCGGATCCGTTCATCGTGCGCACGCAAGCGGCGCTCGCACTCGCGTCGGCGGCCGATAGCCAAGCCTTCGATCTTCGCCTAGAGGGCGTTGTGCGGACCGGTTGGCGCATTTTGAATCTCCTGGTCGCCGCGGCGTCGCCGGCCCCGCCAGGCATGCGCGCTAAAGGCATCGACGCAGCGCTCGCCCGCGGCTGGCGCGCGCGCGCCGGTGGCGAAGAGGTGATTCGCGCCGCGTTGATTCTCTGCGCCGATCACGAACTCAACGTCTCGGCATTCACGGCACGGTGTGTGGCGTCGGCCGGATCACACCCATATGCCGTGGTCGTCGCCGGCCTCTCCGCGCTCGAGGGCGTCAAGCACGGCGGCAGCACGGCGCGCGTCGAGTCTCTCTTGGCGGCGACACGCCGCGCTCGCTCGCTGCGCGCGGCGCTCACCGAGCGACTCCGTGAGGGATCTCGAATTGACGGGTTCGGGCATCCGCTCTATCGGAAGGGCGACCCGCGCGCGGCCGCGCTGCTCGAGATGCTGGCCGAGCGTTTTCCGCGGTCGCCGGAACTGCGATTTGCGCGAGAGTTCGCACGAGTGACCACGTCATTGACGGGCGAGAAGCCAAATGTCGATTTTGCACTCGGCGCCGTCTCGCGCGTGTTGGGCCTTCCAGCGGCGTCGGGGCTCACGCTCTTTGCGATTGGCCGGACGATCGGCTGGATCGGCCATGCCATCGAACAGTACGCCGTCGATCAGATCATTCGTCCGCGGGCGCGCTATGTGGGCGTCGCACCAGGGAGCGTAGGACCAACGGGAACTGGCTGACCTTCGCCATGGCCGGTCTCCACCGCGTTGACGCGTCTACCAAGAGTGAGACGATCGACCGCGCCGTATGTGCGCTGTCGCGTGCCTACGGGTGCCGAGGGGTCAATCGATGGCATACTACAGATCTTTAAAAGACGGCGGGAAGACCGTCGAGCTGGTGTTCTATCCGCGCGAGTGGCATGTGTTCTCGGAGTACTACCACCAGCTGGACAAGATGCGGCGCGAGTATGGCTGGATCACCAAATACACCTTGGGCAGCACGCCCGCCGACACCGCGTCGATGCGGTGATGCGATCGACTCGGCCTTGACACGCGCCGCGCACCGCTGCTCTATACAGCACCTGTGTAGAACAGCCCCTGCGCGGAGCCGCCGGCATGCCCAACCCACAACCCATCCTGCACGGCAACCTCGAAGTGCTCGTCCTCAAGGCGCTCACCCGCGGACCGATGCACGGGTATGCGATCACCGACTGGCTCGAGCACCGCGCCAATGGCAACCTCGAGCTGGTCGACAGTGCGCTGTACCAAGCGCTCTATCGTCTCGAGGGTCGCCGCCTGGTCAAACCGGCCTGGGGAATCACGGAAAAGAACCGGCGCGCCAAGTTCTATCACCTCACCGACGCCGGCCGCGCCGAGCTGCGCGCCGAAGCCGCGCGTTGGAATCGGTACGCCGCAACCATTGGCGCGATCCTGTCCGCGCCCGCGAACGGGTAGCTCGTGCTCCCCCGCCAGGTCCGAAAGTTCTTTCGGCTCGACCGACGCGGCCGACATGCGCACGCGGCGGAGATCGACGACGAGATCGCCTTTCACCTCGCAGAGCGCATTGACGTGCTGGTCGCTCGTGGATGGTCGGTCGACGACGCCGCGGCCGAAGCCACGCGACGATTCGGCGATCCCGCCACGGTGCGCCCTGCTCTCTTCGCCGCCGCGCAGCAACGCGACCGTCGGCTCGATGTATTTGAGTGGATCGACACCCTTCGCACCGACCTGAGAATCGCGGCGCGCCAGCTCCGGAGCGCGCCAACCTTCGCCTTCGGAACCATCGCGGCCTTCGCACTCGGCATCGGCGCAAACGCGACGATGTTCAACGTCGTCGACCGGCTGTTGCTGCGCGCTCCCGCGCAGGTCGCTGCGCCAAACGAGGTCTACACCATTCACGCGCTGCCGCGTGAGCAGATATCGTTTCCCGCGTTCGTGAATCTCCGCGAGCATCTCTCGGGCGCGGCGTCCATCGCCGTGCAAACGCGCGCCTGGCCGCTGCCAATCGGGCGCGGCGAAGACGCGCAGATGGCGCAGACGGTCTTCGTCGACGGTTCCTATTTTCGAACGCTCGGCGTTCATGCCGCAGCCGGGCGACTCTTGTCCGACGACGACGCGCGACTGCCGGACGGCCAAGCGGTTGCCGTCATCGGCTTTCGGCTTTGGCAGCGACAGTTCGACGGCGATCCATCGGTCGTTGGCCGCGAGCTCATCATTTCGTCCGAGCGCGTCCGTATCATCGGCGTCGCTCCCGAAGGCTTCAATGGCGTTGGCACGCGTCCGCTTGATCTCTGGCTGCCAGTCACGCGCTACGCGGGGCTCTTCCCAGGCGGGGGACCACAATGGGCCTGGGGCACCGACAACAACGCGTCGTGGCTGGTCGCCATCGCGCGCGTCGCGCCGCATGGCGACTCCCGCCAAGTGGCGACGCGCGCGACGACGTTGCTTCGGAGCGCCGCGATCGAGCATGCGACGCGCGACACATCGACCAGTGTCGAGCTCCGCTCCATTCTTCCATCGCGAGCCAAAACATTCTCGCCCGAAGCAAAGATCGCGTGGCTGCTTGGCGCCGTGTCCACCCTCGTGTTGTTGATCGCCTGCTCGAACGCGACGAACCTGATGCTCGCGCGCGCTGTGCGTCGCCGGCGCGAAATTGGCATTCGGATGGCGCTCGGAGTCTCGCGACTTCGTCTCGTCGCCGGCCTACTCGTGGATGCGACGCTCCTGTCGACGTTGGGCGGCATCGCGGCAATCGTCGTTGCCATCGCCGGGAGCGCACTGATGCGCGACGTGTTGCTCGAAGGTTTCGTATGGAGTGACGGTTTAGTCGACGGTCGGACGATCGCATTCATCGCTTGCACGGCGGCGTTGGCCGGGCTCGTCACCGGGAGTGTACCCGCACTCGTGTTGCTCCGCCGCTTCGATCTGTCGCGCGCGATCGGCGAGGGGCGACAGTCCGGCGGCGTTCACCGGCACCGCGTGATCTCCTCCCTGGTCGTGACGCAAACCGTTCTCTCGGCCATGCTGTTGATCGGCGCCCTGCTCTTTGTTCGCAGCCTCACGAACGTGCGCGCCGTATCGCTCGGGGTTGATATGGAGCACGTCGTGGTCGTGACGCTCGACAGCAGAACCATCCGCGCATCGGCGAGCCGCGCGGATGCCCTCTTCGCGGAACTGCAGACGGCGGTCGCTCGTGCTCCGGGCGTCGTAGGCGTCGCCACCGCGGAGGGCGCGCCATTCAGTCAGTGGTTTCTCAGTACACTAATCGGCGTTCCGGGACACTCGCCGGATTCGCCGGCGATCAAACGCGGCGCGTTTATTCGCGCTGTGACGAGCTCGTACTTTGCCACGATCGGCACCCGAATCGTTCAGGGCCGCGCGTTCACAAACACCGAGGACCGTGCGACGGGCGAGCAAATTGTCATCGTGAGCGCGGCGATGGCAAAGGTGCTGTGGCCGGCAGGCGGCGCCGTCGGTCAGTGCGTGCGGCTCGGTGCGCGACCCGGCGTCGATTCGATGCCCTGTCGTCGCATCGTCGGCGTGGCCGAGGAAACGCAGGAGTCGGCTGTCGAGCCAAACGGAATCGATTCTCCGTATGCGGCGATCGTCTATGTTCCGCTGAGTCAGGGTCGCCACACCATCGGCGCGCGCAGCGTGATCGCCCGGATCGATGCATCACCAGCGGACGTCATCGGCCGCGTTCGTAGGGCGATTCAGCGAGTCGAGCCGGACATGCCGCTCGCCAACGTTTGGCTCATGCAGTCGCGCCACGATCCCGAGGTGCGACCCTGGCGTCTCGGCGCGACGATGTTCGGCGTCTTCGGCATCCTCGCTTTGATTCTTGCAGCCCTCGGGCTGTACAGCGTCATTGGCTACAGCGTCACGCAGCGCACCGGAGAGATGGGAATCCGCATCGCCCTCGGCGCTCAGAGAACTCATATCCTGTCGCTCGTTGGAACGCAGGGCGCCGTGCTCGCGGCCATTGGCATCGTGATCGCAACGGGTGGCTCGGCGCTTCTCGCCCCGCTCATCCAGCCGCTGCTCTTTCAGACCTCGGCGCGATCGGTTCCGGTCTACGTGCTCGTCGGGGCCGGCCTGCTCACCGTCGCGATCGCGGCGAGCCTGATTCCCGCCGCTCGCGCCGCGCGTGTGAGCCCGATGTCCGTCATCCGATCCGACTGACCCACGCCGCGATCACGGCGGGCCGGCGGTGGGCGGTTGCGCGCTCGCGGCGTCGGGATCCTGCTGCTTGGGCTGCAGTTTGAGTGCTTGACCGAAGTTGCGCGTGATAGTGAGAAACACCGCACGTGTGCCGAAGAAGCGTTCGCTGGACTCGACCACGGTTCCATTCGCCGTCCGGTAGCCGAACTTTTGCAGCTTGAACGGATCGGACACCCGGAGCGAGATATTGCCCTGATCGCCCCAGAGCTTGTATCGGCCGGCAAGATTCATCGAAACGGACGCGAGCTGGGATCCGCCCTCGGTGGCGTATGGCGCCCGGTAGTACGCGAACATCTGCGCATCGGCACGCGGCGAAAACTTCCATGTAGCATTCGTTCTTGCCGACCAGACCATGGCGTGCGCTGAGAGATTGCCGGTCAGATTGGACGCGTCGCTCGAGTAGTGATAGACGCTCCCGCCTCCGCCGAGCTGCAGCGGGCCGTGGTGGGCATTCACGTTGAGGTCCGATCCATACGTCAGCGTGCTGGCGACGTTGTCATACGTGCTCACCGACACACCGGTGGAGTCCACGAATTGGATGTTGCGCACGGCGTGCGACGTTCGGCGAAGATAGGGACTCACCTGGAGCGACCCCCACGAACGCGATTCCTGGTAACCAAGCTCCATGGCGTCGGTGTATTCCGCGCGGAGGTCGGGGTTTCCGCGGAAGACATTCCGCGTGTCCTGCCGGTACTCGATGGGGCTGAGCTGAAACGGGTTGGGGCGGCTCACGCGGCGCGAGTAGCTGACTTTCGCTTGCCGCAGCTGCGTGAAGTTGTACGACACAATGGCGCTCGGATACGCGCTCGTGTAGCGGCGGTCGAACTGCTTCCCAGCGGTCGTCAGATCGAGATATGTGGCCGCGTCCTCGAGTCGCAAACCGACTTGGGTCTGCACCTTGTCGATCTTGTTCGACAGCAGCATGTAGCCGGCGCCGATGTCCTCGTGATAGTCGAACGCCGTGGCTCGTGACGCCACCGGATCATACGCGCCGGTGCCAATGTTCAGGTATGCGGCATCGAAGTCGTTCGTCGTCGTGCGCTGAAGGACCTTGAGCCCGGTCTCGAGCTTGGTGCTCGCACCAAACTGCATTGTGTAGTCGGTTTTCCAATTGAGGTACGGGTACTTGCCGACCGTGTGATCACGCTCAGTCGGAATCGCCGCCGGCGTAGACGCATCGGCCTGCAGCACGCGACCGGATAGACCGATATCGTTCGTGTTGTAGTTGTTCGAGTACTCGAACTCCATGGAAAACAGCGGCGCGTTCTTCGGCGTGAGGCGTCGAAATGTGAGGTCGTAGTCTTGCGAGAGATTTTTCGACGTCTGTGCCGATTGCTGGTTGAAGAGGCCAATCACGGCGTGGGATGCATCGAGATCGGTGTACTCGGACGTCTGATCACCGCCGAAACGTCCGCCATACGTGAATGCGTCGAGCGAGAGCGTGCTGCGCGGGGTGAAGCGATACTCGGAGCGCAGGGTACCGCCGCCCGATAGCGGCGTCTGGATGCCGCCGAGACTGGTCTCGGTGTAGACCGGAACGGGAATGATGAGGTTGGTCCGCGAAATGGTGCCCGACGTCGCGCGACGATCGTGGTACACGCTGCCCGAAGCGAACATGGTGAGCTTGCCCTGCTGCTTCCCGACGTTGCCGTTGAAGTTCGCCTGCCCGGTGGATGCCGTGCCGGCGGACACTCCGCCGCTCAACCCGAGCTCCGCTTCCTGATTGAGCACGATGTTGATGATGCCGGCCGTGCCTTCGGGATCGTCCTTCGCTGACGGATTCGTCGCGACTTCCACATTCTTGACCGTGCCGGCGGGAAGCTGCGCGAGGAATGCGCCGAGCTGATCGCCCTTGAGCGGCGTGGATCGACCGTTGATCTGAATGACGACATTCGCGTTGCCGCGAAGGCTGACGTTGTTCGACCCGTCTACCTCAACGAGCGGAATGTTCCGCAGCACGTCAATGGCCGTGCCGCCGCTGGCGGTTGCCATGTTCTTGACGCTGTAGCTGTTGCGATCGGGCGCCAGTACGATCTCCTCTCGCTCCGCGACGACATGCGCTGCCTCGAGCTTGGTTGCGACCGTGTTCAGACTGATCACACCAAGTTCGACGACCGGCTTCTCCTTTGTGATGACGATATCATTGCGGATCACCGGGGCGAATCCGATGGCGCGGACGCGAAGGGTGTAGCGGCCCACGGCAAGTCCATCGACGCGAAACGAGCCGTCGGCCTTCGGCAGAGCACCATTCGCAAAGGTGGAGTCGCCGGTGCGGCGGACGGTGATCGAGCCACCCGTCATCGGGCGTCCGCTAGCGGAATCAGTGAGTCGTCCGAGAATCTCGCCAACGCCGGCAGCAGACGGAATCGCTCTCGCCGCTTGAGCGACGGCGCGATTGCTTCCGGCGAGGACGATAAGAGCCAGGGCGATTGCGGCCCGTTTGAGAGTCAGCGTGTTACGCATGCGTCGTTGTCACAATTTCGAAGGTTCTTGCCTGGCGCTTTGGCGCTCGCTCGAGCCGGATGAGGCCTGGCGTCGCACGGTCGATTTTGCAGGGCGCGACGACCGCGGGTCGGCAATTGGGGAGCGTGTCGCATCTCGTTCGGAGTAGCGGACCATCCTTCGACTCCTCAATGGAGCGGAAGCGAGCCGGGCAAGTCGAGCATCACGGATGTAGTATCGGCGTACGCAGTGGATGGATTAGCAGTTTCGTGTCACGCAGAGTGACGAACGTGAACCAAGGCCGCATCACTTTCCGAGAGGGGCGTGCTCGTCTGGAAGGTCGCGACCACGTCGTCAAAAGCGCACTGGAACAACATGCTCGAGATGGCGTGACGCATACTATTACTCAACAAAGACTTACATCATCACACTTCACGTCGATTGTTCGTGCTCGTGACGCGTGGCATTCCGAAAACAGACGACCGAGGCTCTCGTTCCGGTTGCGCCTGTACCGGTCGCGTCTGTATGGAGAAAGTACGGGTACGAACAACCTCTGATCGTTCGTGTTGTGTGAGCAATGACGAAGGATGTAGCGTGACGCTCCCCCTCCTCACAGCGCCGCCGATGAAGCGACTCGTCGTCCTCTCCCTGCTGCTTGCGGCATGTGATACCAACCGCTCGGCGGAACATTACGGCTTCATCGCCCGCCTGGGCGTCGATACGGTCTCGGTAGAGAACGTGACGCGGAACGGCAGTTCGCTCGTGAGCGACGAAGTTGATCGTTTCCCGCGCGTACGCCAACGACACACGGAGATCGTCCTTGGGGCTGATGGCGGCATTCGGCATCTTGCGATGGACGTGATCACGCCGAGTGAGCCGGCGGATCAGCGCGAGCGACATGTTGTCGCCGATGTCACGGGAGACTCCGTTCACATCTCGAAGCGCGACAAGGCTGGAGCAATGACCATCGCGTTCGCGACGGGTGGCGGCATCACCATGGCGCACCTTCCCCAGATGTACAGTCTCATCGACTTGTATTTCGAAGCCGCCCTTCACCGTGCGGATGCAACGAAGCTTGCCGCGGGGGATAGCGTGCGACTGCGTCAATTCTACATCGATCGGGAGTTCGACAGATTTCCGCTGCATTCGGGGTACGTGCATCCACTTCCCGGCGGAAAGGCAGAGCTGCGCCACGACTGGCTTTCGGGAACTGCCGAGGCGACGTTCGACTCCGCCCACCGCATGCTCACCTACTCGGGTGCGCGGTCGACGTACAAGGTCGAGGTCCGGCGGATCACCGAGCCGGCGGATGTCGCGTCGATCGGCGCGCGCTTCGCTGCCCTCGAGACGAGCAGCGGCGGTGCGAAGCAGCTGAGCGTCAGAGATACCACACGCGCCAATATCGGAAGCGCCGTCTTTATGGTGGACTACGGTCGGCCGCTCGCGCGCGGACGCGTGCTCCTCGGCGACATCCTCACGTATGATCGTGTGTGGCGCACCGGCGCGAACGCGGCCACACAGTTCTCAACGTCAGAGCCGATTACCCTCGCCGGCATTCGCGTCCCAAAGGGGACGTATACGCTGTGGACCGTTCCCCGCGAAAAAGGAGCCGACTTGATCGTGAACAAGCAGATCGGCCAGTGGGGCACGGGCTACAACGGCTCGCTCGATCTCGGGATGGCGTCGATGGCAACGGAGACGATCGCCACGACTGTCGAGAGGTTCACCATTTCGATCACGGCCAGGGACGCCCACCATGGCACACTCGTGCTGGAATGGGGCTCGTTCCGCTGGACGGCGCCGATCGTGGTGCTCTGACCGAGATAGGACGCGGCCCCCCTAGTCTCTCGCCACGACTCGAGAAACGGTCGTCGCACCCTGCAATGCTAGTCGAAAGATAGGGAATGGGGCCGGCGAAGATGGGGAGCGCTCCCGACGCGCCGCCGGGCGAAGACAGCCACTCTTCGGCACGCGGCGCATCAGCCGCAAAAGACACCGACGAGCGTCGGGTACGGCAACTCCATTCATAATGCAAAGCTTTTCCGTCCCTCGACGGACTTTCGTGATCGACGCAGCGCGGAGCGCCGCCGCCGGTTGGCTTGCCCTGCAACTTCCACTTCTCGTGGCCTGCGCGCGCGACGCGGACGGACGCGATCCCGGCCTCGCGCACCTCACCCGCGCCGAAGCGCAGACGATGCGCGCCTTCGCCGCGCAGATTCTTCCGTTCGAGAACGGACGCCCAGGCGCGGACGAAGCCGGCGCCGTGACGTTCGTCGATCGTGCGCTTGGCATGCCCTTCTTCGCTGAGTCGGTACCGACGCTACGCCTCGGTCTTGCCGATCTCGACTCACGCGCGGCGGCAACCGGCGCACGTGATGGATTCGCATCGATCCCCGGCAACCAACAAATCAGGCTCATGCGCGCGATCGAGCAAACGCCGTTCTTTGCGGTGGCACGATCGCTCGTCGTCATCGGAACGCTCGCTGACCCATATCACGGCGGCAATCGCGACCACGCCGGGTGGGTGCTGCTCGGCATCGACCATCGGCCGAGCTTCAGCGCGCCGTTCGGATGGTATGACGCCTCGACAGCTTCCAACTCGGCGGCCAGCGCGGCGGCGGGGGCCGCATGACCCAACGAACGTATTCCGAGACCGACGCGGTGGACTTCGTGATTGTCGGCTCGGGCGCAGCGGGCGGTGTGCTAGCCAAGGAGCTCGCGACCGCCGGTTTCGACGTCGTGGTTCTCGAACAGGGGCCGTGGCGCCAATCGTCAGAGTTTACACACGACGAGCTCGCGGTCGAGCGACAGTTGGAGCTGCTGAACATCGCCACCGAGCCCGTTCAGACTTTTCGAACGACTGCCGCCGAACCACCGCGCCGCAACACCGGGCTCAACTTGCGGTACCTGCGCGGCGTCGGCGGCAGCAGCGTGCACATGGCGGCCAACTACTGGCGGTTTCGGCCGAGCGATTTTAGAGAACGCTCAATGGTCGGCTCGATTGCCGGCGCGACGCTCGCCGATTGGCCCATCACGTACGAGGAGCTCGAGCCCTACTATACAAAGGTCGACTGGGAGATCGGCGTCTCCGGCGCACCCGGTCCGTTCGACCCACCGCGGTCGAAGCCGTATCCCATGCCGCCACTGCCGGCCAAGTCGTCCG
This sequence comes from bacterium, assembly GCA_040002475.1. Classification (GTDB taxonomy): domain Bacteria; phylum Gemmatimonadota; class Gemmatimonadetes; order Gemmatimonadales; family Gemmatimonadaceae; genus JAQBQB01. The sequence continues at coordinate 66,396 of JBDUEJ010000004.1, read as the reverse complement.
GCGTGCTGCTCGAGCGCGCCGCGAGCAAGCTTGGTCTTCACACCCAGGCTGCTCCGCTCGCGATCAACTCTCAACCGCGCGACGGTCGCTCGGCGTGCATGGGATGCGGCCGCTGCTATAACTACGGCTGCGAGTTCGGCGCAAAGGCGTCGTCGCTGGTGACGGTCATTCCGAAAGCCGTAGCGACTGGCCGCTGCGAGATACGCACCGACTCCACGGTGTTTCGCGTCGAGACGAACGCCACGGGACGCGCCACGGGCGTCGTGTATTGGGATCGCGCGGGACGCGAGCGGCGACAGACGGGCCGCGCCGTCATCCTCGCCGCGAATGGCGCCGAGACGGCGCGCCTGCTCCTCATGTCCTCGTCGCCGCAATTTCCGCACGGACTCGCGAACTCGAGTGGCAACGTTGGACGCAACCTCATGTTCAACTGTTACACGAGCACGTTTGGTCGCTTCGAGCATCCGTTGAACGAATACAAAGGTGCGGTCGTCGGCCGCATCATTCACGACTTCTACGAGCACGATCTGACGCGTGGCTTCTATGGTGGCGGCGGGATCGACGCGCGCTTCCCGTACAATCCCATCGGCTTTGCGCTGAACGCCAATATTCTGCCGAAGAGTGTCCCGACGTGGGGCCGCGACTATGCGCGCGCGCTGCGGGAGTACTACACACACTCGATGCGAATCACCGGGCATATGACGTCGTTGCCACAAGCGACGAATACCATCACCCTCGATGATGAGCACAAGGACTCGCGCGGCCGCCCCGCCCTGTCCCTCACCTATGACGATCATTCGGACGATCGAAAGACGCAGTACTGGTTTCAGAAGAAGACGCGCGAGCTGATGGAGGCCGCCGGTGCCGCCGAAGTGTGGGATCAACCGATCCTTCCCAGTGACGGCAGCGTGCATCTCCTCGGCACTGCCCGCATGGGCAACGATCCGCGCGACGCCGTCGTTGACCGCTACCATCGCGCGCACGACGTGCCGAATCTCTTCGTGTGCGACGGGAGCAGCTTGGTCACCTCTGGTCGCGGGCAGCCTACGATGACGATTCAGGCCCTTGCTTATCGGGCCGCGGACCACATCGCACAGTTCGCGCGCTCACACTCTATATAGATGTAGGAGCCTCCGTCACCGAAGGACCGATCGCGGAACTAGCCCTCGACCGTCCCAGCGTCACCGCCGTCCAGTCATCGCAAACACCGGCCTTGTGTCGCGAGTAAGCGACAGGCCAACTTGCAGCCCCGCGCCAAATGACGCCGGGCAACAGGGTCGAGCGATTGATGACGACGGAACTTCTAGAACGCCGGGAGGAGCTCGCCGTGCTCCACGCCGCCGCTCGCCGCGCGTCGAGCGGCGCCGGCAGCGTTGTTGTCGTCAGCGGAGATGCGGGAATCGGTAAGAGCGCGCTGCTGGCGCGCGCATTCGCCGACGGCGAATTCCGCGACGTGCGAGTGCTGTGGGGCGCGTGCGATCCGTTGTTTACGCCGCGTCCGCTGGGTCCGTTTCACGACATCGCCCGTCAGGTCAGCGGGGCGTTGCTGAAGGCCGCCACCTCGTCCACTGCACGCGAGGTGCTCTTCGGCGCCATGCTCGAAGAGCTGGGCCGACCCGGGCCTACCGCGGTCGTGGTGATCGAAGACGTGCATTGGGCCGACGAAGCCACGTTGGACCTTCTCAAGTTTCTGGGCCGCCGCATTCATCGCGTTCCGGCCTTGCTCGTCATCTCGCACCGAGAAGACGAGGTTGGGCCCGCGCATCCGCTGCGCAGCGTCCTTGGTCACCTGCCGACGGCCCATGTGCGGCGGATCTCGCTCGCACCGCTTTCGTCGGAGGCGGTGAGTGTGCTGGCGCACGACGCCGGGCGGTCGCCCGAGGACCTAGAGGACCTATATGGTGTCACGGGCGGCAATCCATTCTTCGTGACCGAAGTGCTCGCCGCTGACCGCAACGCGGTTCCAATCACAGTGCGTGACGCAGTCATGGCGCGTTCCGCCGACATTTCCGGGAAAGCGCGAGCCGTCATGGAGCTCGTGGCGACGGTGCCGCTTCGCATCGAGCGCTGGCTCGTCGACGACCTGCTCTCTCCATCCTCGTTTGCCATCGATGAGTGTCGAGCCATCGGGATGGTGCTGAACGCCGATGGTTCGTTGGCGTTTCGACATGAGCTGGCTCGTCGAGCGATCGAAGACGCAATGTCCGCAGAACACCGAGGCGCGCTGCATGCGAAATGTTTGGCGGCGTTGCTGCGCCGCGACGATTGTGCGGTCTCGGCGGCGCGGCTCGTTCATCACGCGGACATCGCCGGTGACGCGAGCGCTCTACTTCACTACGGACCAGTCGCGGCCGCCGAAGCGGCCGCCGTCGGCGCGCACAGAGAAGCCGCCACGTTGTACAGCCGTGCGCTCAGCGCCGCGCATGGCTTGACGATGCGCGAGCGGGCCTCACTGCTCGAACTGTATTCCGTCGAGTGCTATCTCTCCGCGCCGATCGACGCGGCCTGCTCGGCCCGCGCCGAGGCTGTGACGCTCTGGCGAGAGTTGAACGATGGCCTGCGCGAGGGCGATGGGCTGCGCTGGCTGTCTCGTTTCTGGTGGTCTCGTGGGGTCCGCGCTGAGGCGGACCGCTTTGCCACGGAAGCGATTTCGGTGCTCGAACAGTTCCCGCCGGGACGCGAGCTCGCCATGGCCTACGGCAATCGAGCACAGCTCGCCATGTTGGCCACCGACGTCGATGGCGCGGTCGAGTGGGGAGCGCGCGCGATCGCGATCGCCGAACCGCTGGGCGATGTCGAGTGTCTTGTGAACTCTCTCATCAACGTCGGAACCGCCGAGAACACGGCCGATCGTCCGGGAGGAATGGAGAAACTCGAGCGAGGTCTGGCGCTCGCGCTGGCGCACGATCAACAGGAGCACGTCGCGCGCGCCTACAGCAACCTTGCGACGCATTTTGCGAAGAAATGCGAGTACGACAGAGCGGACGTCTACTTGCGCGATGGCCTGGCGTACTGCAATGAGCGCGACATGAACTTGTTGTCGCTCTACCTGCTGGCGTGGCGCGCGCACGTGCAGTTCGAGCGCGGCAACTGGACGCAGGCCGCTGACGACGCGTCGTCGGTGGTCGGACAGGAACGCGCCACCGCGATCAGTCGTATTCATGCCCTCGTGGTGCTAGGACGCGTCCGCATGCATCGGCAGGATCCCGGATGGGAGGCGCTCCTCGACGAAGCGCGCGATTTGGCGATCCCTACTGGTGAACGTCAACGGATTCTGCCCGTCGCCTGCGCACGCGCCGAATCGGCCTGGCTGCTTGGTGATATCGAACGGACGGCCGACGAAGCAGCGATCGGTTGGGCCATGACGAACGGAAGTGCCATTCGATGGGAGGTCGGTCAACTTGCTCTGGCCTTCTGGCGCGCCAACCGACTTCTGCCGACCGAGGTTTCGCTGCCCGCGGTCGTTGACCTTCAGATCGCGGGCGACTGGCGCGCCGCATCGAGCGAGTGGAAGCGGCTCGGCTCTCCACTGCAGCAGGCCATGGCACTCTCTGATGCCGACGACGCCGATGCTCTTCGAGGGGCGTTGGAATTGTTCACACACCTTGGATCCGACGCCGGCTCTGCTCTGGTGCGACGCCGAATGCGCTCGCTTCGCATGCGCAAGATTCCGCGTGGCGATCGTGCATCCACACGCCGCAATCCGGCGCGGTTGACAACGCGGCAACTCGAGATACTTGCCCTCGTGTGCGAGGGACGGCGGGATGCGGAGATCGCCGCGCAGTGCTTTCTCTCGACGAAGACCGTTGGCCACCACGTGTCGGCGATTCTTGGCAAGCTTGGGGTGCGCTCGCGCGGCGAAGCCAGCGCGGCGGCGAGGGCCCTGGGAATTTTGGGGTCGTGACCGAATCGAAGCGCCCCTTTGCCAAGGTCGAGCTCGTTTGTCGCTAACCGTTGTCAGTGATCGAAGCCGGATCACTCGAACCTTCAGCGGCGGGACGGAGGTCGACCCCCGTTCGAGGGAGACGCGCAGTAGCGATAATTCCCAGTACAACATATGTTCTTATGAGAATAGTGATGCCGGTACCCGTCCTCCAACCAACGCGGTCGGGCTCACGCTAGGCGATGAGGGTGTACCACCGGAGGAATGACGGATGACCGAATCGACGACGAAGCCAGAGGACACGCGGGGCGAGGCTCCGTCCAATCCGCCCAGCCGTTTGCCGTGGGAAGCTCCGAAGCTGAGCAAGCTTCCGTCGCTCACTGAACTGACCCTGCAAACGGGAAGCGCCATCCCGGGCGGTGGCGGAGGCAGCAGCACCGTCTTCTAGCGTCAAATGGACGCGGTTGCGGAGTGCCTTCAGTTCCGCCGATGGGCGATGTCCCTGCTCACTCGGTCGGTGACACCGGCAAACGCCGTTGCACAATTCCCTGATGCGTCGCTCCGAGCGTGGGAATTGTTTTTGGCCGCCGAGTCATGTTCCGCGGCGCTCACAGCGCGCCTGGCGAACGCGGGCCCAGACTCCCCGGCTCTCCCAGTTGGCGCACGCGCCGCGCTCGGGCATTCCGCGCTCGCAGAAATCCAGCGCGTGATGGCTGTGCGTGCGCAGCTCGCCGGCATCGACGCGATCTGTGACAAGTATCGTATCGACCCGATCGTCCTGAAGGGCGGCGTGCACGCGATTGACGCGGGCGACGCGTTCGATCTGGGAGACGTCGACCTGTGGCTCTCCACCGAAGATGTCCTGGTGCTGCAGCGGGCGATGGTGACGGAGGGCGGCTACGAGCTCGACCTTCCCGCCGGACATCAGTTTGGTGTTCCGCGAGGCCAACTCCGACCCAAGCACGGAGTCGCCGTCGAGCTGCACGAGTGCCTGGACGTCGGTTTCGGCATTCCGGTGCTCGGAGATGCGCACGTCAGTCGGAGCCAACGCCTGAACGGGTGGCGACGGCTGCGGCGTCTCGACCCAACGCATCATGTCGTCTACTGCGTCCAACACACGACGACCCATCATGCTCTGCGGCGCGGCCACCTTCGCGATCTTCTTCTCATCGCGGACGCGATGGATGATTGTTCGCCCGACGAGCTCGCGTCGGCTCGCGCGATGCTGCGCGACTCTGTCGCCCGCGACGTGTATTTGAAGACACTGCTGGCCGCGGGCGCACTCCGAAACGGCGCCAGGGCCGCTGCGACGGAGGATCTGTTCCGCCGGGTTGCGGCCGGCAAATACGCAGTGGCGGCGTGGTTCCCCAAGCGTCCTTCAACGTGGGCGTTGCCGTTGGCGTTCGATCATGTCATACACTTCACCGAATCCGCGACCGACGGCCGGCGGCTCATCGCCGGGTTACTTACGACGGATTTCTTGTCGTCACGCAGCGTCTCGCCAACGTTGGCACGCTATTCAGAGCGACTTGCGCGGTTGGTTGGTTTCGTCGTGAGAACTCCGTCACGGCTCATCGGTCTCGTGGACGCGCTCGTCGTGGCCGCGGTCGTGCGCATCAACTACGCGCTACGCTGGCGATAGCGAGATCACGCCAGCGCCTCGCGAATCAGCGTGGCATTGCGAAGCTCTTGAAGGAGTGCGCCCACCGCGTCGGTCGCCTCTGATCTTGAAACTTCGAAGGTCGTCACGAGTTGATCGACGATACCATCCGGATGGGAGCCGCCGTCGAGGAGCTTCCAGACCTGTGCTCCAACGCGATTCAAGCGGAAATATTCCTTGGTGCCCATGTGGAGCAGAATAGCCTCGCCCTCGAGATGAGAGACAAGGACGTCGGCTGATGGTTCGAAGCGAATAGGATGGCTCACTCGATCGCACCTATGAAGCGTGTTGAAGAGTCACAGAGACCCAAGCTGCTGAGCGCTCGCGGCGATCGCTTGCCATGCACTTGGCCGCCCCTGTGCGAGCCAATCGAGCTTGCCGAGTGCGCGGGCGCATCGCATGCAGGGGAAGGCGGCAAGACCACCCGAGACATTGGACGGTGCGGTCTTGGCGCGAAGCTCCGCCATGGCCTCGACGTATGTCGTCCATGCGTCGTGAAACGATATCTCGTGCAGGTCGGCGACGACATCGCTCGTCGTAAAACCATACTCCGACAACTGGCAACAGAGCGATACTCGCCCGTTCGCGTCGACGTACACGCGCTCCGAGCTCATCGTCGCGCACGCCGACTCTGGTTCGCCGTCTCGCGCCGGAGCGCCATAATCGAGTTGAATGGCGGTCAGACGATGGGGCTCGCGTGCGAGCTCGTCGACTTCGGCGCGCACGCTCGCCCACTCGTGGGGAGCCAGATCGCTGTCGCGCGCAACGCTTCCGGGCACCGGCTGCGGAAGAATGTAGTGCAAGCGTAGACATCCCAGATCCTCGGCCAAATCCGCGGCGAGGCGCACCTCGTGTCGGTCCCGACGGTCGATGACGATGGACAGCGCCGTTGGAATCCGACGACTCGTCAGCAACGCGACCGCGAGCAGCACCCGTCGAAAGCTGTCGCGGCCGCGATCGGTGTCGTGCGTCTCCCGCGTCGCGCCCGAGAGACTGACCCGAACGAACGATGGCGGCCAGCGATCGAACGACGGCATCATGCGGCGCATGTGCCAGCCGTTCGTCACGAGACGATACGGAATTCCCCGCTCTGCCAGCGCCGATGTGATCTGGTCCCAGCCCGGATGCAGCGTTGGCTCCCCGCCGGTAAAGCTCACAACGACGTCGCCAAAGATGTCGCGCGCTTCGTCGCAGGTCCGGATCACCAACTCCGGCTCCAACGACTGCACCGTCACAACGTCGTCCCGAATACAGTGGGGGCAACGAAGATTGCAATGAGTCGTCAGCGCAAAGCCCAACAACATCCGTCCTCCTTCAAAGAATTGGTGTCAGCCAATTCTAGTTATCTCGAAACTGCGGCTGCTCGCGGAAAACGAGCAATCACGTCGTAGTGTTCCACGACCGAGCGCGTCGCCTCGGGCTCGAGGTACGGCACATCACCACGCAACAGCCACGCGTGCGCAACCAGTCGTCCGGCTTCATCGCGCCGAACGCCGATGCAGAGATCCACCGAACGACCAGCCGCCCGAAGCAAATAGTAGAGCACGGCAGAACGGCGGAGACAGGTTCGCACCCACGGTCCGCGCAGGCCCGTGAGCGCATTGTCTACCCAGCGCGCGCTTGTGAAATCATCCGGCGCATTGGAGATTCGTGACCGATCCGCCGTGAGCACGAGGCGATCGAAACGCGTGAGCGAGACGAGCTCGAGCAACGGCGGAATGATTGCCGTCGCCGCGCATGCACGCAGCCGCCATCCCAGGGGGATCGATGTATCCGTTCGACTCGTCTGCATGCGTCGCCGGCTCGTGTGACAATGCTGGAGTATACCACTTCTCGCGCGTGTCGTGATGCTTTCGTTTTCGCTGCTGGAAGACGATCGTTTGATCGTGCGAGCACCTGCGGCGCTGCTTCCGTTCGCGCAACACTGGTTGCCCCTGCATCGGCGAGCGATGTACGGGGCGGGACCGGTTGGCGCCGCGACCATCACGCTCAGCGAAAGCGCAGACGTCGCGCTTCCAAACCTGAATGGACATCCGGTGCTCCTGCGACTCGGCCCCGTCTCGGCTCGCACCGTCGATGCGGACACCATCGTCTTCCATGGAACCGGTGCGTCGGGACGAATACTGTTGGCGGACCTGTCGGCGACGATTAGCGTATCGACGGAAGAGGACGCAGACCCCGCGGCGGCCGTCTATTCGATGCTGACGCTCTCGGCGGCGCTGCTGCTCGGCCGCTTGGGAGCGGCGCTCGTCCACGCTGGTGGAATTGTCGATCCGACGGGTGGCGCGTGGCTCTTCGCGGGAGACACCCACGCCGGAAAGACGACCACGTGCGTCTCGCTTGCTGATGCCGGCTGGCGTTTTCTCGCCGACGATCAGGTCGTATTGCGTGAAGTGGAGGGCGCGATCGTTTCCGAGGGGTGGCCGCGACTGGCGCATCTCGACGCGGGCTACGACCGCCGCGAAATCACCGACCAACGGATTGCAGCGGACGTCGGCGAGCGATGGAGCCGCCACGCCGCCAACGGAACTGTTCGCACCGCGGCCGTGCACGCCGTCGTGCTCCCCGCGGTCGAGGCGGAACGGAGAACCTCTGTGCGTCGAGTTTCGCCGGCCGACGCGCTCTCCGTCATTGTTCGCCAGTCGCCGTGGCTGCTCGCGGATCGGGTGGTTGCTCCTCGCGTGTTGGCCCTGCTGCAGGCAACCTCGTTGCGGCCCGCATACGCGTTGACGCTCGGACGCGACAGCTACGGAAACGGTGCCCTGCTTGGCGCGCTGCTTGGTGCCTTGGGAAACGTGCAAGGAGTCTGCTCCGGCGCTGTCCAGCAGGATGCGTGTTCGATTGGACCGCCTGCGTAACTCGATCCGATCCCTCTATTCTTCCGCATGCTCAACACTCTTAGCGTCGCCACATTCGAGCCGCACGTCGGGCAGCAGTTCCGCATGCAGCTCGCCGCCGCATCGCACGTCGAGGTCACCCTCGTCGAAGCGAGCCCGCTTGCCACAGACGGCGACGCGCGCCGGCAGCGCGCGCCCTTCCGGCTCATCTTCAGGGGGCCGGCCAGTCAGGTTGCGAGCCAGGCCATCTATTCGGTCGAGCATGACTCGCTGGCGCCTATGAGCATCTTCCTCGTGCCGATCAGGGCGGATGCGGCCGGCGTCTACTACGAAGCGATCTTTACCTGACGCTCATTGCGCAGACGCGCTCGCAATTGGCGCGGCGCGTTCCATCAACAGATAGACACCCTTGTTCTCGATCTGGGCGAAGCCGAGTCGTTCGTAGAGGTTCCGGGCTCGGTTGAAGGCCTCGACGTGAATTCTCACTGCGCGGCCAGACTGCTCCGCTTCGGACATGATGCGTTCGACCAGGCGAGTGCCAATGCCCCCACCCCGATATTCTGGCAGGATGGCGATGTCGACGATGCGAAGCTCGCGTTCCCACCGCGCGACGTAGAGGCGGCCGACGGGCGTACCGCCGCGCTCGACGATGTCGAACGACGTCGAGTCATACTCCTTCTGCCACCACTCGTGCTGCGCCATGAACTGCTGGCGCAGAAACTCCTCCTTCTGATCCTGGGTCCATCCGGTTGGCGCCAACTCCTCCCAGCGCGTCATCGCGTAGACGCGATAGAGGAACGGGAGATCAGCGTCCGTGATCGGGCGCAGGGAGAGCGCGTCGTAATCTGAAGACATGAACGCGGTGCGTGAGAGTTGCTGTAAGCGCATGAACCGAGGACCTGCGTCATTCGATGACGCAGGCTCCTCGTCACTTCGTCTAAAAGACCGCCGCTACGAACGCGGCGGGAAGATGCCCTGCAGAGCGATACAGAAGTTCAGCGTGAGATACGGCTGGAGATTGCTGTGCGACGTTCCGCCGCCGCCGGCGGGGAGTCCTTGAGCGGCCATCGGCTTTACCCCGGCGTTCGACGCCTGAAACGCGAAGACACCAGTGGACTGCGCGAGAACACGCTGTGGATTCGGGACGTTGAGGTCAGCCGGATCGAGATTGTCGGCCGTCAGTGTGTGGGTGTGAACCGGAAGCTCGGTGACGAGGAGCGTGATCGCGTCCGTCCCAGACTGCTCGCCGAGGTCGCGAAGACTGAGGCCCGGGCCCTGCCCGGGCTGCATCGGCACGTTTCCTCCCAGGTTCGGCAGAGCGAAGGTGGACCTTCCGTCGCCACCGTAGGTCGTGCCGAGGAGAGAAAAGAGGGCGGTGTTCTGCGAGAGCGGCATGACCTGTCCGTCACACTGTGCCCAGCCCTTCGGCGGAAAGTTGAAGGGGAAGATGCGGATCTCCGCCACGAATTGATCTGACATGTCGGCGCCTCTCAGGTCGGGCTCGGGAAGATCCCGAACAATGAGATGATGAAGTTGATACAGAGGAAGGGCTGCACATTGTCGTGGGGTTGGCTTCCTCCCGCGGGACCGATCGCGCTCGCGTTCATGTTGCCGTTGGTCTGCCCTTCGTAGTACAGCTGAATGCCCCCCGACGTCGACGCGAGCACGTTGCCCTGCGGCGTCTGCACCGTGCCGCCGCTCGTCGACGCCATGAGCGGATGCGTGTGGGCGGGAATCTGCTGCACCGTCAGCGTTTCCTGCTCGGTGCCGGCCATCTCTCCGACCTGATATGTGGCGCCGCCCGGACCGACGCCCATATGCACCGGCACTCGGCTCGCAAGGTTGGGCAGGTTGAACGTTGACTCGCCATCACCGCCGTAGGTCGTTCCAATCAACTGAAAGAGCGTTTCGTTTTCTGAAATGGGCAAGGTGCTGCCGTCACAGAACATCCACCCGGCGGGCGCGAAGTTTCCCGCGAACATCCGGATCTCGCCTACATATGCCGACATAGTCGTCTCCGGTCAGTTGCGCGAGGGGAATATCCCCTGCAGGGCGATGATGAAATTCAACACGAGATACGGCATCATGTTGTTGTGCGCCTGACTTCCGCCGACGCTGGTGATGGAATCCGGCCCGAGCGTCGTCAGGTTCGACGGGGTTGCGTAGCCGCCGTTCACCGGCGCCAGAAACGCGTTCGACGGATCCGCGGTCGTCCCGGCGGAATTGCTGGACGCCATGAGTTGATGCTGATGGGTTGGCAACTGCGTCATGTTCACCGTGACGCTCGTGGTGCCCGCCGTTTGGCCGAGCGTGAAGCCGTTGCCATTGTGGATCGGCAGGCGGCCTTGAAGGTTGGGCAGCGCAAACGTGCTTTGGCCATTGCCGCCGTACGTTGTGCCGAGCAGCGAGAAAAGGGCCTGGTTCTGGTTGATGGGCAGCGTTTGCCCATTACAGAGAGCCCAGCCTTTCGGTGGAAAATTGAACGAGACCACTTTGATCTCGCTCAGGAATGGCTCTGACATCCTGCCTCCTGTCCGGGAAGAAATGGGACAACGGAAACTGCGGACTGCCGAAAGACCAGCGCCTCGCCGATCGATCGGGAGGCGCAGGTAGGGGCCTGCCTACATGGACGGCTGCGTGCACGCCGAGCCGGGCGGTGTGGTGTTGAGGAATCCGCTTCCACCTACTCCGACATTGTTGGCGTTGGCGAAGTTCGAGGCGGTGTTTCGTGCGAGCAGGTAGGCGCCCAACGCGGCGTTGTCGTTGTTCGCCCCCGTGTAGCCCGGGAAGCGCGCAGTCGTGAGGAAACGCTCATTGACGCGAATCCGGTTGACGGCTCCGCCTCCGGTCGGCGTGTTGAAGTTGGTAATACTGTTCGCCAACGCCCCGGCGCCGCCAATGTCGTAGCAGCCCTGGTCGTTGTCGTTGGTCACGCGCCCGTTGGTGACGAGAATGCCGTGCTGCGCGCCGTTTGTCGGCGTGCCCGACTCCTGAATGTCATTGCCCACGATCGTGGCGCTCATGGTGCCCGACCCGCCACCGCCCACGTCGTCGCCCGTCAAGGTCGTGATGGCTCCGTTCGCCGAGCCGGCGATCTGCCGAATCACATTGTTGCTGATCTTCACGGTGGTCACGCTGCCACCGATGTGGCTCGCGAAGATGCCGATGCCCGTCCCGGAGCCCGAATTGGAGACGCCGGACGTGCCGACCGTGTTGTTGTCAATCGTGCCGTTCATGTTCGCCGGGAACGCACCCTTGTCGGCACTGATGGCCGTACCGTTGGTACCTTGCACACTGTTATTGGAGATATTGTATGCCAGGTTGCCGCCACTCACCCAGATGCCGCCGGCGCCGGCCAACGCGCCGCTCGTTTGGTTCGCGATGTTCCCAGTGATTCTCGCCGTGGCCGTGGCCGTTCCGCTGACGAGAACGTGGATGGCATTTCCCCACCAGAAGGTCACCGAGTTGTTGCGCATACGAATGTCCGCCGTCCCGTCGGCCATGATCACTTGCAACCCGGTGTTGGCGTAGACGTCGGCCAGGCTTCCCTGCATCGTGCTCACCGTGTCGTTCACCAGCACGAGCGAGTCGACGGTCGGCGCCGTGCCGGTCGTATTATCCAGCAAGAAGCCGTCGTGGGCGCTGCCGTCGAGCCGCGAGTTCTGCACCTTCACCGGGCCGCCCACATCCTCGAAGTGGATGGGTGATTCGCGAGGTGCACCGGCGGCAGGCTTGTTTCCGATGGTGCCCGTGATACGCACGTGATCGATGAACACGTTGCGCACTGCCGTGCCGAAGATACCGCTGTTAGCGTGGTTGCTCAGTGCCATCCAGCTCAGACTGACATTGCGCGTGCTGCTGAGATAGACCCCGTTGCCCGCCGTCGCGAAGTCGGCGCCCGCGGCATTTTGTATTGTGCCGCCCGAGCCATTGCTCACTCCGTCGCCGGTGACGGTCAGGCCGCCCGAGACGCCCGTGGACGAGAGAACAATTCCGTTGGCGCCGCCGTTGGCCGAAATGCTCTTGAAGGTCAACCCGGTCGCGGTGATCGTCACACTACTCACCGTCAACGCCGTCCCGGTCGAGCTCGAGATGGTGTTGTTCGCGCCCGACACTGACACGTTCCCGCTGGTGGTCGCGCTCATGCCGCTGCCGGAGGTCGTGGAGATCGCCAGGCCGCCGTTGGCGAAGTTGACGATCGCGCCTCCGTTGGACGAAAGGTTCACACCAACGCTACCGCCGCCGGCCGTGGTGATCGTCTTCGTGCCGCCCGTGAACTGAATGGTGCCGCTCGTATTGCTCGTGACAGCGATCGCACCCGACGCGCTGCCGCACGATGACGTGCACGAAAGACTGTTGGAGAAGTCGATCGCACCCGTGCTGTGGGCAGTGATCGTGACGAGCTGACCGGCACTCGTCTTGGTAATCGTACCAGCGTACGACACCGGGTTGACGTTCGTGCCGCTGATGGCGAACGCCGTTCCCGACGCGCCGGAGAGTGCGCCGTTGCCGAGCGAGATCGAGCCGGAGCCTGCCACACTCGCGAGCGAAACATTGTTCGTGCCGCCTCCCGACGTGGTCGTCCCGAAGGCGATGCCCGGTGCGTTCACCGTCACGCCGCTGAGACTCACCGCCTGGCCCGTTGCCGCGTTAATAGAATTGGTCCCGGCGATCGACAGTGAGCCGGCGCCCGATGCAAGCAACCCCGTTCCACTCGTCGTCGTGATCTGCATCGCAGTGGGCGCAAAGTTCACTGTTGCGGCCGCGCTGTTGCCGGTCACCGCCACGCCGGTCGCCGCGCCGCTCGAGATTCCGATCTGTGCGCCGCTCAGCGTGAACGTGCCGCCGGTGTTCGTGAGAATCGCAATACCGGCGCCCGGACTCGCCGTCGTATTGATGTTGCCGCTGAGAGCGACCGAACCACCCGTCGCGCTCGAGATGTTCACGGCGAGCGTCGCGGTATTCGCAATCGTTCCCGAATAGGTGAACACGCCGGCGCCGCCACTCACCTTGAATGCGTCGCCCGTCGCGCCGAGCAGGGCGCCCGAGCCGAGCGCGAAGGTTCCGCTCGTCGAGACGCCGCTCAACAGCACGTTGTTCGTTCCGCCCGCGGACGTGATCGACAGAAAGCTTCCACTCAACGTACCGGTAGTAAGATTGAGCGCCTGGGTCGCCGTCGTGACGAACGTCTCGCTCACGGTGAGCGTGCCGAATCCAGTGCCCGTGAGCGCCGAGGTTCCGCCGGTGCCGGTGAGCGTCACGCCACGCAGTGCATTGGTCGAGGCCAACGCGAGCGCGCCGATCGACGGCGTCGAAGCCGGAGTCAGCAGCGTGATGCTTGTGGCGCCGTTGCGATAGGTGCCCGCGGAGCCGGTCGTAAAGGTCTTGGACGCGCTCGCGCCCTGCCCAAACACGAACTGTGAATTCTTGAGCGTGCCGCCCGCGGCGACCCCTGCGCCCGAGAGCACGAGAATCGTGTCGCTCGCCCCAGCGGCCACCTGTACTCCCTGGCCGGCCGTCGCGCTGAAGTCCTTGAACGGCTGCACATCGGAACCGGTGGAGGTGCCGCCATAGCCAGGCTGCACGTACCACACATGCTCCGGCACATTCACCTGCAACGCGGCGTTGGTCGTGGTGGCCGCGATCGCGTCGGAGACGGTGAAGGTGAAGCTCTCCGTCGCCGCACCAACGCTCACAAACGTTGGTGATGAGAGATAGCTAAACCCTCCGTTGGCGGCGATCGTGGCCGTTCCTCCGCTCGATCCCGCAGGCGACGGCGTGGTGACCGTTAACGTCGCGCCGGTTCCGTTCACGCCGTTGCCATTGATGCTGATGGCGCTGAGCAGAACGCCATTCCCCACCGCAACGGGCAGCGTCGCATTGCCCACGGCCTGAAACGTCGCCGTCGGAACGATGGGTGGGATGTACGCCTTGAAATCCACCGCCGGGTTGGGCCCGCCGGTCGCGACCGCGTGCAGTGCATTGCGTGAGCACGATCCGATCGAGCTCGCGGCGCAGCCCACACCCCCCGCGCCTAACGTCCAACTTCCGACCGTCGCGATCCCGCTGGCGTTCGTCGTCGCTGAGGTCACAGTGGCGCTGCCGCCGCCGCCGGTCACGCTGAACGTGACCGTCACCCCTTGAATTGGATTGTTCGACGCGTCTTTCACGATTGCACTCGGCGCCGTTGCTACCGGCACGCCGCTATTGGCGGTCTGCGCGTCGCCCGCGTTGATCGCGATCGAATTCACGGCGCCCGCGGTGAAGATCACCGAACCGGGATGCCCGATCACCGAGCCATTGATCGTGCCTGTAATAGAGATGGTCGTCGCGAGCGTGCTGTTGAGGGTCGCGGTATACGTGCCGTTGTTGTTATCGGTGACGGCGCCGAGCGTGCCCGCGCTGGCGTTGAGCACCACGACATCGCCGCCCATCGTCATGTTGACGCCGGCGGCATTCTTCGCCTGAACCGTAATTGTCGACGCGCTGCCGACCTGGAGACTGCTTGGCGCGCCCGCAATGGTGGTCGTGGCAGCGGCCGTGGTGCTCACGGTAATCGCCGCCGTGCCGGTGCGCGTCGTGGACGTCGCCGTGATCGTCGCGGCACCATCCGCGACGGCAGTCACGACGCCGGTGCTCGGATCAACCGTCGCGACTGCGGCGTTGTTCGTCGCCCACGTCACCGTCTGTCCAGCGATGGTGCGTCCAACCTCGTCGCGCACGGTCGCGGTCAGCGGCTGTGTTGCCGGGGACTTGAGCGATGCGGTTGTAGGGGCGACATCGATCCATCCAGTGGGGAATCGCACCGGCGCGCTCACGTACACACTGAACGCAAACGACGTGACGGATGCGGGGATGTGGATGCGCCAGTTCTTCGACCCCGACGTCAACGTCGGCGCGATGATCTGATTGTACTGGTAGTATGCCTGATTGGTTGCGGTAAACGTCGCGAAGCCATCCACGAGCGACCCGCCGCCCACCGGGTTCACGAAGTCGATCGTACCCGCACCGCCGGTCGCGACGGGCGCATCCTGAAAGAACACACGCACGCCCGTGGGATCGACCGTCGTGCCGTTCGTGGTTCCGAGCGACTGCGGGATGAGATTCGTAACGGTGGCATTGAATGAGAAGACGTCACCGGTGTAGGTAACGTTGCTCGACGTCAGCGTGACGAAGACGTTCTGACCGCCGACGATGAGATCGGCGACCGCTGCGCTCTGGCCCTGTCGCGACTGCGATGTCGCCACGCTGCCTGTTTCGCTCGACGTGCAGCTGATCTGTCGCGATCGTGTATCACCCGAGCAACTGACGCGCGCGACGACCTGCGTTGGATCGATCGGTCCGATGTGATTGGGAGCGTTGGGCGTCTCGCCACAACCGAGCGCGACCGCGGCGATGAGGAGTCGGCGGAGCTCGCGTTTCGTCCTCCAGTGCCGAGCGAGGAATGCGGGCGGGTTCCGTCCCTCAACGCGTCGAACGAGCGTGGCGATTCGATTGTGGCGCAAGCAGTCACCGCGGGGATAGCGAAGTCGTGTCGCGCTCACCATCCTCTGGTCGCAGCGCCGCGACCGCGTCGATGGAGTTACAACACGTGCATGGAGTTTGACGAAGCGCCAAGATGCAGAAAGTTTGACGACATGTACAGAAGCAAAAACAAATGCAATTCTGAGAAAACATTAATAATTGATCGGTGACCGGTTACCTCGATGAACAACGGTTGCCTGCATCGCGCATCGTTGCTAGCGTCCTTGGCATTATGGGATCTCGCATTGACGGTGCGGTCGCTCACGCTAGAGCTCGTCATACGGGCTGGCGATGAACCGCGCAATTCCGGCAACAGTGGCAGCAGTGGCAACACTTGCGGCGCTCGCGACACTGGCCTGCGGCGCAGGAGATGGTGCCATCGCACCTCGGACGGTCTCGCTCGTGATCACGGGGCGTACGGAGCGAGGGATGACCATTCACGTTGGCGTGCGCCGCGCCGGCGAGGACACAACCGCGACTGCGAGAAGCATTGCGGTCATGCCGGCCGACGGCGCCACGGTGCTCGGAAACGGCGACATATCGCTCACCCGCGCCGGCGCGCTCACCATCTCGGGAGCAACCTCTGATGGCACAACCGCGTCAATCGTCGTCAACGTCGCGGTTCCTCCGGCAATCGTGTTCGACGGTCTGAGCGCCGGCAACCGAGACATTTACCGCGTCGCCCTCGATGGCGCGGACCTCAAGCGGTTGACCACCAACATTGCCGACGACGTCCATCCAACCGCCACCGGCAGCATCGTGGTGTTCAACAGCTTTCGCGATGGCAACTCCGAGCTGTACGCGACGACGGTCGATGGAGGGGACGAACGCCGACTGACGATCACCCCGAGCAACGAAGGACAAGCGGCGCTTTCCGCGGATGGACGACACGTCGCGTTCACGAGCAACGTGAGCGGCTTTCCGAAAGTCTGGCTGGGCGCGATCGATCTGTCAGCGACCACGCCGCTCTCGGCGACAACGGCCCTATCCGACGCCGCGTTCGGCGCCACGAGCACGGTCGAGGCGACGCCTGCGTGGGCGCCGGCCTCTGACAAGATCGCGCTGACGGCGACGGCCACGCCCACGGGAGGCGCCGGGTTGTTCACGGCAACGGCGGCGGCTCACGCGAGTCCCGTTCTCATGTCGGGTTCGGGAACGAATACGGTCGAAGTCGAACCCTCATGGAGCTTCGACGGATTCCGCATCGTGTACGCAGCGAGCAACGCGGGGATTACGGAGCTGTGGGTACGCGACCTTCGCACGTCGACCGCAACGCAGCTTACGAGCGGCACGGGCTCGAGCGGTCAACCCTCCTGGCTCGCCGACGGCCGCGTGGTGTTCACCACGTTTACGGGTCAGGCGGCGTCGATTCGATGGGTGGACCCGGCGTCGCCGACGGTGTTGCACACCATACCGACGCCAGGCTTGTTGGCGGAGCACGCCGCGCCCATTCGGCCGTAACCTCACGGCGGGGCATGCCGCGACTACTCGCGCGCGCGATGATGCCGGAGGTCGTCGGACGCGCGCGCGAGGCGTTCAAGAAACGCCGCGATTGTTTCGTTCCCGCGCCGCACCGGAAGGGCGAAGTGCGGGTCGTCAGGCTGCGACGCCGCGCCGCGCTGTCCTTCGTCGACCATGAGGTCGCCGCCGCGTCGCTGCACGGCTTCTTCAAAGCGCTCGACGGCTTCCTCGACCGAGACAAGATCCTCCGGACTCTCCCGTCCATCGAGGAACATGCCCAGGGCACGAAGTCGCGCACTCGTCTCCCGCATCACTCGCTCGATATCGTCCGTCCGACTTGAGTCGCCGTCGTTCTGTCTCGTTCCCATGGAGCCTCCACCGGTCAATGTGAACCGCGTATACCACAATAGATAACCGCTTTTCTGCGGTCATTCATTGGGTTGCGGCCGATGGACGAGGGACCAAGTGCTGGGCTCGCCGGCGCGACATCTCCGACCAGAGATCGGCGATCGGAGGGACGCATCGCCGAGCGATGCGTCCCTCCAATGATGCCGCTGGCTATTTCGCGCCGGCCGGCGTATCCGCGGGATTGACATATGTCATCGCGAACGGCCCCATGGCGTGTACCTGCACGATGGTCGGTCCCTGCGCAGCGGCAAAGTGTGCCCCGTTGGCCGGCGCCACGACAAAACCGCCTGCGCCGAGCGACGCGGCGCTCGTGAGGTCAAATTTGGCACCCATGCCAACGCGGAATGTGCCGCTCACTACCGTGACGTTCTCGTCGGTGGGATGCGTGTGCGGTGGAATCTTGTACCCGTCCGGAAGTCTGAGGCGCACGGTGAACAATGCGGTACTCGACGGATCGCCCTGCAGCACCGCCATCTGGGCACCAGCTGGAAAAATTGCCGGCGCTGGGCCCCAATTCAGCTCGGGCTCCGTGTTGGTGTCATTCGCCGTGGGAGAGTGCGAGCACACCGTCGCGGACGCGAGGGCGAGCACAAATACCGCTGAAGCTACGAACCGCATGTTAAGAATCTCCAATCTGTGGGCGCAAACAACCGCCCGGTTTGTGCCGGTGGTCTAGGATGGCGACAGTCTATCGACGACGACACAGCGCGGGTCCGTGGCAACTACGGGGATATTCAATTCGGGTACGGTGATCGGCGCGTCTCTCAACGCGGTGACGGACTCGGCGGCGTGAGCTTCTCCCTCGCGGCCCACACTGCGATCTGTGAACGCGAAGAGAAACCGAGCTTGCTCAGCGCCGCGGCCACATAGCCTTCGACGGTACGCTCGCCGATGCCAAGCGAACGGGCGATGGCGCGATTGGTCTTTCCCTGCGCGATAAGTGCCGCGGCATCGCGCTCGCGGCGTGTGAGTCCGCCGCACACGTGTTTTGCCTGCTGGGCCGGTGTGCGTTGCGAGGGCGGCGGCGCCAGGCGATCAACGCCGGCCTGGAATGCCGCGACGACCGCTGGTTCGTCGAGCTCGGAGGTGAGCTCGGAGGTGAGCTCGGCGGCGAGCGATCGGGCGACATCGAACGATCGACGTGCGTCGAGACGCCGACGCTCACCAAGATACGCCGCACCCTGCCTGGCTTCGATGCGCCAAAGCAGCGGGCGCGCCTCCTGCTTCATTGCATCAGCGCGCGCAGCGTCAAATGCTGCAGCGGCCTCGGTCCACCGGCCAAGTGCCGTGTACGCCTGCCCATAAAGGATCCATGCACGCGCAGTCCCGGCTACATCGCGCGCATCGATTGCCGTGAACACATCAGCGGGCGCGCCTGCGGCCAATGCCACTTCCGCGCGCGCGTTCGCGAGGTACCGGTGACCGAGCGTCCGTCGGATGTTGCCAGGGAGAGCATCGTTGGGCACCTGGGGGGACACGATGCGGTCCACCTCATCGAGCACCGCAGCGGCCCGCTCGTGCTGTCCGTCGCCAGCGAGCGCGATTGCCAACGGTGCGCCGGTCCACCGAATCCACGTGTGCGATGCGATTCGATGCGCAATGTCGTACGCTGTTTGAAGCCCCGCGTGCGCGGCCGCCGGATCACACAAATGAAGCGCGATCAGGCCGAGCGTGCGACGAGCCCCGCACTCCCATTGCATGTGTTCGATTTCCTGCGCGATGGCGAGCGATTCGCGAGCGAGGCGGATGGCGCGGTTGTATTCGCCGCGCCAGCACAGATGATCAGCCAACGCGAAGCGCGCGAACGACTCGCCGGCGCGCCACCCGATCTCTGACGCGAGGCGGACGGCGCGCTCATTCTTGCGCACGTCGAGCGCGTGGACGCTTGCCACCGGCGGACTGGCCGACGCATGATGGCTGGCCGTGCAAAGAACGAGAACGGAAAGCGCGTTCGCCAATCCTCGTTTGTCGTCGAGCTCAGTGAATAGGGCAACCGAGCGCTCGTAGAGTGGCACCGCGGCGTCCTGCGTACCAGCGATGTGATGCGCGACCGCCAGGAGGTCGACCGTTTCGGCAACGCCGCGCTGATCTCCTGCGCGTTCAAAGATCGCGAGCGCCTCGTCGTGATAGGGAATTCCTGAGAGCGGCTGTTCCCGGTTGACGTACCAGTTTCCAATGCCGTTCAAGCTGCCGGCGATGAGCGCTGGGTCGCCGATCGCGCGCGCGACCTCCAACGCCTCGTGACGGCAGCGGCCGGCGCGCTCGTAGTCGCGCGCGGCCCAGAGCATGCCAAGCGCGTGCAGCGCAATCCACTCTGCCCGGGTGTCGGCCGCATCTCGCGCGGCATCTCGCGCCGCGAGAAAGTCGTCGTTGGCCTGCTGAAACGCGCCGAGCGTCTCATGGGTACGCCCGCGCGCGACGAGCAGCGACGAATCAGCGCGCCGGCCCGACATTGCCGTGGCCGCGATCGCGCGCTCGAACTGTTGCAGTGCTTCGCGCGGCGCGCGCAGCGTCAGCGCATGGTCCGCCGCGCGAAGTGCGTAGCGGCACGCCGCGTCCCATGCGCCGGCCTCGAGCCAGTGATAGGCGAGTGCATCGTCCGCGTCGCGCGCGTGGTCCGCGGGCTGCTGCTCGAGCGCCGTCGCGATTGCGCGATGCAGAGCGACGCGCTCTCGCGCGAGCAGTTGGGCCCGGATGGTCTCGCGGGTGAGCGCATGCCGAAACGCAAAGCGATCGGCCGATTCTTCGGCGACGAGCTGCGCGTCGACCAATTCCTTCACCAACGCGAGCAGCACGGCCTCGTCGTGATGGGTGAGTGCTTGGAGCAGCGCGAAGTCGAACCGGCGGCCAGCCACCGCGGCGACGGACGCAATGGCGCGCGCATCCGCGCTCAATCCGGCCAGTCGTCGTCCAACCGCCTCGGTGGCTGTGCGCGGAACACGAACGTGTTTGAGGGGACGAGCGCGCCAGCCGGCGTCGGTATTGACGAGGTCTCCGGCGACAAGGAGCGCCTTCAGCACCTCCTCCACAAAGAATGGATTTCCTTCGGTGAGCCCGTGAAGACCGTTCACAAACGATGGGCCCAACGCCGCATCGGGACCGAAGATGGCGTGCAGCATCGCCGACACGTCCGCCACACCGAGTGGGCGAAGTACCAGGTCCAACGCGCAGCGGGCGCGATCGAGATCGGCGAGCAGCCCGGCGAGCCGCAATCCGATCTCGTCGCTCCGAAAAGTCAGCACGACCGCGATGGACTGTGAGCCGATGCGCCGGGCGAGATGCATCACGAGGTCGAGCGTGGCGTCGTCGCTCCAGTGCACGTCCTCGATGACGAGCAGGAGTGGTTGCACGCTGCCCAGTCCGTGCATCGCCTGATCGAACGAATGGAAGAGACGCCGGCGGTCGTCGTCAGGATCGAGCGCCTGGCGAGGCCGCACATCCGGAAAGATCGAGTGGAGCTCGGGAAAGAGCGTGACCAGTTCGGCGGCAGCGGGTGCGAAGTAGTGTGCGGCGAGTGCCGGCGATGCCGTTGTCGAGAGTCCGCGCACGAGATCGAGCAGCGGCGCGTAGGGGTAGGCGTGATCGGCCTCGAAGCACGTGCCCTGGAGCGTGACAAATCCGAGCGAGCGTGCGCGGTCGACGGTCGCGCGGACGAGGCGCGATTTCCCGATGCCCGCGTCGCCGGACACGAGCAGGGTTCCGCCCTGTCCGGTGAGCGCGCGATCGAGCACATGAGATGCGGTGGATAACGCGCCGTCGCGTCCAATGAGCGTGGGACAGACGACGTTTTGCTCGATGAACGTTCGGAATGACCCGCGAGGGGAGCCATGCAGGACGTCGGCAGCGTCGTTCCGGTATGGTGCCGGAATCGGGCTTCCGATGTCCGTTCCGCCCAGAACTATCCTGGTGTCCCCCCACGCCGGCGTGCGCAAGCCGTTTGTCTGCAGCGTCAGCATATGATGCGGTTCAGAGGGACAACTGGCACATCGCGCGCGATGCGCGGCTTCGCGGGTTGCGCGGGTTCGACGCCCATGGAATGAAGACGGGGATCATCTGTGACACTGCGCACGAACAACAGCGTGCCCGGGACACGATGAACGGCCTCGGCGGCGCCCACTCACCTGCACCTGTTCGCGCCTCTGATCTAGAAATCGGGATGGCGCGGGTGAACCCGCCACCCAGTTCGCTATTCGAAGCGAAGGGCGCGGGCCGGGTCGATCCTCAGCGCGCGACGCGCCGGCAGCAGCGACGCGACAAATGCCGTCCCGAGTAGCACGATCGACGCCGTGACATAGATCGATGCGTCGAACGGGCTGCTCCCATGCAGCAGCGCTTTCGTGAGTCGGCTCATGCCGGCGCTGGCCCACAACCCAACCGCCAACCCCAACACCACCGGGAGCGCAGCTTCGCGAACAATCGACAAAACGATGCGCTCGGATTTCGCGCCAAGAGCGACGCGAATTGCGATCTCTCGCGTTCGCAACGAGACGCTCGTCGCCGTGACGCCGAAGATGCCGATGACGGCGAGCGCAAGAGCAATGGCCGCCATCGAGCTCAGCGACATCGCCGTGAAGCGCGGCGTCACCAGATACTTGCCAACCTCCTCCTGGAGAAACGTCACCGTCCAATTGCCGGGCGGACCGCTGGTCAACGGCGCCACCGCGGCGCGCAACGTTGGATACGTCGCGTCGCTCTTTGCCGCGACTCGCGCGACGACTTGCACCATGAACGGACGCGCCTGGGCAAATGGACGATATACTACTGCTTGCTTTGGACTCGTCGGATCTTCTCGCACACGCGCGTCGCCGACGACACCCACGATCGTGGTCCACACGTCTGCCTCCGCCGGCCCCATGCCAGTCAGCGCCAGTGTGCGGCCGATCGGATCCGCGCCCGGGAAGAGTCGGCGGGCCGCTTCTGCGCTGAGAATGACGACAGCAGGGCGCGATGCATTGTCAGAGTTTGTGAATGCCCGCCCCTTGGCGACGGAGACGCCAAGCACGTTGAAGAGGTCGGGCGTGATGCCCACGACCGCGCGCGGCACCGTCGGCGGAAGGCGGTCGGACATCGCGTCACCGCGCAGATGCACCGAGAAGTCCGTCGCGAGGATTGCCGTGCCTGTCACACCAGGAATCGCGGCCACTCTCGCCATCGCCTCCGCACCGAATGACCGCATTTCAGCCGCCGGTCGCGGCCGGCGGAGGGGAGCACTGAGTAGAACAACGTTGGCCGGTTTGTATCCGACTTCTTGAAACTCGAGCCGCGCCAGCTCCTTGACCACGAGGCCCGCCGCAGTCAACACAACGACCGCGATTGCGCTTTCAACGACAACAATGACGCGCTGCGGAGCGATCACCTTCCTCAGTGAACCGCCGTTTCCTCGTCCGAGCATGCCGTTCGCGACGTCACGACGCACCACCGCGATGGCCGGCACGACGCCAAGCGCCATCGTGATGACGAGCGCCACGACGCCCATCGCACCTACCGTTGCCGCATCAAGCGTCGGCACGACTCCCAACTCGGCAACGTGAAGCCGGTCTGCTGCCACTCGGACGAGAGGCCCGCACAGCATGACGCCTGCGAGCGCGCCAGGAACAGCGACGAGCGCTGCCTCCACCACCGTCTGACGAACCAACCGGCGCAGCGCGGCGCCGAGCGCGCGTCGCACGGCGAGCTCGCCGCGCCGCGCTTCCGTACTGAGCACGTTCAAGAACACGAGGTTCGCGATCGCTAAGACCAGAATGGCCATCGTCAAGACAAACAATGCAACCCGTGCTGTTTGGCCCCCAACGCGATCGTGCAGATAGTCGCGGAGGAGCGTCGCGTGAACCTCCAGCTTGCCGCCAAGCAAACGATCGCCCGGCGGACGCATTTGCTCGAGCAGATCGCCGACGTCGCCCGCCACCGCCATGAGCTCAGCGTTGGCCGCCGCGATCGACACGCCCGACCGGAGCGGCCCAACAGCGCCGACCGACGTGGTCGACTGCGGTTCGGACGCGCTGATCGGAAGCCAGAAGGTGCTCGTCGCGTCCCATTCGAACGAACGCGGCAGCACGCCGATTATCTCATAGCGATTGGGCGGAACGTTCGGCGGAAAGCGATCGACCAACACGACGGACTTCCCGATAGCCGCCGGATCACCGCCGAACCTGGACTGCCAGTATGCATACGACAGAACGGCGACATGCGCGGCGCCGCTCGCCGTATCGCTGTCGACGAACCAACGTCCCATGATCGGATGCACGCCAAGCAGAGAGAGAAAGCCAGGCGTCGCCGCATGGCCCGCCGTTAGCTCCGGCGTCGCGTCTGGCTCATCAGCGAGCTTGGTCACGACCGCTACCGCCTCGAGACGCTCGAACGATCGCGCCCGCCGCCGATACTCGGCGAACACGGCTGCGCTCAACCCCGGACCGTCGGACCTGGGGTCCGAGCTCGCGGCATCGTGGCGCGTATAGATCGTACTCAGCCGCTCAGCGGAGGCGTACGGCAACTGTCGCCAATCGGTCGATGAGAGTACGCTAAACATCGCCCCAACGGCAGCCGTCGACACGGCGATCGAGGCCATGGCGACGATCGCGACGAACGGATGACGAACGAGACGGCGCCAGCCAAACCGGAGATCGGACGACACACTCGCCCACGGCAATTCTCTCGTGCGCTCACTCATGGCTGACGACTCCGCGCTGTCGGACCGGGCGTAGAATACGCGTCCGACTTCTCATCTGCCAGCGCGCGCAGTCCTGGGTCGCGCACCGTGCAGTAGCGGGCGTCTACGGACGCCGCGCGCTGGGATCGCCCGTCGGCGGAGGGGCCTGATCAGTGGCGGCGGGCGGACCGAGGATTTCGGCAAAAATCGGCGTGAGCGCGTCCGCCCAAATCTGATAGCCGCGGACCGTGGGATGCAGGTTGTCGACGGTCATCCCATCGAACAGCTTGCCGTTCTTGTCGGCCAACTTGTCGTTGATGTTGATGTAGCGAACCCGCGCTCCGTCGGCGAAGTGCGACAGGTTTTCATTGATGCGATCGATCTCCGGCACGACGGCCATGTTGTCGTTGCGTGGGAAGATCGCGGTGAGAATAATGGTCGCGTTCGGGGCCTTGGCGCGGCACAGATCGAGAAGCGCGCGCAACCCACGCGTGATGTCGGCAACTTTCTCGTCGCCTCCCGGCTGCGTGCCCACGTTGTTGGTGCCGGCGTCGATCACGATGATCGTTGGATTCACTCCGTCGAGCTCACCGTTCTCGAGGCGCCACAGCATGTTCTCGATGCGGTCCCCGCCCCACCCGAAGTCGGCGGCGTTCCACCCGAAAAAATTTGCCTTCCAATTCGCGAGGAAGTCCGGATAGTCCGTCGCGCCCCAGCGGCGCGCAATCGAGTTGCCCTCGAAGTAGATGTCGATCTTCCCCTGCGTGCGCTTTGCCAGCAGTTGCTCATGCGCCAGCCTCGAGTTCGCGTCGGTGCGCTGGACTGCGCGATCAGCCGCCCCCCGCGCCGCGGCGCCGCTCGGCGCAACAGCACTCGCGGGTGCTGTTGTTTGCTGAACCGGCTGCGCCGGCGTGTATCGACGCTTGAAGAAGTAGTCCGCCCACGAGAGGACATGCTTCCAGTTCGGCGCGTCGGTGTGGCCGCCGTCGTGCTGACGCCACGCCAATTGTCCGTCGAGGAGATCGACGTTCACGGGTGGCATCTTCTCCTTGGTATAGTCGTCGGAGACACCGAGGTCCTTGGCGCCGAGCAGGCGGAAGACCGGCTGCGCTGCGACGGCGGCCATGAAGCTGCCCTGATGATCGAGCCACTTTGCGTCGCCCTTTTCAGGAACACCGTAGCTGATGAACGTCAACCGCGGCGCGCAGAGGGCGAGCAACTCGTGCGCGTCCACGGGAAGGTCGCCGGCGTTCTTGCTGCCAAACGTCGACTCGGACGCGCCGTACTTCAGAAAATTGCCGGCCATCCAATGGTATTCACCGGAGCCCGTGAGGCTCTCTACTGCTTCCCCCCAGTTGCGACGATGCAACTTGGCGCCTCCCTCCCCCGATGATCCGATGAGTGCGAGTGCGAACCGTTCATCGAACGCCATGGTCACCAGCGCCGCCTTCCCGTAACGCGACACCCCTTCGATGCCGACGCGTTTGGCGTTCACGGCGCGGTCCGACTCCAGGTAGTCGAGCGCGCGCGACGCGCCCCAGCCCCAGGCACGCAGCGCTCCCCAGTCTTCCGGCTTCCTCGGCTGGCCCTTGTTCACCAATCCGATGATTCCCTTCGTCAGCCCTGCGCCGTTGTCGGCCTGAATACTTCCGGGATTCAAGAACGCGAAACCCCACCCGTCGACGATGAGCTGGTCGGTCGCGGGCGCATCACTGCCTGGCGATGGCGGCGGAAACGAGAATCCACCGCGTCCGCCGGCGGGCGGCGGAGGCGCTGGACGTCCAACCGCCTGCGCGAGATTTTCGCCTCTGAACATGATCATGACGGGCACGGCGCCCTTCCCGTCGGCCGGAAGCACGAGCGTCAACGGAATATCGACGCTGATGAGCGGATACGCTGCGTTGTCGACGTGGCCACTGAGCTGCTTCCCGATGACGCGACGACCGGCGACGGTGCCCGTATCGGTCGCCGTAACGGTCCATGTCACTTTCGGCGCATTCTTCGGAACGCGTCCGAACACCTCGCGATCGAAGTCTTCGACGATCTCCGCGCGACGCTGCGTCCATAGTTGACGCGTCGTCACCTTGCGGCCGTTTTTCAGTGTGAGAACGTCGGGGAGCCGCGGGAATGGATTCGCTTTGGACTCTTCGTAGTTCGCGTGATTGGAATCCTGCTCGTTGCCGCTCGGTCCTGGACGCAGTGCGCGGATGCCGAGTTGCTCCATCATCTGGCGATGATCCTCGGCGGCGGTCCAGTTCTTGGGTTCAAGCTGTGCGGATTGCGACGGGCGTTCTTGTGCCGCCGCGGGCCGACCGAACATTGCGAGCGAAAACAGTACTACGCTCCACGCTCGCGGGGTCGGACGAAGAGCTCGAGCAGGTAGCCGACGATCGATTCGCATATTGGATGATTTTGGAACGCGCCGCCTCAACTCCTAATGTCATCATATGAATCACCGTTGAAAGGCACAAGGGATCGGTTCGGACGCGACCGAGCGGACGCGATTGCAAAAAGCTGAGGCGCCAGCAGGCGGCGTGGATTCCACGCACCTGTCTGGCGCCTCGTCCCTATCGAACAGCGTTCGATAGGCGCTGTCGTTGCGACTCCTTCAATGCGTCGTTACGGCTTGGCCGCCGCCCACTTCCCGCGACCATTGCCGCTCACGTCCCCCTCCTTGGCATCGGTGCGATACGTGTAGAGCGGTTTGCCCTTATACGCCCACTGCTTGGTGCCGTCATCGCGCGCGACGATCGACCAATCGCCCATGGCCGCCCCATCTGCGGCCGCGACCAGCGGCGGCCAATTCGTGGCGCACTGTCCGGTGCATGCGGACTTGCCGGGAATTGAGTCGTTGCCCCACGTGTACAGGGTCATTCCCTTCGAGTCGACGAGCGTCGGTCCGAGGCTCGTCGTTTGAACCTTCACGCCGGCCATCATCATCGGTTTCGGCGCGTCCTGCGCGGCGAGCGCGAGCGGCGCCAAAGCGGCAAATGATGCGGCGACAATGAGCGACCGCAAACGGGTAATCATGTCAGGCTCCTGGAGTGGTGGTGAATGGGACTCGAGCGCGAGAACAAGAGTAGACGGCATTCCTCCGTACGATCGGACATCGTCGCCGACAAGTATCTCGGATGCGCGATCAGGAGACGGTTGACCTCAGCATACGGAGTGCCGCGAGATCACCCGGGGCCCGTCCGGGACTCGTGGGCACCCTGAGTTCACACCGGGGAACCGGACTGGGCGTTCACCACGGCCGCCACCGCCGGACATCGCTACCAAGCCGTACAATTCTCGTCACGAACGCATTTCGCGGTCGAGCAGAGCGTGCCGCACCGCGCACGTCGTCGAGCGCCGCCAACAATTCCAGGGCGCTCTGCGGCCGGCGTTTCGGATCTTTCTCCAGGCACCGCGCGACGAGTGCGCCGATCGCGGCGGGAGCATCATTCCGAACGTCCGACAGCGGTCGAGGACGCTCTGATAAGTGCGACGCGACGATTTGCGGCGGCGCATATCCGTGAAAGGGCGGCACTCCCGCAAACACCTCGAACGCCACGCATCCAAACGCATAGATGTCCGCTCGATGATCCATCGATGGACGGCCCTCCGTCTGCTCGGGCGCCATGTACATCGGCGTGCCGATGACCATTCCCGTCCGCGTCAATCGCTTGGGATCACCGGCGGTCGCTGCCGCGATCGCCTTGGCGATGCCGAAGTCAATCACGACAGCCGTATGCCCCGACAGAAGAACGTTCGCGGGTTTGATGTCGCGGTGCATGATGCCCCGCTCGTGCGCATATGCCAGCGCGCGCGCGATGTCGCGAAGCACGCTCACGCCGTCGGCGATGGCGAGCGGACCCTCACGCGCAAGGCGCTCGCGCAGGGAGCGCCCCTCGATGAACGGCATCGTATAGTACGGAAAGCGCGTCGTGCGGCCCGTCGCGAGGAGAGGTACGATGTTCGCCTGCTGCAGCGACGCGAGCAGCGTGATCTCACGCTCGAAGCGCTCGGCGCTCAACCCCTCCGCCAACTCCGGCGCGAGGATCTTGATGACGACCCTGCGCCCCAGGCTCAACTCGACCGCGAGGAACACCCGCGACATGCCACCGCGGCCCAACTCCTCTTCGATGACGTATGATCCCTTTAGCGATTCCTGAAGCTGCGCCCTGATCTCGGGTCCTGCTCGACTGGATTCACCGGCTAACAAACCCGCGCGTTCCGCCGCGGCCCGGATCAGCAGCGGGTCGTCCTCGGCCTGGCGGCCGAGCAGTCGCTCGAGGCTCGCGGCGAGTCCGCGATCCCGCGCGGCGATTCGCGCGACGAACGCGGAACGTTGATCTGGCGCGAAGTCCAGCGCTTCGTCAACGAGTGGCTCAAGCGCGCTCCAACGCTCCGGCGTCATCTCGAGTGGTGGCGACGAAGGCTCACGGCCTCGACGCTGGGCGGAATCGTCGTCCACGATCATTGACTCTCGCTCGCGGGGCGTAGTGTTCCGAACAATGTGCGGTCGACCGCGCCACAGCAACACGAGTTTGTCGGCGGCCGCGCGAATTCCCCGTTCTCTCTGTCAGGGACGCTTGTTGACGTCGCAGTGCCACTCACCTGGAGAGAGACTTCTGTGAACATCCTGAATGCCGCGGCCTTCGCGCACCGTCGCCCGTCGCGCCGCACAACGCGCGCGCACCCGGGCTGGCCCGTCCTACTCGTTGTGAGCGCGACCCTGCTCGTTGCCTGCGACCGCGACGCCAGTCCGGTCGACCCCATTCGCGCTCCGGCCGCTGTCAGTGACCAGCGGCCGAGCGATCGGGGCAAGCTCTTCCCGGTCACGACGTTTGCGACAGGGCTCAATAATCCGCGCGGGCTTCGCTTCGGGCCCGATCGAAGTCTCTACGTCGCCGAAGCCGGTGCGGGCGGATCGACAAGCACGGCGGGAACCTGCACGCAAGTCATGGCACCGGTCGGCCCATACACCGGCGGAAACACCGCGAGAATCACGAAAATCAATTCGGCGGGCGTCAAGTCGGTGGTTGTCGACGGGCTACCGTCGTCGGTCAATGCGATGGGCTTCGTCAACGGGATCGTCGATCTCGAGTTCATCCGGTCGCATCTGTACGCGCTGGTCGACGGCGCGGGCTGCTCACATGGACATGCGGATGTGCCCAATGGTATCGTGCGCATCAACAGCGATAGGTCGGTGACTCGCATCGCCGATCTCAGCGCGTTCTACAAATCGCATCCAACAGCCCGACCGGAGCCGGGCGATTTCGAGCCCGACGGCGTTCCGTACAGCATGGTCGCCGTCGACGACGCGCTCTATGTCGTCGAAGCCAATCACGGATCCCTGGACCGTGTCGACCTAGACGGTAGCGTTCATCGTGTCGCGGACATCTCGGCGACATTTGGACACATCGTACCGACGTCGGTGACGCACCTCGGCGTGTTCTTCATCGCCAATCTCAATCCGTTTCCTGTGGTGCCGGGAAGCTCGCAGGTCATTGCAGTCGCGCCTCACGGCGCGATGGCCACGGTGCTCCACGGCGTGACCGCGGTGCTCGGCAGCGCTTGGGATCGTTGGGGACGGTACTACGTGCTCGAGACGACGACTGCTCCCGGCGGGCCGACACCGGGCACCGGACGCGTTCGCCGATTCAGTGCGTGGGGCGGCGTCA
The DNA here is from genome assembly GCA_040002475.1 of bacterium. Classification (GTDB taxonomy): domain Bacteria; phylum Gemmatimonadota; class Gemmatimonadetes; order Gemmatimonadales; family Gemmatimonadaceae; genus JAQBQB01. The sequence continues at coordinate 36,311 of JBDUEJ010000004.1, read as the reverse complement.
TAACGATCGCCGACAGCCTGTTCTTTCCGACGGGGATGACGATCGGTCCGGACGGCGATTTATACATCTCTAATGTCGGCTTCGGTCCTCCGCCCGTCGGCCTCGGGACGATCCTCAGAGTCAAGCTCGACGGTCTCTAAAACGCAGCGCGGCCGATACGCGAGACGCCTTCTCGGCTCGAAAGGGCGGCGTGATTCCGGGCAGCAACTCGGTCGATACCTGGTGGAGCCTATTTCACGTCGCGTACATCACCACGCATCAGCTACTCGGCGGCTTTTACGGCGCCGAGTTTCTGTTGCCGGTCGCCAGGGTTGATCTGAACACATCGTCGGGCCGAAGGACACACCGTCGGGGGCTCGGCGATCTTGCCGTGAGCCCGCTGATCATCGAGTGGCCCGGCACAACGTTCTTTGGAAAACCCTATTTCTCGCGGGTCGTCGCGTTCGCGGTATCGCCAACCGGCTCGACGACTTTGTGGCCAGGTCGCCGGTTCATCCCTGCACGGCGGGCGACGATCCGGGCGCTCACCGGACCAACCGTGACGCTCACCGTTCGATCAGCCGAGCTCCGAGCTCCGATCGGATCGAGGCGCTGCTCGGCGACGACAGGCCAATAGAGTCGCGCACCGTCGGTAGCACGGTGTTGAGCGCCCAATGCGTCTGCGTGCGCCACCGCCGCGCTCAATCGCGAACGACGATCAGCCGTGGCGTACATTGCGCTTCGGTCGAAGACGAACGAACTTGGCGCACACCGCGCGACGAGTGCTGCTCCTGTCAAGGAAAACGGGCGATTGGACCGCGAACCGACAATCTGGCTGTCAGATCATGGAGTTTGAGACGACGGATCCGCCCGACGGGGATCGCATCGAACGCGGGACGTCGGACGACCTCGACGCCATCGTCCCCGAGGTCTACGACGAGCTGCGCGAGATCGCGCATCGGCATCTCGCGCACGCGGGCGACGCCGCGACCCTGCAGACGACGGCGCTCGTTCACGAGGCGTACCTCAAGCTCGCGCATCGGTCGTCCGGCCGTTGGAATGATCGGGCGCACTTTTTGGCGGTGGCCGCCGTCGCGATGCGTCACATTCTCACGGATCGCGCGCGAGCGCGCATCACCACAAAGCGCGGCGGCGCGTATCAGCCCATCACCCTCGACGACGATGTGATGGCGATGGACGATCAGCCCTCCGCGTTGCTACAGGTGAACGACGCGCTCGATCGTCTCGCGGCGCTCGATGCGCGTCTGGCTCGCGTCGTCGAGTGCCGCTTCTTCGGCGGGTTGACCAACGAAGAGATCGCCGAAGCACTTGGCATCACGGAGCGGACCGTGGAACGCGACTGGGCCAAGGCGCGAATGCTCCTCCGGGAGGCGCTGGCGCCCTAGCGTGCCGGCCTGCGGTGTTTCTACTTCCACGCTGGGCACTTTCCGATTGTCGTAATCAATCCCCCCGCGCTCGGCCCTGACGTGATCGTGCGATGGCTGTGAGCAGGTCTGCCTTGCCGGGCCCGATCGCGATTTCAGAGCCCGAGAGAATGCGTACTCCGATCATGGCTTTGGCGGTCGTCGTCTCGGAGGGTTTCACGGAATAATACGATAGTCGCGGCAGTGCTCCGTGTCACTCAGTAGCCGGGCGGACGGCGAAACTCGCCGGTCAGTTGCGACAGTGCTTTCGCGATTCCGAGCAGGCGTGGTTCATCCCAGCGCTTTCCGATGATCTGCACGCCGAGCGGCAAACCAGTACGATCGGTCCGATACGGCATCGATACCGCCGGATGGCCGGAGTAGTTGAACAGCGCCGTGTGTGCGCTCACAGCGTAGTAACTCACGCTCTTGTCGTCCACCGGCAATGGCGATCCTGGCTCGCAATGGGGAAACGCCGTCGTCATCGACGGTGGCATTAGCAGAACATCCCATTCCTCGAAGAACTGATCCCACGCAACCATCGACCTGTCGCGACGAGCGAGCGCCTCGAGATATTGCGCGACAGTCGCTGGAGATTTCTTGCCGCTCGGTTGGAACGCGGTCGTCACCATGCCGATCAGCTCACCAAGACTCATCATATCCTTCCCGAGCGCGAGGTCCGGCAACGGCGCTTCGGTCATCGCCGCACCGCGACTCGCGAGCTCCTCCGCAAGCTCCTCGATCGCCGCACGAACTTCCGCAGCGATCGGGATTCCGGGGAGACTGGGTGCATAGGCGATTCGTAAATTCTCGATCGCAATCTCCGGCATCCGGCCGATCGGCACTGGCGGCACGTCCGTATCGTGTCCGTCGGGACCGGCGATGATCCGGTGCAGCAGTTCGAGATCCTCGATCGTCCGCGCCATCGGCCCGCAACACGAGATGATCCGAACAGGCCGCGGCCCGCCCTGCGGATCGGGAACGACGCCCTCCATCGAAACGCGATGCTCGGTGGGCTTGAGCCCGAACACACCGCAGAAATGCGCCGGGATGCGGATCGACCCGGCCATGTCCGTGCCGATGTCGAACGGCGTCATGCCCGCGGCGATCGCCGCGGCGGCTCCTCCGCTGGAGCCGCCTGGCGTCCGGTCTACATTCCACGGATTGTTCGTGCGGCCGAAGATCGGATTGACGCTCTGATAGTCCGACAACAGCATGGCGACGTTCGTCTTCCCGATGAGGTTTCCTCCCGCGGCCTTGAGACGAGCCGCGATCGTTCCATCCCGTTGCGGCAGGTGATCGAGCGGCGGGAAGCCGGTGGTCGTACGCATTCCCGCCGTTGCATGCGCGTCCTTCAGTGTGAACGGAACACCGTGCAACGGTCCCCAGAGCTCGCCACGCGCGAGCGCATCGTCGGCTTCACGCGCTCGTGTACGCGCCCCCTCGATGTCCATGGTAACGATGGCGTTGAGCGCGGCATTGTGCTCTTCGATCTGCGCCACGTGCGCGTCGAGCGCCTCGCATGCCGACACGTCGCGAGCCTGGATCGAGGCCGCCAACTCGGTGGTGCTCGAATAGATGATGCCTGTACCAGTCATAGCGAACGCAACCGATGAAAGTAGCCGAAGAATGTGCAGGGTCTCTCGTCACTTGCAAAATCCGTATCATCGAGCTGGCGGCAGCTTGAGTGCATGCGCGCCGAGTCCAGGCTGTGCCATCAACCGCTCAATGTCCGCGATCTCGATGGGAACGAACGCAGAAAGATTCTCGTATCCCGAATCGGTCATGAGAATCATGTCCTCGAGGCGCACCGAGAGCTCGCCGCCCGGCATCGTCATCTGAGGCTCGATGGTGAAGACGTAGCCCGGCTCGAGCGCTGGTGTTGGGTTGCGGACGTCGTGCACCTCCATGCCCACGCTGTGCCCAAGTGACCCGCCTCCACGCGCGTTGGGATTCGGCCGATACCGATTCACGAACGCCTCGGCCGTCGACCGAATCTTGGGATCGGTGAACGCAAAGCTCGACACGATTTTGTCCATCTTCACCGCGGCGCTGTCCATGATCTCACGCGCCGTGACGTGCACGCGGATGGACGTCATCAACGCCTGGTACAATCGCAGGTAGATCGTGTAGAACTCGCGCTGGCGCGGCGTGAACTTGCCGTTGGCTGGGAAAACACGCGTGACGTCGCTCGTATAGCTCGCGATGTCGGGCGCCCAGTCGAACTGGACGAGGTCACCGTCCTTGAGCGTCGCCAGATTCTTGTGGTAGTGCGTGTACGGCATGTTCGCGCCATCGGCGATGAGGGGAAAGTACGACTCTCCATACGCGCCTCCGCGCTTGTACACGTACTCTGCCCCGCCCTCCAGCTCGTATTCGTACATGCCCGGTTCGGCGTCGCGCATCGCTTCCATGATGCCGAGTCCCGCAAGGCGCGTCGCGTCGCGAATGACGGCGATCTCGCGCGGACTCTTCACAGCGCGCAGCGAATCGAGGACTGGGTCGAGGTCTACGATCTCCGAGGAAGGCGCGGCCGTCTTCAGATGGCCAATGAATGTTTCCTCGCGCGACGACCGACCGTCCCACGGATCATTCTGCGTCGCGCGGACATGCGCGAGCACGTCGCTCGCGGATTCGCTCCCCAGCACTTCCGGTCGGATCAGGGTGAAGACTTTCCGCTTGTCCGCGGCAAGTCGCGCAACCGTTGTGGCGAACGAATCGCGCGGTACGATGGCATCGAGTCCGGTTGCGCGCGCCGCGGAGTCGCCGACATCGAGATAGGGTCCGATGGCGCGCTCACGAGCCAGTGTGCGTGGAGTGAGGAACAGCGTGCTGCGGTGTGTTCGGCCGTCGACGATGAGCATCGCGCGCGGCTCAGTGACGCCCGTGAGATAGAAAAATTGGTTGCTCTGCCTGAGGGGCGACTCGCCGCGACGCTCGGTCGTGCCCTGGAGAATCGCCACGCCGTCGCCAATCGAGTGCATCACCTTGGCCCGGCGCGCGGCAAATTCCTCGGGTGCGAACGCGTTTGTAAAGCCCTGTTGCGCGTGCCCGCGCGCCGACACCATCACGAGCGCGACGACGACACGCCTTTCCAATGACCGCATGACAACTCCTATGAGTATGCGATTTCGATCTCGACGGGCGTCGATGGTCCGTTGACGGACAGATCGACAGCTACCTCTTCGTTCGCTTTCGCGCTCACCCTCGTCGCGAGCGCGGAAGAGCGAACAAAGTACTCCGCGCCCGTTGGCGCGCGGAGCGACAGGCGAGTTGTGTGTTGCGCGATGTTGTCGCTCTCGATGCTGAACCGCAGGCTCGTCAGCGCCTCGTTGAGCGTCAGCGGCTTTCCGTTTACGAACCGGTCGGATCCGAGGACCACGTGCAGCTTCTTGCCGTTGAGCAGCGCATGAAAACGACGGCGCACGCCGTCCTTCGGTATCACGTCGATCGTCGAGCCGGTCGTGTGCCACTCGCCGCCGTAGCAGATACGCCCAAAGAGCCGGTCGTCGGCCAGCACGGTGCGCGCGCAGCGCAGGGCGCCACAGAACCCGAGGTCGATCTCGCACGCGTAGTACCACGATCCTCGGTGATGCGGTTGCTCGAGCCACGTACTCCCGGAAGGCGCGGGCTCGAAGCCGCCGCCCGCCGCGCCATCATTCTCGATACCTGGGAACCAGTAGCCATGATTCGATTCGGACGTCCCCGAATTGAGCAACGCCCACGCGCTGAGCGACGACGCATATCCGAGTCGGAGGTGCGACGTGAAATCGGCCGCGTGGTACAGCGCATAGTCCAGCACGCCCCATCCACCCATCGTCGACATGTACGTGAGCGTGTACGAGCTACCGCCCGATCCGCGGATGTCGCTGCCGTAGAGATAGTACGCCGTCTCGAGCCACCCGCGGCAAAAAATGTTTGCCTGCATCTGCTGGTCGAGGAATTGGTGCATCGTCGCGACGGAAATCGCGGGTGCGCGCTCGTTGGCTGGACGCTCGCGGCCGAAGTCATCGGCGTGTTCGAGAGCGTATTTCGCCAACGCATGGGTCGACTCGAATCCGGTCGTATCGAACGCATACTCCGAACGAAACAGGTCGGGGCGTTCGCCGATGAATGACCGAACCTTGCGCTCCCAATGCGCGCGAAGACGCTCCGCCTGCTCGTGCATTCCTTCGTCGTCGAGCGCTACGATCACCTCTGGAATGACGAGCTCGTTGTAGAGTCCCGTTTGATACGCCGACCAACGCTCGACCTCGAATGGGATGGTGAACATGGCAAGCGCGGTTCCGTAGGCCCGTCGCAAATATTCGTTCGCGGAAAGCGCGGTCTTGATCTGCGGAGCATGCGTTGCGACGCGATACATTCCGAAGTACAGCAGCGCCACATGCGGAAAGTCGTAAATCCGCCAGAAGTGCTTGCGCCCGCTGCGGCCTGGATCGCGGCTATCACGATTCTGCTTCCAGTCCGGAATGCCATAGATAGCGTACGAGTATTCTTCAGACGTCGTTCGCTGGAGCCCGCCCCAGACGAAGTGTTCGATGTAATAGTCCAGCGCCGCCACCTCGGCCTGCACGGGTCGCTCGGCATTTTTGGACGCGAGGAACGCCGGCTTGCTGAGGCCGGGATCGTCGCAGGTCACTTCGTAGATACGCCAGCCCTTGATGCGATCGTAGTTGTCCGGCCCGAGCATCACCCGCGTGTCCATCGCCCACTCCCCGAGCAGGCCGTTGTACCATTTCGTCGGATCACGATGCTGGTGCGACGCAATGAAGGCGGCGCGCTTCGCAATCATTGTCTCGACCGGCTCGGTGCTGAAGAACTCGAGATACATGCGTCGCCCCGCGCCGAACGTCACGGTGAGTCGATTCTCCCCGAGGCGCGCAAAGCGTATCTCGTAGATCTCGGCGTCTCCGTTTGTTTCGACATGCTGAATGCTCGTCTCGCGCGGGAACTCGGCGGTCACGCCGTGAATCGCGGAACCGCTTCGTAGCGCGATGCGCGCCGAGAGGTCGCGCGGAAGCGTCATTCCCGGAATCACGTGGACGTCGACCAACCCTTCGCGCGCAACGATCGCTCGCACATCGTCGTAGTCGGCAGCCCATTGAAGCTTGAAGCCATAACGCTGGCGGCTCGCGTCGCGCCCGCGCGGGGCCAAGGCGAGGCTCGTATTCGGTTGCCGCCATTGCGTGCCGCCTTCGTGTGCGACGGCGCCCGACGCCGCGGAGTGAATGAAGACACGATAGCCACCCTGGGCCTCCCAGTACTCGAGGTGCGTGCGCTCATCGGGCGTCATCGTGAGGTAGGGACCAACGCTGTTGCGGCGCATCCAGAACAGAAACGAACCGTCGCCCGAGATGAAGCCGTGCTTGAGCACAGCGGTCGTCGGCTGTTGCTGGAAGGCGCTGTTCATCGGAAGCGGCAGCGCCAGATCGCCGATCTCGAGCGGTGTGCTCGCGAGATTCTCGACCTCGAGGGTCCAATGAAGCGCAACGTCGACGACGGCGAATTCGATTTGCAGCGCGAACCCGGCGTTCGCCGATTTGTACGCGACACTGTAGCGCGAACCGTCGTCGGACGCACGAACGACTCGGTCGGTGGAAGTTGTAGTATCGAGCGTTTTCCACGCGGCCGTGCCGCGCCGGTATTTGACAATGGCGTCGCCGAGGCGTCGGCCGGCTTGGATGTATTCGGTATCGAACGCATCGGCGGCGCGCTTGAGGCTGACGATCGCGCCGGCGTCAAACCTCAGCTGAAAGGTTGGCGCAACGGCCGACGCGCGGGGCTGGAGCGCGAGGAACGTCGTAGGCGTGACAGTGCCGAGGGCGAGGCCCGCGCCGGTAACGTGGAGAAAGTCGCGTCGCGTGAGGGCAGGCGTGACTAGGGGTTTGTCGTCGGACACGGAAGTCGCTGACGGTTGGATATCTGGAATCAACCCGCCGGACACGTCACGATGTGGCGTGCCCGCACGCTGCATATTGTATCCCGAATCGGGCAAGACGCTATGTCGCCAGCCAAAGAGGCGCCCGAGGGCGCTGTGTAGGCACCCGCCACACTCCCCCGCGGAGCGGTCTCCACCGCATCATCATCTTCCGTCGCCTGAACTACAACGGTATGCTAGACCGCAATACTCAACCGTTTCGGAGCTGGAGCTGCCATGTCACTCGGAGACTTCTTCAAAAAGCAGTTCATCGACGTCATTCATTGGACCGAAGACGCGCCCGGCGTTCTTCAAACGCGGTTTCCGATGCAGGACATGGAAATTCAGAACGGCGCGCAGCTGACGGTGCGCGAGTCGCAGATGGCTGTGTTCGTCAACGAGGGCGTGTTCGCCGACATCTTTTCGCCGGGCCTCTATACGCTCAGCACGAAGACGCTGCCGCTGCTCACCAACCTGCGCAACTGGGACAAGCTCTTTCAGTCGCCGTTCAAGTCCGACGTCTACTTCTACTCCACCCGCCAGCAGACCAACCAGCGGTGGGGCACGCCGATGCCGATCACGATCCGCGACAAGGATTTTGGCGCAGTCCGCCTGCGCGCGAACGGGCTGTACTCGTATCACCTCACTGACCCCGCCGTGTTTCACCAGAAGATCGCGGCGACCCAGGACCGATACACGGCGCCCGAGCTCGAGCCGCACCTTCGGAACACGATCGTCGGCAAAGTGTCGGACGCCTTCGCCCAAAGCGGCGTCGCCTTCCTCGATATGGCCGCGAACATCGAAGAGTTCTCAAAAGCGATGCGCGACCAGGTCACTCCGGTCTTCGCTGACCTCGGTCTCGCCGTCGACACGTTTCAGGTCGAGAGTCTCTCGCTGCCCGAGGAGCTGCAAAAGCGCCTCGATGAGAGAATCAGCATGAACATGGTGGGCGACATGGGGCAGTACGCCAAATTCCAGGCCGCCCAATCCCTGCCGATCGCCGCGGCCAATCCCGGAGGAGGCGCGGGACTGGGCGCCAGCCTTGGCGCGGGCTTGGCGATGGGGAAGATGATGACGGACGCGCTTTCGGGATCCAACGCTCCGGCTCCCGCGGCCGCTCCCGCATTGGCCGCTCCGCAGGGCGAGACAAAATTCTGCTCCGAGTGCGGCAAGACCATCCTGCGCAACTCGAAGTTCTGCGCCGAGTGTGGCGCGAAGCAGGCATGAGCGGTTTGAACGGTGTCGAGTGGGTCATCGATGCGCGAGGGTGTGATCCCGCGCGGCTGACGGATCAAGCGATACTCGCTCAGTTGTTCGACGGCATCGTCGCCGACCTCGCGCTTCACGTGGTCGGCGCACCGATCTGGCACGTGTTCCCTGGCGCGGGTGGCATCACCGGGCTGTGTCTGCTCTCGGAGTCGCACCTCGCCGTGCACACGTTTCCCGAGCATGGTGCGCTCTGTCTCAATGTGTTCTGCTGCCGACCGCGCGGCGACTGGGACGTCGAGGCATGTCTGCAGCAGCATGTCGGCGCGAGTGAGATCGACGTGCGACGCGTCGAGCGCAGTTACGCGGCGCTGCCCGCTCTGCTGCCGTGACCGAGCGAACGGCCGGTTGTCCCAACTGTGGCGCCGAGATCGTGTTTCGGTGGTCAGGCGCGGTGCAGACGAGTTGCCCGGCGTGCGGATCCGTGCTCGTGCGGCACGACCTCGATCTCACAAAGGTGGGTTCCGTCGGCGACGTCCCACCGTCGATGTCGCGCATTCAGCTCGGAACCGAAGGCACGTACAATCGGCTGCCGTTCGTCGTCGTGGGGCGAATCATCTACGAGTACGAGCGCGGCCATTGGAGCGAATGGCACATTCGGCTCGCCGACAGCTCGAGCGCGTGGCTGAGCGACGCGCAAACCGAGTACGCGATCACCAAACAGGTCGCGTCGCCGGGCACTCTTCCACCTGCCGACACGTACCGCCCCGGTCAACCGGTCGCGCTGCACGGCGCTCAGTACAGCGTTGGCTCGGTCACGCGCGCGTTGTATTCCGGAGTGGAGGGAGAGCTTCCATTCGAGTATTGGGATAAGCTGCAGGTCATCTTCGTCGACTTGAAAGGCACGGCCAACGCGTTTGCCACTGTCGACTTCAGCGAAACGCCGGCCATGCTGTTCGCCGGCGAGTATGTCACGTACGACGACCTCCATCTCACGAACCTGCGTGATGAGAGCATCGGTGGCGGACCACGGGCGACCAGTATCAAAGGTCTCAACTGCCCACAGTGCGGCGCGGCCATCGAGCTTCGAACGGGGGCGCTCGCGCTCTCGGTCGCGTGCCCGTCATGCGCGGCGATTCTCGATGCCCAGGATCCGAATCTCGCGATCCTGCAAGAACACCAGGAACGGTCGGGTCGCGTCGCTCCGAAGATTCCGCTCGGCACAACGGGGAACTTCGCGGGCGAGCGCTGGCAAGCAATCGGGTTTCAGGTCCGCGGAATTAGAGTCGGGGGCACCGAGTACAACTGGCGCGAATACCTCTTGTGGAACGCCGAGCGTGGCTTCCGCTATCTCACCGAGTACGACGGTCACTGGAACGAGGTGGCCGTCCTCAAGGGTGCGCCATCTGAGGGCGGCGGTTCGGCCGGCGTGGCGTACAACGGGGAGCAGTTCAAGCACTTCCAGTCAGCGGTCGCGACAACGCAGTTTGCGCTCGGCGAATTTCCATGGCAGCTGCGGACCGGCGACCACGTCGATGCCGACGACTACATCGCGCCGCCGCACATGCTCTCGCGCGAAGCGTCGGCGGACGAAGTCACGTGGTCGCTCAGCACCTACACGGCTCCGCAGCGGATCGCCGAAGCCTTCAAGCTGACGACTCCTCTGCCGGCGCCTCACGGGATTTTCGCGAACCAACCGAATCCAAAGGCCGGTGTCGCCCGAACGCTGCTCCGTGCGTTCTCGGTGTTCACGCTGGTTGCGGTCGCTCTCATGGCCGCGCGGTTTGCGTTGGCGCGGAACGACAAGGTGTTCACTGAGAATCGGCGATACAGCGTGTCAAGCGGAGACACCGCTGCATTCGTCACGCGTGTCTTCGCACTGGACGGACACACATCCAACGTCGAGGTGCGCATCGACACCGACCTCTCCAACGCCTGGGCGTATTTCAATCTCGCGTTGCTCGCGGAGGACGGCAGCGTGGGCTACGATGTCGGGCGCGAAGTGTCGAACTACGCCGGCGTGGACGGGGGGGAGTCATGGCACGAGGGCTCGCCGCACGACAAAGTCGTGCTCCCGGCGGTGCCGCCCGGCAAATACTACCTGCGTGTCGATCCTGAGCGTGACCCGGCAGACGTCAACACGCCGTTCTCGTATACGCTTTCCGTCCGGCGAGACGTTCCGCGCCTCTGGCCATTCCTCATCGCACTCCTGTTGCTCGCGGTGCCGCCCGTGCTCGCCTACTTCCGCGAGCTCGCCTTCGAGTTTGGGCGGTGGAAAGAGAGCGATCACCCGTGGTCCACCACCGATAGCGGCGATGACGATGAGTAGCCATCCATGAACAGAATCCTTTACATCATGCTCGGCGTGATCGTCCTCGCCGGAACCGCCGCCGCCGAATGGCGCGGTTGGGGCCCGTCGGCGGTCACCGAGGTCAAAGATGTTCCGCGCACCGTGCGCAACAATCCGGGCTCGTATCGCCCGCATTACGCCTTCTTCGGCTCCTCATATCGGCGGGGGAAATAACATGAACGCTGTCGGCACCATGGGCTCGAACTTCGTCGCTGCTCTCGTCTATGCCTTGCTCGGCATCCTTCTCTTTGTCATCGGCTTCCTGATCTTCGACAAGTTGACTCCCGGCAGTCTATGGAAGGAGCTGCTGGAGGATCAGAACGTCGCGCTCGGCAATCTGATGGCCGGAGTGGCCATCGCGATCGCCATCATCGTTGCGGCGGCGATCCATTGACCGTCGCGCTGTTCCTTTCCGTATTACTCATCGCTGCGTGCGGGCTCGTCTACGAGCTGGTCGCCAGCGCTCTTGCGAGCTATTTGCTCGGCGACAGTGTGTTTCAGTTCTCGACCGTCATCGGGACCTACCTGTTCGCGATGGGGATCGGCAGCTGGATGTCGCGCTACATCGGACGCGGATTGGTCGCGCGATTCGTGGCCGTGGAGTTGATGGTCGCTGTGGTCGGCGGCTTCTCGTCGATGCTTCTCTTCCTCGCGTTTGCGTACACCTCGGGCTTTCGGCTGACGCTCTATAGCACAGTCATCGTGGTGGGTGTGCTCGTCGGGCTCGAGGTACCGCTCCTCATGCGCATTCTGCGCGACCGGTTCGATTTCAAAGATGTCATCTCGAACGTGCTGACGTTCGACTACTTGGGCGCGCTCGGCGCATCGCTCGCGTTTCCCATTCTACTCGTTCCCCATCTCGGGCTCGTGCGGTCGGCGATCTTGTTCGGGATCGTGAACGCCGGCATTGCGCTGTGGTCCACGTTTCTGTTCGCCGACGTCCTGCCCACCCGCTACACGCTTCGCGCAGCCGCAGTCGGCGTTCTCGGTTTGCTCGGCGTCGGCATGGGCGCAGCCGGGCGCATCACCGAGGTCGCTGAAGGAAACATCTATTCGGACGATGTGATCTTTTCGCGCGATTCGCGCTACCAGCACATCGTGCTCACCGCATGGAAGGACGACCTGCGCCTGTTTCTCAACGCGCACCTGCAATTCAGCTCACGCGACGAGTATCGCTATCATGAGGCGCTCGTCCACCCCGGACTGTCCTCCCTGCCCTCCGCGAAGCGTGTGCTGGTGCTCGGCGGCGGCGACGGGCTCGCCGTGCGCGAGATTCTTCGGCATCCGGGCGTGGAGCACGTGACGTTGGTCGACCTCGATCCGGCGATGACGGGCCTCTTCACGACGCATCCGCTGCTGTCGCGGCTCAACGACCACGCGTTCACGTCGCCCAAGGTGCGGGTGATCAACGCCGACGCCTTCGTGTGGCTCGACCAGAATGCTGAGAAGTACGATTTCGCCGTGGTCGATTTTCCTGACCCGAACAACTACAGCATCGGCAAGCTCTATACGGCCGCGTTCTATCGCCTGCTCACGCGTCACATCGCCGACGGTGGATCGTTCGTCGTGCAGAGTACGTCGCCGCTGTTTGCGCGCCGGTCGTACTGGTCGATTGTGGAAACGCTCAAGTCCGCTGGACTGCGCACCTACCCATATCACGTGTATGTGCCGTCGTTTGGCGAGTGGGGCTATGTGCTGGCGACGCGCGGCCAATACACGCCTCCCACAACGCTGCCCGATGGACTTCGGTTTCTGACTCCGGAGTCGGTTGCTCAGGCGTTTGATTTTCCCCGAGACATGGGCCCGGTGCCGGTCCGGGTGAATCGCCTCAACGATCAGATACTCGTGCGGTATTACGGCGAGGAGTTCGACAAGATCAACCGGTGAACGCATGAAGCGGCGCGAATTTCTTGGCGCACTTGGTGCGCTGGGCGCCCCCGTCTTGGCCGCGCCGCTGCTCTCGCCCGCCCTGATCGGACTCACGCGCAAAGCACCGCGCACGATCGCGGGAGGATTCGTCGACGACGGCGGTGCGCTCGGCCATCGGCTGCGCGACGGATCGCTGTCGCCCTCGCGCGGCCCCGAGCGCAAAGTGCCGATCGTCGTCGTTGGCGGCGGGATCGCGGGCTTGAGCGCCGGCTGGCAGTTGCGGCGACGAGGCGCGACGGACTTCGTGATCCTGGAGATGGAGGCGATGGCTGGCGGCAACGCACGATCCGGGGAGAACGCGGTGTCGGCGTATCCGTGGGCGGCGCACTATGTGCCGGTCCCTGGCAGTGATTCGACGCTCGTCCGCGAATTGTTCGAGGAGCTCGGCGTGCTGCGCGACGGCGTGTGGGAAGAGCGATACCTGTGCTTCTCACCGCAGGAACGAGTATTCTCTCATGGCGAGTGGCACGACGGCATTGAGCCCGAGTTTGCGCTCGATGTCGCGGGCCGAGCCGCGATTCGCCGCTTCGACGAGGAGATCGCCAAACATCGCGCCAGCGGTGAGTTCACCATTCCGATGGCGCACGGCGCGCGTCGCAATTCGCCTCTCGACCGCATATCGATGGCCGATTGGCTCGCGCAGACCAAGCTGGACGCACCGGCCCTGCGCTGGTACATGGACTATGCGTGCCGCGACGACTACGGCGCACTCGCGGCCCAAACGTCCGCCTGGGCCGGCATTCACTACTTCGCGTCGCGGGCGCATGACGAGCAAGGCCCGATCACGTGGCCCGAAGGCAACGGCTGGATCGCGAAGCGTCTCGCCGCGCAGCTCGTCGAGTACATCAAACTGGGTGAGCCCGCCGTTCGCATCGAGAGGACGGGCCGTCGCTGGCGCGTCTCGACTCCGCGCGGCGTGTACATCGCCGACACCGTCATCTTTGCGGCACCCACATTCCTCGTTCCTCACCTCGTGCCGGAGCTTGCGGGTCGCGCAACGTCGTTGGTCTACTCGCCCTGGCTCACCGCCAACATCACGCTCGACCGGTTCCCGCGTGAACGCGGCCGAGGCGCGCCGTTGTCGTGGGACAACGTGATCTATGACTCTCCGGCGCTCGGCTACGTCGACGCAACGCATCAGTCGTTGCGCACGCATTCGGAGCGGGCGGTGTGGACATACTACTGGTCCCTCGCTGACTCGACCCCGAGCGACGGACGGCAGAAGCTCGTGCGCACCGCGTGGCATGATTGGACCGAAGCAATTCTCAAGGATCTCGAGCGCCCGCACCCGGACATTCGCGAGTGCGTGTCGCGGATCGACATCATGAGAATGGGTCATGCCATGGTGCGTCCGACCGTCGGCTTTCTGGCGGGGACGACGGCGGCGGCCGCGCTTACCTTGCCGGGGCTGTTCCTGGCGAATTCCGACTTGAGCGGGCTGTCGTTGTTCGAGGAAGCGCAATTTCGCGGCGTGACGGCGGCGAATGGCGCGCTCCACAGATGAGTTGACGGTCATCGATTTGCTGGACACACGTCGGTGTTGCAACCGCTTACATTCGGAAGGTACCGTCGAGCAGCGATCACCTTCATCCGCTCCGCAGATGTCCAGAGTCATCTCCCGGCGTGAAGCCGTGCGACAGCTCGCCGCCTCGGGCGCCGGGTTGCTGTTCGCGGGTACGATTCGCGGTGGCGCCGCGGACATCGTCATCGCCGGACAGCCGGTCGAGATCGCCGTGTGGTCCGTAAGTCCAAACACGGTGCGCATCACAATTCGTCCGCTGCAAGACGGTCATCCCCTATCGGTCCCCGTGACCGGGGCGCTCGCGCAGGAGAATTTTGGGAGTGCGGTCGTCACCGCACGCGACCGTGCCGCCGTGTCGCGCGTTCGCGCCGGCAACCTGGTGGTCAGTTTCACGGACGGTCCGCCGACGGTCCACGTGCGCACGGTCGCGGGCGACGCGGTACAACAACTCACACTCGACGCGACCAACCCAGCTATGTCGTTCACGCTCGGCGACGGCCCGTTGCTGGGATTCGGCGAAGGTGGAGCGCAATTCGATCGTCGAGGGGCGATCGACGACATGCGAAACGGGCAAGGCGCCCGCAGCGCGGATCCGCGGCCATTCTCGCTCGAGACACACGGCACACGCGCACCAGTTCCCTGGTTGATCGGGACACGGAACGGATGGGCCATGTTCATCCATCAACCGTTTGGCATGTTCGATCTCACCGGTGATCGCGGTGTCTTCACACCGCGTCCTCCCGCCAACGTGCCGCTCGACGTATTCGTCGTGAGCACGCACGATCCGGCAATCGTCATGCGGGAATACGCGCGCATCACGGGGCTGCCCGAAATGCCGGCGCGGTGGACCTTCGGCTACATGCAGTCGTCTCGAACCTTGGCCGGGCCGGACGAGATTTTGGGAGTGGCGCGCACGTTTCGGGAAAAGCATTTGCCGTGCGACGCGCTCATCTATCTGGGGACCGAGTTCGCGCCGTCCGGGTGGAACACGCGCAACGGTGAATTCACCTGGCATCCCGGCAACTTCCCCGACCCGAAGGGCATGCTCGACCAGATCCACGCTCAACATCTTCGGGTCGTCGTCCATGTCGTGATCGAAGGCCGGACGCTCACTGGCAGCGTGAACGATCCCTGCACGGCCGATCCGCTCCCGCCCGGCCGAACGCCCGACAACCGCTGGCCGCCGGACCGCCAAGCCGCGTGTTATTGGCCGGTTCATAAAACTCTCATGGATGTCGGCGTCGACGGATGGTGGCCCGATCAGGGCGATGGTCTCGACGGACCGTCGCGTCTCAACCGGCATCGCATGTACTGGGAAGGCAGTCAGCTGTACCGTCCGAACGAGCGACCATTCGCCCTGCATCGCAATGCGTCGCCCGGAATCCAGCGGTTCGGCGGTTTCGTCTGGTCGGGTGACACGCGCGCGCGATGGGAGACTCTCGCGACCCACATTCCCGTGGCGATCAACGCCGGGCTGTCCGGATTTCCGTATTGGGGCAGCGACATCGGCGGTTTCAATCCAACGCCCGAGTACACGGGCGAACTGCACACACGGTGGTTTCAGTTTGGCGCGTTCTGTCCGTCATTTCGCGCTCACGGGCGCAACTGGCATCTCAAGTTGCCGTGGGGATGGAGCGGGGGCGACGGCGGTCCATTCGAGTCGGGCGCGTGGCGCGCCGATCCAGCCGAGCTTCAGAATCCGAACATCGAGGTCATCCTTCGAAAGTATCTCGAGCTGCGCTACCGCCTGATGCCGTACTTGTACACCGCAGTGCGCGAGACCCATGACACCGGTCTGCCGATCATGCGTGCGCTGTGGCTGCACTACCCCGGCGATCCCGCCGCGGTCGCGCGCGGCGACGAGTATCTGTGGGGACGCGATATGCTCGTCGCACCGGTGGTCGAGAAAGGCGCGACGAACCGCCGGCTCTATCTGCCGCGCGGCGCGTGGTACGACTTCTGGACCGACGAGCGCGTGCAGGGCGGTCGAGACATCGATCGGCCCGTAGACTTGGCGACCATGCCGCTGTACGTGCGTGCTGGGGCAGTCTTGCCGCTAGACCCCGTCCGCCAGTATGCGGACGAGCCGAGCGACGAGCCGACGACTCTCGTGGTCTACCCGGGCGCCGATGGCACGTCAATGCTGTACGACGATGATGGAATCAGCTTCGCCCATCGCGGCGGCGCGTTCATGAAGATTGCGATGACATGGCAGGACCGAACGCGCAGACTCACACTGCGTCTTGCGCCGAACTCACGGATGGTGCCACCGGTGCCGCGCCGTTTCTCGGTGCGGATTGCCGGTTCCACCGCCACGACGCCGGTGACCTTCACCGGACGCACTGCGGAAATCCGGCTATGACGATCATTCGTCGGGGGATCGGAGCGCTTGTCGCTGCGACGATCTGCGCGTGTTCCCGCCCTTCTCCGAGCGACCTCACCGCGGCGCATATCGTCCGCAGCGAGCAAACGAGCGGCACGAGCGCACTCCTCATCGCCGTGAGTCCGGTGAGCGAGCGCGTGGTATGGGTGAGCGGGTCGCAGGGGACGTGGCTGCGCACGATCGACGGCGGCGCGACGTGGCAATCAGGTCGAGTAAGCGGCGCCGATACGCTTCAGTTCCGCGATGTCCACGCGGTCGACGCGTCGACGGCCTATCTCCTGAGCATCGGCTCGGGTAGCCAATCTCGCATCTATAAGACCACCGACGCCGGCCAACACTGGGCACTTCAGTTCACCAATCCCGATCCGACCGGATTCAACGACTGCATGGACTTCTGGGATGCGGATCACGGACTTGTGATTGGGGACGCGGTGAAGGGACAGATTGCGATCCGTGCCACCTCGGACGGAGGCACGACGTGGAACCGCATTCCGCCGGCGACGCTTCCCGCCGCACAGCCGGAGGAAGGAAGTTTCGCCGCAAGCGGGACGTGCCTCGTTACTGGCCCTGGCGGCCGTGCGTGGATCGTTGCGAGCAACGCCGCGCATGGGCGAGTACTGCGCACCGCAGACTACGGGCGCACGTGGAGTGTTGATACGCTCCCCCTCACGACGCGTTCCGGGTCCGGACCGCAATCGATCGCCATGCGCGATGTTCGGAATGGCGTCGTATTGGGAGGCGGCAACGCGGCAAAAGCGAGCGACGTATTGGCCGCAACGACGAGCGACGGCGGGCACTCCTGGACGCCCCGAGCAAGCCCACCGCTTCGCACAGGGGTGTGGGGCGGTGTATATGTCCCGGGAACGAATCGGCCGACGATCGTGGCGGTCGGACCCGCGGGTGCAGTATTCTCGCGAGACGACGCCGCGAGCTGGGTGGTGATCGACACCCTCAACTATTGGTCAGTTGGTTTCGCGTCGCCCCGCGCCGGATGGGCGGTTGGAACGCGTGGACGAATCACCAAACTATCAGGGTTTTGATCACGGAAGCTCCAACCGGATGACCCGCAGGCATCCTAGGTCGCGCTCGCGTCTCTCGCGGCCGGTGGGCAAACGCCGCAGGCTGCGCCGTCTCCGATCTCTCCGGGTTCTCCAGGTCTTTCAGGTTCTCCGACTTCTCCGACCCGAAGCACCCGGCGTCCTGCCTTTCCGAAACATCGGGCGGTTTCGACCGAGCGCGTAGGGAGCGTCCGTCGCCGTGCCGGACGCGCGGCGCAGTTCACCGACCGAATCGCGCGGTTCACCGACGCGCGACGCGATTGTCGTCGTCGAGCGCGCGCACCAGGCCACTGTGTGGACGATAGCAAGATCAACAACTCTTCACGACGTCCACACCAGTATGCAATTCCTCGACACAATGACCCTCGGCCGCGCGCCGGTGACGGCGATATTCGCGGCAGCGCTCTGTTTCTCGTCCACGGACTCCGCCGTCGCACAAGCGCACGACGCCGGCGCGCGCATGGAGCGCCTGGGCGACGGCGTGTACGCCATCATTCACGATGACGCTACCGACGAATGGGTAAACGGCAACACGGGCGTGATCGTCGGCAGCGACGGCGTGCTGGTCGTGGACGCGACCTATCTCCCGTCGCGCGCGCGCGCCGACATCGCGCTCATTCGCACGGTGACCGACAAGCCGGTGCGCTATCTCGTCCTCACGCACTTGCATCGCGACCACAACGGCGGCGCGAGCGCCTATCGGGACGCGTTTCCCGGCGTATCGGTCGTGAGCGGAGCGGACACGCGCGAGTTCATCTCGATCAATCGAGCGGCGACCGCGCGCGCGAGCGCGGCACCGAGCTCGCCGTTGCGCGCGATTCTCGAGAAGCTCGAGGCTGGGCTCGCGAAGGGTACGGACACCAGCGGCCACCCGCTCACGCCCGCCGGCAAGGCCGCGCTCGAGCGAAACATCCGCGAACGCCACGTCGAATTGGAAGACCTGTCGACGATGCGCGTGATCACTCCCGACGTCGCCGTGCCGCACGAGTTGGACCTCTACCTCGGCGACAGGCGCGTCGAGGTTCGCAATCGCGGTCGCGCGCACAGCCCCGATGATGTCACGGTCTACCTGCCGGCGGAGCGCGTGCTCTTCAGCGGAGACATCGTCGCGCAGGGCCGATTCCTGTTCGCGGCAACCGCGTGGCCCGTCGAGTGGGTGCGCACACTTCGGGAGCTCGAGGCGACGGACATTGCGTCGCTCGTGCCGGGACACGGACCCGTGTTTCACGATCTGGCATACACGCACGCGGTGCGCGCACTCTACGAGGGTGTGATCGCGCAAGTGGGAGCAATGCTCAAACAAGGGTTGACGCTCGAACAGGTTCAGCAGCGCATCGACACCAAGAGCCTTCGCGCGGCGTCGCCTGCGTGGGCGGGACCGGAGAAGGACGGCGACTGGAAGTTGTCGATCCAGTTCCTCGTCACGCGCACGTGGCACGAGCTCCGAGGCCTCGATTAGCGAGCCGCTCCTCACGCGGCGGTGCGCAACGCTAGCGCGGTCGTCTCGTCAGCCGGGAACGAGGCACTCGAGCGCACGACGCTGTTGCTCGGGAGTAGATCTACTGGCGCGTGAGCTCGATTACGCCGCGGGGATGGCCCATGCCGAAGCGCGCCGACGCTGACGCGGCGTCCCAGTATCGCACCTCGGTCACGTCGATAGCGCCCAATTGCTTCAGATAGTCGGCCTTCCCGAGCATCGAGCCGTTCATGAAGATGCTGACCGAGCTCGGCGTCGCATCGGTGACCGATGTCGGCCCTCGGCTCGACAACCACTCTGGCCTTAGCTTCGCGATCGCGTCGTAGAGGTTGTTGGAGTTGGCCGCGGCCAGCTCGATACGCGTCAACTGATTCCCTTTCAGTGGTGCTGATTGTCCTTTCGATGCTGCGCCGGCGCAGCCGTGCACGGAGGTCGTCGTCAGCGCGAACAGGAGCATCGCGCATGGAAGGCGCACACGTCGGAGTTTCACGGGATCAGCAGCCTCACACCAAAGTGATACCCCGCCGGCCGTCGCAACTGCGGCGGCGGCGGCTGAGTTGGATGTTCGTCGGACGGCCCATTTGGATCCACGAGCTGAGCGACGCCGACGGCGAGCAAGCCGAATCCGACCACGGCGCCCGCGCTCAGCAGTATCGTGCGCCCGCGAGAGAACTGCCGCTGCCGCACCTCGACCACTTCGGATCGGCCCAGAAACAGCACCTGGGTCGTCGTGCCAATCGTCGTGCCGCGATACGCCCGGTCGATTTCCACCCCGAGCGAAATAGAGTCGGATCCCTCGTGGGTCAGCTGCCCATCGATCTCCGTCGAGAACGTACCCAGATCCTTGAACAGCCGCGCGGCTGCGTCGTCGCTGACGCGCACCCGGACTTCCTCCTTCGACGCGACAGTTCCAAGCGACACGGGGACGTACCGATAGCAAGCCGTATTCGCCAATGCGGCTACGAACAACGCGCAGGCACGGCGAGCTCGACCCCTGCGCCAAACACTACGCACCGACACGCCGACCGGGCTCCCTATTTGGCCGGCGCGTACTTCAAGTTGCCGCATGCCGCTGGATTCACACCATTGAAGGTTGTGGTTGCCGTCGCCCTGATTCGAACACTATACGATGTGAGCGAATCCAGCCATCCGGCGATCACCGGCGTCACCGTCGCCTTGCCGCTCGCATCCAACGTGATGTCCGGATACGACTGCGTCGTCGCGAAGAGCACCAAACCAGTCGCCGCCGTGTTGTTGATCGCCGCCACGTTGACGGAACAGTCACGCTTGAAAATCCGCCACTGAAACGCCGTGTTCGGCGGACCGGTGACGCTGAACGTCACGTCCGCATGAAAGCCGAGTCGCTGTTCAAACGTCAGGGTCCCGGTCACGGTCGACGGCGCGACGGGCGCCGACGTCGCGGTCCAGTGCCCGACGACGGGAAAGGCAGATCCATCATCGCGCACGTCCACGGGATTTGAGCCGCTACACGCCGCGAACCCTGCCAGAGAAAGAATCAGGAGCGCCGATCGCCGGTGCACGGTAGAAATCTCCTGGCTGTTGTTCATTTGTTGTCTCCGCCCGCCCACCACAGCTTGACCTTCATACCGTCCTGTCCCGTCGGAATTCCTGACGCGCCCACCTGAGTGCCGTTGCTGGTCAACTCGGAGTTCGGCGCTCGAATCCGCTGCGGAAGCGTGGGGATCACTGCCTGCGGAACCAAGGGAACTACCGGAAAGCCCGTCCGGCGCCAGTCATTCCACGTTTCCGTCTTGAGGAAATTGGCAACATACTTCTCCGTGATGATCTCCTGGAGCGGATTCGTCACCGACGCCAACGCCGGGCGCGCGGCGATGTACGCATTGATCGCCGCCGTCGCAACGCCAAGCTTGGTCATGTTCGCGCGAATCGCATCTCGATACGGCTGGTCGGCCGCTGCCGCTCCGCTCACGATGAGCCGCGCCTCCGCCTCCGTGAACTTCTGATCCGAAAAGCTCACGACATTGAGCGACGCGGTTTCGTTCGAGAAGAACGGTCCGATCAAGGACACCGTCGAATCGGCCTGGATCTGGTCTCCCCCAGCGAGATGGCCGACATAGGTGCCTGGCTTCGCTGGAAACGTGACGCGGCTCGTGCCAGTGCCCTTGATCGAATCGTACACGATCGGCGTATAGAAGATCGGGAGACGCGGATCGCTGCGGCTCTTCAGCATCTGAAGGAAATAGTCCGATGCCACAAAAACGGTGCGCTGTTCCTGGAACGTGTAGTTCGGATTTCTGGCGCCGACGCCGCCGGGATAGATGAACTCGGCGTCATCCGCATTGCTCGCCAACGCGCCGGCAAGCGCCGCGATCGCCTTGTTGGCGCGGCCGACCTTGTCTTCTCCACTGGCGTAGGCGAGACGAAGGTTCGCCCGCGCCTGGAGCAGGTGCGCCAGCTTCACCCACCGCGTCATGTCGCCGGCGAACAACAGATCGTTCGTGGTCGGCTTGCGCGCCACCGCACTCGTGCTGCTCAACAGCGTGACGGCCGAATCGAGGTTCGCGAAGATCCCGTTGTAGATCGCTTGCTGCGTGTCATACTTCGGCTCGCGAATCTCCGGCTTGAACGCGTCGGCGTACGGCGCTGGTCCCCACAGATCGGTGATGATCTGAAACGTCCAGGCGTACAACAGCTTCGCGATCCCCTTGTAATAGGTGTCTGGTTCGCTCGACGCATCACGAGCCATCGTGAACGCGGCGTTACCAGGTTGTGAATAGAAATAGTCCCAGGACGATCCAGCATCCGTATCGAACAACTCGTAGTTCTGGACTTGCGCATACGAGCGCCGCGCCGCGTTGAACGCCCACTGCTGGGTCCACTCGGAACCCCAGAGCGCGGTCTGGCCGTAGTACACCGAGTGGATGAACGTCGTTTCCAGCGCCGGCAAGCGGATGTCGATGGTGGCCGACACCGGAGCGTTTGGATTGTTGTTCACATCCAGAAAGCTCTGGCATCCGCCCAACTCGAGCGCCAGCACCGCCGGGATCATCCGCGCGGCGCTTTTGACAAATCGCATGAGACTCCTCTTCGCCAAGTGTCGTGACATCAAAAGAGAGACCGAATGCCCACCAGGAATGACCGACTCTGCGGCTCGGCGAACTGACGGAAGTACTGCTGACCGGCGTTCGTGCCCTGAGACAGGTCCTGTTCCGGATCGCCGGACGGGGACGAATACCATCCGCGCAGGTTGCGTCCAGTCACATACACGACGGCGTTCTGGAGATTCAGCCGACGCGAGATGTTTTCCGACAGGCTGTACGAGAGCGTGACTTCACGCAGCTTCGCGAACCCGGCGTTTTCGATCTGTTGCTCGGACCGGTCCGTCCCGTAGATGAGCGGATAGTAATCCTGATCTTTGTATAGCGCCTTCGCGTTCGGCTGGCCGGTATTGATGTTCACACCCGGCCACGTCGTCCACGTGTAGCGATCCTCGGTGAGCAGCGACCGTCCGTTCGTCACCTCATACTGCGTCTCGAAGTTGATCAGCTTGCCGCCGTGGCGAATATCCACCAGGCCAGACACCGCGACCGGGCCGAAGCGGAACTCGGACGTGGCGCTTCCTGTCCAATCGGGTTGCACGGAGCCCAAATTTCGCTGATCGTCGGATTTGATCGGGAAGCCATCGTCGCCGATGAGCATGGTGCCGGCCGCCACGTCCTTGAAGCACGGATCGGCCGCGACGCAGTTCTTCTTCCATCCGTAGCCCCAGATCACGCCGTAGGGCTGCCCTTCCATGATCCGAATCTGCGGCCACGAATATCCAGAAAGGAAAATCGACGAGACGCCCGGAGCGAGACTGAGCACCTGGCTCCGATTTTTCGCCCAGTTGACGCGCGCATCCCACGAGAACCGGCGCGTATCAATCGGGCGCCCGCCAACCGACACCTCGATGCCGTTGTTCCGCAGATTGCCGGCATTCCGTGAAATGTTCGTGAAGCCGGTGCTCGCCGACGACGGCACGGAGAAGATCTGGTCGTAGCTCGACTTGCGGTACACCGATACTTCGCCCTGCGCGCGGCCGCCGAACATCCGCATCTCCAATCCAATCTCATTCTCGACCGTCGTTTCCGGTTTCAGAATCGGATTGCCGAGCGATTGACTGCTGATGTACGAGGTGACTCCGCGGAACGGGAAGGTGACGGCCGGTCCGCCAAACTGCTGCTGGGAATTGTTCGCGCCCGGTGCGCCCGCGTTGTTGTATCGCGTCGTCAGCGCGTACAGCGGCGCGTCGTTGCCGACCTTGGCCGACGACACACGAATCTTGCCGTAATCGAGCCAGTGTGGGCGCCACTTCAACGCATCCGTGAAAATCACCGCGAGCTGCACGGAGGGATAGAAATACGAGTTCGCGTCCGTCGGCAGCGTCGAGCTCCAGTCGTTGCGGCCGGTGAACGTGAGGAATCCCCAATCCGAGTAATCGAATTCCAGCTGGCCGTATCCCCCGAGGAGCCGGCGCTGGGTCGTGAGCGTCGCGTTGACGGTTTGCGTGGCGAAGTTGCCGAGACTGTAGTAGTTGGGAATCACGATCGACGTGCCATTCCCGGTAAGCGCAGCGTTTTCCTGCGAATAGATGTTGCCGCCGAGAAGGCCGCTCACACGCACATTGGTGTTCATCAGCGGACGCGAGTCCACGATGAGGGTCATGTCGTCATTGATCGTGGTCTGCGTCGACTTTCGCTGCTGCGTCGACCCCGACGTCGTCCCGATTGCCGCCAACCAGGGCCGCTGGTTCAGGAACCGGCCAAACTCCGACACATAGGTGTCGAGGCCGGCGTTGTTGTTCAGGTGAATGCCGGGACCAACGGTGAGCGAGAACTGCTGCGAACCAATCCACCGATTCGTCAGCTCGGTGTTGAACTGATTCGCAATCTGCCACTGCAGCGACGGGATGCCGTTGGTGCCGCCCGTGAGGAAGACCGGCGTGCCGTCGGGCATGTACCCGCGCCGGACATCGAACGTGGCCGGCAAATCGATCAACGTCTTGTCGATCCCGGAAAAGGAATCGTCCGAATACGGGTTGCTGCTACGGACCTTCTGCAGGCTGGTCGACGACTGCAACCACTTGCTCAAATGAATGCTGATATTCGCGTTCAGGTTGAGCCGGCCGAGCTTCTCCGCCGGGTTGACGCCCGTTTGGTTGAGGTACGATCCGCCGAGCGTGTAGGTGCCCAGGTCGCCCATGGCGCCCGAACCACGAAGCGAGTTGTCCGACGTCGGCGACGACTTGTAGAAGTCGGCGCGCGGATCGCGGAAGCGCACGGAGCCAAGTGAATCGAACACGACTTGCGGAATGCTGTCCTTGTGCGGACCCCAGTTGGTCAAGCTTTGCGGATTCGCCGCGCTTGGCGATCCCGGCTCGCACCACCCGCCCTGCAGCACGTTCTTGCCATTGCAGAAGTATCCGCGGCTGCCGGCCGCCCAGTCGGTGACATAGCCGCCCAGGATCGGCGTGTCATACCGTAGCTCGGTGCTGAAGTTGAACCGCAACGGCTGCCCGGGCTTGCCCGTCTTCGTCTTGATGATGATCGCGCCGTTTGCGGCCCGAGAACCGTAGAGCGCCGTCGCCGCGGCGCCCTTCAGCACCGTGATTTCGTCGACATTCTCCATGTCCAAGTCCATCTGTCGACTGCCGGCGGATCCGGTCGCGAGTGCGTTGCTCGGGCTACTGCTGTTCACCGAGACCGGCACGCCGTCGATCACGAAGAGCGGCTGTCCGTTGCCGCTGAACGAGCTCTCGCCACGAATCACCACACGCGCGCCCGCACCCGGCCGGCCGCTTCCGCTTGTCATGGCGACGCCCGCCGATTGCCCGGCCAACGCCTGCATCATCGTCGTCTCTGGAATCTTCTCGAGCGTCGCCGCGCTGATCGTCGTCGTGGCGTAGCCAAGACTCTTCTCTTCGCGCGCAATGCCAAGCGCGGTCGTCACCACTGGAGCGATCGCGTACGGAATATCCTTCATTTCGAAGTTCAATGTCGCCGTCCCGCCCGCCGCGACAGTGACGGCGTGCTCGTTCGGTGCAAAGCCGAGCATCTGAACGCGCACCGTCTGACTGCCCGCCGGCACGTTGCGGATGACATAGCGGCCTTCCGCGTTCGCGCTCGCACGCAACGTCGTTCCCAACACCGTCACCTGCGCGCCTTGCAACGGCGCCCTCGATTCCACAATCAACACTTGACCGACCACCGTGCCGACCGCGCCCGTCGGCTGCTGGCCAACCGCCGCGGCAACGGCCGTAGTGATCAGTGTCATCGCGGCACATGCACGAAGCGTCCACCGTGTCATTGATTTCTCTCCGCTACCAGAGTCGAGACTACCACCACACATAAGGCGGATCATTCGGTCCGTCGTAGAAGCTGGGTTCCATCTGCTGCTCGGCCGGGAATTCCAGTCCCGGCCCGTTGCCCGTGTTCGCGGGCGCGCCCATCACGCCCTGATTCCAGTTGGGCGGCTGAACGCCGATCAGCCACTGCACGAAGAAGTCATTGCGTTTGCGAATGGCGTATTGACCGCCCGCCCCATGCCCACCATTCGGCACGACGAGCAGATCGAAATACTTGCCCGACTGGATCAGCGCGTTGACGACTTGATAGCCGGATGATGGATCGACGTTGGTGTCAAACTCGCCGATCACCAGCATAAGGTGTCCCTGCAGCTTGGCCGCGTTGACGACGTTCGACGACGCCTCGTAGTGCGGACCGAGGGGCCATCCCATCCACTGCTCATTCCACCAGATCTTGTCCATCCGGTTGTCGTGACATCCAGAGTTGGAGTAGGCGACTTTATAGAACTCTGGATGAAAGAGCAGCGCACCGGCGGCATTTTGTCCGCCCGCCGACGTGCCGTACACGCCGACGCGGGACACGTCGTACCACGAATACTTCGCCGCCACTGCCTTGTGCCACAGAATCCGATCGGCGAATCCGGCGTCGCCAAGGTCCTTCCATGCGACGTCGTGAAATGCCTTGGACCGATTGTTGGTCCCCATCCCGTCCACTTGCACGACGACGAAACCCAGTTCGGCCAGCGACTGGAGCGCTTGCCCGCCGCCCCACGTTTTTGGAACGAAGCTCCCCTGCGGCCCGGCGTAGATCTGCTCGATCACCGGATACTTCTTGCTCGGATCGAACTTGATCGGCCGCACGATAATGCCCCAGATGTCCGTCGTGCCGTCGCGACCCTTCGCCGAGAACACCTCCGGCGCGCGCCATCCAGTCGCCAGCTCGGCCGACATGTCTCCCGTCTCGAGCGGCGTCATGCGCATGTCGCTCACTCGGCGGAGCTCGACCACTGTCGGGAGATCGACGCGCGAATAGAGATCGACGAAATACTGATGATCCGGCGACCAGACGAGTGCGTGACTACCGTTCCCCTCCGTGTACTTGACGAGCCCAGTGCCGTCGAAATTGATGCGGTAGTAGTGCGTGAAATACGGGTCCTGCGCGGCGATCATGCCGCTGGCGCGGAAGTAGATCTGACGCTTGGCGACGTCCACGCTGTCCACGCCACGCACGACCCAATCGCCCTTCGTGACCTGATTCTTTACCTGGCCAGTCGCACCGTCATAGAGGTAGAGGTGCGCCCAGCCGTCGCGCTCCGACATCCACAACATCTCTTTGCCGTCATCCACGTCGAACCGCCAGTTGCTGCCGTGGTCGGTGATGGATCCATTCAGCGGCCGATAGGAGAAAAACGTCTTCGGCTCGTCCGACACCACCGCGCGCGCCTTCCCGTTCGCCGCATCGACTTCAATGACGCGATAAACCTGGTGGCCGCGCTGATTGTATTCGAACGTGAACGCACGGCCGTCCCTCCGCCACGCGGCTTGAGAGATCTGGAATGCGTTCGCGAACAACGCATTGTCCACGACAACGCGCGAGCGGCTCTCGACGTCCACGAGCACCGGTTGGACATAGTCCAACAAATCGCCCGGCTTGCGATAGAACATCGACGTGTCCTTCGGCTGCAGTTGATCCGCGGGCGAGGAGAGCACGTAGTGCACGAGGCGGTTGTATCCCGGGCGACGGCGATACGCGACAAGCTTCTTCGAATCGGGCGACCAGCGAATGGACATGAGCTGATACGCGTCCCCTTCCGATCCGTCGTACGTCAAGGGCGTGTAGTCCGCCGTACCACCGTTGCCGCCAACGCCGGGTCGCGATGCGCCACCGCCATCCGCGGACCGCGTCGCCACGTTGTAGTTCTGCACGAAGGCGATCGTTCGACCATCCGGCGAGAGGCAACCCGTTTGCGCGGCGCCGGCGGCGCCTGGCACGCCGGGTGCGGCGCCGCCTCGTCCGCCACCTCCGCCTGCGCCACGTCCACCACGACCACCGCGTTGTCCGGTTCCCTCACCGGGCGGCAAACACGCCGTCGATGCCGTTCGCGCCGCTCCAGTCGCGCCGCCGGCGGCCGCCGCTGCCCCTGCACCACGGCCAAACCCGCCAGTCGTTGTCGCCGCGCCGGTTCGCGTGCACTGATACTGCGCGAGCGTGCACCGCCAACGCGAGTCTCTGGCGTCGAATTCGATCGCCGAGTCGTCGCGATCGACGTATGTGAACGTGGTGAACGGCAACGTCACCGCGGTGTACGGCACGTTGCCCGCCGCCGACAGTGCGCCGCTTAGGCGCGCGTGGTCGAACGCTGGGCGCTTCGCCCCGCTCGCGGCATCGACCGTCACAAACTCGCTGCCGCCTTTCACCGATTTGCGATACCAGAACCGAGTCGGTCCGATCCACGTCGGTTCCTGAGCGACATTGACAGTCAGTCCGGTCAGCCGCTGGTTCACGCCCGCCGCACGTTGATAATCCTCTAATGTCCCCTGTGCCCCGCTACCGCGCGGCGCGGCGACCATCACCGACCACAGCAGCGTTGTTCCGATATACTGCACCCTTCGCATCACGGGCCTCCTGGCGAGCTCTCTGAACGGTTTGCGGATCGACGGAACCGTGGCGTGCCTATCTCGTTGGCGTACGTGGCGTACTTGCCGTGCGTGGCGTACTCGTTGGCGTTGCTTGCGGTACACACACCGGCGTCGACGACGGAGCGAGCGCCGCACGACGGGCGCTGTCGGGGCGGGTCGAGTTGCGCGCCACATTCGCTTGACGCTGCTGCTCACTCGCCCACCACTGCGGGTTTCGTTCGCGGACGCCGCGGTCCATCTCTTCCCGCGTATGGTTCGCGACATTCGCGCGCGCCGGCACGAGCCTGTTCTCGGGGATGAGCCGACTCACCACGTCATGCAGCGCCGAGTCCTCCGTCCTGAGGCCCGCTCGCTCGCGGCCGCCGTTGCCGACGTACCACTCCACGCCGCCCGCCCAGTACTCATTGAACGTGTTCCCGGCGTAGCCGTTGGCCGTGCGGAGACACGCGGCCTTCGCGTGCTTGTACGCGTCCACGATGCTCTGAAACCACTTGGGATCGGTGTTGCCGATTCCGGCGCCCATGATTGCGTGCGAGAATTCGTGCACGCAGATATTCGTGCCCCAATAGCGCGTGCCGTAGTAGCCGAGAACGTTTTCCTCGGCGCAGGTCGTCAGGGTGCCGCCCATGCCCCGCGCCCGGGGGTTCCAGTAGCCTGGCGCCGTCATCGATCCGAGCCCGCCGGACTCGTAGTAGCGTGCGCGCTCCTGTGGTGTCAGTCGGGGATCGAGGTACTTGGGCACCACCCACTGACGCTGTTCGGGAACGTCCATAGTGTACTCGGTCTCCGCCATCACGACCACGCGCCCGCCGTGCGCGATCATCGTGTCGCGTACGTCAGGGCGGTTCCCGAGCATGTAGTTGACCTGGTCGCGAACGATCGCGATCGCGGCACTCGTCACCTTGGCCGACCCGAGGATGGGGTAGCCGTTGGCGTCGGCGTACTTCTTATAAAAACTCGTATCGAGCTTGAATCGCTCCACGATCTCCGGCGGAGGCGCCGTCACGACGTAGTTGAGATAGTCGTCGACGACGGGCCTGGGACGATTGGCAGGAAGTTTGGGGGCGTCGAACGCTTTGAGCCTATCGGGCGCCTTCCATCCGGGCGGCGCGCAGTCCGGGATCCGCGATCGCGGCGGGTCGATCACCCCTGCCGGCGCTGGCGGCGACGGACTCGCGCGATCCGGCACGACGGTGTCTGCCGTTCCCCACGGGCATGCCGCCATCGCCGGCCGTTCACGTTGCCGGGCTTCAGTCGCCGGCGCGTTCTGGGCGAGCGCCGCGCGCGCGGTCGCGATCATAGCCATCATGCCGACCGTGAGCGCGAGCGGACGCCCGCATCGATGTGAGAGAATGGTCATGCCCATCTCTGCCAGTCGGCGAGCATCGGCACACTCTCCACGAGAGCGATCGATTGAAGGCGCGGGACAGCGGGATGTCGCATCGACCAGCACCTCATCGTGCGGCTCCCCTGGTGGAGGGTCCTGTTGCGGTCGCCGCAGTATGGGGCGATCGTATCCATTATGCAATACCGCGCCCCACAAGCGGGTGGGGCGGCTTCCGGCGCCTTCCCACACCCATTCGGACATCACATACATTATCCAATAACTCTGCCGCCGCCTGCCCGGTCACAACTATCCGCCCCTGGGCGGGCGCCTCAACGGGTCAAGCTGAACGGAACGACGCGAAACGTTCGGCTCTCGTAAGCCGCGAACATCACGCGTGCGACACGGCCGCTCCTGCATCAATCGTGGAATCCAGGTCGGCTGATCCGTTGCCTCGCGCGCGTTGGTCGAGCTGCCGTCGAATGGTGGCCAGCGCCTCGCGCAGCTCGTCTCCCTCGAGCACCAGCCGTGGCGGACGAACGGTCACGGTGCCACGGCCAACCTCCGCCTGCGCGAGCTTGATCAACTGCACAAACTTTGGGACCGTGTCCATTCGCAGTAGTGGCAGAAACCAGTGATATAGCGCCTTGGCCTCCTCCCACTGGCCGGCCGTCGCCAGCTCGAACAACCGGACTGATTCCGCTGGTAGCGCGTTGACGAGCCCCGCGATCCACCCCGTCGCGCCGGCGGGAATCGCCTCGAAGATCATGTCGTCGAGGCCGGCGAAAACAGCGAGCCGATCGCCAAGCACCTCGCAAACCGCCGTCACTCGCCGCACATCACCGCTGGACTCCTTCATCGCATGCAAATTCTCGTGAACGTCGGCGAGCTCGGCGAGCTGCGGCGCCGTGACATCCGTGCGATAGGCGATGGGATTGTTATAGAGCATGCACGATAGCGACGTCGCGCCGATGATCGCGCTGTAGTGCGCGCGCGCTTCGCGCCAATCCGAATAGTAGACATAGGCCGGGAGCGCCATGATGCCGCCGCAACCGGCTCGCTCGGCTTCACGGGCGAGCGTCACACACTCGGTCGTAGCGAGGCCCGCGATGCCGGCGATGACCGGAACGCGGCCGTCCGCGGCATCGCAGCACGTGCGGAGAATCTCGACCTTCTCCGGGAAGCTCAGCGTCGCGGACTCACCCAGCGAACCGAGCGGGACGATCGCCCGGCAGCGACTGTCGATCAGCCACGAGACATGACGCGCCAACGCGTCATGATCGACAGAATGATCGACCCGGAACGGGGTCGTTATCGCGGGAAATACTCCGCGCCAATCGGATCTATCCATGAACATTCGACTCCTTTGATCGGAAGCGCCGCCTCGGCGCCGTGAGGGCTTGTCGGCTGGTGGCCGGATTGTGAAACGGGATACAATATGCGATCGTCGCCTCCGCACAAGAGTCAGTATCTGGGACGCTCAAGATCGCGGCGGGCGAGCAGACCGCGGCGACTGGCATCATATTGTATCCGAGAGGCCGGTCTGCGCGGCCGGCAACGTGCGCAGCTCAACCCTCGCCCCACGTGGACGGTCCGGCGCCGGGGCGCCGAACGAATGACGATTGCACGAATGGGTCTTGCAGTGATTACTTGAAGCCAGACGTCACCAGCCGATTCACCATTTCTCACACGGATTTGATCCCATGCCCCGTCGCCCGGCGCGGCCGTCGAAGCCAGCGAGACAGAAACTGCCCGCCCCAGAGAGCCAGCTCGCACTCCTTCCGCTCCGGCGCCAGACGCTCACGAGCATGACCGCCGACGCCATTCGCGAACGCATTCTTCGTGGGCACTATCCAGAAGGCGATCCGTTGCGCCAAGACGCGATCGGCATCGAGCTGGGTGTGAGCCGGATTCCCGTCCGCGAGGCGCTACGACAACTGGAGGCCGAGGGGTTGGTGACGTTCAATCCGCATCGCGGGGCGGTCGTTTCGACACTCTCGCTCAAAGAGATTCGCGAACTGTTCGAGTTGCGCGCCGACATCGAAGGCGATCTCATTCAGCGGGCCGTTCCGCACATGACCTCGGAGGACCACGACCGCGCCGACGAAATCCTCGATGCGTATGAGTTCGCGCTCCGGGCCGGGCAGGTCGTCGTCTGGGGCGCGCTCAACTGGCAGTTTCATTCGACGCTATACGCGCCGGCTGATCGCGGGCTGACGATGAGCATCGTCAACAAGCTGCATCAACACAGCGATCGATATTTGCGCATGCAACTCGCCTTGACGCACGGCGAGACGCGCGCACGCCACGAACATCGCGCAATCGCCGCGGCCGTCCGCAAGGGCGATGCGCCGAAGGCCTCGCGTCTCCTTCGCGAACACATCGTCGGTGCCGGCAAAGTGCTCGTCACGTTTCTCGAGCACGAGCGAGGGCAACGGGGAACGACGCCGCAGGCGCCGGCCCAACCCCAAGCGCGACGGCGTCCGGGGTCTGCGCGCTGAGCGTGCGCTTCACTCGCATCTTTAGCAACAGTCATATTCAGCGACAGTCATATGACGATCATTCGTCTCTCGGCCCTCCTGGCACTTGCCGCCCTGCCGCACGCAGTATTGGCGCAGCGCCAGCCAGGACATCCGATCGGCAAAGTCACGACCATCGGCAACCTGATCCACGTCGAGCTCGATCGCGGGGCCGTCGCGCCAGAGCGACTGTTCGACCTCGACCACCGAACGTTGCGATTCATTCCGGACGGTGCCGGATATCGCCTCGAGACCGTCGCGCTCACGTGGGATGCCGATTTCGGCGCCGCGATCACGGGCGGCGCGGTCAGCCTCAAGGCCTTCACCTTTCCCTTTTCCGGAAAGGAGTGGGACGCGTTCAACGTCGCGACCGGATCGGTCACGTTTGGCGCCATGCCGGGTGGCGCGGGCTCGGGGCGTGGAGGCCCGCCAGTCGGCAATCGCAGCGGCGCGGGCGGATCCACCCGGAACGGGTTTCAGTTGGATCGTTATGCGTCGATGCAGACGGTTGGCGCATCGTTCATCAACATGATCCCGGGCATTGCGGCCTTCGTCAAAATCAATCTGAACGGACAGCGATACGCAAAGGAGCTCAGCGACCGAGCGGTCGTGACGTGGACGCTGACCGAGACAGCCGGTGGAATCCAGGCGTTCACGTGGGTGCCGACAGTGAACCGCATTCAGGCGGTGCTCCACAAGAACGGCGTGATCGAGCTTTCGTATAACGACGTGTCCGCGCGAGACGCGATCATCGGCGTCTTCCCCACGGTCGCAGGGAGCATCGAGAAGACGCTCGCCACGATCTCGGATGGTGAGGACGCCGCGGTCGCATCGAACCTCGACGTGCGGACCGTCACCCTCTCAGCCATCGACGGTCTCTTTCTCAAGGCTACGATCGAGACGCGCGGTGCAGTACTTCCCGACGGCGATCCCGGAATCAACGGCGTGACGTATCGCGTTGCGTTCGACCGGAGCGATCCGGCGTCGACCGACATCGCGAAAACGACGGTCGTCTGGACAATTCGCGGATTCGTGGGTGGGCGCGGCGGTGGCGGCGGCGGCGGACGAGGGACCGCGCCGTCGCGCTACATCGCGTCGGGGCCCGGAGTCCAACCGGAAGTGACAGTCGTTGGCAACACGATCTCCATCAAGGGGCTTCTCCCGCTCTCCCTCGCGGGAGCGACTCGCGTTTTCGTTTCAGCTGACGCCGCAACCGGAACGCCGTCGTCGGTCGTTGATCAGGTGCCGGCGCAGTCGATGTCGCTCGCAGGAATTCGATCGCCCGAGATCGATCTGTCCGCAACCACCAAGAAGGACGGGCCCTTCCCTGTCGCATACGAAGGATTCCATTGGGCCGAGATTCCTCGCGCGCAGGACGTCGCATGTTCGGTCATCTCGGCCCTGGGCGACAAGTTCGATTTCATCGCGTCGTATTCTGATTTTCGAGTGGACAACCCCGAAGGCGGAACGCCGAGCACAGGTCCGCGGGGCGGCGATGTATCGGGAATCGGGACGAGCACGAACGGTCTCGAGAACTACTGCAGTCAAGGCGAGCTCCAATGGATGTACGTCGAACCCGTCTCGACCTCGGCGGTTCAGATCCAGGAGAAATCGCCAGACGGTCGCGTGACCGACTACAACTACGCCATGTCGCAGATTGGCCATGAGCTTGGCCATCGATGGGCTGCCGACGCCCGCGCGCTCGTGAACGGTGAGATGATACCGCTCGGCCCCGTGCACTGGGCGACCGGCGTGCACCTTCCGGCGGCGTTCCCGTATTCCAACCCGATCGAAGCCGACGCGATGGGCGGCAGCACCTGGAAGGACAACGGTGACGGCACGTATACGCAACTGGATCGCGACTACTACTCACCCGCGAAGGGGTTCTCCTGGCTTGGGCTCTATCTCATGGGTCTCGCGAAACCGGACGACGTGCCGCCATTCTTCATCCTTCGCAA
The DNA here is from genome assembly GCA_040002475.1 of bacterium. Lineage (GTDB taxonomy): Bacteria > Gemmatimonadota > Gemmatimonadetes > Gemmatimonadales > Gemmatimonadaceae > JAQBQB01. Next base: position 2,300 of record JBDUEJ010000004.1, on the reverse strand, counting down.
CTTGCAGCGCACCGGCCAGCAAGACGCGAACGGGCATCCGATCTTCAAAGGCGACAAGACGGACATCACGATCAAGGACGTGATCGCGGCGATGGGACCGCGCGTGCCGGACGTCGAGCATTCTCAGAAGAAGTTCAACACGGCCATTGTCGTCATGACGACGCCGGGCCAGCAACCGACGAAAGAGTTGATCTCGGCGGCGAACGCGATCAGTGAACATTGGATCGCGTACTGGTCCAAGGTGACGGGAAGACGTTCTGTGATGACGGTGAGTCCCAAGTGAGGGAATGAACACGACCGCCGCTCACCACCCCGAGAGCGTCGCGCAGCGTTTGCTCGAACGCTTCGCGTTCCTCGTCTTCAGCTTGTATCACCTGCCTCTCTTCCTGAACAACTATCCGTCGCTCGGCGGCGGAGGGTTCAGCGACACGGGACTCGCGCCGCGCTGGGGTCACGTGTTCACTCCCGTGGGCGTTTGGGTCGCGCGCCATGTCTTCCATCTGACCGGACCGATGTCCGGCGCGTATCAGGGCGACAACGGCGACGTCGGGGAGGAATACGGACGACTCCTGCTCTCTGTCGTGATTGCCGTTGTGGCGGCCGTGTGGTGGACTCTGGCCGATCGGCGGCGGCCACGAGGCGGCTGGGTGCCAGAGGCGACGAAGACACTACTGCGTTATTCGATCGCGTTGGGTCTGGTGAGCTACGGCATCGCCAAACTCCTGCCGATGCAGTTTCCGCCGCTCAGTTTGATCACGCTCGAACAGCGACTCGGTGATCTGTCGCCGATGTCGCTACTCTGGAGCTTCATGCAGTACTCGCGTCCCTACGCGTTCTTTGGTGGCGTGATGGAGATGGTCGCGGTGGTGCTCCTGTGTTTCCGTCGCACCACCACGCTTGGGGCGCTGGTCTGTCTCGCGGTGATGACGAACGTGGCGTTGCTCAACTATGCGTACGGCGTGCCCGTCAAGCTCTACGCCACGATGATCGTCGCATCCGCGGGCGTCCTCGTACTCTACGACGCGCACCGCATCCTGGCCGTGTTCGTACGAAATCAGGCGGCACCGCCGGTATCGTTTTCGCCGCTCTTCCAGGACCGACTCTCCGGTCCAGTGCGATGGACGATCAAGGTTGCGTTGGTTGGGAGCGTCATCCTGTCGTCGGTGATCGCGATGCGGCAGGCGATCGGTGCAGCAACGACGCAATCTGCTCTCGACGGCGGATGGGTGGTGAGCTCGTTCGCGCGGGACGGCCAGTCGCTCGACTCGACCGCCAACCCCGAGCGATGGCGGCGCGTCGTCGTCGACGGCGGCCGCATGGTGATCCGGCTAGAGAACGACGCGCTCGTGAATTGTCGCCAACAACCGTCACCCGACGCCGATGCGTTCGCACTCGAGTGCACCAAGGGCCGCAAAGGCGAGCTGCATTGGACACGGACCGGCGATTCACTTCGGCTCGACGGCACCTTCAACGGGGCGAAGGTGACCGCCTCGGGGCATCACCTCGATCGTTCCGACTATGCACTTCTGCGGAGCCAGTTTCGTTTGATTTCCGACCGATAAGCCGGGCCGTGAGCCCGAACCGTTCGAACTCGGGGCGCGGTTCAAGGTGTCAGCGGCTCCGGCGTGCGTAGCCAACGCCGTCGAGCCAGATCGAGCTCTTCGCACTCGCCGGATCGGTGATGAGAATTCGATCCTCTGTCGAGCCGTCATCATACGAAATGCGCAGCATCAATCCGTCCACACGATAACGGCCCCGCTGGTTCGGCGGCATGCTTGCGGTGGTGACCGACACATCGCCGGCTTCAGACCGTCCGCCGGCCCCGTTGCCGCGCACCACGCGACCATCCGGCCAGAAGCGATACGTATTCCACGCGACCACCTCCTGGCTGCCGCCCGCCGCCAGCGTGCCTGCGCCCGAGAGCGAGCGGAAGAGACCATCGAGTGTGAAACCGTCGGGCAGCCGCGGATAAGTTGACTGAAAGGCAAGCGTCTTCCATCCGTTCTTTCCCGTGACTTGCAGCTTGCCTCCGTCGCGACGCCAACGCGTCCACGCCCCGGGATGTGTACGCTTGTGCACGTCGACACCGCCGGGGAGCGACAGGCCGGCGACGTCGGTGAGCGCGTCCCCATTGCGAAACAGCACGACAGGATAGATGTCGGCGGTCATGAAACCGCCGACCCCCATCTTCATTCGCGAATCGAAACCGAAACTCTCGATCTGCTCGAGCACGTCCGACCGGATGGATGACGCGTCGGCGGAGCCGGGGGCCGCGCTGCCCCGGACTTGTGATGCGCCCG
>JBDUEJ010000003.1:0-203041 GCA_040002475.1 bacterium | reverse complement strand
TTACCAACGAATGGCTAGGGACGGAATCGAACCGCCGACACGCGGATTTTCAGTCCGCTGCTCTACCAACTGAGCTACCTAGCCCCGTGCGTTTCAAGCCGTTCAACTTACGCGACTTATCTCACGGGTGTCAACCGCGCCGCTCGTCTTGAACCTACGCCCCAAGCTGGAACGAGAACGGCCCGCGGCTGATTCGTGCACCACCGGCGTCAGGCCGCCGGCGAACCGTCTCTCAGTGCACAAATTCTAGCGGGCCCCGCGATGTGTTCCTCGCGAAGACCTAGCCCCGTTCGTACATTCGATGCGCATTCTGGGCGCCGCCTCCAGTCTCGTCACGGTGACCATTCCGTGACCTGGCCGTGCGACGGAAGAGAGGTTGTTTCGCAGAATTTCCAAGTTGCCCACCGCCCCACTCCCGGAGCTGCGTGGGAGACGTCAAGATGCCGACGCCGGCATCGCCTGCCTTTAGTTAGAGGGAACTCCTCCGTATGAAGATTCCACGTTTGACGCTGCGCGCGGCCGCGGTTATCGCGGCGGTCGTGAGCGGAACGACCGGACTCGCCGCCCAAGGTGTCACGACCGGCGCGATGAGCGGCACGGTCGTCTCCGAGCAGGGCCAGGGTCTGGGTCAGGCACAGGTTCAGGTCGTCAATCGAAATACCGGTGCACGATCCGGAACCACCACGCGCGCCGACGGCGCATTCTACGTTCAGGGCCTCGAGGTCGGCGGCCCCTACACCGTCTCCGTCCGGCACATTGGCTACGCGCCCAAAGACACCGCTGGCATCTTCGTTTCACTCGGACAAAACCTGCGCCTGGACCTGAAGCTTTCTACCCGCCCAGCGCAGATCGAAGCCGTCACGATCGTGGCGACAACGACGGGATCGGTCATCTCGCCATCACATAAAGGCATCGAAACGACGATCAGCGACTCGACGATCGCCCGCATGCCCACGCTCAATCGCAACTTTACGGATTTCGTGAAGTTGACGCCGTCGGTGACCACCTCCGGCCCAGGCAACTCCGGCGGCGGACAAAACAACCGCTTCAACGCCATTCAGATCGACGGCGCCGTCGCCAGCGATCTATTCGGCCTCGGCGCCACCGGCCAGCCGGGCGCGCAGGCGAACGGAAAGCAAATCTCTCTCGAAGCCGTCAAGGAGTATCAAGTGCTGTTGGCGCCGTACGACGTGCGCCAGGGCAGTTTCACCGGTTTCCTCGTCAACGCCGTGACCAAGAGCGGCTCCAACGAATTTCATGGCTCGGGAACGTACGCCACGCGCAACGAAAAGCTCGAGCGCGACCGCGACTTCCTCCGCGCCTCGCCCTTCACGCAATCGCAGTACGGCTTCTGGATTGGCGGACCGATCGTCCGCGACAAGGTGTTCTTCTCGGTCGCGCCAGAATTTCAGAGCCAGAACGCGCCGGCCGCCGGTCCGTACATCGGCGCCGGTTCGCCAACGCCGTCGCCGGTCATTCAGGCCTCGGTCGACAGCCTCGTGAACATTCTGAAGACCCAATATGGATTCTCAGATCCCGGGAACGCCGGCCCGATCAAGAACGAGAATCCGCTCGCGAACATGTTCGCGCGTCTCGACTTCGTGAACCTGCCAGGGAATAGCCGCCTCGTCACGCGCTACAACTACGTCAAGGCGCAACAGGACATCCTGAGCCGCAGCGGAACTCGCCTCAACCTGTCGAACAACGGCTACAACTTTAGTTCGACCACCAACAGCGAAGCGGCGCAGCTCTATTCCAACTTCTCCAATGGAAACTCGAACGAGCTCCTGCTCGGCTTCACCACGTTGCGCGATAACCGCGTGGTGCCCATCACGTCGCCCTTTGTCGTGATCTCACGCGCGCAGGGGACAACGGGTACGGGCCAGATTTCTGCCGGCACCGAGAATTCGTCACAGGGCAACCAGCTCGACCAAGACATTCTCGAGCTGACGGACAACTTCACGATTCCGTACAAGAATCACCGGTTCACGATCGGGACGAAGAACGAGTTCCTCAAGGTGCGCAACCTGTTCGGGCAGAACTCGTACGGCAACTTCACCTTTGGCACGCTCGACTCCCTCCGCGCCAACACGCCAAGCTCCGCCACGGTCGGCGTGAAGCTCGACAACACCGACGGCGCCGCCCGCTTCCACGCGCGCACGCTCTCCGGCTACGCGGAAGACGAATGGCAGGCATCCCGCAACGTGAGCCTGACCTTTGGTATCCGCCTCGACGTCCCAGGCTTCACCGACTCACCGGGCCTCAATCAGAACATCCTCAACGCCCTCAAGATCAACACGACGCAGGTTCCCAAGAACGTGATGCAGTGGTCGCCGCGCTTTGGCTTCAACTGGGACGTCACCGGCGATCAGACCAATCAGCTCCGTGGCGGCAGCGGCGTGTTCATGGGACGTCCGGCCTATGTGTGGGTCAGCAACGCCTTCGGCAACTCGGGCGTGAATGGTTTCGGAAACCTGATCTGCAGCACGATGGCAACCTCGCCGACGATGCAGCAGGCCGGCTCCGCTCCGGCCACGACCTGCCGCAACTCGACCGCCGTGCCGTCGATCACGATCAACACGGTCGATCCGAATATGAAGTTCCCCGAGGTCTGGCGTAGCTCCCTCGGCTTCGACCGCCGTCTGCCGTGGAACACCATCGCCACCGTCGAGGGGATGTATACGCGGGCCATCTACCAGTTCTACTATCAGAACATCGGCCTCGTCGACAACCCCATCGGCACCGATCGCAACGGCCGAGCCCTTTACGGCGACATCAGCACCGGCAACAACATCCTGGCGCAGTTCAAGCCCGGCGTGAGCAGCGTGTTCAACATTGGAAACACCAAGCACGCGCACGACTACGCGTACAACGTCACCGGCCAACTCCAGAAGCGCTTCACCAATCGATTCGAAGGACTCTTTGCGTACACATTCCAGCACTCGTATTCCGTGTGGGACGTGACGTCGTCGGTCGCACAATCGAACTGGCAGTTCGGCCGCTCGTACGCCGGCCGCCAGGAGGCCGAAGAGCTGCGTCCGTCCAAGTTCGACGCGCCGCACCGCCTGCTTGTATCGGGCACGTACACGCTGCCCACCAAGACCGATGTCTCGGTGAGCTTCACCGGCGAGTCCGGCGTTCCGTTCGAATATGTGTACGGAACGGACATGAACGGTGACAACTTCAGTTCGAACGACCTGATCTACGTCCCGAAGGACGCGCACGACCTGAACGAAATCCGCTTCTCGCAGCTTGGCACCGGCGCCACCGGGCTCACGCCGGCGGCGCAAGCGGACTCCCTCGAAGCGTACATCAAGGCGAGACCGTGCCTCAACTCGCAGCGCGGCGCCATCATGCTTCGCAACTCCTGCCGCACGCCGTGGACGAAGCACATGGACCTGTCCGCGCGGCAGTCGCTGCGCACACTCGGCGCGCAGCACTTCATTCTGCAGCTCGACGTGTTCAACTTCCTCAACCTCGTCAACAAGAACTGGGGCGCGCAGGACTTGGGCAGCAGCAACAGCCCGCTGCTCCTCACCCGCACTGGCTTTACCGGCGGAACCAAGCTGGCCACGGGCGTTGCAGGCGGCGGCGCGCAGTCGGTCTTTACGTTCAGCCCCAACAACTTCGCCACGCAGTTCAACACACGGAACGCGTCGTCCAACTACGCCCTGCAGCTGCAGCTCAAGTACACCTTCTGAGGTCAGCAGATTGGTCGACGAAACAAGAACAAGGGGTGCCTCTCGGCACCCCTTGTTCTTTTCATCGAGATCTCCGCGAATTCATCGTTCGAGTTTGAACCCTGGAATTACATCCGGTCGCTGCGACGCGGTCGCCACGATCCACGCCGTCGCATACATCCACTGCGACATCTTCGTGAGCTTCGCGATATCGATGCGCGAGGGCTCGTCGCGCGGCGTGTGATAGTCCGGATGCAACAACGTGCTGAACATCACGGCCGGAATTCCCGCGCGAGCATAGGGCAGGTGGTCGCTGCGGAAATACCAGCCTTCTGGATGCGACGCTTTGTCCCACATGGTGTCGAGCTTGAAATGTGTCAACTCGGCATTGGCGCGAAGCGCCGCGTTCACGAGCGCATTCGAGTTCCGATGCGGCGGTTGAACTCCCAGCAACGCCGCGCTGTCCGGATTGTTCCGCCCGATCATGTCGCCGTTGAGCACCGCGATGATCTGCGACTGCGGCACGGTTGGGTGTCCCACGAACCAGCGCGACCCCAATAGCCCGCGCTCCTCCGATCCGTGCCACACGAACAGCACCGGGCGCGGCGCCGGATGCTTCACGAAGGCGCGCGCAGCGGCAAGCATTGCAACGCTCACCGACGCGTTGTCGTCCGCGCCGTTCCAGATCGAATCGCCGTTGACGGAGTAGCGCGTGCCGTCGTGATCCTGATGGCCGCTGAACAACACGTACTCGTTCGCCAACTTGGGATCGGTGCCGCGCACAATTCCGATCACATTGCCCGACGGATAGTAGAACGTCTCGTTGAACATCAGCGCCGTGAGATGCGCATTTGGCGAACGAACCGCGTCGAGCATGTCGTGTCGCAACCAGATGGTCGGGATCGCCGCGGCGCCACCGCGCCCGCGTCCACCGCCTCCAGCCGCGCCGGCCGCACCCGCGCCACGACCGCCCGCGCCGCCCTGTTGCGTGTTCTGATTTGCCGCACGAGCGAACACGCCGGTCGGCGCACCAGCTGAATCGATGCCGTACGTTCCGCGCGACGACACGGCGGCCGTCGCGTCGAGCGCCGTGTTGAGAATGGGCGAATCATCGGACACGATGATCGCCGCCGCGCCACCAGCCTGCGCGATCGCGGCAGCGCGTTGCCGAACCAGCGCGCTCAACGTCGCCTGAAAATTGCCGCGGATAGTGAACTGGTCGAGCGGTTGCGTCGGCACGGGCGAAACGACGATCGCCACCGCTTTGCCGCGAACGTCGGCCGACGACAGCGCGCTCGTATCACTCACGAAAACGATCGGCAGGTCCACGTTCAACGTCTGCGCGGCGTTGAGCACGACCGCATCCTTCCAGAGTCGAAGCGTTTTCCCACTCACCGTGAGCTGACTGTTCTCGCTCAACCGCGCGCGGCGCATCGGCCACCACTGAAAGAACGTCGCATCGTCGCCGGCGGGCTGGAGTCCGGCCTCGCGCGCGCGTTCGGCGATCCATCCGGTAGCGCGCATCTCGTCGATGGTGCCGCCTTCGCGGCCGCGCATCGCATCACCGGCCATCGCGAACATGTCGCGGCGAATGTCTGACTGCGTGATCGCGTCGAGCGCCGGCGCACTTCCTCCGGATGACACTGGTGGCGCCGACGGTGATGACGTCGATGACGTCGAGTTCGTCGACGAACACGCGGCAACGCCCGCCGCGAGTGCGATGTACGCGAGATAGTGCCGCATTCGATCAGCTCCCGCTCGTGCGCGCGCCGACCCGCGCGCGAATGATGGACTTGATGCCGCCACGAATGTTGAAGTCACCCACGACTTCCATCCACCGAGGCTGTGTGACCGCCGAGATGTCGTCGAGAATGCGGTTGACCGCGCGCTCGTAAAAAATTCCGTCATCTCGAAAGCTCCAGAGGTAGAGCTTGAGACTCTTGAGCTCGATGCACACGTCTCCCGGCACATATGTGATGTAGATCGTGCCGAAATCGGGGGCGCCTCCCCTGAGCGCGCGCAGTTCGTCGGCATCGCTCTCGATGCCGCCGAGCGGACAGAGTGCGGTGAACTCCGGGCACTCCATGGCGATCTCGTAGTCGCGGCCCGGGTGGGGATTCGGAAAGGTCTCGAGAAGTTCTGGCTTTGGCATCGAGAAAGAATGCACGGCGCCGCCAGCGCGATCAATCGCCCGAACGCGCGCGTCGTTTTTTCTCGGCGATTTTGCGTTACGGGTCGCGTTGCTCATTCGTCTCTCTAGCGAGCCGCTGTACCCGCTCACATATTCGAAATGGCTGGCGCTATGCGCTGGTCATCGCCGCCGCGAGAAAGACGTGGCGGCATCGCCCCCCCGGCATTGCCCGGGGGGGCTCTCATTTATGGATCAGTTTTTTGGGATCCTTCTCAGTTGTTTCTGAGACGACGCGACATCTCTTCGAGCACTTTCCGCTCGTCGATCGTGAGGCTGTCGATCCCGTGCTCGGAGATCTTGTCCAACACACGGTTCACTTCGTCGGCCTTCGCCTCGCGGCGGCGCGACGAAGGCGTGAGCGCGGTGACGCGCTTGGCGGCGATCGCTTTGCTCTTCGCTACGATGTCGTCCACTTCATCCCCGCGCTCGCGGCGCGGAAGATTCCGCGGGATCGCGCGCGGCGGCTCGTCGGCGTCGGGGAGATTGGCCACCCGCTGCCGCACCTGGTCCATCCCGGTCGCCGCTGACATGCGCACGTAGATGTACGCCGCGATTACACCACCAACGTGCGCAAAGTAGGCGATGTTCGTCCCATCGCCCGTTCCGAGAACGCCCATGACCAGATTGAACACGAACAGCCCGATGACGAGCGTGCGCACGCGCATGGGCAAAACGAACATGAGGTAGACCTCATCGTCCGGCCACTGCATCGCATACGCGGTCATGACGCCGAACACAGCCGCGGACGCACCGACGAGGCCGCCGCCGCGAATGAACAACATCTGGAAGACCACGCCGCCCAGCCCGCACAGCAGATAGAACCATGCAAACTTCTTGTAGCCCCAGGCATGCTCGAGCCGCGGGCCAAACAGGTACAGACCGTACATGTTCGCCGCGAGATGCCACAACCCGGCGTGCACGAACATGTATGTGACAGCCGACCACCAATGTCCCGGCAGCGCGGCACTGTCGAAGCCGAACCACGCCGCCATATCGTGATACGGCACGACCGTCATCTGGATGAACGTCACCACGACGTTGATCCAGATGAGCGCCTGCACGGCGGGCGTCAGCCGAGGATGTTCTTGTTCGTAGGTGGCCGGATACGACATACGTCCTGCGAGTACCGTAAAAAATGAGGGGCGTCTATTCTAAGTAACACGACTTTGAAAAGCTGGTTCCGGTCACCGAAAACTACGGTCAGCGCATTCCTGTCGGCGGCGGCAGCTTGAGCGCGAGCCGCGCATCGCCGTGGATGGCTCCGACACGTTCGAACAACGTTGTCCAGCGACGGTCGCGGTCGACGGGCGTTCCGGCGGTCGGATGCACAACGACCGATGTCGCCGCGCTCGCCGCGTGCGCCCGTTCGACCACACGCAAAACATGTGCGTCTGTAGTGCGTTCGTCTATGCAGATCACCAACGCATGTGTAAGCCCCGCTGCCGCCGCAACATGCAGCGACTCAAAGGCGCGCTCGCTCTGCATCTCCAGAGTGGCGCCCTCGAGCGTGACCTGCACCAGCCCCACAATGCCCGCCAATTCGGCGATCTCGGCCGGACGCTGCCCGTCACAGTCGAGCATCACCGGAAGTGCCGTGGCGGCCTTCGCGAAGGCCACCAAGAGATAGTCGACGTTGGCGAGCGGATCCCGTCCGGAAATCGAAATCGAATGAAAGGTCGAGCGCGTGGTACTCCGCCGAATCTCGTTGGCGAGCGCCTCCGCCGTGTACATCGTTGCCGTTTCCGCCTCTGCCGCAAAACGCACGAACAGTTGGCGACGACCCGCCCACAGCCCCTGGGCCTGCAATCCCGCCGGGATCCCCGCCAGCGCTGCGGTTGGATTCGCCACCTGTGACATCACTCGCCTCCGCGCTGTTCGAGCGCGAGTTGGACGATTCGATCGCACAGCTCGGGAAAGGAAATGCCCGCCGCTGCCGCGCCCTGCGGAATAAGGCTCGTTTGCGTCATACCAGGAAGCGTGTTGCCTTCGAGACAATAGAACGTACCGTCGCTCGACATGCGGAAATCGATCCGCGCGTAGCCGCGAAGTTTCATTGCGTGAAACGCTCGGCGAGCTTCGTCCTGAACACGTGCGGTCGCCTCGGACGTGAGATCGGCGGGGAAGCGCTCCTCGGCCATACCGGGCGTGTACTTGCATTCGTAGTCGTAAATCTCGTGCTTGGGAAGGATTTCGCCAACCGGGAGCGCGACGTCTCCAAGAATTCCTACGGTTAGCTCCCTCCCAGCGATGAAACGTTCGATCATCACTTCGTCGTCATGATGAAAGGCCTCGTGAATGGCGGCCTGCAATTCTGACGGATCTTTGACAATTGACAGCCCCACCGTGGACCCCTGTTTGGACGGCTTCACAATGACCGGAAAGCCAAGCGCGGCACGCACTTCGTCGATGCCGGCCGGCGCCATCAGCCAGTCCGCCGTTCCCACTCCCGCCTGCCGAAACAGTTTCTTTGACAGGTCCTTGTCCATCGCCAGCGCGCTTGCAAGATGCCCGCTGCCGGTGTACGGCACGCCGGTCAAATCGAGGAGCGATTGAATGGTGCCGTCCTCACCCGACCCCCCGTGCAAGCCAAGGAACACCACGTCGGTGTCGCCTTTGCGCGGCAGATTGCTGACAAGACGCGGCAACGCTTCGCGCGCCAACTGTTTCAACGCCGCCGGAGACGGCGGAGTCACTTTGACGACCGTCCCACTCGCCAGCGCGCGCTGCTCCTCCTCGCTGATCGGTCCCCGCGCCGGATCCACCGCGATCACGTCGTGACCGCGGGAGCGCAGCGCTTCGGTCACGCGAATGCCGCTCGCCAGCGATACGTCTCGCTCGGACGACGTTCCGCCCATCAAGACGGTGATTCGCACTAGCGGGCCATGAGGTAATTGAGCATGTCGGATCGCGTGACGATGCCGAGCACCGTTCCGTTCGATCGCACGAGCACTGCCGGATTTGATTTCGATAACAACTTGGCTACGGCGTCAACCGGCTGCGACATCTCCACCATCGGGAACGGACCGTCCATCACCGCGCCCACCGTCGCATCGAGCAGCTTCGTGTCGTCCAGACTTTTTGCCGACAGTGACCAGTCGCTCACCGAGCCCACGCAATTCGCGCCGTCCATCACCGGAAGCTGCGACACATCGTGAAGCGACATGAGCCGGAGCGCCTGCCGAACCGTTGCACCCGGCGTCACGCTCACGATCACCGGCGTATCGCCGTCGCCGCGATTCTTTCCGTCGAGCACCGCGTCGAGTGTCGTGCGATCGGCATCGAGCAATTGGTTCTCGCGCATCCATTCGTCGCTGTACAGCTTCGACAGATAGCGTTCGCCGGTGTCCGGCAGCGGCACCACCACCATTGCCTTGGGATCGTCGATTCGACGCGCGACATGCAGCGCCACGTGCACCACGAGCCCGCTCGAGCCGCCGACGAACAATCCTTCTTCGCGCGTCAGGCGCCGCGCCATGCTGAAGCTCTCTTTATCCGTCACCGTCATGAAGTCGTCGATCAGACTCATGTCGAGCGTGCCGGGAATCTTGTCCTGCCCAATCCCTTCGACTTTGTACGGCACGCCCTCGGTCTTGTTCTCTCCCTTGCTTCGCCACATCTCGGCGAGAATTGAGCCCACCGGATCGCCGGCGACAATTTGGATTTTTGGATTGCGTTCTTTGAGGTACCGGCCCACACCCGTGAGCGTGCCGCCGGTGCCTGCCGCGTAGACAAAATGCGTGACGCGCCCCGACGTTTGCTCCCAGATCTCCGGGCCCGTCGTATCGTAGTGCGCCTGTGGATTCGCGTCGTTGTAAAACTGATTGGCAAGGATGGCGTTCGGCGTCTCGCTGGCGATTCGCTTGGCCATCATCACGTAGTTATCGGGAGAGTCCCACGGCACCGCCGTTGGCGTGACGATGACTTCGGCGCCGAACGCCTTGAGCAACCGCACTTTCTCCTGCGACATCTTGTCTGGCATCGTGAAGATGCATTTGTAGCCCTTGAGCGCCGCGGCGATCGCCAACCCAATGCCCGTGTTGCCGCTCGTTCCCTCGACAATCGTGCCGCCGGGATGCAACCGTCCTTCACGCTCGGCTTGCTCGATGATCGGACCGCCGATGCGATCCTTGATCGAGCCGCCGGGATTGAAGAACTCCGCTTTCGCGTAGACGGGCGTTCGAATGCCGCGCGTCACGCGATTGAGGCGGATGAGCGGCGTCCAGCCGATCAGGCCGAGGACGTCGTCGTAGGGCTGTCTGTTGCGCTCCATGAGAACCGAAATGAGAGAACTAGAATCCGGCGCGTGTCAGGTATCGCCTGAACCGCGCACGGCCGATTTGAGGACGCTGTCGCCGGGAAGCGCACGGGCCTCCGGATGCCGGAAATAGACAGGAAACAGGACCGAGATGGAAATGGGCTCGCCGTGGAGCTTTGCCGGGACGAAGCGCAACTGCGGCGACCCCGTCAGCGCCGCAGAGTCGAGCGCCGGGTACCCGCTCGGCTCATCCACACTGGTCGAGTCCGCGAGCACACGGCCGTCGCGGTCGATGACCAATCTCAACGTCACGTTTCCCTGCACCTTCCTGGCGTAAAGTGCGGCGGGGTACCGAAACGGCAGCTCGGCGTTGAGCAGCGACGGCAACTCATCGGGCCGCGGCCCCGCGTCGCGGGACGGCGGTACTCGTGGCGCTGCGTCCGTCTTTCCACACGCCGCGGCCAACAAACCGACCAACGCCGGCGTAACGAGCGAACGAAGCATCGGCACAATGTAAGGCTGCGCGAGATCGGGCGCGATGCAGCTGCGTTGACGGGTCCGCCTCAACGCCCACGCTTGGCATCCTCGACGAAACCGGCCAGGCGCGTCAGCGCCTCGAGCGGAGTCAACGAGTTGACATCGATCGATGCCAGAGCGTCGACCACTGGATGGGTCGCCGGCGCAAACAGGCCGAGCTGGTCCGTCGCACCAGACTTCGGCGAGCGTGACGCGTGGCCGGGATGAAGCTGAGGCCCTCGCGCCAGTTGTTCGCCCTCGAGCAGGCCCAGAATTTCGCGAGCCCTGGCAATGACCGACCGCGGCAGCCCGGCGAGTCTCCCGACTTCAATCCCGTAGGACCGGTCGGCGCCGCCGGGTTGCAGTCGGTGCAAAAACAGAATTTGGTCGCCGGCTTCGCGAACGGCGACATTATAGTTCCGAAGTGCTACTAAATCATCCGCCAGCTGTGTCAATTCGTGATAATGTGTGGCGAACACCGTCTTGCAGCCCACATGCTCGTGGAGATGCTCGCTCACCGCCCAAGCAATCGAAACGCCGTCGTACGTCGCCGTGCCGCGGCCAATTTCATCCAGGAGCACAAGGCTCCGCGATGTGGCCGTGTGCAGAATCGCGCTCGTCTCGCTCATCTCCACCATGAACGTCGACTGCCCGCGCACCAGATTGTCGCTCGCGCCCACACGTGTGAATATCCGATCCACGATTCCAATGCACGCGGCACTCGCCGGCACGAAGCTGCCAACTTGCGCCATGAGGGCGATCAACCCAATCTGACGCAAAATCGTGGACTTCCCGGCCATGTTCGGGCCGGTGAGAATGATCATGCGCGCGTTGCCGTCGAGACGCAGATCGTTCGGGATGAACTTGTCGCGCGGCATCATGCGCTCGACCACCGGATGGCGGCCCGCCGAGATGTCGAGATCGAACCCGTCGGTGGTGGTGGGCCGCACGTAGCCTTCGCGTGCCGCCACTTCGCCCAGCGTGCTCAGAACGTCGAGCTCGGCAATCGTGCGCGCAATCTGTTGAAGGCGCGCGATGGCCTCGCCGGCCAGCCGCCGAACGCTTTCGAACAGTTCGCGCTCGCGTGTTTCGATGCGCTCGGACGCACTCAGTACGCGCTCCTCATATTCCTTGAGCGCCGGCGTCACGAAGCGTTCGCCTGACGTAATGGTCTGGCGGCGCTGATACTCCGGTGGCACCGCGTGAAGGTTGGAGTTCGTGACCTCGATGTAATACCCGAACACCTTGTTGAACCCAATCTTGAGCGACGAGATGCCGGTGCGCGCGCGCTCGTCTGCCTGAATGCGCGCGATCAGGTCCTTTCCGCCGTCGCGGAGCTCGCGAAGCGCATCCAACTCCGTGTCGACGCCCGGTGCGATGCTCGCCTCGTCGCCAATCGCGATCGGCGGGCGATCCACGAGCGTCGAACAGATCTGCGACGCCAGCTCGGCGGCGTCATCCCACCGCGCGAGAATGTCGGCGAGGCGGCTGCTCCCGGCGCGTGCGACGTTACTCAGTGACTCCGCCACGGCGGGCAGCGCGGCGAGCGAATCGCCGAGCGCGCGCAATTCGCGCGGTGTGCTGCGGCCGGCCGCCGCCTTTGCGGCGAGCCGTTCGATGTCTCGTACATCGTCCACCGCATCGCGCAGCGCGGCTCGCGACACACCGTCGGACACGAGGGCCGCAACCGCGTCGAGTCGTGCTTCGACGGCAACGCGGTCTGTCAGCGGGGCAAGCACCCATTGACGCAGCAGGCGCGCGCCCATGGGAGTGCCGGTGCGATCGAGGACTGACAGAAGTGTTCCATCGACGCCGCCGCCGCGGAGCGACTCCACGAGCTCGAGGTTGCGACGTGTCATCTCGTCCAGCGGCATCACCCCGCCGGGACGCTCGATCGTGGGCCGCGCCAACTGCGGCAAGCCGGCGGGCTGAAGCTCGCGCAAATACCGCAGCAGGGCGCCCGCCGCACCGACCGCGAGCGCGTCGTCGGCATTGATCCCCAGGCCGTCGAGACTGAGCACGCCGTACTGACGGGCAAGATCGTCGCGCGCGAGTGGTTCGTCGAACTCCCACGCTTCACGCTCGGTGACGAGCGCTTCGTTGCGGGACGCCGGGAGCGCGATGCGCGAGCCCACGGGCATGAGGATTTCGCGCGGGCCCAAACGCGCGAGCATGGGATCGAGCTCGATGGCGGGCGTGATGAACAGCCGCACCTCTCCGGTCGACACATCCGCGGCGGCGACGCCGACCATGCCGCCCGCGCTCACGTCACTCTTCCCGCTCCCCGCATTCATCGCGCAGATGAAGTTATTTCGCCCGCCTTCGAGGAGGTCGTCGGCGAACGCGACGCCGGGCGTCACCGTTTCGATGACTTCACGCCGGACAATGCCCTTCGCGACCTTGGGATCTTCGATCTGCTCGCAGATGGCGACGCGGAAGCCCTGCTGCACCAGGCGCCGGACGTATTCGCCGGCCGCCTTCACCGGGACTCCGGCGAGGGGAACGTCCGATGCGCCGCCGTTGTTCCGCGACGTCAGCGTGAGCCCGAGCGCGCGCGAGGCCGTCTCGGCGTCGTCATAAAACATCTCATAAAACTCGCCCATGCGAAAGAAGAGGATCGCATTCTGGTGCCGACCCTTGATCTCGCGGTACTGCAGCATGAGCGGTGTGGGCGCCGCGGACGTCATTTGTCTTCGGTTCCGACGTCCGTCACGAATGCAACGATCTTCTTCGTCTTCAGCTGCGCCGCCGCGGCCGCAGCCGCCGCGCGCGTTTCGTAGTGTCCAATGCGGACGCGGTACAATGCCTTCGTGCCGGCAACCCGAACATCGATGCCCCGCGCTTTTAGTCTCTTCGCTAGTGCGTCGGCGTCGGCGCGCGACGTATAGGCCGCAACCTGCAACGTGAATTTTCCCAGCGCATGCGGAGGAGGCGTCGTGTCACGGTGCACGCTGTCGCGATGCGCGCTGTCGCGCGAGGCGCCGCCAGGGGGGGTGGGCTTTGCGCCGGTTGCTGGTGCGGGCGATCCTGGCGTCGCGGGGTTCGCTGCGGCCGTTTGTCTCGCGCGCGTGGTATCGACGCCGGCACACCGCGGCGAGTAGTACTCCAGTTGGTTGCGAAGCTCCACCGCCGTCGCGGGCACCTCGGTCAGGACGTGGTGAAGCGCAATGCACCCACGCGGCAGATCGTTCTGCTCGAACGAGATTCGAACCAGGAGCACGCCGGCCCGTTGCTCGTCGGGACTCGACGGATTCTCGAGGAGAAAACGCTCGAGATGGCTCGCCGCGGCCGGTCGATCGCCGCGGGCGACTTCGATCTGGGCAAGCTGCAGCAGCGCCTCGCTCGCCCGCGGCGAGAGCGGATACTCGATGACGATTCGCCGATAGTCACGCTCCGCGTCAGAGCTCGCGGCGGCGAGCGCCGCGCGCCAATAGAGCGCCTCGGCGTATGCCGGCGTCTCCGGCTCCGTGGCGGCGACCACCGAGTCCACCAGCACACGGCCGGCCGCGCCGTTTCCGTTCACAACCAACTGTCGCGCGCGAGCGAATACCGAATCCGCGGTCGCCGGCCGTGTCGGCGTCGGAGTTTGGGCGGGCGCGCGAGGCACCGCGCCAACGCCGAGCATGAGGATACTTAGAATTGCGGTGCGCATTCGGCCTCGCCCGTTCACGCCGCGCGTCGGCGAGATGGTGCGCCGCATAACGCCAATACGAGCGTGGACAATAGTTGTTCGTCGGTGGAGAGACGCGTGTCCTTCAACGTCGCGTCCGCGGTGAGCAGGAGATCGAGCGCCGCGTCGATTGCGTGGGATGTCCATTTCTCCGACGCGCGCGCGCAGGTGGAGACGAATTCTCCCCACGAACGCCCCGTGTAGACCGAGCCGGATTCTTTCAACAAATTGAATAGATCGGCGTTGAGTCGCGATGGGGGCGTCCCGCGATCACGTGCCGCCTGCGCCCATCCGATCACGAGCGTCTGCGCCGTCATTGCCATGATCATCTGCACTGCGCTCGTCTTGGGCTGCTCGAGGACCGTTGGCAGCATGGCCAGCGCGCTTTTCGCGTCGCGCCTGGCGATCGCGTCCAGGAAGTCGCCCATCGTTTCACCGGGACGAACGCCGACGACCGCTGATACGGCCGCCTCGTTGATCGGGCCGCCGCCCGTGAAGCTCGCCAACTTGTCGAGCTCGATCTTGAGTTGATTGAGATCCGTGCCGGCTGCCTCCTGCAGTAGCGTGACCGCGGCATCGGTGATCGTCGAATTGAGATCGTGCTCTACGTAATACGCGATCCATTTCGGAATGCGCGCCCCGATCAACGGCTGAAACTCCACCGACGTCGTGGACGTGAGCAATGTCTTGTCGACCTTGGCGCCGGACGGCGAAACCAGCAACAGCAGCAAATCCGATGCGGTGGCCTTGAGGTATTTGTCGAGCATCGCCCGAGCTTCCTTCTTCAACGCGCCCACGTCGCGAATGACGATGACGCGCCGGTCGGCCATCATCGGCGGCGTGCTCACCATCGACCCGAGCGTCTCGGCGTCGAGATCGGCGCCGCGCAGCGATTCGAAGTTGAAATCACGCGTCGACGGCTCGACCGTCGCCTCGACGATGCGGCGCAGTTCCTCATCCTTGAGGTAGTCGTCGTCGCCGTAGAAGTAGTAGGCGTCCGCGAACGAGCGGTCTTTGATCGCGCTACGAAGCGCTTTTATCTCGGCGGCGGGCATGGCGATGAATATACGATCCGGCGCTCTCCAGAAACAAAGACGGCGCAACGGCGCCGGCTCCGACTGCGCAACAACCTGAACCGATTTGTGATGCGACCCGGCGGGCCAGCTTGCCGCGTTGCTACCGCGTGCTACCACGCGCTACCGCGCGTGATCGCCGTCGTGGAAGTCCATGCTCGCGAAACGCATTGGCCCCTGGCCAACCATGAGGACCGCCGGCCAGACGGGAATTCCCGTTGGCACTGATGCAACGAACGCGGCATTCGCCATCGACGCCGCAGTGGGTTCCAGCGCGCTCGCAACCGCCGGCGTCAATGGCGCATTCGGCTGAGCGAAGTAGCGCGACGTCTCGATCGACATGTAGGCAACCGCGGCGACGCCCGCCGCGAACGCCGCGAACGTACCGGCGGACGACACATACGGACGCGGTGACACAACGTCCACACGTGATTCGGGGCCCAGCGACTCCAGACGAGCGTTCAATCGCGCCATGAAATCGGCGGACGGCTCGATGGGCTTGAGGTTTCGAACGAGAAACAGACTGCGGCGAATGGAAGTGTCCTGCCGCGAACACCGGGAACACCGCGTCACGTGCTGGTGCATCGCGTCCATGGTGACCGCGGGCAGCAGATCGTCGACGAAAGCGACGTGGTTGTTCCGGAATTCGCGACAGTCCATCGGTTGCCCGTTTGCTATGAGACTTTGTTCGTCAGTCCGTACCCGACCGCACACCTGCGGTTCCAGAATACTCCACGGATGGCTGATGCGGGAGAGTCTGCTTGGCCACGTTTTGGCCGGCTCAGGCCCAAGGCAAAGAAAACGGGCGAAGCCGATATCGGCCCCGCCCGTCCCCGTCCAACCCCTCGAATCTATCGTTCAGCCGAGTCACCGTTCAATCGATCTTTGGCTCGATGATCGACGCAAATGCATTCCGCGCGCGATTGAGGCGCGACTTCACTGTTCCAAGATTGCAGTCGGTAATGTCAGCGATTTCCTCATACGACTTTCCTTCCAACTCTCGAAGTACGAACACCTGACGATGGTGCTCCGGCAGCTTGGCGACGGTCTCCTCGACCAACTCGCGCAGATGCCGTTTGCGGTACATGTCGTCCGGACGCGCCGTCGTATCCTCGAACTGCAGAGGCCGATCCTCGTCGTCCCAATTGCCCTTGATCGTCTGGAACAACACCAGCGGATTGCGCGACCGATTCCGGAGCTCGTTCTTCGCGAGGTTCGACGCGATCGTATAGACCCACGTGGAGAACTTCTTCGTCCGATCGAACCGGTGAATGTGCCGGTACACCCGGATGAACACCTCTTGAACAAGATCCTCCGCCTTTTCGCGGTCGCCGATCGTGCGATAGATGAAGTTCAGGAGTCGCGTCTGATACCGCTCCACCAACTCCTGAAACGCACGCTCTTCGCCGCCGAGAAAGGCTGCCGCAACCGCCGCGTCATCCTGGGCCCGGAGCCTTTCTCGTGTCGCCGTTCCCGGCAACTGCGCCCGTTTAATTGCGACCTCAGCCATATAGACTTTGCCCCCTTGGCACTACTTAAGGGTACGAATTCAAACAGAGAACAGATTCGCTGCCGACCTCGAAATCGTGCTGCCTGCGGGATAAGGAGAAGGCAGACGGTATGCCCGTCGGACGCCGCGGAGCAATCGACGTTAAGGCATTACCACAAAACGATTTAGGAGACGCTCGCCGACCAGGTCGGCGACGACGCTGTCCTCAAAACACGACGCTTCGCTGGAAAAGCCGGGTAGGTCTGTCTCTGATTTGACACACACCGACCTCTGCTTCGCTGCTTCGCTGCTTAGCGGCTGGCGCGAAACCCGGCGGCGAAGAGGATGCCGAGCGCAGTCTTGGCGTCCTTGATCTCTCCTTTCTGGATCAACTGGAGAGCATGGGAGAGGGTCACCGTCTCGACGGTCATGAACTCGTCGGCCTCATGGGCGGTCTCCCCACGCTCGAGTCCGGCGGCCATGAAGAGGTGGATCTTTTCGTCGGTAAAGCCCGGCGTCGTGAACATCGTGATCAGGAATTCCATCCGCTGCGCGGTGCAGCCGGTCTCTTCGCGCAATTCGCGCACGGCGCAGTCCTTCGGATCCTCGCCCGCATCGAGTCGGCCGGCCGGGATTTCGTACAGATATTGATCCGCAGCGTATCGGTATTGCCTGACGAGCAGGATCTGCGGATCCTCGCCCTCTGGATCACTGACGAACGGAACGATCGCGCTCGCTCCGGGATGCCGGATCATCTCCAACTCTCCGATAGAACCGTCCGGGAATCGAACGGTGTCGCTGTCGAGCGAGATGATGCGTCCCGTGTGTATCCGATGACTGCGTATCATGCCCGGCTCGACGTTCGGCGCCGAGTCATCGCGGCGCGGTACACTCGGGAGCGTCATGCGCTCGGGTGCCCGAGGGTGTCATACAGGGTGACCGGACCAAAGCCCAGTTTGTCCAGCGACGGGGCCACCGCGGACGGATCGCCGACAACAATCATTTGCATCGCATTCGGATGCAAATAGTTCTGCGCGGCGTTGAGTATTTCATCGACAGTCACCGCACGCACGCGTTGGCGATAGCGATCGTAGTAATCCTCCGGCAGTCCCTGGATGACGAGCACCGCAAGCGCCGCCGCGATCGACGCCGTGGTCTCGAAGCGAATTGGAAACACGCCGTCGAGGTAGCTGGTCGCGAGCGACAGCTCCTCTGCCGCGATCGGTTCGGTCCGGATGCGGTCGATCTCCGCCAAGACCTCACGCGCTGCCGCGTCCGTGATATCCGATTTCACCGCGGTCGACACGACGAACGGTCCCGCCTGACGTCGCCACTCATAGCCGGAGAACGCGCCGTACGTATAGCCGTGAACTTCGCGCAGATTGAGATTGATGCGCGAATTGAACAACCCGCCGAGCACCGCGTTCATCACGTTGACGGCGAAGAAATCCGGATGGTTGCGTGGAATTCCCACGTGCCCAATGCGCAGCTCGGACTGCGGAGCGTCGCTCTTGGCAATCACATGTACCGCCCGCTCGAAACGCGCAGGCACATCGTCGGCGACAATCCGACTCGGCGCGCTCCCACTCCAACCCGTGAGCGCCCGGCGAGTCAACTCCTCGGCGCGATCGGCGGTGATGTCGCCGGTAACGATGACCGTTGCGCCGCCAGGTACGTATCGGGCCTGGTAGAACGAGAGAATTTGCTCACGATCGATCGCCGCGACACTCCGTTCGTCACCGCCTTCCGAGTGCGCGAACCGTGATGAGGGCGCATAGAGAAATCGTGAAAACAATTCATCGGCGAGCCCGCGCGGCTCGGCGCGAAGTTGCAACAACTCAGCGAGTCGCTCGCCTTTCAGCCGCTCCACCTCACGCACGCGAAACGCCGGTGTGCGCATGACCTCGCCGAGCAAGTCGAACGACGCCGACAGATGCTCGGAGAGCGCCGTCATCGTGACCGACGACGAGTCCCAGTCGGCTGCCGCATCGATCGACGCGCCGAGTCGTTCGAAACGCTCGGCGAGCTCCGCACCGTCGCTGTTGATGGTGCCTTCGAGAAGCAGCTTGGCCACGAGTTGCGCCAGGCCCTCCTGGCCCGGCCGGTCGCACACGGCGCCGGCGTCGCTCAACACCGCCACGGTCACCAGCGGCACTTTCGCCACCGGCGCAACGACGAGCTCAATGCCGTTGTCGAGGCGGCGCCGCTCGAAGCGCGGAAAGTGATACTCCCGCGGCGGGCCCGGTGCGGGTCGCGCAGCTTTGCTGCTCGTTGCGGACGTCACCGTGCCCCCGCCGCGGCATCGACGCCCACCAACTCGACCGCTGCGTCGTCGCGAGGAATGTACAACAAGCTCGCGCGATTATTTTCGCCGAGTCGTTCGCGGATGAATTCGTTCACGCGATCTGATGTGACGGCTTCGTAGTGCCCGAGCTCCTCGTTCACCATTTCCGGCCGCCCGAAATACGTGGCGAAGAGCGAAATGCGATCGGCGCGCTCTCCCGCTTGCTGCATCGCCGACACGAATGAGGTTTGGATGAGCGCGACCGCGCGCTCGACATCCGCGGGCTCGATCCCATCGCGAACCATCACGTCGATCTCATCGGCAACTTCCTGCTCGAGCTGTTCCGCCGGTACACCCGGTCGCGCCGTCACGTCGACGACGAGCAGATCACTGCCCTTGGCCAGGTCATACGTGAACGCCGACGCGTCGGCCGCGACTTGACGCTCGCGAACCAGTCGGCGGCGCAGTCGGCTTCCGTTCCGAACGCCGAGGATCGCACCGCAGACGCTGGCGGCGTAGTACTCCTTGGTGCCAAACGCCGGCGACCGAAACGCGAGAAAGAGCCGCGGGAGCATGATGTCGTCGGGCACGACTTCGCGTTTCCATTGCCCGAACACCGGTGGAAGCGACATGTCGGGAAGCGCGGGTTTGCCCTTGCCGCGCGGAATGGAACCAAAGTGCAGCTCGATCAATCGCCGGGCTTCGGATTGATCAAAGTCTCCGGCCACGGACAGCACGGCATTGTCGGGCGTGTAGTACGTCGCAAAAAACTGAGCGACATCGTTCAGGCTCGCGGCCGTGAGATCCTCCATCGAGCCCATGAGCGAATGATGAAATGGATGCTCCGGCGGGAAACACAGCGCGGGAAGCTTTTCCATCCACGTACCGTACGGCTGGTTGTCCATCGACCAGCGGCGTTCGTTCATCACGACGTCGCGCTGCGTGTCGAGCTTTTGCTGCGTCATCGCCGGGAGCAGCTTACCCATGCGATTGGCCTCGAGCCAGAGCGCGAGCTCCAGCTGGTTCGACGGGACCGTCTCGAAATAGTTGGTTCGCTCCAACCACGTCGATCCGTTGAGTGTGCCGCCCGCGCGCTGGACGAGCTCGAAGTGCTCGTTGGCGTCAACGTCCGCCGAACCCTGAAAGAGCATGTGCTCGAACAGATGGGCGAAGCCCGTTCGGCCGGGCGGCTCGTTCGCCGACCCGACGTGGTACCACAGATTCACGGCGACGATCGGCGCCGTGTGGTCTTGGGACAGCGTGACAAACAGTCCGTTCGGCAATCGAAACGTTTCGATCGGAATACGCATCGGTCTAAATTGCACCCGTGAGCCGATCACTGGAACCCTGACACTCCGACCCGAGCACGAGTGACCACGCTGCTTGTTTTCGCCCTTGTCGGCTTGCTGGTGGTGTACGCCGGTGTGCTGGTGATGGTCTGGCATTTTCAGGAGCACATCGTCTTTCAGCCGCCGGCCGGAGTGGCGGTGGAGGCTGTGCCCGCTCGCCAGGTTCGGTATAGCGCGGCCGACGGCGCGCAGTTGTTCGCATACGTCGTTGGAGACTCGTCTCCCGGCGGCATCGTCGTCCTGGCGTTTCACGGGAACGCAGACATCGCGCGCTGGCTTGTGCCGTGGGCAACCAGGCTCGCTCGGCAAACGGGGGTGACCGTTGTCATCCCCGAATACCGAGGCTACGATGGTCTCTCGGGATCGCCGTCGTATGACTCCTCGTCGCACGACTCGCGCGCGTCGCTCGCTTATGTGCGAGACACGTTGAAGGTGACTTCCGGTAACGTCGTGTACTTCGGCCATTCACTCGGGTCGGGAATCGCCGCCGAGCTCGCTGCGCACGAGCCGCCGCGTTCGCTTGTGCTGCAGGCTCCGTTTTCGTCAGCGCGCGCCATGGCGCAGCGACTGATCGTCCCGGGCCTTCGTGTACTCTGGCGCGCTATCTCGCGCGTTCACTTCGACACGGTTGCACGCGTCGGCGCACTCACGGTCCCGGTGTGGGTTTCGCACGGTGACCGGGATCTGATCGTCCCCGTGAAAATGGGCCGTGAAATATTCACCGCGGCCGCGCGCCCGGGGGAATTGCTGATCGTGCAGCGAGCGGGACACAACGATGTCGCCGACGTGGGGGGAAGCGCGTATTGGCAGTGGCTCGAAAAGGCGATCGGCGGGGTGCCGACAACTACTGTTGCTCCCCGTGCCACAACAAGAACGCGATCGGCACCTTGATCGATTCCGCGAGCACGTACTTCCACGCCTCGCGCCGATTGGACGAGATTGGGCTCGTGCGCGTGGGCGACGTGTAGGGCGTCATGCCGAAGCGGCGTGCGAGAATCGACAATCGCAGCATGTGAAAGGGATCGCTGACCAGTATCACCTCGCGCGATGGTTCGGCACTCATCAGCATCGCAACCTGTTGCAGCGAGGCGGCCGTCGATCGGCCCGCGTTTTCGATCAGGATCGCGCGCGCCGGAACGCCCCGCCCAATGGCATAGCGCTGACCGACCGCCGCCTCGCTTGTCGTATCGCGATCTCCAAAGCCGCCGGTGAAGATGATTCTCGGGGCAAATCCGCGCCGCCACAGGTCGATCGCGTGGTCGAGCCGCGCGCGCAGTACGGGTGACGGCCGCCCGACGTACTGCGCCGCGCCAAGCACCACGATCGCCGACGCATGTTGCGCGGTATCCTGGCGCTCCCAGTAGACGACGCCCGCGAGCGACAACGCCCACGTGCCCGCCATGAGAAAGCCCAGCGTCCAGCCAAGCCGTGACCAGTTGGTTCGCCGCCGCTGGAGCATGCGAGCGCTATCGCGCTTCGTTGCTCTGTTGGGCGACTACGATCGGCGCGAACACGCCGTCGCACGAGGTCATTGTCACGTCACTTCGGTCCGGTATTCATTCATGGCCGCGAAAATAGTAGTTTGCGCGCCATGGACACCACCCCTGGCTTTCCAACGCTTCGCCTGGTCTCGCACCCGCTCGTGCAGCACAAGTTGAGCATTTTGCGCGACCGCGAGACGCCGACAAAGATCTTCAAAGAGTTGGTCGACGAGATTGCGATGCTCATGGCGTACGAAGCCACGAGCGACCTGGCGCTCGAGGATGCGATGGTGGACACGCCGCTCGAGCGCACGTTGGGCCGGCGGGTCAGCGGGAAGAAGCTCACGCTCGTCCCTATTCTCCGCGCGGGCCTCGGGATGGTTGAGGGCATTTACCGGCTCGTTCCAGGCGCGCGCGTCGGACACATTGGGCTCTACCGCGATCACGACACGCTGCAGCCGGTTGACTACTACTTCAAAGTGCCCGGCGACGCCCCGGAGCGCGACTTCTTCGTGCTCGATCCGATGCTGGCCACGGGTGGAAGCGCCGTCGCCGCCGTCTCGTCGCTCAAGCGGGCGGGCGCGACACGCATACGATTCATGTGCTTGGTCGCCGCGCCGGAAGGGGTGAAGCGCTTGGGAGCGGAGCATCCCGACGTTGTCGTCTACTGCGCGTCATTGGATCGCGAGCTGAACCAACTCGGATACATCCTGCCGGGATTGGGCGACGCCGGGGATCGCTTGTTTGGAACGCGGTAGGCGCTTCGGACCTGCGACGTAATTTCGCGACAAGACAGAACGCCTCGAGTTGTGAGTTCGTTGAGGGGCGCCCCAGCAAGGGCGAGACTCGACGAACTTGCAACGCAAGAAAAACGGTGAGGCTATGCGCCTCACCGTTCCAATTCTCGTGTCACGTGCGCTCACAGCGCGCCGTTCACCCGAACCACTCTCTCGGGCAATCCCGCTGTTGGCGCGCTGCATCGATTACCCATTGTTGCGTCGGCATGTCGGTGATTTCACCCGCGACGCGCGCAAACCAGGACGTCGCGACCTTCGTGTCACCGACTCGCCGCCACAACTCGCCCACCAAGTAAGTCAGCACCGCACGCTCGTCGCGCGCCACGCCGTCAAACCCGCTCAGCGATTCCTCGAACTTCCAGGCTGCCTTCCGACGGAAGAATCGCTCGGCTTCGATGTCGCCCTCGTCGACGCAGCACCACGCTGCCCGCAGGAGGAGGTCGGCCACATGTCTCGCCTCCGCGCCCTGCCACTCCGCAACCTTCGCCGCCGATTCATACTTCTCTGATCCCGACATCGAGCCGCACGTGATGCCCGGCGCAAGCTCGCTCCAGACGCGCTCCTTGAGCACCGCCGACACATCGGCGTCTTCAGTGAAGTCGCGATCCGCGCCGGAGTAGCCGCACCGGTTGCAGGTGTGAATCAAATAGGGCAGGGGCTGGGTCCCGGCCGCGCGTTCATGGAAGTCCGTCCGTTTACCACCGAACGAATTCGTCGACACCACGGTCTGCGAGCGAAACCGCGTCTCGCAGATTGGACACTGGAGCTCGACCTGCTGTAGCGTAGTCATCTGTCCCTCTCCCCTCTCGCTGCGTCCTGACTATCCCCTGCGAAAGGGCACTAAGGGAAAAAGTGTGCCACGCGCGCCGCGACCCCTGGCTCTTGTTCGCTTTTCTCGTCACAACTATCATTCCGCGTCCGAATCAACGCGCCGCGCCCGTCCTCCCCGCGCCCGGGTCGAATGCTGATCAACCTGCTGCCCGATTTTTTCGCCGTTCTCGATAGCACCGACCGACTCGCCGCCTACCAGCGTTACTTCGCCGCCCACCGAAAAATCCTCGAACCCTACTGGCACAACTACGTCATCGATCCGGACGGTCCTCATTTCATGGACATTGTCCGATCGACTGTCGCCGGAGCCCGGGACGATCTGAGCACAATGCTCGAGCGCACTGACGTCGTTGCGCTCGCGCGCAACTGCGAACAACAGTGCCGCGAATTGCTCGCGACCGACTGCGATATCGACGTGGTGCTCATGGTCGGCGTCGGTGCCGCGAACGCCGGTGAGCTTGTCGTGGACGGACGCGGGATCGCGTTTGTTTGCCTCGAACATTTCACCGGCGCGCCGAACCCGCAGACCGAAGGGCTCGGTCTCGATCCAGAGCTGATTCCTCTCTGGTTGGCTCACGAGATCGCTCACGTCGTTCGCTACACATCGCCCACGAGCCGCAGCGAGTTGCGCGCCATTGTGAACGAGTCGGCCGGCTACTACTCGTACTGGGAAACCGGACGTCGTTCATCGCTGCGTGAGCTCCTCATTAACGAAGGGATCGCCGTGCACGCGTCGCGAGCGATCAGCCCCGGACATGCAGCATGGGAATATTTCGGCTATGAGCGTCGGCAATACGCCGACGTCCGCCAGCTCGAAACCGTCATGGCTCGCGCTGTGGCCGCCGACCTCGATCGCTCCGGTCTCGGCCTTCGCCTCCGATATTTGTCGGGCGGCATGAGCGACGAAGCGCGGACGGTCGATCGCTACGTGCTCCCCCAACGCGCCGGATATTATCTCGGCGCCCGGATGTGTGAGCCGGCGATTGCAGCGCACGGACTGAGCTGGGCCGTGCGCGCCGGCGCCGATGAGATTTCGGCACTCGCGCAGTCGGCAGCAATGATCGCCTGACCAGCGTTTCGCCAGGAAAATCTTTCCGAGCGGCAATCGGTTCCGGGCCGAAAGAGCCCGTCATCGTTGTCAGAACGGACGGTTTCCTACTTTCCCACGCAGAATCGGCGAAAGACCTCGTCGAAAATTTCCTCGACATCAACCGCCCCGATCAGATCCTCCAATGATCGGACCGCTTCGCGCACATGAACCGCGGCAACCGGCGCGGGAAGCTCCGACGTCTGCCACGTTTCGCGAAATGCTCGAACTTCATCGAGCGCGCGCGCAACCGCGAACCGGTGTCGCTCCTGCGTGAGCAGCGGCGCGTCTGTCTCGACCGGCCCCGATTGATTGGAAATCGTTCGCACTGTGGCTGCAATGAGCTCCGCGAGCCCCTCTCCGGTTTCGGCGCTGACTCCGATGGTCTCCACCGCAGACAGCACCGCCCCATTCGCCACCAGCTCCTCTCGAGACGCGGACTGCAGATCGATTTTGGTGCGCACGGCGATGATTGACGTCGCGGTCCGTCCCTCCAGCGCCTCATCGAGCGCGGACCGAAGCGCATGAAGGGACTCCGGACCGTCGGCGCACGCGAGCAGGACGGCGGCGCGAGCAACGTAGGATTCGCTCACTTCGACGCCAATCTGTTCGACCCGATCGAGTGTTTGCCGCAGACCCGCGGTGTCGACGAGACGAATCGGAATGGTGTCGGTGTCGAGAACGGCCTCGATTGCATCCCGAGTCGTCCCCGGAATATCAGTCACGATCGCTCGCCGCTCGCCGAGGAGTGCGTTGAACAGCGAGGACTTGCCGACGTTCGGAGCGCCCGCGAGCACGACCAGGGCGCCGTGTCTCACAAGCTCGCCTGCACGAGCGGTCGCCAAGAGCGCCTCGAGCGCCCGGATGATGTGATCCGTCGCGGCAAGAATTCGCGCCGGGGCGATCGGTCCATCGTCTTCTTCCGGAAAGTCGATGTCGTATGCGATGAGCGCTTCAAGTCCGATGAGCTCGTCACGAAGGGCGAGCACGCGACGACTCAGGCCGCCGTCGAGCTGCCGAAGCGCCACACCCTGCGCCGCGCGCGAGTTTGATGCAATGAGATCTCCTGTCGCCTCGGCCTGGAGGATGTCGAGCTTGCCGTTCAGCACCGCTCGCCGCGTGAATTCGCCGGGGTGGGCGAT
The DNA here is from genome assembly GCA_040002475.1 of bacterium. Lineage (GTDB taxonomy): Bacteria > Gemmatimonadota > Gemmatimonadetes > Gemmatimonadales > Gemmatimonadaceae > JAQBQB01. Next base: position 177,196 of record JBDUEJ010000003.1, on the reverse strand, counting down.
CCGCGCTCCACGCGCGATCAGTGCACCGACGATGGTGGTGGGAACGACGAAGCCACCGTGCGCAATGATCTCGAGCGCGTCTTCACCGGTGAATGACGCCGGCCCGTCGTAGCGAACGACGATCGACTGATCGAGAGCCACGCCATGCGTGTCGCGGATGTTGGCCAGCACCGCAACGCGCGGCGCTGCCGGCCACGGGTCCACGAGATCCCGCGCGATGCGATGCGCATCGCGCCCGGACAGTCTGACGATCGCCAGCGCGCTGGGACCGGGCGCCGTGGCCTGCGCCACAATCGTTTCGGAGAGATCGAGCAGACTGTTCGCCGCCGCGTCGTTCATGCTGTCGGTTGTTTCGTTGGCAATTCCAGCGAGTCCCCTGGTTCGATGATTCGAACCATCGATGCGAGATGGTGCGATTCCAGCCGTTCGCGCAGTCGCTCAATCGCGTCGTACGCCGTAGCCGTCACGTGACGGAATGTCCCCCAGTGATATGGCACCAACATCCGCGCCCGAAGTCTCTCGAACAGCTCCAGCGCGTCGTCGGGCGTGAGATGCCCGCGACGGAACCCGGGCTTCCACCACGGCGCGTATCCGATCGGCAGCAGCGCAAGATCCAGCTCTCTGTGGTGCTGCCACAAAACCCGGTCGACGAGATCGTGCGTGTTGTCAACCAACGCCGTGTCGCCGGCAAAGAAGATCGTGTCGTCGCCATCGAGCAGATACATGTTCGCGGCGCTCCGCCACCGGTCGAAGCCATAGCGGTTTCCGCGGTGGGTTGCCTTTGCGGCGTGAATCGTCACCGCGCCGACACGCTCGGATTCTCCTGGCGGCAAATCCCGCGCGTGTTCGTACCCGAGATTCCGGAGCCATTTCGCGATCACCGGCGGCGCGAACACCGGCACCTCCCGCCCAAGGCGTGCAAGCGAGTCGAACGACAGATGGTCCGCATGCGCGTGCGTGATCAGCACGGCGTCCAGTGCCGGCAACTTCTCGAGCGCGATGCCCGGCGGCGAGACTCGTGGAAGAATTCGCCCGAGCTTGGGATCGAAGTTCGGATCCGTCAGAATGGTCGCGCCACCGAGTTCGAGCAGCAGTGTGGCGTGACCGATATACGTGATCTTCACATGGCGTTGGACCGCGTCTAGGTCTTTCGACCCCCGGTTGCAGACGCCGTGCCGGTCCCCGCTCTCGCTCGTTCACGCGAGATGATCCATTGCTGCGGCAGCGCGGCGATATTCTGCACCGCGTAATAGAGATTCAAGCCGGACGCGAAGTTGAGGAACATCACCGTGAACATCACGGGCATCATGTAGCTCATCATCTTCGTCTGGGGATTCGGCGGCATTCCGCGCATGCCGATCCACGAGAGCAGGAACATCGACGCACCCATCACCACCGGGATGATGTAGAACGGATCCCGCAGCGAGATGTCCGGCAGCCACAGGAACTGCACGCCGCGGAACTCGATCGTATTCTGGAAGACGAAATACAGAGCGAACAACACAGGCATCGGGAGCAGCATCGGCAAGCACCCGAGCATCGGGCTGAGCGGACTCATATTGTGGTCTTTGTAGAGCTTGACCAACGCGTCGCGCTGCTTGTCCGGGTCGTTCTTATACCGCTTCTGAAGCTCGGCCAGCTCCGGCTGGAGCCGCTGCATCGCCATGCTCGTGCGCATCGCTTTTTGATTCAGCGGCCAGAGGAGCATGCGGATCACCACGCCGAACAGCACCAGCACCCAGCCGTAGTTCACGCGAAGCGTCGCCTTCATCCACAACAGCACGCGCATCACGATGGTTCCGAATGGCTGCACCACTTTGCGCAGCCAACCGGCGTACGGATTCACGTTCTCCAGTTCGTTGCCGAACGCGTGCAAATCCTGCCACGATTGCGGTCCGACGTAGAGATCGAACGCGAAGCGGCCGTTCGTGAGCAGCTCATACGTCGTTGCTCTCGCAACAGGAGCGACGCGCCCAACTCGCTGACCACCGGTCATCGTGAGACCGTGGAACACGCCGGCGGTGTTTGCCGCACTCGCAAGATTCGGCGTCGGCACGGGATTCATCAGCGCAACGAGCCAATACTTGTTGCGCGCCGCAACCCACTGCATCACGCCGGTATCCGCCCGCACCACATTCGGATCGAGCTTGCCGAACGGTATGCTCGTCACGTCACGCAGCGGCAACCGATATCCGTACGCCAGGTGGCGCTGGTCGTCGAGCGTATCGGCCTCGAACGACTTCAACTCGCTTGGCAGATCGATCAACAGCGCCGAGCCCGCGGGGGCGCCGGCGACCGTGCCGACAACGTTCGTGCGAAAGCCGTCAGGCGCCGCTTGATACGTGATCGTGATTGCCGGCGTGGTCGACGTGAATGTCGTCGCCGATCCTGTTTGCTGCACCGCAAAGCGAATGGTGTTCAGATCGATCGTGTCCGCACCTAACGCCAAACGGTAGTGGAGCAGCGGACCCGTCGACTGCGTGATCATCATCGTCTCGCGCTTGCCGGGACGGAGATCCTTGTATCCTGACACCGTCACCTTTGCCGGAGCCGCGCCGGGATTTGTCAGCGTGAACTCGGCGCGCGGCGTCGATAGCGCGACGAGCTCGACGTTCTGGGGAGCCGAGGACGTTTGCCTGGCCAGTGGTGTGCCCGCGCCCGCGGGTGCGCTGACTTGGGCGTTGACAACTTTCGGCGCGCCGGTAGTCGGCGGCGCTGCGGGCGCGGACGAGGCGCCGGCTGCGTTCGAGGACGGCGGCGCCGTTGCCGCGGAATCGGCCACCGCCGTTGCTGGCGCAGGCCGCCGCGGAAAGAGCATCGGGGTAGCAACGATGACGAGCGCCATGAGAATCAGCGCGACGAGCGTGCGTCTATCCATTCAGGCCGAGGCGGTCGCTAGGGAACTGGATCGTACCCGCCCGGATGAAACGGGTGACAACGGGCGATCCGACGAAGGGCAAGCCAGCTGCCGCGGACGGAACCATGTCGCTGAAGCGCTTCGATGGCGTACGCGGAGCAGCTTGGATAATAACGGCACGAGGCAGGCAAGAGCGGAGACAGCGTCACCTGATACCCTCGGACGAGCAAAACGAGAACGGTCCGCATCTCGACACTTACGCGGGCGCGTCGTTGCTGGTGACACGTGCTTGTATCGAACGCACGTCGGCGCGCAGGGCGTCGAGTTGAGCGCGATATGCATCGGGCCGGCTCCGGATGGCGACGTCGATCCCCGGACGTTCGCGCAGCGCGGGAAGCAATTCGGTCCGTACGAGCTCGCGCAGCCGGCGCTTGAGCCGGTTGCGGTCGACCGCGGAGTGCTGGTGTTTCGGCACGACGATTCCAATGCGCGGAGCGGCGAGAGGGGAAGCGAGGACCCGGACATCGAGATGCACGGTCCGAATTCGCTTCCCCTCTCGAATGACTGTTTGTAACTCGAGACTGCGCGTCAGCCTGTTGAGACGCGGAAATCCAAAGTCCTCGTTATGCGCCTGCGTACTTGCTCGGGAGCTTAACGGTGAGACTCTTGCGACCCTTCTTGCGGCGCCGGCTCAATACTGCACGTCCCCACTTTGTTTCCATGCGTGTACGAAACCCGTGGGTTTTGATACGACGCTTGTTCCGGGGACGATAGGTGGGCTTGCCCATGGACGACTCCAAATACGGTGCGAACGAAGCTGCGGTGCAGACCGGTAAAGCTATTCAATGCAGGAGGATAGATCAAGAGACGACGGAATACACAAAAGTGGGTTGCGGAGGCGGCGCGCGCGCGCGCCCAAATGCCGCAGCGCTCGCTCCTCGCCGCCACAACACATTTTCCGCGCGATTGCGTTTTCCACATCGTGCATCTAGCTTCGCTCCCCCGCCGCCGGATTCCACGTCTCCCCGTCATGCTGACTGCCCACGAAGCTTGGAGCCGCCTGCTCGATCGTGCTCGACAAGAGCTTCCCGAGCAGACATACAAAACTTGGCTCGAGCCCACCGAGGCGCTGTCTCTCGACGAAAGCACGCTTTACGTCGGCGCCCCAGATCAGTTCGCCGCGGACTGGAACCAGTCCAAGCACGCCGACCTTTTCGTCGGCCTTGCGCCCATCGCCTTGGGCCACCCCATCTCGGTCGTTTTTCGCGTCACGGAAGAGCGACGCACTCGGCCACAGATGGATTTTTTTGTGGCGCCGCCCGCTCAACGCCCGGTTCATCAAGGACAGTATGGCGGCACTACATCGCCACCATTAAGCGATCGATACACGTTCGACTACTTTGTCATCGGTAAGTCCAATGAGCTCGCCGCCGCCGCCGCGCATGCGGTCGCTCAGGCCCCTGGCAAGGTGTACAACCCGCTCTTCATCTACGGCGACACCGGGCTCGGCAAGACGCACCTGATGCAAGCCATCGCTCACGAAATCCTGATTCGAAAGCCCGAGACACGAATCACGTTCATTGGAACCGAGCAGTTCACCAACGAGCTGGTCGCGGCAATTCAGAACCGAACCACCGCCGATTTCCGCCGGCGCTTCCGAGAAACCGATCTCCTCCTCGTCGACGACGTGCATTTCCTCAAAGGCAAGGAGGCGATGCAGGAAGAGTTCTTCCACACATTCAACGCGCTCTACGAGGGCGGCCGACAAATTGTGATCACCAGCGATCGGCCGCCGTCGGAAATACCCGGCCTCGAGGCTCGACTCGTCTCACGCTTCCAATGGGGCATGGTCGCCGATATCGAGCTCCCCGATCTCGAGCACCGAATCGCGATCCTGCGTCAAAAGGCCCACCTTGATCATCTAGAGCTCACCATTCCCGAAGACGTCATCCGATTCATCGCCGAGAATGTGCGGTCGAGCGTTCGCGAGCTCGAGGGCTCAATCATCAAGCTGCTGGCCTACGCCTCGCTCAAGCATCGCGAGATTTCGGTCGAGGTGGCACGCGAGGCGCTTCGGGATAAGCTCAAAGCCATGGAAGGCCAGAGCGGCGGTGCACCGGCGCTGAACACCTACACCATTCAGCAGGCCGTGGCGAAGGAATGGGGCGTCACGACCGAAGGTCTCCGTTCCAAGACGCGAACCAAGAACCTTACGGTCCCGCGCCAAGTGGCCATGTTTCTCATGCGCGAGCTCCTCAGCATGCAGCTCGTCGAAATTGGCAGCGCCTTCGGCGGCCGCGATCACTCGACCGTGATTCACAGCCTCGAGCGTGTCGCCGCAATGGCAAAGGAAGAACCGAGCTTCGGACAGCGAATCGCAAAGATCCAAACCGCGTTGGAAAGTCTGCGGAATTGAACATGACGTGGGTGGTTTTCCACGTGTTGTGAGCTCGGAAGGCGGGAAGGGAGGTGGAAAATCTGGACAACCCGGGCTTCCCACAAGTTGTCGACAGGCCAGGATATAGTCGAACTACTTGACCTGGTGTAACTTCCAGCGATTTTCCACGCATCAACAGTCACTACTACGGCTACTAGTTTATAGCTTTTAAAAAGAGTTCTAGTACGCCGAGTTGTTTTGCACATCAGAGGAGGCGAATGCGGTTCACGATCTCCCGGGAAAAGCTGCAGGAGGGTCTTGCCGCGGTGACCGCGAGCATCCCAGCGAAGACGACGCTGCCGGTGCTCGCGAATATCATGGTCGAAGCGACCGAGAAAGGCATTCGCCTGTCAGGAACGGACCTCGATATCGCCGTGACCACAGAGGTCGCGGCTGATGTCGAGACAACTGGCGCAATCACCATCCCAGCAAAGAAGCTGAGCGAGATCGCCCGCGAGCTCCCACCGGCTCCGGTTCGGATCGCTGCCGTTGGCGAGCAGCGTGTGACGCTCGACTGCGGCAGATCGCATTTCAAAATCCTTGGCTTGCCGCGGGACGAGTTCCCGGCGTTTCCAAACGTTCGCTTCAACGAGAGCTGGCGCATTCGCTCGGGCGATCTTCAGAAGCTCATCTCGCACACGTCGTTCGCCGTGTCGACCGAAGAGAGCCGTCCGATCTTGAACGGTGTTCTGTGGGAGCTCAAGCCGGACTCCATGCGAATGGTGGCTACCAACGGCCACCGCCTCGCGAAAATGGAAATGCCGATCAAGTCCGCGGGCGCTCCGCCCAGCGAACTGATCGTGCCTCCCAAGGCGCTCGAACAAATCCGGCGGCTCTTTCCTGAAGACGAAGAGCTCGAGATCGCCAAAGGCGAGAACCATCTGGGGTTTCGATCGCCGTTCACGGCAGTGTTTACGCGATTGATCGAAGGCCCATACCCACCGTACGACAAGGTCATTCCTCGCGACAACGATCGGGTTGCGATCGCCGATCGCACGGCGCTCACGAGCGCGCTGCGCCGCATGTCGATCATTGCGTCGGATCAAACACATCGCATTCGCCTCGCGTTCAACGCGGGAATGCTGAAGCTCAGTGTACAAACTCCGGATCTTGGTGAAGCCACGGACGAGTTGGCCGTGCGGTATACCGGTGATCCGCTCGACATTGGCTTCAACGCGAACTATCTCCTAGAGATTCTGCGCTACATTCCGACGGAAGAGGTTCGTCTGACGTTCAAAGCGCCGGAGCGGGCCGCGACGTTGGAGCCGGAGGGATGGGCGGATCCCGCGTCGTACCTGTGTCTCGTCATGCCGCTGCGCTTACTCGACTGAGCGCCGCGACCTCCAAAGAAGGAGGCCGGTCGCAGTGTTCAGCTTCATCACGTTAGTCCAAGGCCTTGGACTAGCCTACGCGGCCGGGCTCAACCTGTACGCGGCCGTTGCTGTCACCGGCCTCGCCGTTCGATTTGGGTGGGTACACCATTTTCCCACCACGATCGAACCGTTCGGCAGTGGCCTCGTCATCGGCTTGGCGATCGCGCTCTATGTCGTCGAGTTCGTCGCGACGCTCATCCCGGGCGTGGCGTCCGCGTGGGAGACGCTGCATAGTCTCATTCGACCGCCCGCCGCCGCCGTTCTCGCCGCGGCAACCGCGTGGCACGCCGACCCGGTGATCGTGCTCGTAGCCGCCCTTCTTGGCGGCGGGCTCGCGATTACAACGCACACCACGAAGCTCGGTCTCCGCTACGCCATCGACGCATCTCCGGAGCCGGTCACCAACGCGGTAGCCAACCTCACGGAGTTGGCGCTCGTCGCGGCCGTCGCGATTGAAATCTGGCAGCATCCAATCGCCACGCTTTCGATCGCGCTTCTCGTTCTCTTTTGCCTTGTGATGCTCGTGCGTCTGATCTGGCGCGCGCTGCGCCAGGTGGTCTCAGGGCGATGGATGCCGGCCGCCGGGTTGATGCAAGCGCCGCGCGTGATGGAACGACGCGGCAGCCATCACCACGAAGACGAGCGACTCTGAAACGCTCGGACCACCGCGTTCACTAGAAAAAATAACAAAAAAAACGGCGCACCTTTCGGGTGCGCCGTTCGTCGCCAACCTGTAAGCCGGGTTCTGTGAGACAGATTGCTCCGTCCCGGTGATCATTCCTCTCGGAGCGAAGTCGCCCGCGCTCTCTAGCAGCCTACCCGCAGCGTCTTGATCGAGGTGGGCACCTCTCGCTGCCTATTTGGCCTTGCTCCCGCTGGGGTTTACCCTGCCGCGTCTGTTGCCAGCCGCGCGGTGAGCTCTTACCTCACCATTTCACCCTTACCCAATCCGAATCCCTTCGCTCTGGCTTTCGCTTTCGCTCGAGAACGCGAATTGTCGGCGGTGTATTTTCTGTGGCACTGTCCGTCACCGATTCGGCCGAAACCGTCGGCGCCCAGGTATTACCTGGCAGCGCGCCCAATGGAGCCCGGACTTTCCTCGAGCGGTGTTCCGAAGACCACCGATCGCGATCACCCGGTTGACGACTCGATACAAGTTAGTCGATCCGCATGACGCTCGCATGACACCGCCTTTGTACGGTGCCCTCTGCATCGAGCCGACGCCGGCGTCGAGCAGTTCGCACCGTCGTCCCATCGTACTCCGTCAGAGAGGCGCCGACATGCAGCCAGACCTTCGTCCCCAGCGTCCACCGCTCCCGATCGCCACCATGTTGACACCGAATGAACGCATTCGTGTCGACGCCGCCGGTGAGGGCTCATACCAGGCCATTCACCGCGATTCTGTCGCCGAGCTGGTGCAGGATCTCAAATCGAATCGTGTGAGCGCCGTCATCGTGTCCGTCACGCGGTGCGATCAGGGTGCGCGCGCCGGCGTTGCGGCGCTGGTGAGGGAGTTTCCACGCGTTCCCACCGTGGCGCTGCTCACCCAACTCGACCGCACGACCCCGCACGCGATGTTGTCCCTCGGCTCGACGGGAGTTCGTCAGCTCGTCGATGTTCGCGAGGCAGAGGGATGGCGGGAGTTGCGCAGCTATCTGCTCGCCGCGCGCGGTGAAGACATTCAACGCCAGGCGTTGAGCCAACTGGCGATGGACCTCAGCGGGGTCTCGCAGGACTGCTGGCGTTTCTTCGAGGCGCTTTTCATTGCGCCGGCGCGAGTCTCGTCGGTCCGCGCGCTTTCGCATCGGCTCGATGTGCTTCCAAGTACGCTCATGAGCCGGTTTTTTCGCGCCGATCTTCCGGCACCGAAACAATACCTGGCCACCGCGCGTCTCGTCCGCGCCGCTCGGCTCTTCGAGAATCCGGGATTCTCCGTCGCAAATGTGGCGAACCATCTCGACTACTCGTCCCCACAGAGCTTTGGTCGCCACGTGCGGACGCTGATGCAAATGACGGCGGTTCAATTTCGCGAGCGCTATGACGGAGAGGGAATGCTGCAGCACTTCCGCCAAACGTTGATCGTCCCGCACGCCGCGCGGCTCCGCCTTCTGCGGCCGCTGACTCCGTCCTGGGGCGCGTCATACACCCGGCGCGTCGTGCAATGACGGCCGCGTCGGGACAATGAACGCGCCGTGTCAGCCGGGGATCAATGGGACAATGTCCGATGCACGGGCCAAGGCGACCACGCGGAACCCTTCGCCTTCGAGCGCTTCGCGGCCGCCTTCTTCACGATCGACGAGCGCGAGGACACCGAGCACCGTGCCGCCTCCCGCTCGAACCGCGTCGATCGCCCGCCGTGCCGATGCTCCGGTCGTGACGGTGTCTTCGATCACCACGACGCGATCGCCGGCGGCGAACGGGCCCTCGATCAGCTTTCCCGTCCCGTGAGTCTTCGGTTCCTTGCGGACGGTGAAGGCACGGACGGGCGAGGCGCTCGTGGCGCTGGCATAGGCAATGGCGCAGGCAATCGGGTCGGCGCCCAGCGTCAGGCCGCCGACCGAGTCAGGGTTCCAACCGGCATCGCGAATGGCATCGAGGCCGAGCGGGCCTATGAGAGCCAGGCCTTCGGGACTCATCGTCGTCGTGCGCGCGTCGATGTATAGCGTGGACTGTCGTCCGGATGCTAACGTGAACGTTCCACGCTTCGCGGAACGCGTGGCGAGCAGGGCGAACAACTCGTTTCGACGGGACATGGCGGCAGGGAAATAGTCGACGCGAAGACTAACACGGAATTGGGTCTCGAGCAGAATATGGTGCGTTCGTCGCTCGCGCGGATCTCCGCCGGCGGAATATCGGTGCTGCTCAGCGTTGCGCTGTTGCTCATGATCAGCGAGTTGATCGCGAGCGATCGCGCTCTTCGGCGCGCCGGCGTCACGCAGGCGCGGATCGACGCGGAGCAGTCACGAACAGACGTACGCGACGCGCTCGACGAGCATTTGCGAGCCGGACGATCGATTGCCACGATCCTGAGCGATCCTGCTGTGCGTGCTGCCGTCGCGCACGCGCCGGCGGAGCGCGCGGCGGCGGCGATCATGGCCGGCCGGGATACCGTGTTCGTGATGGGAGATCGTTCGGCGTTCGTGGAGGGCATCACACGCTCCGTGCCGCTCGAACTCACCGAGTCGGGATCGTGGACATTCGTCGTGGCACACAGTCACGGAATCGAGCCGCTGCGCATAGTGCTGTGGGTTCTGAGTCTGACCACCGTCGCTGTTCTCGGAGTCGGAGTCATTCGCGAGCGACGCCAAGCCTTTCGTGTGTCCGAGCGCTCGGCGGAGCTCGAGCGCCTGTACAGCGAGGTCGCGCGCGCGAACACAGCGAAGAGTGAATTCCTCGCCAATATTTCGCACGAGCTTCGAACGCCGTTGAACGCCATCGTCGGGTTTGTCGAATTGTTGAAGGACGGCGTCTACGGCGACCTCTCGCCACGGCAGGTCCCCCCCGTGGATCGCATCGCCGCGTCCGCGACGCACCTCCGCCATCTCGTCGATCAGGTGCTGGACATCGCGAAGATCGCCGCGGGTCGTCTGGAGGTGCAGTCCGAGACGCTGGTGCTTCGCCCGTTCGTGTTGAACGTCGCGAGTGAGCTCGAGTCCCTCGTGAACGAACGAGGATTGAGCTTTTCAATTGCGATCGGCGCCTCGCTGCCGCGCGTGCGGACCGATCCGACGCACCTCCGACAGATTCTCGTCAATCTGATCGGGAACGCAGTGAAGTACACGCCCGCCGGCAGCGTGTCGGTGCGCGCCCGCCTGGTCACGCCGGCAATTGGCGGTCTCGGTGCCAGGCGACACACGCCGGACGATCCGGCGCTCATGTCTCGCACGCCCGACGCCAAGCGCGTGTGGGTTGCGTTGCAGGTCATCGACACCGGAGTCGGCATCGCGCCGTCCAATCAGGCACGCATCTTCGAGGAGTTCGAACAGGTGAACGCAGGTCCGCGAGGAGATTCGATGCAACGCGGCACCGGTCTCGGGTTGGCGATCTCCCGGCGTTTGGCGCAATTGCTCGGCGGTGACATCGCGCTCGACAGCCAGCTCGGCAAAGGATCGACGTTCACGCTCTGGCTGCCGGTGCATCCCGCCGACCTCGCGTCCACGACCGACCCTGCCGCCGGCGTTGTCGAAAACGCCGGCTAGTCAGTTTTTCTTCCGGAACATCGACGCAAACTTCGCGGCGAATCCGGATTTCTCCTGTTCGGCGGGCGCCTGCGACGCGTTGCAAAAATCAGCCGCAAACGCAATCACGTCGGCGTAGCGCTTTGCAGGCTCTTTGCTCAGCGCTCGCATCACGACCGCTTCGATCGACGTCGGAAAACGCAAGCCGACCTTCGCTTGATTGAGCGGAAGGGGCGGTTGCGACAACAGCTGCGAAAACATTTCACGAGGCGTCTTCGCCGGAAAGGGCAGGGACCCCGTGAGCAGGAAATAGGCGATCGTCGCGAGACTATACTGGTCGGCGAGCGGACCCACGAGCTCTCCCGACAGAGCCTCAGGCGCGACATACATCAGCGTTCCGACGAAAAATCCGGCGCGCGTGAGTCGCTGTTCCGGCGACGTATCGGTATCGGTCGCGATCCCAAAGTCGAGCAGCTTCACCTGTCGCGAAATCGGGTCGTACATCACGTTGTCTGGCTTGAGGTCGCGATGTACGATGCCAACGGCATGCGCGGCGAACACGGCGTCAGCGATCTGTTTCAGGATCGCGCAGACTTCGTCGGTGAAAAGCGGTCCCTGTCGCTTGGCGTACTTCTCGAGGATCTCGCCGGCAGCCCACTCGATCGCGAGAAAATGCATGCCGGGGCCGGCCTCGCCAATCTCGATCGTTCGCACGACGTTCGGATGTTGAACCCGTTCGCCGTAGCGGGCCTCGCGCAGAAAGCGGGCAACCGCGGTACGATCCTGCCGGAGCTTCTCGCGCAGCACCTTCACGGCGACCATTCCGTGATCAGCGTGCTGCGCTCGGAAGACGGCGGAAGTTCCGCCCTCTCCTACCTCGCTCTGAAGCGAATAACCGGCGATCGTTTGACCGACAAGATTCTCTCGTGCCACGCGGCGAACCTAACCGCCGCGAATCGGCGTCGCAAGCGAATGCGTCAATCGCCTAACACTTTGCGTTCTTTATCGATGCGCGGACCCACTACCACGGCGAGTTGCTTGACAAATTGACAATGTGCTCCTATATAGGGCCGCGCAAGCCAGGAGGCTTGCCCAGCACCGCAGTGCAGGATCGATTCATCCCGCCGGAGGCAGCGCGCATGGCCAGAGGGAAGGTGAAGTGGTTTAATGACGCCAAGGGCTACGGCTTCATCCAACAAGACAGTGGGGAGGACGTGTTCGTACACTTCTCCGCCATCAGCATGGACGGGTTCAAGACGCTCGCCGAGGGACAGGAAGTGGAGTTCGAGATCCATACCGGTGAGAAGGGACTTCACGCCGCGAACGTGACTCGCGTCTGACCTTTCGCCTCCAACGAACGAGTTTCCCTGTATCCGCCCGCCCGCAATGGCGGGCGGTGCTGTTTTCAGCGGTCCCGGCGTCCGCACAGGGTTGAACCACGCGCCCACAGCCCCGACGTTTCAGGAAGCGCGCACCGCGCACAGACCACCCTGACACGCCAACGGATTTGACCGCTCCATCGCCAACACCGCCGCCCGCATCGTCGCCCCGCCTGTTCCTGATCGACGGATACGCGCTGATCTATCGCGCGTTCTTCGCGCTCATCTCGCGTCCGCTTCGCACGAGCCGCGGTGAGAATACATCCGCCGCATTTGGCGTCGTCAACTTTCTCAACCGCCTGCTCGAGACGCACCAACCCGACTACCTCGGCTGGGTTCACGACTCGGGCCTCTCGTTCCGGCATGAGAAGTATCCGGCGTACAAGGCGACGCGCGAAAAGCTCACCGGCGAGCTCCAGGCCGATTTCAAGACGGGGATGGAGCGCATCACCGCCATTCTCGAGGCGCATCGCGTTCCAATTCTCTCATTGGACGGGTATGAAGCCGACGACGTCATCGGCGCACTCGCCAAGCAGGCGGTCGAGGCGGGGGTCAACGTCGTCGTCGTGTCCGGCGACAAAGACTTTCAACAACTCGTGCGACCCGGTGTCTGGCTACTGAATCCTGGTCGCGGCGGCCCGGCCAGCGTGGAAGAAAACTGGGTCAGTGTCGAAAACGGCAGCGAACGACTTGGCGTGCCTCCGTCGCTCGTCACCGATTATCTCGCGCTCGTCGGCGATTCGTCGGACAACGTGCCCGGCGTGCACGGGATCGGCGAGAAGACCGCGCAGGAGTTGGTGAACTCGTACGGCAGCATCGCCAACATTCTGGCGCACGCACCGGAGCTCACAAAAAAACGGCCGCGAGAAGCGTTGCTGGCACACGCCGACATGGCGCTCTTGTCGAAAGAGCTCGTGACGATTCGTGACGACCTGCCGGTGACGCTGAATCTCGAAACGTTGCGGCTGTCGCGTCCCGACTACGAGCGTCTCCGATCACTCTACGTCGAGCTCGAATTCAACGCGCTCGCCAAAGGCGCTGCCGCGGCGGCCGCGGCGTCTCCAGCAGTGACGCCCGACCTTCCCGTGGCTGCGCCCGACGGGGCGTCGCTCGCCGGCGAGCCGCCACCGGTGCGCGAGACGCGATACGTGACGATCGATGGCATCGCCGCGCTCAACGCCGTTGTCGATCGAGCGCGCCGCGCTCCGGATATCGCCATCGATACCGAGACGGTCGTCGACGTCAACGCGCCGCACCAAGACGATCCGCTGCGTTCGAGGCTCGTTGGTCTGACCATCGCTGTGGCGCCCGGCGAAGCCTACTATTTCCCGCTGGCGCATGGGCATCGCGTGGACCGTCAGGGAGATCTCGGTCTCGGAGACGAGCTCACGCCCGAGGCGGGCGGCCCAAAGAAGGCGCGTGCAAAGAAGGTGAGCGAGCCCGCGAGCATCGCCGCCAAGGCGCTGGCTCGCGGCGAACACCACGTACGCAATCTCCCACCGCTCGACAGCGCCGAGATGGCGCCGCTCAGAGATTTGTTGGAGGATGAGAGCGTCACGAAGACCGCGCACGACGCAAAGTACGACATGCTCGCGCTTCGCGTTGCCGGCGTCACGCTGCGCGGTCTCGATTTCGACACGATGATCGCGAGCTATGTGCTCGATCCCGGCCGCCGATCGCACGGAATGGATCTGCTCGCCCTCGAGTTCCTCAACCACAAGATGACCTCGTTCGAGGAGCTCTGCGGCAAGGGCAAAGATCTAATTCCGTTCGATCAGATTCCAATCGAATGCGCGCGCGACTACTCGTGCGAAGACGCCGACATGACGTGGCAGCTCCGCGCGATGTTCGAGCCGCAGCTCGACGCACTCGCATTGGGCGGCCTGTTCACGGACGTCGAGATGCCGCTGGTCGAAGTGCTCGCCGAGATGCAATGGATCGGAATTACGATCGACGTCGGCTGGTTCGCCTCACTCAAGGAACGATTCGAGCGCGAACGAAAGCGCGTCGAACAGGAGATTTACGTCGTGGCGGGACAGGAGTTCAACATCAACTCCAATCCTCAGCTGCGCGAGATTTTGTTCGAGAAGCTCAATCTACCGGTACTCAAGAAGACGAGCACCGGAGCGTCGACGGACGCCACCGTGTTGCAACAACTCGCCGACGACGGACACCAGCTGCCGGTGTTGCTCATGGAATACCGTGAGCTGGCGAAGTTGGAAAGCACATACATCGATGCGCTGCCGGCGTATGTTCATCCGCGCACGGCACGCGTGCACACATCCTACAGCCAGACGGTCGCGGCCACCGGGCGCCTCTCGGCCAGCGAGCCCAATCTTCAGAATATTCCTATTCGCCGAGAGCTCGGCCGAGACATTCGACGCGGCTTCATTCCGCGGCCCGGATGCAAGCTCCTCTCGGCTGACTATTCTCAGATCGAGCTTCGACTTCTGGCCCATCTCTCCGGCGATCCGGCGTTCGTTCACGCGTTTCAGTCGGGGGACGACATCCATCGCCAGACGGCGGCGCTCATCTTCGACGTGCCGATCGACCAGGTGACCAAGGACATGCGCGCCCGCGCCAAGACGATCAACTTTGCGACGATCTACGGCCAGGGTCCGCACGCGCTTTCGCAGCAACTCAAGATCGCTCACTCCGAAGCGAAGGAATTCATCGAGCGGTACTTCCAGCGGTTCGCGAAGGTGCGCGAATACCTCGATTCGATGGTCACGTTTGCGCGCGAACACGGATACGTGCAAACGATCTTCAACCGTCGACGCTACATCCCGGAGCTTCGCGACCGAAATTTCAACATTCGCGCATTCGGAGAACGAACGGCGGCGAATTCTCCCATCCAGGGATCGGCGGCGGATTTGATCAAGGTCGCGATGATTCGCATTCACGAGGCCCTGGCATCGCGGAAGCTGAGCAGCAACATGCTACTGCAGGTGCATGATGAGCTTGTCTTCGAGATCCCGACGGCCGAATTGGATGAGGTTCTCGCGCTCGTAAAGCACGAGATGGAGCATGCCGCCGATCTCTCGGTGCCCCTCGTCGTAGACCTTGGCGTCGGCGACAATTGGCTCGCCACCAAGTCCGACGCCTAAATCGATCGGTCAAACTGCCCTATGTATCGCACCTTGCCATGAGTGCCGCATTTCGACGCTCTCGCGGCCCGCGGCCCTGAGCAGAAAGTTGCGATGATACACGCTAAATCGTTGTGCCAACGTAGCTTTCATTGATACGCTCCTACTCGGCACCCCGCTTGCCATACTTAGCGGCGTCGGCCCGGTCGTTTCACCCAACGATCGCCGCCGAAATTACACGCTGTCCTCCCCCGCCCACCGCCCCGCGGTCAACCACCCATGCATCACGCCCGACGCGGATTTACGCTCATCGAGCTGCTGATCGTGGTCGTGATCATCGGGATTCTCGCTGCGATGGCGATCCCGAAATTCGCGGCCACCAAAGGCAAAGCCAATTTCGCGGCCATCAAGAGCGACCTGCACAATCTCACGACGGCGCAGGAGTCCTTCTTCTACGATCGGGCGCGCTACACACAGGCGCTCGATTCGCTCCAGTTCCTTGGCTCCCACGGCGATGTGCTGATCGTTACCGAAGCCACGAACACCGGTTGGTCAGCGACCGCCACCCACCCCGAATCATATCCGCATTTCTGCGCGATGTTCATGGGCACCGCGGCGGCGGTTCCGCCCGCCACGGACGCCGGTGTGGTGGCCTGCCAGTAAGAGAGCGCCTGCTTTCTTGGTCTGCTCGAGATGTTTCGAGAATTTGAAAGACGCCGGGACGGAATGATCTACGCGATGGACGGCGGGCTATGGCTCCATCGCCACGTGTGGAAAGGGCGCCGCCTCGCGCACCTCGTCTCCACCGATCGCGCGCGGCTGCTCGCATACGGCGCCGCTCATGGAATTCCCGCCGATCGTTTGCAGTTCAAGCCGCTCAAGGATCCACGGACAGGCGTCCGCCGAGAGGCATGGCATTGGGACCTCGGGGGCCGTTATCTGCCGCCGGTGCGCTCCGGAGCCTGAACGCTGCTACGTCGCCGTACTCTGGCGCACCTCGCCAAGCCTGCGCTCGAGGGAAAGCACCGCTTCACGCAGCGACGCGAGCTCGGCGGCCAACCGCGCGTGAAGACCGGGGTCGCGCCGAAAGAGCAGATACGCGCGCGCGCGGCGCCCGGCACGCTGTAGTCTGGCGCTCGCGTAGAAGTTGACCTCGGCGGCGGTCGGAAGGCTGACGAGGTAGCCCAGCGCGATCGCCGGACCCCAGAGAAGCGCGACGAGCGCCGTCTGAGCGAGATACGTCAGCAATACGAACACAAGTCCCGCGACGAGAGTGCGCATTGCGGGATCCGCGGCGCTCTCCACCGATCGCATCGCGACGAGTCGCGCGGCCTGAAACGGCATCCAATGATTGAGGCGTCCCCACAAGGCCACTGGCCCGGCAATGAGCAGCAGCCAGGTTTCGCGCAGTGTGAAACGGAGTGCGCGAACGTGGTCAACGGAAATGTCTACGTCTTCGAGCATCACGTCGCGACTCGCCGCGTCTCGTTGAAGTACGTCCAGGCGCTCGACGAGTCGGTCGGCGTCGTTGCGCAGCGACGGCCCGGCCGCCGGGAGTCGCGTCGACAACTCGTCAATGCGGTGAGCGATCGCCGTCTCGACTCCGAGCCCGCGACCAACGGCGCCGATCGCCGGTGTCGCGTCGAAGAGCGCGGCGACCAAAGAGGCGAGTCGTATCGCTCGCGTCGCATCGTCGATGGTCGCATAGTTGAGCGTCACGGCGCGAAGCCGCGCATCGATGTCGGCGGTCAACGCCTCGGCCGCGACGCCGTCAGCCGGTGCCTTCCACGAATCCATCGCAATGGGCTCGCCGACCTGCACAAAGACTCGAGTGCGCGGCGTGTCTTTTCGTTCGAAGACCAAACCAATCGGAACAATCGTCAATCCCGCAACATCGCCGGCGTCGTGCGCGTGAAGCGCCATGCGGGCGGCGCCGGTCTTCAGTCGGGCCAGCGACGGATCGTCGTGCGTCTTGCCTTCAGGAAAGATCAACACGCTGCCGCCGCGACGCAGCGCGTGGTGAACGGCGCGAAACGTATCGCGGTTGCGAGACGAACCGGCCGGCTCGCTCGGCATTGCATCGCTCGCGCGATGGAGTGGAACAACACCCGCCCATCGCAAAAGGGCGCCGGCCACCGGGTTCGCGAACAACGTTCCCTTTGCGGTGATCAGCACTCGGCGCGGAACGACCCACACCACGAGCAACGCATCGACGAGCGCATTCGGATGATTGACGACCAACAATAGCGGCTGTCGTCTGGGAATGCGCGCCATTCCCTCAACCTGGATGTCTCGGTAGTACCACCGCAGAGCGACGCCGGCGATCGCGCGAAGCAAAGCGTACACGCGTCACGCCCGCTGCGGCGACCTGTCCGGAACACCGCGGAGAATGAACGCCGCGATGACGAACATCAACGCCACGGTCATGACCGCTGCGCGATACGCGATCGCGGTACCGAGCGACGCCTCGAGCCCGTCCACGGTGACGGCCCAGATCAGCGGACCGGCGATCGCCGCGGCGCGCGACGACAACAACATCAAGCTGAAGTAGCGACCCGCCTCGACGTCCGGCACGAGGCTGAGCAACACCGGCCGCTCGGCCGTTGGTACGCCGCCAAAGTTCAAGCCGATCGCCAATCCCACCAACCAAAACGCATTCTTTCCCGGCACAACGATCATGACGGCGAGCAGGATGATCCAAAGCACGATCGTCAGCATCAGACTGCGCTTGGCGCCCATGCGATCGACAAGGTGCCCGTAGATGTAGCTACCGAAGATCGACGGGATTGTGAGAACCAGAAACAGTGTGATTTCCGAGCCCTTATCGAACCCGACGGCTTTGACCGCGTACAGCGTCATGAAGCCGACGATCGTTCCGATCGCGTCCTGATAGACGAATGACGCGATGATGAATCGCAACGCGCCCGGATGACGCCGGGCATCGCGAATCGTGTGACCCACTTCTCGCACGGCACGCCGCCAGTCGACCTTCGTTCCGGCCGGCGCGGGATTGTGGTCGCGACAAAAGATGAACAGCGGAAGCGAGAAGAGCAGAAACAGAATGCCGGTCGGCACGAACGCCGAAACGCGTCCGCCGTGCGACGTGAATGGGACCATGTTGTGAAGGGTGGTCATGACCCCTTCGCTCAGCTTGATGTTGCCCGGCAGCTTGCCGTTGACGAACGGAGCGACGAGTGCCACGCCGACGATCGATCCGACATAGCCCACGGCGGTGCCGAACCCCGATAGTCGACCCTGTTCCTCGGCCGGCACGAGCTCGGGCAGCATCGCGTTGTAAAACGGCTGCGCTGCCTGATACGCGAAATTCGCCAGAACGTACGCCGCGAGAACCCACAGCAACGGAGCCCCGCTCGCGTGCCATCCGGCCGGCAGGGTCGCCGGCGTATCGATTGACTCGCCGGTGAGCGGCAAGAGCCTCTGTCCGAGGATGCCCATCAAGGCGCATCCCACGCACGCCATCACGGTGAATCCAACCACCCACACTTTCCGGCGACGACGAACGTCTGACAAGGCTCCCAGAAACGGGATGGACACGACAACGAGAATCGACGCCACCGCGCTCGCGACCGCGTCCGCTGTGTTCGAAACGCCGAGGTCGCTGACGAGCCACACTGCGAAATACAGTGTGGCCACATTCATCGAAAAGATCGTGTTCGAGAAATCGTAGAACGCCCAACTCCACCGTTCGAGCATCGGCGCACGGACGACCGCGCGGATCTCACCGTCCGACAGAACTACAGGATTGGCGTGGCGGGGATGTGCCATGCTGGCGCTCCAAAAGGTGGCGGCGACGACCGACTCTCACACGCTAGCGGAACCGGCGACCACCGGGCATACGTCGCTTGACGTAGCCGGAAAAAACGCGTTGCCGTTGACGAGGGAGCCGACGGGTCCAAATTACGTCGGATGAAGCTGTTCCGCCGCTCCTCCCTGCTGCTCGCTATGCTCGTCTCGGGCGCATGCGAGCGCGCCAAGGCACCGGCGCGTGCCGACTCGCCTGCTGCGCCAAAGATCGTGGCGGCGCCCGACTCGTCGACCACTCCGCCTCGAAACTGGGACGCCAGCGCGGGTCCGGTGTTGCTGATCGCGGCGGAAGCGCCCACGCACGCGTTCGTACTTCTGCCCGACAGCGCGAACAGCGCCTCACAGATTGCGGGTCTTCCGCAACCCGCGTCGGTCACGCTGTTTGGCCGCAGCGGCACGGTTCAAACCGCCGAGCTCCCCGGTGTTTCGGATAGTGGTTCATGCGTCGTCGCCACGCTCAGCGCGGCACCACCGCCGCGTCCATGGAGCGTTGGGTTCATCGGCGGCGTCGTTTCGCCCCTCACCATGGATTCGACGGAGTCGATCGCTCGCTCGGATTCGCTGGCGCTCGTCACCGGCGCAACGCGACTCGCTTCCGCGCTGCCCAACGATTCAGCCGGCCGTTTCGCCGGGCTGCCATTTGTCGTGCACGGATTGTGGCGCTTCACAATTCCAAGCGGCCCGCAAGTCGTCATCGCGACGTTGGTCCGCCAGATCAACCAGGAGGCAACGCCGCTTCAAGAGCGAACGCTGCTCTTCGCGGAGCGGGTGGCAAGCGACACGACGCTCTCCACCGTGTACTCCGAACGGTCGTCCGGCGACGAAGAGACAATCGAAACGCGCGACATTCTCGCCGCGGCGCTGCTCGGCGCCACAAAGACCCCGGCGGTCGTGCTGTCGCGCGACTTTGGGGACTCGATCGCCTACGCGTTGATCGAGCGCGGCGCCGACGGACGATGGCGCGCGCGCTGGACCAGTGCGCGGCGGCGCTGCTGAGTCTACTGGTTACAGGTCGTCGTTTCGCGCCAGCGCCGCGGGAGCACGCACTCGACCGGCGACACCGGCGAGCGCGGCAAGCGTGAGCACGTACGGGAGCGCAAGAAACAGCTGATACGGAAGCGCGAGTCCGAGCGCTTGTAGCAAGAACTGCAATGCGCTCGCCGCACCAAACACCAGTGCCGCGAGCGCAACGCCGAGCGGGTGCCAGCGACCAAGGACGACAATTGCGATTGCGATGAACCCGCGTCCCGCCGACATACCCTCGGCGAACGTGCCTGCCTGTGCCAGAACGAGAGTCCCGCCCGCGAGCCCGCCCGCGACACCGCCGAACAAAATCGCCAGAACGCGTACCCGTCCAACGGAAATGCCAGCTGCCTCGGCCGCCGCCGGTGATTCTCCCACGGCGCGAAGGCCGAGACCCGCATGCGTGCGATACATCCACCACCATACGACGCCGACCGCGACGTATGCGACGTAGGTGACGATGGGTTGATTGAAGAATCCTGATCCGATCGCGGGGATTGCCGACAACCCCGGAACCGCCTGCGGGCCGGTGGTCGGAATCGAGAGCGCGGCTCCCGTCGCGCCGTAGAGCGCGCGGTACAGCGTACCGGTGAGACCAAATGCGAGAAGTGTGATTGCTGTTCCGGTGATGATCTGATCGGCGCGCAACAGTACGACGAATGCTCCGAAGATCGCGGCGATCGCAACGCCACACACGACTGACATGGCGAAGCCCCCAGCGACGCCGAAATGCTTGGCCCCCACGAGCGCGCCGAAGGCCCCGGAGAGAATGACGCCCTCAAGGCTGATGTTGATGACGCCAGCGCGCTCGACCACCACCTCGCCGAGCGCCGCGAGCGCAAGTGGCGTCGCCGTCCGGACGGTGGCGTCCACGAACGCGTTGATCGCGGCGCTCATTCAGCCGGTACCCGTTCGACCGCCAACCCTGACTCGTTGAACGGCAACGAGAGCGAGAATGATCCCGGCTTCGATCACGGACACCACGACAGAGGGAACGCCGGCGTCCCGCTGCATCGCCGATGCCCCGGCCTCGAGCGCGCCGAACAAAATCCCCGTACCGATCACCGCGGCCGCATCCAGCCGAGCCAACAAGGCCACGGCGATCGCGGTGTAGCCGTACCCGGGAGAAATGTTCTCATACAGCGCGTACGTCACGCCGGACACCTCGATTGCGCCGGCAAGTCCGGCCAGCGCGCCACTCACCAGGAAGGCACTGACCGTGACGCGCGCGACATCTATGCCTCCCGCGGATCGCGCCGCATCCGGACTCGCTCCGACGGCTCTGAGCCGAAATCCACCGGCCGTGTTGCGAATCATCCACCACGCCACAAGGCACGCGATGACTCCAATGACGAAGCCGGCGTGCAGTCGTGTCGCCGTTCCAAGGCGAGGCAACCGGGTTGCGACGGCGAACGTGGACGTCTGCGGATAGACGCGCGTCGGCTCCTGCAGCGGACCGCGCACGAGATACGACACAAGGTTGGCGGCGACGAAGTTCAGCAAAATCGTACTGATGACTTCAAGCACTTGAAAGCGTACTCGGAGCAAGGCTGCGATCGACGCCCACGCTCCGCCGGCCACGCTCCCAGCCAACAGGACCGCCGGGATCGCCACGACGCGAGGGAGCGTGTGCGCCGCAAGGGCGACCGCCGCCGCCGCTGCTGCACCAACCAGAAACTGACCCTCTGCTCCGATATTGAACACCCCGGCCCGGAACGCGATGGCAACCGCAAGCCCGGTGAGGATGAGTGGCGTCGCACGCACAAGCGTTCCGGATCCGAATGCGTACCACGATCCGAACGCACCCGTCGCCAGAGCGCGCAAAGCCTGCGTGATGTCGAATCCCGTGGCCGCGAGTATTGCTCCAGTACCGACAACCAACGTCGCGACGAGTAGGGCCGCGAGCCGGCGCGACGTACGCGAGTCGCCGCTCACGCCGTTCGCCTCACATGACCGCCATGCCACGCTTGACGACGACCAACCGTCGAATTGCCGCGATGCCGAACGCAGGCCCAAGGGCAAGTATGGGAAACACCCATTTCCATCCGACCACGGCGGCGAGCGGCGGGACGAGCTGGATCGAAACCATTGTCAGAAGAAAGCCAAGCGACGTTTGAACCGTCAGTGCGGTTCCAACGGAATGCGCCGGAACGGACTCAGTGACCAGCGCGCTGAACTGCGCCGAGTCGGCGATGACAAAGAATCCCCAGACCCACGCGAGCGGAGCGAGCAGCCACAGGCTCTTCCCGAACGTGAATGGAATGAGCAATGAGCACGCTCCGCTGATTGCCATCGCACGCATGACAACGCGCTCTCGCCCACGTCGATCGGCGGCGAGACCACCCCAAACGCATCCAATTCCACCCACGGCAATCGTACCAAACGCGATGAGGGAGACGAGGGAAGCGCTCGCTCGGGTCGCCGCAGAATGCTCGGCCGCAACACTCGCTCCGATGAAAGCGGGAATCCACGTCCAGAATGAGTAGAGTTCGAACATGTGACCGAGATATCCGCCGGTCGACAGCCGCCAGTCTCTCTGCGCGAAGACCGAGTGCACCAAGCTCCACGAAAACGGCCGCGGTGGAAACGGATACGGTCCGTCTGTGTAGTTCAGCCCAACAAGCAGCGCCGCGACCAGCGCGCAGGCCGACGCCGTCAGAATCACCACCGACGGGCCGGCATTCGGCAACGCGTGCACCAGGTACGGCGTTGCCTTTCCCACAGTCAGCGCACCAACCACCGTACCGATCGCCAGACCGCGACGGGACCGAAACCATGTTGACGCCATTTTCATCGCCGGGGGATACACGCCGGCGAGCGAAAACCCCGTGATGAAGCGCAAGGCGAGCGCGGTCGCGAACCCGCCGCCGAGGAGCAGCGCCGCATTTGCCAGCGCGCCGACAACTGCCGCTGTGGTGAAGTACCGCCGCGACGGGAGCACGTCCGCGAGATTGAGCAACGCGGCGGTCGCCGTGCCGGCGACGAAACCCAACTGCACTATCGTCGTCAACCACGCCGTCGCGCTCCGGCTCAGCGACCAGTGTTCGGCGAGTTGCGGCGCAACGGCGCTACCTGCAAACCACAACGACATCCCGAGCAACTCTGCCACCGCCAACAGCGCCAACATGCGCCATCGAGCGGGATGGTCGTCGGTCGCGATCGACGACTGCGCCGGCCGCATCACGCCACGCCCAACATTGCACGCCCCACTGCGTCGCGGTCCATCACCACCTCACGCACCGTGCCCGCATGCACGACCAACACGCGCGACGCCAGCGCGAGGACCTCGTCGAGATCACTGGAGTACACGACGACCGCCGTACCAGAGGCGGCCACGGCCGTCAGGCGGCTGTGAACCGCGCGTGCGGCTCGGATATCCAGACCGCGCGTTGGGTTTTCGACCACAAGCAGTGCAGGATCACCGTCCAGTTCTCGCGCGATCACGAATTTCTGCTGATTGCCGCCGGACAACGAACGTGCGGGCGTCTCGGGTTGTCCGCCCCGAACGTCGAAGCGCTGAATGAGACTGCTTGCGCGCGCACGCAGCTCCTGCCACCGGACGCGGCCCCTGCGTGCCCCTGCCCTTTTCAGCGCCAAGTTTTCCGTCAGCGAAAAGTCGAGCACCAAGGCATCGCGGTGCCGATCCTCGGGAATGAACCCAATCGATTCCGGGAGATCGATCTGTCCAGTCGCAACCGGGACACGCCCCGCCAAGATGCGAAGAAGTTGTTGCTGACCCGCGCCTTCAACGGCGGCAATTCCAATAATTTCGCCGCGCCGGATCTCGAGACTTGCGTCGCGGACAACGCGTGCGCCGCGCTCGTCGATCACGTCGACGCGCTGTGCACGTAGAACGAGCGGCGTCGCAATCCCGATTGCCGCGCTCGGCCCGCGCTCGGCTACTGAGAGATCTTCGCCGAGCAGCGCGTTTGCGAGTTGCGCGGGTGTCATCCCGGCGGCGGTTGAGCTCAACACTACGCGGCCGGCACGCAACACGGTGACATCGTCCGCAATCCGCAGCGCCTCGTGCAGCTTGTGCGTGATCAACACAACTGAGTGACCGGCATCGGCAAAGCGGCGCAACCAGACGAGCAACTCATCGGCTTCAACCGGCGCGAGCACGGCCGTTGGCTCGTCGAGGATCAGCGTTCTGGCGCCGCGGGCGAGAGCCTTCACAATCTCGAGCCGTTGTTGCGCGCCCACAGGCAATTCTCCTGCGCGCGCCGCGGGATCCAGGGATAGACCCGTACTCGACGCAATGTCACGTACGCGCCGCGCGGCATCAGCCGAGTGAAATCCGCCGCGAGCACCCAGGGCAACATTCTCGGCGACGGTCATCGCCGGAACGTTCGTGAAATGCTGGTGGACCATACCGAGTCCGGCGGCGATCGCGCCCGCGGTCGACGCTGGCCGTCCGGAGCTTTCGCCAATTGCGATCGTTCCGCTGTCGGGCGCGCTCAATCCGAACGCGATTCGCATCAACGTCGTCTTCCCGGCTCCATTTTCGCCCAAGAGCGCGTGGACGGTTCCGGGTCTCACTCGAAACGACACACGATCGAGTGCGAGCGTGTCGCCGAAACGCTTTGTGATTTCCGTCATCGCGAGCGCATCCGCCGTGTTGCTGACGACAAACGGCTGGCTCACAATCCGCTCGGCACATCAATGAACGTTGACGTCAGACCAAAGCGCGCTGCGACTGCCTCTCCGAGCGCGCGAACGCCCAGCGTCTCGGTGGCATAGTGGCCCGCGTACATGACGACAATGCCGAGCTCGCGCGCTTCGATCGCCGTGTGATGCGGACCTTCTCCGACGATTAGCGTGTCGAGTCCACGCGCTGCGGCCTCGCGCAGCGTGCCGGAATCTGCGCCTGCTCCGGTGCACACGCCCCACGCACGCGTGATGCGTTCGGACTCAAAGGGAGTTGCGACGAACGAGCCATGATATTCGGCGGCGAGCGCGGAGGCGCGTTCGGCAATTACGCGAGTTGGTATGTCGGATATTCCGCTGCGGCCAACGTCGGTCGTTTGGTAGCGCGCGAATCCGCCGGACGGATCTAAGCCGAGTCGCCGCGCGAGCAAGATATTGTTGCCGAGTTCGGGATGCACGTCGAGCGGCAAGTGCGATGCGTATACAGCAACATCGTGCGTGATGAGCGCCCAGAGCCTCTGGTGGCGATAGCCCACCAGCGGCTGCACGCCGCTCCAGAACATCCCGTGATGAACGATCAGCAGGCGCGCCCCGGCGTTGATCGCGCCGCTCACTGTGTCCGTCGAGAAATCCACTGCGGTCGCGATCCGCTGAATCTCGCCGATGTTTGACAGCTGAAGACCGTTGACTGCGTTCGGGTAGTCGGGAATTTGCGCCGTGTCGAGTGTGCTATCGAGAAACTCGGCCAATTGCGTGATCGACGGCATCTCAGGCTTTTGGCACAGAGCCATCGAGAGTCACCTTCAATTGGCCCGCGAGCATCTTGGCTTGCAGCGAGTCAATCCGCGCGTGCGCGGCGCTTGGAATTTGGGAAGCGAGTGTTGGGTTCAGCACGAGCGTCACGACGTGGCTCGACTCTCCGAGCTCCAGCACGCCGGGTTTGAACGTTCCGGCTTTGACGTCTTTCGCGACGGTGAGGAACGCCAACGGCAAGTCGATGACGACGCTTCCGAGTGTCACATCCGGTGCGACGCCGTTTTGATTCGAGTTCGAGCCGATGATGAAGACGTTCTTCCGCTCTCTCGCCGCCTGGAAGACGCCGAGACCCGCGGCATCAGCGTTTTGGAATATCACATCCACGCCACGCGAGATTTGGGCGAGTGCCTGCTCTTTCCCATTGCCGATGTCGTCCCAGTTGCCGACATACGACGTGATGATCTGGATCGATGGATCAACGTCGTGCGCGCCCTTTTCGAACGCGCGAAAACTCTCGACGACCGGAGGTAGCTCAGTGCCGCCGAGCACGCCGAGCTTGTTTGTCTTTGTCATCGACGCGGCCAGGACGCCGGCCAGGTAGGAGGCGTCCGCGAATCCGAACGACATGCCCGCGAGGTTCGTCCCGGCGGTTGTCCCGGAGGTCGTCACGTAGACGGTTCGCGGGAATTCTGGGGCAACGCGCTTGGCGGCGTCTTGAAACTCAAAACCGTGGCCGAAGACGAGGGCATATCCCTGCGCGCCGTATTGCCGAAAGTTTTCCTCGAACTCGGCGGGGGTCTTCGTCTGAATGTGGCTGACCTTCGCGCCAAGTGAGTCGCGAATGCGAAGCAGACCTTCATAGGCGCCGGCGTTCCACGACTGATCGGAGATTGGACCAGGCGTGAGCAACGCCACTTTGAATTCGGCATTCGCGTTGGCCTGAACGGCTCTTTTATCTCCTCCGGCACAGGCGGTCAGGCACGTGACCGCGAGGGTGATAATCGCTGTGGAAAAGATCCGCATTTAGTGCACACTGTTGAGCTTAGTGATTTGGCGAATGAGCTTTAGCGATCTGTGCACAATCACGAGATTGCCAACATTTACAATTCGCGTACGCGAGCCTGCGGCCGGATTGATTTCGGCGTCACGATCCGCTGGTGTGATACGATAGCGGCGCCATACTCCCATGATGATGTCTGGAAATACTAGAAATCTTTCCTGTTTTCGCGAAGAATAAGCTCGAGGATTCGCTCCAAGTCGTCGTTCGAGTAGAACGACACCTCCAGTCGTCCCTTCGAGTCCGAATGCACGTGCGCTTTCACGTCCGTTTGCAAATAGCGTCGCAGATCGTCCTCGATCCGCCGGACCGCAGGATCAGAGGGCGGGCGCGAGTCGGAAGTCGGTCCGCGCGACGCTGGCTTGGCGGTCGCAATGGATGAGTTCGGCCCGCTAACGAGATTGCGGACGACTTGCTCGAGTTCGCGAACGGACAACCCACGGGCGACGGCGTCGTTAGCGATCTCGGTGGCCGCATGGCTGGGCGGCAAAGCAAGAAGAGCTCGAGCATGACCAAGACTGAGCACGCTTTGCTCAACCATCTGCTGAACCTGCTCCGGCAGCGATAGCACCCGAAGGAGGTTCGTCACCGTCGTCCGGTCTCTCCCGACAGAGTTGGCGACCTGCTGCTGGGTCAGCTGGAATTCATCGATCAGACGCCGGTAGCCCCGCGCCTCCTCAATCGCGTTGAGGTTCGCTCGTTGAAGGTTTTCGACGAGCGCGAGCACCAGCATCGTTCGATCGTCATAATCGCGAACGATCGCCGAGATGTCCGTCCAGCCGAGATTGGTCGCGGCGCGCAGGCGCCGCTCTCCGGCTATGAGCTCGTAGGCGTCCCCGCGACGCCGAACGGTAATTGGCTGAATCAACCCACTCGCCTTAAGCGAGGCCTGGAGTTCAGCGAGCTCAACTTGATCGAATTCTCTACGCGGCTGAAACGGGTTCGCCCTAATGCGCGCGAGTTGAATGCGCTGGAGATCGCCCCCGGGTTCACCGGTCGTGACGGAACCAGGAATAAGCGAATCCAACCCCCGCCCCAACCTCCTGGGCTTCTCGGCGCTCACTTTTGCCTCGACATAAGTTCTTTAGCCACAGTCATATACGCCTGTGCTCCGATCGACGAGACGTCGTACAGAATGATCGGTTTTCCAAAACTCGGGGCCTCGGCCAGTCGCACGTTTCTTGGGACAACGGCCTCGAAAACCTCCGCGCCGAAGTACTCTCTTGCCTCGGTCGCGACCTGGCGAGAGAGATTTAGCCTCGCGTCGTACATCGTGAGGAGTACGCCATCGATCGCGAGCGAAGGGTTCACGCTTCGCTGAATGAGATGAACGGTATTCAGCAACTGGGAAAGACCTTCGAGCGCATAGTACTCGCACTGAAGTGGAATTAGCAGCGCATCGGCCGCGGCGAGCATGTTCAGCGTGATCAGTCCAAGCGATGGCGGACAATCGATGAGGACGTAATCGTAGTTCGCTCGAATCGACCCAACCGCCTTTCGCATCACGAGCTCACGATCCTTTCGATCGACGAGTTCCACCTCGGCACCAGCGAGGTCCGGCGTGGCCGGCACGACGTCGAGGTGTCTGAAGTGAACGTTATGAATGATCGTGTCTTGGAGCGAACGATCCCCGATCAACACATCGTAGACCGTTGCGGAGATCTGTTCCTTGCTCACCCCCACGCCGCTTGTCGCGTTCCCTTGCGGATCGCCGTCGATCAGCAGCGTGCGTTGCTCCGCCGCAGCGAGGCTGGCGGCCAGGTTGACTGCGGTCGTCGTCTTGCCGACACCGCCCTTCTGATTAGCGATAGCGATGACGCGGGGCACAATCTGGGAGGCTGAAAGAAAACGTCACCCAACTGGGGATCCACGCGGCGACTCCTCGCTTTGGCTGACGTCGGCCAATCTACCGGCGGCTGCTAGGCGGGACAACGTGCCACGTGGCACAATTCATTTCCGATTGATTCAATGTGCCACGTGGCACCATTCACACGGCGGCTATCGGAGCTGGAGAAATACCCAGCGGATTGTCACACTCGCAGAAACGGTCTGTTGGCCAGGCTCGATCGGCGTAGGAGCCTTCGCTGCCATTGCGAGCCGACCAGCCGACTCGAATGGACGAGGCATTTGATAAGAGGTCGACGACAACTCAATCATCCCGGCCACCGACCCACCGGCGGCGTGCGCAAGAGCTTCGGCATCCGCACGCGCTGAGGCAACAGCAAGCGCGAGCGCGGCGCGTCGGGCGGAGTCAGCCTTCGTCGAGCGAAACTGAAGACTGGAGATTTCATTCGCCCCCTTGGCCAGCACCGCGTCAATGACCCGACCGATGTCTTCGAGTTTCTTCAACTCAGCCTGCACCGTGTTCGTGACCGTGTAGCCAACGACCTTCGGCGCCGTCGTGCCGTTCGGCGCATACTGCATCTCCGGTGAGACGTTGTAATTCATTGTCGAGAGGTCGTCGCTCGACAGTCCCAAAGAGCGGAGTGTGTCGAGGATAGCGCGCTGACGCCGAGCATTGTCGGCGCCCGCGGCCGCGGCCGTCGAAGCCCGGCTTTGGACTCCAATCGATATCGTCGCGCGGTCCGGTGTGACTCGAACCTCGCCTTCTCCGGATGTCACGATCTGCGAAGGACCGCCGCTAGGCGCGCTCTGAGCGACCAACAGAGAAAAAGAAGGGGCCGCGACCATCGGCGCGACTGTCAGAGCAAACGAAGCGATCAGATTCCGCACGTTGGTTCTCCATGGGTGGCTGTGCGTCGCGACTGAGCAAACGGCGTGCTCGTGGAATAAGTACCATTGTGCTACTAATTATCGACGGCGACACCCAGCAGCGACGCCAATCAGTCCGGTCACACGCATCACACCGGTCGCGCGAGTCACACCGGCGTCTGCGCCGCAGCAACCCGCCGACGCTTCTCGATCTCGAGAACAAGATTCTGAAGATCGGTGGGACTCACACCGGGAATGCGCCCCGCTTGCGCCAACGATGACGGAAGTATGGCCGCAAGCTTCTGCCTCGATTCAAGCGAGAGAGATTGCATCTCGCCATATGGCGTGTCGCTATGCAGCGAGAACTGTCCCATGCGGCGAAGCTTCGCCGCTTGATCACGTTCTCTAATGAAATAGCCGGCGTACTTGAGCTCGAGCTCCGCCGTCACGACGGCATCGCGATGCAAATCCTGTCCGACATGCACCGCGGTGAGCAGGTCGCTGAGCGAAACGCGCTGGCGCTTGGCCACTTCAGCAATCTTCACCGAATGCTGAAGCGGCGCGCTGTCGGCAGCGATCAATATCGCCTCGGCCTGGGCTGGGAGAATGCTTGTCGCGTCGGCAAGACGCGTGGCCTCATCTTCGTCCGCAAAGCGGCGCTCGATGACCGCACGCTCCCCGTCCGAATAGAGACTTGCCTCGAGACCAATCGGCGCGAGCCTGCGCAGCGCATTGTCCTGTCGCGCGGTGAGTCGGAATTCCGAGCGCGAAGTAAACAATCGATACGGCTCATCGACGCCGCGCGTGACGAGATCGTCGATCAACACGCCAATATAAGAACTCTCACGACCGAGAATGATGCCGGGCGCGCCCAGCGCCTGCCGCGCCGCATTCAGACCGGCGACCACACCCTGCCCCGCCGCCTCCTCGTAGCCGGTGGTGCCGTTGATCTGGCCGGCGAAAAACAAACCGCGCAACGCCTTCACCTGCAGCGTCGCGTCCAACTGTGTGGGAGGATAATAGTCGTACTCGATCGCGTATCCGGCACGCGTCATTTGCGCGTGCTCGAGACCCGGAACCGAGTGCAGCATCTCGAGCTGAACGATCGACGGAAGCGAAGTCGACAATCCATTCACATAGAGCTCGGTAGTATCGTGTCCCTCGGGCTCGAGGAACAACTGATGTCGCTCGGCTGCCGGAAACCGCACGATCTTGTCTTCGACCGACGGGCAATACCGCGGTCCACGCGATCCGATCGCGCCACCGTACATCGCCGACTTCTTAATGTTGTCCTGAACGATTCGCTTGCCGTCCTCGCCGAGGTACGTGATCCAACACGGGAGCTGCGGCGGATGTCGCGTTGTGCCCCCATGCACGCGCGGCGTGGTCCAGAAGTGCGACCAGGAATAGTCGAACGCGTCGATCTCGCTCTCTTGTCGCTCGAGCCGCGAAAAATCAACGGAGCGTCCGTCAATTCGCGGCGGCGTTCCCGTCTTGAAGCGATCGACGGTGAGCCCGAGTCGGTCGAGCTGCTCGGCGAGATGTGTCGCCGCGGATTCACCGGCGCGGCCACCGGAGATCTTGGTCTCGGTTCCAACGTGAATGCGCCCGCGCAGAAACGTTCCAGTCGTGATGACGACACACTGCGCGCCGAAACGCCGGCCCTCGAGCGTCTCGATGCCTATCACCGCAGCTGCGGAATCATCGATAATCAGACGCGCGACGGTCCCCTGAATTGTCTGCAGTGTTGCATGCTCCTCGATCAGGCTGCGCGCGGCGCGGCGGTAGAGCCCGCGATCACACTGCGCGCGCGGCGCCCACACCGCGGGCCCCTTGCCTCGATTGAGCATTCGGAATTGCAACGACGCCAGATCTGTTGCGCGTCCCATGATGCCGCCGAGTGCATCGACCTCACGAACCACCGTGCCTTTGGCGATGCCGCCGATTGCCGGATTGCAGGACATCTGGCCGATCGTCTCGAGCGCGCTGGTCACAAGACCGACCCGCGCACCGGCGCGCGCCGCGGCGACGGCCGCTTCCGTCCCGGCGTGCCCACCGCCGATGACTAGTACGTCGAATACGGATTCGACGCGGTGAGAGAATTCAGGATCAGCCATTCTGAAAGCTACGGGTGTGCGTGGCACAAGAGCAGATCCTTCGTCGCTGAGCGCCTCTGGATGACTGCCGGACGCTGCGCTCCTCTGGACGACCGCTGGACATGCTGACCGCTGGATATATTGAAGGCCCAACGTGCGACCCATCGAGCGGAGATCACCATGGCGCTAGCAATCGCGAGCGATGCACCGACCCTGTTTATTCGCCGCGCGTCGTATGAATCGAGCGGCCTGACGCGCGCGAAAATCGATGAGCACTTTGGCCTCACCGCGGACGAATTCCGGGTAGAGGGGGACCTTATCGCGATCGGTCCGGTTTACGGGGCCGCCGGCGGTGCGCTCGGCGAGTTCATCGCCGAGCTCGAAACTCTCGGTCTGGTGTACTTCGACGACTTCTTCGAGTTGACGGGCAATTGGCCGGACTGGCTGCAGGTCTACGCGTCCAATCGATGAGGCGCCCCGTGCACCGACACTCAATCTCTATGCTTCGTCTTCGTTAGCTCTGCCGATGTCAATGTCGGTGTGAGCGGGCCGTTCCTCAACAGACCGTCCCAGCCGCACTCGTAGCACCAGCTCGTGCGGAACTTTGGTAAGAGAACATTCCAGCCCCGCGACTGCACCCGAATGGTGACAGCGTCGCAATTCGGACAGCGGTCGCCCTCGGGAAGCAAATAGAAGAAGAACACCGTGGCGAGCACGGCGCGCAGGACGAAAAATCCCCCGACGACGAGAATGCAGAGCACGACATCCCACATGGCGCCACTCTCCTACAGTCGCTTCTCCACTTCGGCCCACGATTCGACGTACGCGACATCGTCGTCAATACGCTCGATCACGACCTCCGTCCCGGCGGCGAGTGTCGCCGCATCACAGCTACGCGCACGAAGCACGCGATGTTCGTTTGCAAAGTCGAAGGCCACCTCTCCGTCAACGTCGGCACGGATCGATTTCGTCACACGAGCCAAGTGACCCTGCAGCAGTTCGTGCTCTCCGGCCACGTCGTGCTCCGGAGTGAGCGTCCACCATTTCAGCACGAGGCGCGCCGCAATGACGGAAAAGAGCACCGCCAGCCCGGCCGCGACCGCCAAGTTCAACCACAGCGAGCGGCTGGGGTTTCGGCTCAGGAGGTTTCCGGCCGCGCCGAAAATCACGGCAAAGGTCGCGACTACCGGCGGAGACACGCGAAAGGAGCGCTCGCCAGATGGGTGGTCCTCCCGCGGGCGCTCGACACCATTCAGCATCAGTCGAACAGCATACAACAGTCCGCCGATGAAGCTGGCGAGATAGATGATCGTCATGCGTCGCAGCGGACAAGAGAACAGGCGGTTGTCGGCTTACGACTCGGTTCGATTGCGACAAGGGTGCCGTCGAGCGCAGGGCAATCGGTGATTCGAACTTGCATGCACGATCTCCTGCTGGTGTGTGCGGGCGTCTCCACTCTTGAAACCTAGTCCAGCGCGGCCGACAAAAACTCACACGCCCGCCACTCGGCGTAGTACACTGGCTGCCACGGCCATCGACCACCAATGAACCCCACATGGCCCCCGTGATCGACGAATTCAAGCTGCAGATTCCGATTGCCATTAGCCACCCGCCGCACGTCATCGAGCACCTCGCGGGGTAAGAACGGATCGTCGACGGCGCTCAGCAACAGCGTCGGAACGGAAACCCGATCAATCCAGCCGAGCGCACTCGATCGACTGTAGTAGTCGTGCGCGTCGGCGAAGCCGTGAACGGGCGCGGTCACCGCGTCATCAAATGCGTAGATCGTTTGAGCGCGCTCGAGCGCGACCCGATCGAACAAACCGGGGTACTGTTCCAACTTCTCCAGCGCCTTCCGACGCAGCGTCCGCATGAAGTGGCGATCGTACACGCGCGCAAACCCGTTCGCGATATACCGAGCGCCTCGCTCGAGATCGTACGGAACGGAAATCGTCGCCGCTGCACGAATTCGTTCGGGGATGCCGGAGCCGGACTCCCCCAGGAACTTGAGCAGGACGTTCCCGCCCAGTGATACGCCGGCCAGTAGAATCGGAGCGTGGGGGTGTTCGCGCTGAATACGGTCAAGGACAAATCCGAGATCGCCGGTCTCACCGGAGTGGTAAAAACGTGGTCCGCGGTTTGGCTCGGATCCGCAGCCGCGAAAAATGAGCAGATCGGCCGCCCACCCACGCCTTTGCGCCTCAGCAAAGAAGCCCGCGACGTAGTGCGATCGGATGGTGCCCTCGAGTCCGTGAAGAAAGAGCAGTCGAGGTGTCTGGGGCGGCGCGCCGTGTGGCACGTCGAGTCGATGCAGCTCGACGAAATCGCCATCCGGCGTGTCCCAACGCTCCGCGCGTGTCGGCACCGCGTGACGAGGCCGAAAGAATTTCCCCCAAAGCGTCTGCGCATGGGCCCCGGGTACCCACCATGCTGGGCGGTAGATATACTCGCTTGGCTTGTGGGAGGGCACGAAAGGAGAAATCCGTGGTGGGCAAAGGGTGCTTGCCATCAATAACAGACCGATCCGAGCGATGGAAGTTCAAATCTTTGGCGTAAAGAAGAGCGCCGAAACCCGAAAGGCCCTTAGGTTTTTCGCGGAACGGCGCATTAAGACTCATTTCGTCGACTTCGCCGAGCGTGCCGCATCGCTGGGCGAACTGAAGCGGTTCGTGCAGGCGTTCGGCCTCGACCGGCTCATCGACCGAGAGTCGCGGCGTTATGCCGAGCTCGGGCTCCGACACGCGAGATTGTCAGACGACACGTGGCTCGACAGACTCGCCGAGGAGCCGCTGCTCCTTCGAATGCCGCTCGTGCGCTACGGAAAATCGCTGACGGTTGGAGTGGCTGAAGAGGACTGGAAAACCTGGACGGGCAAGTGACGCAACTCGCGGTATCGGGCGTTGGTGTCGATTTTGGCGCGACAACGCTGTTCAACAACATCACGTTCACTGTCGCCGCCGGCGAACGGTGGGGAATCGTCGGCCGGAACGGCACCGGCAAGACGACTCTCTTTCGGCTGCTCACCAACGAGATGCAGCCGACGCGTGGGCAAATCGCGCGACAACCCGGCATACGCGTGTCACTGCTCGAACAGCATCGCGAATTTGCCGGTGCAACGACGATCTGGGAGGTCGCGGCGGGTCAGTTCGCCGACCTGCTGGCGCTTGAGCGTTCGCTCATGGCTCAGGCCGCCGGCCTCGAACACGACGCTGGCCAAGCGGCACTCGATCGATACGGCAAGGACCTCGAACGGTTCGAGAGAGAAGGTGGATACACGATCGCGCCAAGGGTCGACTCGGTATTGCACGGCCTTGGCTTTGACCCGGCGGCAGCGCGAACGACGCCGGTTGCACAGCTGAGCGGTGGCGAGCGCGGCCGACTGGGACTGGCGCGCCAGCTCGTGAGTCCCGCCGATGTTCTCCTGCTCGACGAGCCGACAAACCATCTCGACCTCGAGACAACGCGCTGGCTCGAGGAATACCTCGCGTCGGTGACGATGACGGTACTGCTCGTCAGCCACGATCGGGCGTTTCTCGCGGCAGTCGTCGATCATGTGCTGCACTTCGAGGGTGATTCGGCGACGCCTTATGCCGCCGGATATGCCGGGTTCGTGGAGCAGCGCGCGCTTCGTCGTCTCACGCACGCCAGGCAGTTCGAGCAGCAACAGCGAAAGATTGCGAGCGAGCAGGATTACATCGCGCGCAACCTGGCCGGACAGAACAGCAAGCAGGCCAAGGGACGTCGGAAGCGGCTCGACAGCATGCCGCGTCTCGGCGCGCTGACGTCGGACGAAGCAACGATGTCTGTTCGATTTGAGGTTGCGGAGCGGGGCGGCGATCGCGTCTTCGCGGCCGAGCACGCCACGATTCGAGTTGACGACCGCGTACTGATCGACGACCTCAACGCGACGCTGATGCGTGGAGACACCCTGGGCCTCATCGGACCGAACGGTTCGGGGAAGTCCACGCTGATACGCACGCTCATGGGTGAACATCCGATCGCCGGCGGCGAGCTTCGCATCGGCGGCGGCATCACGGTTGGGTATTATCGGCAGGACCTGGCGCAGGTCCCACTCGAGCGAACGCTGTTCGAGGTGATCAACGATCTCCGACCAACGTGGGATCGCCGGCTCGTGCAGGGCCACCTCGGGCGATTCGGTTTCTCGGGCGATGAGGCTCAACGCCGCGCCGACACGCTGTCGGGCGGGGAACGCGCGCGCGTTGCGTTGGCGATGCTGATGCTCAGCCGAGCGAACCTGTTGATCCTTGACGAGCCGACCAATCACTTGGATGTCGAGTCGATCGAGACGCTCGAGGACGCCATCGATCAGTACGAAGGTAGCGTTCTACTCGTGAGCCACGACCGTGAACTGTTGCGCACACTCACCACTCGACTTTGGGTGTTGCATGAGCGCCACGTCACCGACTTCGACGGCAATTTCACCGAGTGGGAGCTGGTGTCGACCGAGCGAAGGCACGCTGCTTCGGTTCGGGCCTCCGAAGAGGAAGCGCTTCGCCGAGTGCACGAAAAGAAAAAGACGGCGCGTCGAGACGAGCCGAGTCGTGAGACGCGCGCGGCGCAGCGCAATGCGCAGCGCAGAGTTACCGAGCTCGAGGCGCAGATCCAAACACTCGAAAGTCGAATCGAGACGTTAACGCACGAGCTCGAGGATCCCGAACTGTACACGCGGTCGAACGGCGTGGCCCGGGCGACGGAGCTTGGTGTGGAACTGGAACGCTTGAAGACGGATCTGGAACGCATCTTGGAGGATTGGAGCAAGGCCAGCGACGCGCTCGACACCTCGAACGCCGCCGGCCCGTAGGGATCGTTTCAACTCCAGGGAATGCTCAGCCTTCTTCTTTGCGCGCAGCTCGCGGCGGCGACACAATCCGTTGATTCTGTCTACTCGTCCGCGGCGTTGCGCGAGATGGTCGCGCGGGCGGCGGCTGCCAATCGTCGCCCGCCGGCAGAGCTCCGCTCATACCAAAGTCGAATCGAAACCGAAGTCTCGCTCATTCTGCGTGATACGCTCGGGCGCGAGAATTCCGCCGAAGTAGAGCAGCTCGCCTCCACGGCAAGATGGACCCGCGACGAGCACTACGATCTGCATGTGATCGGATATCGATCGCAGAGTGTGGGCGTGCCGTATTCGACGCTCAGCATCGTGCGCGCGTGGACCGTGCCGTCGCTGTACGGCGAGCGCTTGTCACTCGGGGCGTACTTCGCGCGACCACGCACCAGCGACACATTGATTGCCGTCCATCCGTTCGCGGTCGACCGGGACGAGTATTACCAGTTCTCTGGTGGCGATACCGTCGCGACGCTGCGCTCCGGATCGCGTACCATCCCGGTCTCGCGCATTCGTGTGCACCCACACTTTCACGGACCAACGCGGCTCGGCGCGTTCGACGGTGAGATCGATCTCGACGTCGAGCGTGGACAGATCGTGCGCATGCGTGGACGCTTTGTCGTGCTCGGCGGAGAGACAGGCATTCGCTCCGCGCTCGCACGCGCCGCCGGAATCGTCGGCGTGGCGTACGCGGAGTTTGTGAATGTTCAAATCGGTGACACGTACTGGCTGCCGGCCTTCCAGCGGACGGAGTTTCAAGCGGCCTTTCCAATGCTTGGACAAACGCGGCCAATTTTTCGAATTGTCTCAACGATTCGCGATATCGTGGTCAGCGAATCAGGCGTGGCCCCAACGGACACGGCAACTATTCCGCGCGTCCGCGTGACTTGGGCGCCGTCCGACAGCATCAGCGGCTTCAGCGCATGGCAACACGGAATTGGAACCCAGAGCTCGGCGGTCCATTCGGATGACTTCGATGATCTTGCACCTGACATTTGGCGGGCCGACGGTCCGCCGCGTTTCAACCTCTTCCCCAACACGACGAGTCGGATCTTTCGCTTCAATCGCGTCGAAGGGCTGTACACGGGAATCGCGCCATCGGTCGATCTCCGAAACGTGGCGCCGGGAGTCAGTGTTGGCGCGAATGTAGGCTGGGCGTGGTCGGAGCAGACGACGCGTGGCGGCGGATATGTGTCGTATCGACGGAGCAAGACGGTCTACAGCGCTCGCGCCGACCGCACGCTTGTGTCAACGAACGATTTCGTGTTACCGCTCGATAACGACCCTGGCTTTGCGGCGCTTCTCGGATCGGTGGACAACTACGACTACGTCGACCAGCGTGGCGCGATGCTGGCTGTGACGCGAACGCTCGGGTCAGTCGATGCAGGCTTCGCGACGCTCCAGGCTGGATTGCGCAGCGACCGCGCCGAACAGGCGCGGATCTCCAAAGGAATTCTCGGCGGCAGCAGCCGCTTTCTTCCCAATCGCGGTTCGACGGACGGACGCTACGCGCTGGGGTCAGCCGACATCGAGCTGCATCCCAACGTCACGGGGGACTATGTCCAGCCCGGGGTTGGTGTGCGGGTGCACTACGAGGTCGCGTCGGGAGACCTCGACTGGCAGCGAGTCGAGCTCGGACTCTCGGCGCGCCAGTATCTCGGTCCGTTCTCGTTGGCGGCGCACGCCGACGGCGGGATGGTGCTCGGCTCTCGTCCGCCGCCGCAACAGTTGTTTGAATTGGGAGGTGACCAGTCGCTGCCAGGCTACACCTACAAGCAGTTTGTCGGCGATCGCGCAGCACTGTTCCGATTGTTCGGTACCTATCGGTTCAACGTATGGCAGCGACCAATCCGCTTTGTTCGCGGTTTCTATCTTCCGGGCTTGAGCCCCGGGATGGGGCTGAGCGCTCAGGGCGGATGGACAGAGCTGTCGTCAGTCGGCGCGACGATCGCCGCGCAGGCGCTGAGCACGACGGGTCTCCCGGTTTCGGAACCGACGCACGGAATGCGAGCGACCGTGGGCGGCGGTCTCACCCTCTTCTCGGACATCGTGCACATCGGTGTCGCTCGGCCTGTCGATCGGCCGGCGCCGTGGAAGTTCGTTGCCGGGTTCGGCGCGACGTTTTGATCAACGAGCGTGCTAGAACTCTCCGATGAAGCCGATCTCGGGTTCGAGATGCACACCACATTCTCTTTCCACCGTGCTTTGGGCGTGCGCGATCAGGTCGCGCACCTCCGCCGCGGTGGCGCTGCCGAGATTGACCATGATGTTGGCGTGCATGTGCGAGATCTGTGCGTCGCCGCGGCGGAATCCCTTGAGACCGCACTGATCGACCAAACGCCCCGCCCCAACACCCTCGATCTTCTTGAAGATCGAACCGGCGCTCGGATGCCATTCGAGCCACGGGTGCTTGGCGCCGCGCCAACTCAGGTTCTCCTGCAGAATTCGGTGGAGGACAGCCGGATCGGCACGGGTCAGCGTGAAAGAGGCTGACAGAACGATGTCGCGCCGGTGGTGGAAGACGGAATCATCGTACGCAAAGTTGACATAGTCTGCGCGGACCGTTTTGCGCTCGTTCTCCTCGGAGAGGATCTCGCACGACTCGAACACCTCGGCGATGAACATGGTTCGCTCGCGTTCGGGAGCGGGCGATAGAAAATGGAGGTTTTGCCAGATTGCGCCGCCGACCGTGCTCGGGATGCCGGCGTAGTGTTCGAGTCCGGACCATCCGCGCGCGACGGATTCCTGGACGAGTGTCTTGACGACCGCGCCGCTCTCAGTCCACAGATGACAAACGTTGCCGTCTTCTCGGAACTCATGTGCGCGCGCGGTGTTTCGGATGACCAGGCCGCGAAACCCGCGATCGCCGATCAAGACGTTGGCGCCAAGTCCGAGAACGAAGTAGGGTACACCGGTCTCTCGCGCGGCCAGCACTGCATTTGCCAATGCGGTGGCGGACCGCGGCTCAAAGAAGAGGTCGGCGGGGCCGCCGATTCGAAACGTTGTATACGGCGCGAGAGGCTCGTTCCGTCGCAAATTGCTTGCGTCGAGGCGCGCCGCGAGGCGCTCAATTGTCTGAGGATCAGCGCTGGTCATTGTGACGGTAAAAGAAACCATGAACACGATACGGACGCCATTGCGCTCCATTCTCCGTGGGATGTCGCGTCGAGCGACCGCGCTGCTTGCCGCTTCCATACTCCCTGCCCTGCTCGGTGCGCAGCGGACGGAATTGGACCATCAGATCCAGCGAACGACACTGCCGAACGGCCTCGACGTCATCGTCGTTCAAAATCGTGGAGTGCCGCTCGTCACGATTGAGGCCGACGTGAAGAACGGGTCGTTTACGCAGGGACCGGAGTTCGAGGGCCTGTCCCACTTGTACGAGCACATGTTTTTCAAGGCGAACAAGGCACATCCCAACCCGGACGATTTTGTCGGGCGGGCGTCCGAGCTCGGGGCTGAGTTTAACGGGACGACCAGCGAAGAACGCGTGAACTACTATCTCACGGTTGCGGCCGACAGCGTTGAAGGCGGCATGAAGTTTCTGGCGGCGGCTCTGATCGAGCCGCTCTTCCTCAAGGAGGAGCTCGAGCGAGAACGCGAAGTCGTGATCGGCGAATACGATCGCAACGAGTCGAGCCCAGGATTCAAATTCAACACCGAAATGGGCAAGGCTCTCTGGACCACCGCTTGGAGCAGAAAGAATCCACTCGGTGAGCGCGCGGTCATCCAGAGTACGACGCCCGAAAAAATGCGCACCATTCAGCATCGGTACTACGTCCCCAACAACACCGCGATCATCATCACCGGAGACGTTGCGCCGGCAAAAGCATTCGCGCTCGCACGTTCGATCTTTGGTGTTTGGGCGCGCGGTGCTGACCCCTTCGCGACCGCACCGATTCCGCCCATTCCGCCGCTCACACGCGACACCGCGCTCATCGTCGAAGAGGCGATCGGAAGCATCGTCGTCGAGATGCAGTGGCAAGGTCCGGGAGCAACGCAAGACCCCGCAGCGACATATGTCGCAGACGTATTCTCCGACGCGCTCAACCAACCGGGGTCTCGCTTTCAGCGCAGACTTGTTGACAGTGGACTCTTTCATGGGATCAGCGTGAACTACTACACGCTGAATCACGTTGGCCCGATCACCATCGAGGGCGAAACGTCGCCCGAGCATTTGAAGGAGGCGCTGGCGGCATTGCGCGACGAGATTCAAAAGCTGAACGATCCAAATTATTTCTCCGCCGAGGATCTGGCCGCGAACAAACAAAACCGAATCGTCGGGACGATGAGGAGTCTCGAACGCGCATCCGGATTCGCGCACCAGATCGGATTTTGGTGGGCCGTGACCGGTCTCGACTACTTCTTTGGCTACGTCGACAACATGGCGAAGCAGACGCAAAGCGATCTGACGTCCTACGCGAGCAAGTACATCATCGGCAAGCCGCACGTCACGGGTGTGCTCCTTGCGCCCGAGCTCCGCCGTTCGCTCAAGCTCACGACGAGCATGCTCCTCGACGCGGGAGCGCGTCCGTGATCGCACGCCTGGCGTTGGCGACACTGCTGATCGGTGCACCCGCGTTCGCAACCGCTCAGGTCGATACCGCTACCTCGACGTTCGAAGTCAACGGCCTCAAGGTGGTCCTTCGCCGGAATACGGCCAATGATGTTGTTGCGGCGAACGTCTATCTTCTCGGCGGGACGCAACAACTGTCGCCGGCGACGCAAGGGATCGAATCGCTGCTCCTGCAGTCGGGGGAACGCGGAACCAAACGCTTTCCGCGAGGAGCCACGCGAAGCGTGGTCGCTCGCCTCGGGAGTGTGATCGGCATTGGCCCGTCGGAGGACTGGACGGTGTTCGGCTTCACGAGCATTCGCAGCACGTTCGATTCGACATGGGCGGTGTTCGCCGATCGTTTGATGGCGCCGACGCTGGACTCGAACGAGGTCGAGCTGGTGCGCGCGCGAATGATTGCCGCCGTCGTCGACGCCGCGAACAGCCCAGATCCGATCGTCAATCACCTCGCCGATAGTCTGGCGTACGTCGGACATCCGTACGGATTTTCGCCCGAAGGTACCGAATCGGCTTTGCGTTCCATTACGCTCGCAAACGTTCGGAACTATCAGACGACGCAGATGGTGACGTCGCGAATGTTGCTCGTCGTCGTCGGCAATGTCGATCGAAGCCGCCTTGAGCAACTGGTGCAAGCAAGCCTAGGCAAGCTGCCGCGCGGTAGCTATGTGTGGGCACCACCACGCCAGCCGCCGAAGCTCGGACGTGCGCTCGTGGTTCGCGAGGCGGCCCTCCCCACCAATTATTTGCTTGGCTACTACGCCGGCCCAACGGCGCGCGAACCGGATTATCAGGCGCTCCGCATTGCGACCGCGGTCTTGTCCGGACGCTTTTTCACCGAGATTCGATCGCGCAGAAACCTCTCGTATGAAGTGGATGCGCCCTTCGTGGAGCGGGCAATTTCGACGGGCGGCGTCTACGTAACGACGACCGATCCGAACCAGACATTGCAGATCATGCGCGCGGAAATTGACCGCTTGCAACGCGAACTGATCGATCCCGGTGGTCTCGAGCGGCTCGTTCAACAATTCATCACTGACTTCTTCTTGAAGAATGAGACGAACGGCGACCAAGCGACTTTTCTGGCGCGTGCGCAGATCTACCAGGGTGACTACCGCGTCGCAAATCATTTCGTCGATGATCTGCGCCGCGTACGACCGGAGGACATTCGACGTGTTGCCAAGCAGTACATGCACGATTTCCGTTTCGTATACCTTGGGAAACCTGCGGCACTCGATCGCGCGCTCATCGCGCGCTTCTAATCCCGGCCCGGTTAGCCGAGGCTACTCGCCGAATTCCTGAGCCACGGCTCGCGGATCGAGAATGCCGGAGTAGAGCGCGCTTCCAAGTACGACTCCGGCAATGCCTCGGTGCTCGAGTGCCCGCAAGTCGTTCATGGTCTGGGCTGCCCCGACCGTCACCACGGGGAAACCACACGCCTCGGCAATGTCCTCGATCAGCGCGAGATCCGCGGACTCGTGATTGCCGTCGGAATTCGCGGTCGCAACCAAAAGGCCGCCTAGCGGGAGCGCCGCCAGGTCGTCGATGACGTCAAAAATGTCGAGCGGCAGGCTTCGCACCCAACCGCGGGTCACGACGCGACGTTCTCGAAGGTCGGTGGCGACCATCAGAAGTCGCGGGAAGAGTTCCGACACGCTGACCAGCCAATCCGGCTCTTCCAAAGCCCGCGGACCCAGAATGACCCGTCCGGCGCCGGCGTCCGCCAGGCGCTCGATGGCGCTCGTGGATTCGACGCCTCCCGAGACCTGGACGTCGAGGGCCCCATCGCGAATAACTTCTTCGACGAGTGTGTCGTTCGAGCCCGCGCCGGCTCCCGCATCGAGGTCCGCGACGTGAACCCTCCGAAAGCCGGCGCCAGCCCACATCCTGGCAAGCGCGACTGGATCGCCGAGCGCTGAGGTGTCGTCCGGGGCCGAGTTGGCGACCGGGCGAACCGCGATGCCGCTTCTGATCTCTACGGTTGGAATCACGATCATGGATGAACAAGAACGGCGCGGGCATCGATTCCGCTAGCCTGGGTTGCGGCTCAATGCTTACGACCAGGGCCCTGCGTTGCGTTTTCCCGACTTTGTGAATACTTTCACATTCTCCGCGCGTTCGCGGCGAACACTCAAACGATCTAGCTAGGCAATACTGGAGGCCCCACGAAATGCGGTTCTACACACTGGCGCTCCTCGCGGGCGCGACTGTTCTCAGCGCTTGCGCCGGCGGCGACAACGCGGCAAAGGATACATCGAAGGCAGCCCCACCGGCCGGAGCCCCGGCTCCTGCAGCCGGAGCTGCTCTTGCCCCAATGCCTGCGACGGGCGACACCGTCACGGTCAAGATGGTCGGTGACGACAAGGGCTATCGTTTCGAGCCCGCGGCGGTCACGATCAAGACCGGTCAGGCCGTGAAGTTCGTCATGACGAGCGGCGGCCCACACAACGTTGCGTTCGATCCGACCACGGTTCCGGCCGATTCGAAGGATCAGCTCAACGCGAACATGACGGGTCAGATGTCGGAGCTTTCGAGCCCCATTCTCATGAACCCGAATGAGGCGTACGTAATTTCCTTCGCCGGCGTCAAGCCGGGTACGTACCCGTTCCACTGCACGCCGCACTTGGCCATGAACATGAAGGGCACGCTCACGGTCCAGTAGGTTCCTGCGCGGAGCAGCACTGATGTGAATAGGAGAGCGGAGCCAAATGGCTCCGCTCTCCTTTTTTGGCCCCACCGATTGCTCTCGGGTGGCGCGCCGCGTGCCACACAAGGGAACTGCGTTCGACGCCGGCTTGCAACCGGTCCCCGCGAGTGAGAGAATGCCAGCATGCCGCAGATGACCGGTGAGTTTCCGCGAGTGATCGCTCGGCCCGTGTGGCTCGCGGCGCGCGCGCGGAACGCTCTGCACCGTCCGGTGTTCATTGGCGCGGTGGGCGTGGGCACATTCGTAGCGGCTCTCGTAGCTCTGATACTCGCGCCGCAGCAGGCGAAGCGCGTCGGCCAATTGACATCCCTGCCGCTCGCGACGCGTCCGGACACCATGCCGTTTGCCGCAGCGCTGCGACAGGCCAGCACTCGGCTCGTGGCAGCCGATTCGTCGCTCGTCTATGCGCGTACACACGTGGCGACCACTCCAGCGCCGACTGTGGATTCATTGAGCCCGGTGATTCGCGCTCGGCGCGACACGCTCTCCGGCGTCCTCAACGACCTCGACGCCCTGCTTACTCGAGTCGAAACGGTCCCTTTGGCTGGATCTTTTCGCGCGCTCGCGGAATCGCCGCAGATGTCGGGCAATGCGCGAGTCAGAGCGCTACTCGACTCGCTTGGAGACGTCGAGCGAGATCGGGAGGCATACGGGACGTCGGGCGGTGCGGATCCAGGGTATCTCGCTCTGACGTCTCGAGTCACGCAGATTGGGCATGCGATCGAGGCGGTCGGCCGCGAACGACGCGACCTGCTCCGCGAACAGATTGGAAAATTGAATTCGCCTGCACCAAGACAAATAATCACGAGCTCGCCGTCGGTCGATACGACTGCTTGGCTCACCGAGCGTGATTCGGCACAATCCCTCGTTGGGCAGGCAACCAAACTGCTCTCCGACGCACGCGCAAAGGAGACGGAATACGATCAGGCGGTGACTCGAGCGAACGAGGACGCCAAACTCGATGCACCGGCGGTGGCGCTACTTGCCGCGGCGCTCGTCTTCGGAATTGCACTCGGCTACGGTTCGGCCTTCCTCGGTGAAATGCGTCATCCTCGTGTGAGTGACGAACACGAAGTCGAGCGTGTCACCGGTGCGCGCGTTCTCGCGACCGTCCGTCCGCGGCCGCGACAACATGACCGTGGTCGAAGAATGGCCGACCGCGATGCGCCACCCTATTTCGATCCCGACGCCGACGCGTATCAACTCACCTATCTCCACGTTGTGCGCGCCGGCGCAAGCCGGGTGATGTTGACGATCGCCGGCGCAGACACTGG
Organism: bacterium; assembly: GCA_040002475.1. GTDB lineage: Bacteria > Gemmatimonadota > Gemmatimonadetes > Gemmatimonadales > Gemmatimonadaceae > JAQBQB01. The sequence goes on along the minus strand of JBDUEJ010000003.1, from coordinate 132,367 downwards.
TATTGCGGCGGTCGTCGCAACGAATGTGGCCGCCATCGCGGCAGACGAGGCCCGCAGCACGCTCATCATCGACACCGACACGCGCACATCACCCGTTGCGGGCGCGCTCAGAGTGCACGCCGAGCCCGGTGTTGCGGACATCATCGAACGAAATATCGATTGGTCGGAGGTGACGTCGCAGGCAAAAGTCGGGCGGGATCGTAGCGTCGATATCGTCCCGAGCGGGCTGTCACCGGCGACCCGAAACTCACGTCTCGTCACGGAGCTTTTCCGGCGAGAAGCCACGCGCATGGCTCGGCACTACGAAGCGATCGTCATTGTCGCCACGCTCGAACAGGCGGTGGCCGGTCTACCCGGGGCCCTGCCGATTCCGGATACGATCATCTGCGCGCGGGTTGGTCACACCAGACTCCTGGATCTTCAGACGGCGCTCGACGGCGTGCGTGGCGCGGGGGGCAATCCCCTTGGGTTTGTTCTGTGGGATGCGCCTCCGCCGGCGCTGCCAACTCCGGAGCGGTTGGCGACGGCTCGTCGTCCATTGCATACCGCAGAAATGAAGGCACTGACGGAGCGGTGACGGCGCCTTCCTGAGGCATGGACGGTCGGCTAGGATCCCACGCGTGTGGTCCGACACCCTGTTTCATTCCGAACAACTTCATTTGCTGCGCCTGCTTCTTTGGGCCGGTCTCTCGATCGTCGGGGGGACGACCGTAGGCGCAGTCGTAGGGCTCCGCCGCATTCGCTCGCCTTTTCTAAGGCACTTCGGCGGGCAATTGGCTGGGTGGGGCGTCGTCGTTGCTGCGATCGCCGGCGCGGGCTGGCATCGCGTCCACATGCGAGACTTGTCCGGGGCGGCGCGTCTCGAGCGTCTGCTGTGGCTGAACGTCGGGCTCGATGCCGGGTATGTTGCGGTCGGCGCCGTGCTCGCGCTGTCCGCGTGGATGCTTGCTCGCCGCATGGCAGTCGTCGGTGCGGGAATGGGAATAGCGGTCCACGGGCTCGCGCTCCTCGTCATCGACCTACAATTCGCCGCGGTGGTGTCGCGCTAACGATGGCCGAAACAATGCTGGACCTGCGGCATCAGCCAAAGGACCGTGCGTACGCACAGCTCCATGCGTACGTGCTCATCGTACTTGCGGGCATCGACGACGACATCGCCGCGATGGCGACGATGAGCGCGCTGACACATCATGCCTTCGGATTTCTGTGGACCGGATTCTACCGTGTGGTTGGACCGGAGTTGCTGCGCGTGGGTCCGTATCAGGGATCGTTGGGATGCCTCGATATCGCGTTCGGTCGAGGCGTGTGCGGAACTGCGGCAGCTGAGCGCAGAACGGTGATCGTTCCGGACGTCGAGCGCTTTCCCGGACATATCGCTTGCGACGCTCGAGCCAAGTCGGAAATCGTTCTTCCTGTGTTCGACCACGGGGACAGGCTGATTGCCGTCTTCGACGTCGATTCCGCGCAGCGAGGAACGTTCGACCAGCAGGACGCGGATGGTCTCGGGCGCATGCTGCGCTGGTATACCGGTGAAGGGCGTGGTTGACTCGCGCGTCGCCGACGTGTAGCCTGGTGTCCTGCTCATGACGAACACCGGGTACTCGGATCGCATCAACCACGCGCTGGCGTTCGCGGCGAAGCACCACGATCAACAGGTGCGGAAGGGAACGCGGCTGCCCTATGTCACGCACCCGGCCAACGTCGCGATCATCCTTACGCGCTACGGGCGTGATGACCAGACCGTCGTTGCGGGCATTCTGCATGACGTGATCGAGGACTGCGTGCGCGAATCGTACACCCGCGCAATGCTCGAGCAACGAATCGGCGACAAGTTTGGACACGATGTGCTCGACACCGTGCTCGAGGTGACGCTCCGCCGCGTGGACGACGACGGCGTCGAGCTGTCGCACGACGATCGGTATGACGACTACATGGAGCGTCTCGCCGCTGCGCACGACCGTGCTCGTTGGGTCTCCGCCGCCGACACGCTCCACAACGCGAGCACGATTCTCGCCGACCTCCGACGCACAATTGATCCGCAGAGCGTCTGGGGTCGGTTCACCGGCGGCAAAGACGACACCGTTCGCGCGTATCGTCGGGTGTACGACCGGTTTCGAGCGGTGGGCTTCAGCGGTGAAATCATGCTCGAGCTCGGACATGTCGTCGAGTCGCTCGAGAAATGGACTGAAGCCACGCACGCCGCGGAACTATCGTCCTAGCGGCCGGCTAGCGAGAATCGACGCCCGCGGTTTCCGCCGCCGTGTAATGGGACGCGACGTACTCCTCGAGAATGTTTAAAAAATCCTCAACGATCGTTTCGCCGCGGAGGGTCGTTCGCAGTCTGCCGTCGACGTAGACCGGCGCCTTCGGATCCTCGAACGTTCCCGGCAACGAAATACCGATGTTCGCGTGCTTCGACTCGCCCGGTCCGTTGACCACACACCCCATCACGGCAACCTTCAACTCCTCCACGCCGGGACGCTGCTCGCGCCACACCGGCATTCGCTCGCGGATGAAGCTCTGGATGTCCTCCGCCATGTGCTGGAAGAACGTCGACGTGGTCCGTCCGCACCCGGGACATGCCGTCACCTGCGGTGAAAAACTGCGCAGGCCGAGTGATTGGAGGATTTGCTGCGCGACCAAAACCTCTTCCGTGCGGTCGCCGTTGGGTTTCGGTGTGAGCGACACGCGGATCGTGTCGCCGATCCCCTCGCTGAGAAGGATCGACAAGCCGGCCGTGCTGGCGACGATCCCCTTGGTTCCCATCCCGGCCTCGGTGAGCCCGAGGTGCAGCGGATAGTCGCAGCGAGCGGCGAGACGACGATAGACCTCCACCAAGTCCTGAACGCCGGACACCTTCGCCGAAATGATGATTTGGTCATGGCCAAGTCCAACCTCTTCCGCGAGCTCCGCGGAACGCAGCGCGCTGGCCAGCATCGCCTCGATGTAGACGTCCTTCGCCGACAGCGGCGCCGATGCCCGAGCATTGTCATCCATCATTTGCGTCAACAGGTCCTGGTCGAGCGAACCCCAATTCACCCCGATCCGCACGGGCCGCTCGTTGTCGACTGCAATCTGAACGATTGTGCGAAAGTGTTCGTCGCGACGCTTTCCGCCGACATTGCCGGGGTTGATGCGATACTTCGCCAGCGCGCGCGCGCACTCGGGGTATTTGGCGAGCAGCAGATGACCGTTGTAATGAAAGTCCCCCACGATGGGGACAATCACGCCGGCGTCAGCCACACGCGTGGAGATCTCCGGAACCGCCGCGGCCGCCGCCTCGTTGTTCACCGTGACGCGAACGAGCTGTGATCCGGCTTGAGCGAGCGCGACTACCTGTTCTGCCGTCGACGAGGCGTCAGCCGTGTCGGTATTCGTCATCGATTGCACGACGACGGGCATCGACGAGCCTACGGGCACGCCGCCGACCCAAGTCGTCACTGTCTGTCGCCGATCTCCGAACGCCACGTCGTGAACTCCCGAAGGGAACATCGAAACATACTCTTCAACCGCTCAGCCCCGCGCCGGGGACCCGGGACCGGGTGGCCGCGGCCCATCCGACCGCTAGTGCTTGACCGCCATTCCGGGCATTGCTACTTTGGCCGTCGCCTGGACCCGGAAGGCCGGGGGTGCCGGACCTTTGCTTTCCAGGCGGTTCAACACCCGTACAACATAGTGTTGTCGCGGCCAGTTCTTTCAGGAGTCGGACATGCGCGCCACAGGCAAAGTGAAGTGGTTCAACGACGCCAAGGGGTTCGGGTTCATCACGCCAGACGGTGGAGACAAGGACTGCTTCGTCCATTACAGCTCCATCGCCGGGAACGGCTTCAAGACGCTGGCGGAGGGCGAACCGGTCGAGTTCGACCTCGTGCAAGGCCAGAAGGGGCCGGCCGCTGAAAACGTCAGCAAGGTTGCGAGCTAACCCTGACGCCGCATTGGTACCGGAAAAGGGGGCGTCCCAACTGGACGCCCCTTTTTTTATCTGCGCGAGACTTGCTGCGGTGGCCGCCCGCGTCTGGCTGGGGTAACGGATTCTACAGAGGCGTGAATCCGTCGATCGACGTCTTGCTCAAACGCAGCCTGATCAAAGCGGAGCTCGAGGCCGACCGGCAAAGCCAATTCGGCATCCGCTCCGTCGAGAAGCTTTCCCGCTAGAGCGACAGCGCCGCCAACGCCCAGGCCAAGTTGCTGAGTGAGATGCCTGATCAGCGCGACATGATGGACCCCTGAAGCGGAAATGCGGCGAGGAATCCCGCGTTGCGCACATTCGACGCCAGGGATCTTGAAATGCGAAAGAAGGTTGTCGACCCACTTGCGGTCGGCGTCGACCACATCTCGCGCTATATCAATGTGATAACTGCGTGCCATAATTATCCTTTGGATCAAGGATAATTATCTATCGAGGCGTAGTTTGTAAATATGCTATTAAAAAAGGATATATACTATCCAACCGCCTACGCCCGGGATAGCCGCACTTCCTGCACGCAAACCCACCGAATTCTTCGCGCGATAGGCCCCAGACTTGGCACGGATCTGGAGGTGCACCAAGACAACTCTCGCACGGGAATGTCTCAACGATGAAGCACGCTCTTTACGCCGCAAGCCTGATTACTCTCTCGGCCGTTGCGCCGTCGGCAGCCGTCGCGCAATCCGGGAAGGCACAGTTCAACATTGCCGCTGGACTGACGCTTCCCACGGGCACGTTCGCCGATCGGAACGACGCCGGCTACAACGCGATCGTGGGAATTGGCCTGACGCCCGCGGGCTCCTCGCTCGGCTTCAGGGCCGAGGGGATGTACACCGAATTCAACAGCAAGGCCGCAGAGGACAAGTCACGCGCGGCCGGACTGACCGGAAACGTCATCTACAACTTCATTGCTCCGACGTCCGGCCAATCGAATACCGTCTACGCCATTGGCGGCGTTGGCTACTACAGCACGAGAGAACCGTTCTTCGATCTACGCGTCGGGAGCCCGCCGAGCCAAACCAATTTCGGCTGGAACATCGGCGGCGGCTTTCGCTTCCCGCTTAGCGGCTTCTCGGCGTATCTCGAGGCCAGGTATCACGCCGTGACTGGCACCGACATTCGACTTCTTCCGATTAGCTTCGGGCTGCAGTTCTAGAACAACCAGGGCTTGAGCGTTCTCGAATCGCCTTAGCCCAACGCGTTCTGCGCCGCTTCGAGTTGCGCGCGTACGGCGCGCGGTCCGGTTCCGCCGTCGACATCGCGCTGCTCGACTGACTGGTGTGCCGACAGAGCATTGAACACGTCGTGCTCGAACAGCCGATGCGTCGCCGTAAACGCGGAAAGCGGCAACGTATGAAGTTCGAGCTTCTCGTCCTCGCAGCGGCGCACCAAGCGGCCAACGGCGCCATGTGCCTCGCGGAACGTTGCTCCCTTTCTCACCAAGTAATCGGCGAGATCGGTCGCCATCATCGTGCTCGAGAGCGCGGCGCGCATTCTCGCGGAATTGAATTCGCATTCCGCGAGCGCTCCGCCCACAGCTGGCAGAACGAGCAGCAGCGTGTCCACTGCGTCAAACAACACCCGCTTGTCGTCTTGCAGATCCTTGTTGTAGCTGCTCGGCAACCCCTTGAGCGTCGCGATCAACGTTGTGAGATCCCCAAGCATTCGCGCGGCCGACCCGCGCGCCAGCTCGAGTGCGTCAGGATTTCGCTTCTGCGGCATCATGCTCGATCCGGACGTGAAGGCGTCTCCGAACTGCACGAACCCGAATTCGCTCGATCCGTAGATGATCAAGTCCTCGCCGAAACGCGACAGATGCGTTCCGATCATGGTTGCTGCGAACAGCAGTTCGGCGACGAAGTCACGATCACTGACTGCGTCGATCGAATTTGGTGAGATCGCGGCGAACCCAAGGCTTCCCTGCAGCAACACGCGCGAGATTGGATACGCGCAGCCCGCCACGGCGCCACTGCCGAGCGGAAGCACGCTGGCCGAACGCATCGCGGCGCGCAGGCGCACACGGTCGCGTTCGAGCGGCCAGAAATGCGACAGCAGCCAATGTGCCCCCGAAACGGGAATGGCTCGCTGCAAATGCGTGTAGGACGGCATGAGCACCGTTTCCAACCCATGCGCCTGGTCGATCATCACCCGTTGAAGCGAGCGCACCGCAACGTCGAGTCGATTCGCCGCCTCCATCGACCACAATCGCGAGGCTGTCGCGACCTGGTCGTTCCGGCTACGTCCCGTGTGGAGCTTTGACGCAACGTCACCGATCTCCTCGTGCAAGAGGCGATCGATGAGCGTGTGGACATCCTCATCGCTCGGCGACGGTTGCTCGCCGGCATCGAGCCGCGCGGCAACCGCATCCAGACCGCTCTCGATGTCGTTGCATTCGTCGAGCGTAAGGACGGATGCTCGATAGAGGCCCATCGCCCACGCCTTCGACGCCTGCACGTCGAACGGCCACAACCGAAAGTCGATCGCGATGGAGTTGTTGAGCGCGTCGAACGCCGGGGCGGGTCCGCTTCCAAAGCGACCGCCCCACAGCTTGTGCGACTTGGCCGACGCAGCGGCGAAAGCGACCGTCGTCATGCGATTTGCAGCGCCGGCGCTTCCGCGGGCTCCTCGATGTCGATGCTTGGTGTCGGCGTGAGGCCCATTTCCTGATCCTTGAGCGCGCGCACTCTGGCCGGCAGCGCGAACAGACGGATGAAGCCGGCCGCATCGCTCTGCTGATAGACGTCGTCTTCCCCGAACGTGACGAATCGCTCGTCGTACAAGGCATGGATGCTCTCGCGTCCCACGACGGCGGTTGAGCCTTTGTAGAGCCGAAGCGAAACGGATCCGGTGACGCGCTGCTGCGTGACATTGACGAACGCGTCGTATGCCTCGCGCTCCGTGGTCCACCAACGTCCCTCGTACACCAGGTCCGCGTACCGCGGCGCGATCATGTCCTTCGCCGCGAGGGTGCGGCGATCAAGAACGAGCTGCTCGAGCTCCGAGTGCGCGGTGTAGAGCAGCGAGCCGCCTGGCGTCTCGTAAATGCCGCGCGACTTCATGCCGACGAGGCGATCCTCGACGAGATCAACCACGCCGCAGCCATGCTTGCCGCCAAGGGCGTTGAGCGCCGCGATGAGGTCGATGGGGCTGAGCCGAGCGCCGTTGACGGACACGGGCGTGCCTTCCTCGAAGCCAATGACGACTTTCTCCGGCGTATCCGGCGCCTGTGTCACCGGGCGGGTGAGCATGAGCAGATCGTCAGGCGGCGCAGCGTTCGGATCTTCGAGAATCCCGCCCTCGTGCGACAGATGCCACAGGTTGGCGTCGCGCGAGTAGATCTTCTGCCGCGTGGCGGCGATCGGGATGCCGCGCGATTCCGCATACTCGATGGCATCCTCGCGACTGCGAATGTCCCACTCGCGCCACGGCGCGATCACCGGAAGGTCGGGCGCGAACGCCGCGTAGGTCAGCTCGAACCGAACCTGGTCGTTGCCCTTGCCGGTGCACCCATGGGCGAGCGCGTCGGCGCCAACCCGGCGCGCGAGCTCGACCTGGCGGCGTGCGATGAGCGGGCGAGCCATCGACGTGCCGAGGAGGTACTTGCGGTTATAGATCGCGCCTGCGCGAAGCGTGGGATAGATGAACGACTCAACGAACTCCTCGCGCAGGTCTTCGACGTAGCACTCGTCGGCACCGGAGGCGATGGCCTTGGCGCGGATGCCTGAGAGCTCGTCGCCACCCTGGCCAATGTCAGCGGCAACGCAAATGACGCGGGCTCCGCCGTAGTTCTCCTTGAGCCAGGGAACGATGATGGAGGTGTCAAGACCGCCCGAGTAGGCGAGGACGATTGTGCGGGGCATGTGCGGCTCCTTGAAATGCAGCGTTATGCAGTCAAGGTGCATATTTAATCATTGTCCAAGCCGTCGTCAATCCCGAGACTGGGAGCTCGCCTATCGTCCGGATGGAGCATTCGCCAAGCGTTCGAGACGCGCCGTCAGCTCCAGTCGCGCCGCCGAAGACCGACATACGATCAGGATCGTATTCTCACCAGCCAGTGTCCCCATGATCTCAGGCCAACCCTGCGAATCAACCGCTTCGGCGATTGGCTGCGCTCCACTGGGAAGTGTGTGAAGAACGATGAGCTCCCCAACTCCATCGATACGCGAGAAGAGCTGTGGCAACAGGCTGTCGAGAGAGGGTCTAGACTCGTCCGCGACCATCTCCGGCAGGAGATAGCGAGCGCCGTCTTCGCCCGGGGCTCGCACAACGCCAAGATCGCGTAAGTCTCGCGACAGTGTCGCTTGTGTGACCTCAAAACCCTTCGAAACCAAGAGTCGCTTGAGGTCCTCCTGGTTGGCGACCTGACGGCCGCCGACCAATTGGACGATCGCCCGTTGCCGCTCGCTCTTCTTGCTCATCGAGGATCCTTGGTAAGTCCAGAGAATCCGGCCGAGCGTCGCCCGGTTGAGGCGTCGGGATTGACTTCAGTCGTATGCATTATTATGCATTATGTGTGAATACTATTCCAGTCGGCGTGCTCGGGGCCAGTGGATACGCTGGTCGCGAGCTCTGCGCACTCATCCTTCGCCATCCAGCGCTGTCTCTCGCCTTTGCAACGGCGAATGACCAACGCGGGTCGACTGTGCGCATTGCCGGCAAAGACGTCAGGTTCATCGCGCCGGAAGATGCGCCGCTGGAGTCGGTCGAACTCGGATTTAGCGCGCTGCCGCATGGCGCCTCAAAGGAATGGGTGGCCCGGCTCCAGACCGCGGGGTGCCGTGCCGTTGATCTATCCGCCGATCTTCGCCCTGGCAACGGGTGTGAAGGTATCGCATACGGTCTCACGGAGCTCAATCGACCCCTGGTAACGGGCGCCGGGCTCGTCGCGAACCCGGGCTGCTATCCAACGTCGATCCTGTTGGCGCTCGCGCCGCTCGTTGAACGTGGCTTGATCGCTGATTCGGCGACGATAGTCGCCAACTCGGCGAGCGGTGTCACTGGCGCTGGGAATTCGCCCAAGCGCGAGCTGCTGTTCGCCGAGGTTGCCGACGACTATCGGGCGTACGCACTGGGCAACACGCATCGACACCTGAATGAGATGCGGGCCAGCCTCGCCGCCTGGGGCACAAATGCCGAGTTGATCTTCACGCCACATCTTCTGCCGGTGGCGCGGGGCATTCTGTCGACTATCACCGTGCCCTTGAGCCGTCCATTGGACGACGCTCTGTCACCGTGGCGCGAGGCGTACGGTGCGGAACCGTTCATCAAAATCGTGAGCGAAACCCCCACGCTTCGCGACGTCGTCCATCGAAATGTGGCGCGCATCTCGGCCGCGGCTGTCATCGGCACGCGCGCGCCGACGCTGGTCGTGACGTCAGCGATCGACAATCTCGTGAAAGGCGCGGCGGGACAGGCGGTGCAGAATGCCAATCTGATGCTCGGTCTCGCCGAGACGGTTGGGCTGCCCTCGTGACGCGCGTGATCAAGGTGGGCGGACGCCCGCAGAGCGATCCCGCGCTGGCCGCTGCGATTTCGGAGAGTTGGAGCCGCGCGGGCGGTGGACTCGTCGTCGTCCACGGCGGGGGCGACGAGGTGAGCACCCTTCAATCCGCGTTGGGGGGCAGCGCGAAGTTCGTGAACGGCCGCCGGGTAACGACGGCGCAGGACGTTGATCTCGTTCGTATGGCGCTGTCCGGGAGCGCGAACAAGCGTCTCGTTGCGACGCTCGTGGACAACGGAATCGAAGCAGTCGGACTTTCGGGCGAAGACGCCGCGCTCATTGCGGCATTGCCGGTGGATTCGGCGTGCCTTGGCTATGTCGGCGTTCCAAATACGATCAACGTGCGATTCCTGACGCACCTCCTCGCCGGCGGCTACCTGCCGGTGATTTCGCCGGTGAGCAGAGATGCGAGCGGGACGCTCGGTGCCGCGTTGAATGTGAACGGCGACGACGCGGCGGCGGCAATCGCGGCTGCGCTCGGAGCAGAGGAATTGCTTCTGGTCGCCGACGTTCCCGGCGTGATGCGCGACGGTGAGGTGATTCGCGCCCTCACGCCGGATACGGCGTTCGCGCTCATCGCCGATGGCACGGCGGTCGGTGGCATGCATGCAAAGCTTCAGGCAGGATTGACGGCGCTGGCCGGTGGCGTACGCGTGGTCCGCATCTCCGACATTGCGGCGATTGCCGACCCCACGCGCGGCACCATGTTGCGAACAATTGGAGAACTCTCATGACGATTACTCTCGAGCCCAGTGCCGACATCACCCTCGCGAGCGCCGGCACGGTGTCCGGGGCCGCCGGCGCACTGCTCGGCAACTACAAGCGCGCGCCGGGACAGTTCGTCGACGGCGAAGGCGTCTATCTCATCGACGCCGACGGCAAGCGATTCCTCGATTTCGTGAGCGGCATCGCGGTCAATGCGCTCGGATATGCGGACGAAGGCCTTCGTGCCGCGATGCATGCCGCCGCGGACGGGTTGATTCACGTCTCCAATCTGTACGCGACCGAGCCGGGCGAGCGCCTCGCGGCGACGCTCGTGGACAAATCATTCGCGTCGAAGGTGTTCTTCTGCAATTCCGGCGCGGAGGCGAACGAGGGTGCGTTCAAATTCGCGCGTCGGTGGGCGAGGACTCGCGGCGAAACGAAGCACGAGATCATCGCGCTGCGCGGCGCATTTCATGGGCGACTGTTTGGAACCCTTGCCGCGACCGACCGCCCGTCGTACCGGATTCCGTTTCGGCCGCTTGCCGCGGGAATCAGCATTGTGGAGCGCGACATCGAGGACATCGCGGCCGCGTTGAATCCCGAGACCGTTGCCGCCGTGATTCTCGAGCCGGTGCAGGGAGAGGGTGGTGTTCGCGTTCTCGATGCCGGGTTCGTTCGCGAGGTTCGCGCCCTCACGGCGGAGCGCGATGTCGCTCTCATCTTCGATGAGATCCAGTGCGGCCTCGGTCGTACGGGGACACTCTTTGCCTACGAACAATACGACGCCGAGCCGGACATTCTCACGCTGGCGAAGCCCTTGGCCGGCGGACTGCCGATGGGCGCAATCCTCATGACCGACGAAATTGCGGACACGATCAAGCCGGGCGATCACGGGACGACATTTGGCGGTGGCCCGTTCGTGTCCAGTGTCGCAAACCATGTCGTGGCGCGCGTGTCCGACCCGCGGATGCTCCGTCACGTGACAGAAAACGGTGAATGGTTCGGCAAACAACTCAACGACATCGCGCTTCGCACGGGGCGGATTCGCGCCGTCCGTGGCCTGGGATACATGTGGGGTTTTGACGTGATGGGAACGGCGGCGCACGTCGTCAGCGAGGCGTTCAAGGCCGGATTGCTCACCTGCACCGCCGGCGAGTACACGGTTCGTCTTCTCCCGCCGTTGGTTGCAACGCGCGACGAATTGGCCCGCGGGCTCGCGATTCTCGAAGAGATCCTCTGATGACCGCCGACGTCGTGATTCGCCGCGCGCGCGCCGCGGACGCCGACGCCATTTCGCGTTTGATCGCCGTCTTTGCGGACGACGCGCTGATGCTGCGCCGGACGCCGGAGATGGTGGAATTGGCGATCGACGACTACGTCGTCGCCGTCAATCGGCGCGGCGGAATCGTGGCGTGCGGAGCCTTGAAGGAGTATTCGCCGTCGGTCGCGGAGATCGCCGCGATCGCCGTCTCGAGCGATGTACATGGTCGTGGAGTGGGCAAGGCGATCGTGGCAGCGGTCGAGCGGTTGGCGCTGAAGCGCGGGATCTATGACGTGTTCGCGCTCACGCTGCAGCCGGCGTTCTTCGCGGCAATCGGATATCATCGCGTCGATCGCGCGCGATACCCGGAGAAAATCCGGCGCGACTGTCTTGCCTGCGCCCGCCGCTTTGCGTGCAACGAGATCTGCTTTGCCAAGAACCTGCGGATCGAGGCGCGCGCGGCGGCGTAGCAGAAAGAGAACGCTTGAGCTCCCTCCCGTCCGTGCGCAACTCGCGGCGGATGTACGGCGCGCCCGAGGTAGGACCGGGAGTGTCCGGTGTCGGGCTCGGTACGGGGATCGTTCATACTCGCGGTGTGCATCCGCATTGCGATTGTTCCAGAGCAGCGGCGTCGAGTCGCGTGACCTCCGCCGGCCGACTCCGATGTAGATTTTCCATCATGAGTCGGCCTCGTCGCGTTGGACTGGTTGGACTGCGTCAAGCGTTCGATGAGGTGCGCTTTGGAGCGTCGCGAACGCTGAACTTGCGCGCGTCGCTCCCGACTGTGGACGCCGCCGTTGTGCGCACCGAGGCTTGGCTCCGTCAGCAGCAGGTCGAACGCGCTGCCGAGGTGCTAATCGTCACGGGCCGCGGCAACCACAGTGAAGGTGGCGTGTCGGTGGTTCGGGCCGCGGTGTTGCGCCTACTGCAAGCTCTCAAGCGTCGCGGTGTGGTCGCTGGTCACGAGGAGCATACGGCGGGGTCGTTCATCGTCACGTTGGCGCCCGTGTCGGCCCTTTGGGAATCACCGCGTCGCAATCGGGGGCGCGGGGTCATCGAAGCGACTCCGTCGCCGCCATCACTCGACGACCTGGACGCCGAGACGCGCACGCTGCTGCGCAACCTCGCCGAACGCGCGCTCGAGGGACTAGGCATCAAGGACACCGCGACATTTCTCCAGGGAGAGATGTTGAAGCAGTTCGGCGCGATCGCAGCATCGGTGGGCGACGCGCCGGGGCGCGAGACGCGCCTGCGTGCCGCCATCCGAGCGTCACTCGACCAGCACGAATGAGCGATCGCAGTCGCTTCGCGATACCTTCAGTCACTCACTTCATCGGATTCGATCGTGCACACTCGCCTGGCCCTCGCGCTGCTCGTTTGCCTGAGCGCGTCCGCGACATCGCAGCAGACCATGGTTGGCTATTCACCGAGCAGCGCCGCGCGTGAGCGGACGGTCGAGGCGGACGCCATCAAACGACCATCCCCGACGAGCGCCGCCGCGCACTCGAAGCAACTCTCTCGCGAGACGCACGTTGCCGGGACGCCGGCGCAGGCGCGAACCCGCGACTACGTCATTGCCCAGATGAAGCAATGGGGGATCGACACTGAAGTGCGTGCGTACGACGTGTGGATGCCGCATCCCACGTCGGTCCACGTCGCGCGCGTATCGCCGCAGCCGAAAGAGCTCGCCCTGGCCGAGCCGCCGGTCGCGGACGATCCCGCATCAAAACTCTGGCAATACCCAACGGTGAACGGGTACAGCGGCCAGGGCGACGCGACCGCGGAAGTGGTCTACGTCAACTACGGCTTGATCGAGGACTACGCCATCCTCGATTCGCTCGGCGTTTCGGTGAAGGGAAAGATTGCCGTTGCGCGCTACGGCAGATCATATCGCGGCATCAAGGCGCGCGAAGCGGAGAAGCACGGCGCGGTCGGTCTGTTGATTTACAGCGATCCGCAGGATGACGGCTTTGTGGTCGGCGACGTGTACCCCGAAGGACCGATGCGGAATAGTGCCGGCGTTCAGCGCGGCAGCATTCTCAACCCCGATGGAGATCCCTCGACTCCGGGATACGGAAGCACCGCGGGGGTTGCGCGCTTGACGGCTGATAAGATGGAGATCTCGCACATTCCCGTCGTGCCGATCAGCTACGGGAACGCAGGCGAGTTGTTGAAGTACATCCGCGGAACGAACGTGCCGCGAACGTGGCAGGGTGGATTGGCGTTTCGCTATCACGTGGGTCCTGGTCCCGTGCGCGCGCGCGTGGCGGTGCAGGACGATCGCGCGACCAAGCCACTCAAGCCGATCTATGACACATTCGGCAAGGTGGTGGGAAGCGACTTTCCGGACGAACTGGTCATCATCGGCGGCCATCGAGACGGCTGGGGGCCAGGGGCGGCTGACAACGTCAGCGGCACGGTCAGTGTCCTCGAAGCAGCACGTGCGGTGGCCGAGGGACTGAAGGCCGGCGTGCGTCCTCGACGGACGATCATTTTTGCGACGTGGGACGCTGAAGAATGGGGCCTGCTGGGATCGACGGAGTTTGTCGAAGACGATTCGCTGCGCTTGGGCCGTGACGCCGTCGCGTATTTCAATCAAGACGTTGCTGCGCAGGGCCCGAGATTCAGCGGAGGGGGTTCGCCGTCGCTTCGACCCATGCTCCGGGACGTCGCGAACAGTGTCCCCGACCCGAACGGAAAAGGGAGCGTCTACAGCGAGTGGCGGCGCGCCAGCGCGCTCGCCGACACCGCGTCGCCGGCAATGGGCGATCCAGGCGGCGGGTCGGACTTTGCGGGCTTCTACAACCACCTTGGCATTCCGATCGCCGAGTGGGGATTTGGTGGCGCGGGCGGCGTGTATCACTCGCAGTACGACAGCTACGCATGGATGACCAAGTTCGGAGACACCAAGTTCGAGTATCACGCCGCTGCCGCGCGGGTCGGCACGGCGCTGCTGCTCCGCATCGCCAACGCCGACGTGCTGCCGTACGACTACGTGGAGTATGCGCGAACGATGCGGCGCTACCTGCCGGCGATCGAGCAGACAGTGACCCAGCACCACTGGAATGCGCCGACCACGGCGCTACGTACGGCGATCGATCGACTCGAGCGTGAAGGAGCGACGTTCAATTCGACGAGAGACTCGGCGTTGTCCAATACGCCGAGCGCGGCAACGCTCAAGAGCACGAATCGCGCGCTCATGCAGGTGGAGCGCGCATTGATTCGCCCCGAAGGGCTGCGCACGCGTCCGTGGTTCCGCAACCTCATTTACGTGGCCGACGAGAACAACGGGTATGCGAACCTGGTGCTTCCGTCGGTGAACGAGGCAATCCGCGCCAACGACGAGGCGCTCACGCGACGCGAAATCGAGGATCTCGCCGCGCGGTTCGATCGCGCCGCCCAAGCGGTCTCGGACGCTCGAACCGCGTTGCGCGCCAAGTGACGCGCAGCGGCTAACGGTCGCTTGATTCGGAAATCAGCGACGCGGCGATGGACTGCTCTCCGGCAATGCGCACGACCGCTCTCACGCCGATCGTGACGCCAATCGCGACGATGAGGACGACGATCAACTGTCGCAGAGTAAGACGCGGTGCCGATACGTCCGGAGGGTCCGCCGAGCGATCGCTGGTGTCGCGCTGATCAGAAGCGGAATGACCGGGGGACGGCGGCGGAAGTGGAACGCCTCTCGACGGGGAGCGGCGTCGCGCGATGAACGCTCGAGGCAGCGTCTTTCCCTCCGATTTGCGCACCACCGACGAACTGACGGTAGGGTTCGAGCGCGGCGGCGTCACGGACCATGGGACCGACACGGATCGCGGGAGAGAGACGCCGCCGCTGTTGCGTGGCGGTCGAAGGTCGCCAATGGTCGCGATGCCGTGAACGGGCGTTGCTCGGTGGCCGAGTGGCATTTCCTGCCCGCGCTGCGCGTTGACCGATCGCCGTGCGTCGGCGTTTGCACGCAGCGCCATGATATCAACGGGTGTTCGCGAAGCAGCGGGTATTTCGAGATCGAGCTTGATGGGTGTGCGTTCGTCGACGATGGCCGCAGTGGCGCGCGGCGGTTCATGAATGACGACGAGCGGTCTGGCGTCTTTGGGAGCCGTCCCGCGCACGGCGCCGCTGCACGCGCATCCCAATCGGGCGGACACATCGATGAGCACGTTCTTACCCGTGAGCACGTGCTGGGCGATTTCGCCGACGATGTCATCGCCGTCGATCTCGACGAGCGAGCGCGAACCAAATTCTGTCCACAACGCTTCCGCGGTGGGAACGCCACCGGGCTGCGATCGAAACCGGCGCCGGTCGGGCGGCAGAATCGACTCGAACACATGCGGTTGCTCAGCGAGTATGATGTCGCGCTCGCCGAGCATGTCGATCAGCGCCTCCGGCGTCATGCGAATGTCGATCGACTCATCGATGGCGCCGGGACAGTTGCCGACGTACGTGATGCGCGCGCGTGCGGGGTGCGACAGGGCGCGGATGTAGCGGGCGATGGCGACAGGAGGTGGGACGACGGGAAGCAACACAGGACGGAGATCGCCGCCAACCGTCAACAGTCGGTGCGCAACGATCGGGCAGCTGCACTGAATCACGGGACTGTTGCCGAATTCAGGAAGGCGGCGAAGCACGGCGGAGGCCACGAGCTCGTCGCCCCAGTTGGCTGGAATAGCATTCGCGAAACCAGCGCGCAGACACGCGTGTGCGAGCTGCACCGGCGTTGCGGGCAACGCGGCAAGCATCGCGTCCGTTCCGAGAATGACGATCGGAACGGCTGGCGAATTCGTCGGCGGATTCGCTGTGATTACTGACACCGCTGGGGGCGTGAGCACACGTGATGGCGCGGGCGCGCCGGAGGGAATCGACGAACGCACGAGTGCGCTTCGCATCTACAATCTTGCACCGGGGACACAAAAAGTCGAACGATCAAACGCGGCCCGGACATTGCAAACCGATCTCCTCGTTGCGGGATGTGAGGACGGTCGTGGGGGAGACAAACATGGGGCTCGCACGGTTGGCTGAGCCCGAGCGAGATGCGCTCATAGCGTATGCGGCTCGCGCATCGTGGCCTGCTGGTTTCGCGATTTATCAACGCGGTGTGGTTGCGGATGGCGTGTTCGTCGTAACGCGGGGACGAGTCGTGTTGCGCAGTCGCGTTCGCGCAGGTCGGAGCTTTGTGCCGTGGATCGCGACGCCTGGAGAGACCTTCGGTTCTGAAGGTCTGTCGCAAAATGCGCGCTACGCGACCGACGCTCGGGCCGACGACGAAAGTGAAACGTTTTATCTCAGTTCCGCGCGCTTCCGCGCTTTCGTGCGCGAACAGCCGCAGCGGTCACTTACGCTCATCAATCAATTGATGGCGGAGCGCACCGCGCTTCTCGACAAGTTGCGCGAACTGACCACGCTGAGCGTCGAGCAACGGCTCATCGCGACGTTGGTTAGAATGGCCAGCAACAACACGTTCGCTCATGACGACGGCCAAATTGTGCTGTGCGCCGCGCGCTATCGGTTGCTCTGCGAAATGGTCGGCGCGACCCGAGAATCAGTGTCTTTGGTACTCGGACGACTCGTTGGCGAAGGGTTGGTCGAACGCCGCGGAACGTCACTAATCGTTGCATCTCCGGCACAACTTGCCGAGCGTATGGACATTCTGACTGTGGACAACGAGCTACCATTTCCCGCGTTGGAAACGGGGCAAGAGCAGGCGCTTCAGTAACACAGTGTGGCGCGCACGCAACACGCCCGTCCGATATTCTGGGACGGGCGTGTATATTTTTTTTGGCCGTTTTCACGGCCTGCCTTGCGATGCACTCATCCTCCGCCCCCGATCCACAGCCATTGAGCGCGCGCAATCCACTCGGTGAGGCGCTCGCCGGCGACGAGCTCGCGCGCTACGCGCGGCAGATTCGACTCCCGCAGCTCGGGGTCGAGGGGCAGACGGCGATCAAACGCGCCGGGGTTCTCATCGTCGGCGCCGGAGGACTGGGCTCGCCCGCGGCGATGTACCTCGCGGCCGCCGGCGTTGGCCGAATTGGTATCGCCGACATCGATCGCGTCGACGTCACGAATCTCCATCGGCAACTGTTGCATCACACCGCGGATGTCGGCGCGAAGAAAGTCGACTCGGCGCGCGCCACGCTCGAGGCGATCAATCCGCATGTGCGCGTCGATGCAATCGCCGAGCGTGTGACGAGCGCGAACGCGCTCGCTCTCGTCGGGGATTACGATGTCGTCATCGACGGCACCGACAATTTTCCGACGCGATACCTGCTCAGCGATGCATGTGTGCTGGTCGGTCGACCACTGGTGTACGGCAGCGTCGATCGCTTTGAGGGGCAAGTTTCGGTGTTCGCCACCGATGCAGGCCCGTGCTATCGGTGTCTCTTTCCAACGCCGCCCGATCCCGGCACGGTGCAAAATTGCGCCGACGCCGGCGTGCTCGGTGTAGTGCCCGGGCTGATTGGCATGCTTCAGGCTACCGAGGCGCTCAAGATCATCGCCGGATTGGGCGACTCGCTTGCCGGTCGTCTGTTGCTCGTCGATGCACTCCGGATGCGCTTCCACACGATTGGCGTGGAACGCGACGCTGCCTGTCCGTCGTGCGGGACCCGTGAGATCGACGCATTGATCGACTATGACCAATTCTGCTCGCCCCCATCCATGCTCCCGCCACAGCGCGTCGAAACGATTCTGCCCCAAGCACTTTCAAGAATTCTCAACGACGGCGAATCGATCGTGATCATCGACGTGCGGGAACCGTACGAGTGGGACATCGGGCGAATCCCGACGGCTCGTCTCATGCCCCTCGGCACCCTCCCCGATGCGGCGCGGTCGCTCGACCGCAATGCGGACGTCATCGTCTATTGCCACCACGGCGCGCGGAGCGAATCCGCCGCGTACGAGTTGCTCGCCGCGGGATTTCAGCGTGTGCGAAATCTGACGGGAGGAATCGACCGGTGGAGCCGAGAGGTCGATCCGCGCGTCCGCCGCTACTGATGATCCGAACGGAGATCAATTCCACAACGGACGCGACATGCTCATCGGTGGATTGAGCCTCGCCGGGCTCGCGGCGTTCGTCTGGTGGCGCGCAAGATATCTCCGCGTCACGGAGGCCACGGTCCGTCGCCGTCCCATGCATGCCGATGGGGTCGTGTGTGGTGCCGAAGGGTTCGTGCTCGGCCGCCCTGGCGCGCCGGCCATTCTTCTCTTGCACGGCGCCGGCGATACCCCGCAGACGCTCCGGTACCTCGCCGGCGTACTGTACGATCGCGGATTTCACATTGTTGCGCCGCTATTGCCGGGTCACGGTCGCAGTATTCGAGATTTCTCTCATGTGACGGCCGACGCGTTGTCGGCGGCGGCACGCCAGGCGTATCACGAGCTCCGCGGCACGCATGACTGGGTCGCCGTGATCGGCCTGTCGATGGGCGGCGCGCTCGCCGGACAACTGGCGGCGGACAATCCGGATCTTCCGGCGCTTGGATTGCTGGCACCGTATCTCGCGATGCCGCAGCGCATCGAGCGGTTCGCTCGCCTTGCCTGGTTGTGGGGTCCGATCATTCCCGTCGTGCGTTCTGGTGACGGTATCTCGGTTCTCGATCCGGACGAACGTGAACGCAGTCTCGCGTATGGTGTGTTCACGCCGTCGGCGCTCACCGCCTTGCGAATCACCATGCGGCGCGCGGTGCAGGCGTTGCCAGCCGTGACGGCGCCGACCATCATGGTGCAATCGAGATCCGACAATCGCATCAGCGTTGCCGACGCGGAGCGTGCCTTCGCATTGCTTGGCGCCGCGGAGAAGCGCCTCGAGTGGATCACCGGCGCGGCGCACGTCATCACCGTGGACTACGGCAAAGACAGAGTCGCGGCGCTGCTGTCCGGCTGGATGGAACGGCGGACGCCCGGCGGCACACTCTCGCACTGAACAGAGAACGGCCGGCGGTTCCGCCGGCCGTTCTCCAGACGTTCCTCGACTCGTGGCCTCGCGGGTTCAGCCAGTCACGCGATCCATAACCGATTCACCGAACTCCTTCAGCGTCTCGACGCCTTCCGTCACGGCGGTCGTTGCCTGCTGCGCGACCTGTTTCGCCACGCGTGCCACGCGCGCGATCGGCGTGTTCCGTTTCTTCGTGGGCTTTTTTGCGGCTGGACGTTTTACGGTCATCTTTTTTGCGACAGACTTTGCCCCGCCCTTCTTCGCCTTTCGCACGATGGGGCGCTTCGCCGAAGCCTTTTTGGCTCCGCCCGTTTTCTTGGCGCCTTTTTTCTTAGCCGACGCGGACTTTCCGCGACGTGCCTTTGGTCCACTTCGCTTTGCAGTGGCCTTGGCTCCTGACTTCCCGCGAGACTTCTTAGCGCGTGTTGCCATGATCCCTCTCCTCGGAGTCGATGGTGAACGTCACGCTGGAGGATAGCGAGTTCTGGACACAGCGGTAAGAGCGCAGTGATGCAGATGCGCATCAAACATCGAGGCGACACGGATTGAGGAAACGATCACCGTGCTCAAACATCCGATCAGGGCCACGGACGCTTTTTGGAGTACGGGTGGCCGAACACCTCCGTCAGCGCCTCAGTCGCGTCCTCTGCTCGAACGACGGCATCGAGGCGCCCTCCCAGTGGCATCAGCGTCGAATAGTCACGGTAGCGCCGGTACCCGTGACAGAAGCACCATGGCCCCCGCCGAGTCAGGTCACCGAGCCAGATGTCGGGAAGACCGATCCACGCGAAGGCGTAAAACAGATTCAACTTCTTGAATCCGGGCAGGTCGCTTTCGACGACCCCGTGTGGGAGCGACCCGTGCTTTCCCCATTGGACATCAATGGCGACTTGGCCGCGGTCGTGCCAGTCGGCATGGAGCAGCGTGCCGTGCCAGAAGGTCCAGATGTCTGTTGGCGCGTGGCTGTTGTCGTACCCGACCCAGACGACCTCTTCGTCGGTCGGGACGGTCCACGGTATCCATGACCCGTGGACGTCGTCCTGCCAGAGGAGATGATAGGCGATGATGGGCCGGGTGGGGTGGAGCACGGCAACGATTCGCTCCAAGGGGAACCATTCGTCGCGCTGGACGTATAACAGAGGAGCCAGCGTCCGCGCGAGGGCAGCGCCGCTGTCGCTCGGCTCCAAGGCACCTGGGATCGTGCCGGGGCGAGGCGGGATGTGTGCACGCGGTCCGCACGCCGAAGCGCATACGAAAACGAGCCCTGCAGTTCGGGCTCTCCAGCGTGACAAAGTGATACCTTTGATAGTCTTAGAGAGATAGAAGGTTATGTTTCTTTGAGGCGAATCGGCGCCGCCGCATTCCGGGCTGTTTTGCTGTTGAGGAGGAGTTTATGCGCAAGCCAAGGCCGGCTACGTACAATCCAGCACAAGCACTAAACCTGATCGCGAACGATAGAACTGGTACGCCGCTGAGCTGCCCATCGTGCTCGGGTCCGATCGAGCGCTCACCGGGTGAAGTACCGCCGCCGCCGCGATCGCACGTGACGCTCCGTTGTCGCACGTGTGGACGAATGGCACGCTATATCGCTGGCGCCGCGTAGCGATCGACACCGCGCTGTTTCCCGGGTTGGACCGAGTGTCCGATCCGCGGCTTCCACGAGTTGCACAAAACTTGCCTGACCGGCCGTCCAAGCGGTCCCGCCGAAATTCGTTTGGCGGGCGCCGCGAGGCGGACGATCGCGTATGCCGGGCGCTTCGGGACGAGCGTTTCGGGCGCGGATCGGAGGGTCACAGCTTCTTGCAAGAGGTAAGATCAATGGCTCGTCTATCCGGTACCGTGAAGTGGTTCAACGATGCGAAGGGCTATGGCTTCATTTCGCACGAAGGAGGTCCTGACGTATTCGTTCACTTCAGCGCCATTCAGGGAAACGGGTTCAAGTCCCTGGCAGAGGGCGATCGCGTGGAGTTCGAAATCGTTCAGGGCCAGAAAGGGCCACAGGCGGCTGAGGTCACAAAGCCGTGAACAGGTGACACGGGCTTCATCCCCCGGTGACTGACCGTCGACCAACGGAGGAAAAAAGGTCGCGCTTGACAATGCGGAGCGCGAATGCAATCAAGCAGGAGACTCCGTGTCGTCTTCACAGAATTGGAGACGGGAGCGCGCCGCGCTGAAGCGCCGCAAAGCGCAGGACCGATCGATCGCGTCGTGCGGCACACGGAGCGAAGACGAGGAGCACGTGATGGAGCAGCAGACATGCAGTCTCTGGATTGCGGCGATCTACCGGCGTGAGTTGCCCGGCGGCGGCTACGTTGCAATCGACGTCGAAGGGGAGCGCGAGTTCGCTCACACGCGCGTATCGGTGGAACGCCGCGCTGAAGTCTGGCGGCGCGACGGGCACCGACCGGTTGTCATTGCGGAAGCCGATGGCGATGAGCGATCGCCGGCATTCACGGAACTGTATCTCTTGGCGGCCGACAACGCGGCCATTGCGCGCGCGCTGCTCGAGATTGCCGGACCGGTGCGCGTCGGCTGATCAAGCTGATCAAGCTGATCGAGCTGATCAGCCGAGCAAGTCGAAGCGAATTCCGCGGCGTTGACGCCGCCGCCGGGGCGGCGCGTATCGGAAAAGTTGCGCGGGTCGGCCGCGCCCTTCGCTTCGCCATTCGTCGGTTGCCTCGACGAGCGCCGAAGCGTGCAGCGATCGACGGAAGCTGGCTTTGTGTAGGCGGCGCCCGAGCAGCAATTCGTAAACTGCCTGCAGTTCGCTCAACGTAAAGGCAGCGGGCAACAGGCGAAACGCAATCGGTTGTTGGTCGACGCGCGCCCGCATTGCGGCGACCGTTGCATCGATCTCCTCGCGCTGTCGAGCGGGGAGCGCTGGAAGCTCAGACATCCCGAGCCACTCCGCGCCGTGTCGAGCGCCGCCTCCTGCATCGGGCACAAGGCCGAAGTACGCGACAGACACTTGCGGCGGTGCGCCATCGGCTTGCTTCCGTCCGCCGCCAATCGCGCCCGCCTGATCGAGAAAGCTTGGTGCGACTCCGAGCGCATCGCGGGCGATGCGCGCAGCGGCGTCGCCCAGCGATTCGTCCGCCGCGAGGCGATCCGTGGGGAGCGACCAACGTTCGCGCGTGCGCCCGCGCGCCGCAGCGAGCGGTGTGAGCAGCACGGCAAGCTCGCTGCCGCGCGGAGTGAAGAGGACGACGTCAACCCCAAGGGTTACGCCGCGTGTCGCCGTGCGCGCGGAGGACAATCGATCAGGCATCGCACGCGAATTAGTAGCAATTCGCTAATAAAGTCAAGACCGTGCGAATTACGGCGATGCTGGGCGCGCGATCAATCGATCGAGTCCGGTCCCGAATTGCAACAGGGGCGGAATGGTGATTGGAAGACGGCCCGTAATCGGGGCAAGCCCGATGATCGCGCGTCCGGCCGCGGTCTGGGATACGGGAAAGCCACCCCACGCCACCATGTAGCTCGATACCGACGGGACCTGCAACAGCAGATACGGATTTCCGAACGCCACGAGCACGGTGCGCGGCCGGCGCAGTGCGAGATCGCGCATGAACTGCGCAATCGGCTCAGGAGCGTTGGGGTTGGAAATGTTCGTACCGGTCGAGAGGTACGAGCTGACGATGGCGACATCGAAGGAGTCGGCGAGCGCGAGCAATCGGGCGAAGTTCGGCGCCGGGTCGTCGGAGACGATCGATTCGGTCCGAAGATTCGGTATCGCGCGGCGCACTTCCGCATTGAACGTGGCGCCCGCGGGCAGATCGGAGCGTGTCGCGATCGTGATCGACAAAACACGCGGTGGCGGCGCGCCTGGCCGCGCGAGGGGCACGAGACTCAGGGAATCCTTCCCAAGCGTGATGGAGCGCTGCGCCGTCGTCGCTGCGACCGCGAGATGCGCCGTATCACCGACCAGCGCACGCACGCTGTCGAGGTCCACAAAGCGGCGGCGAACCAAGTCGAGCTGCAGCTTGAGATCGAGCACCCGGCGGACGGACGAGTCCACGCGCGCCTGCGTGAATCGACCTTCGTGCACGCCGGAGACCACGGCGTCGATCGCTGCCGGGACATCGCTCGGCATCAGCAGGATGTCCGCGCCGGCCGCGATCGCCAGCTTGCACGCCTCTGCGATTCCGATGCTGTTGTTGAGTGTGCCGTAGTTCCCGGCGACCGTTTGCGCGCCTCGTGCAGCCTGGCCGACGGTGACGCGCGCGAGAACGCCGTTCATGTCCATCGCGTCGGTGACCAACAACCCTTTGAATCCGAGCTGCTGTCGCAGAAGGCCGGTCATGATGGCGGGATTCAGCGTCGCCGGCACCGAGGCCGTGTCGAGCGCGGGCACGAGCCCGTGAAATGTCATGATGCCCTGAACGCCGGCCGCAATTGCCCGCCGGAAGGGCACGAGCTCCACGGTGTCGATTCGTGCTTTGCTCGCATGAATCGTCGTGACCGTGAGATGCGAATTCTCATCGGTGTCGCCGTGTCCCGGAAAATGCTTTCCGGTGGCGACCATTCCGTGTTCCTGAAGTCCGTGAATCAACGCGCTCGCCATGTCGCCGACGAGGTGCGGATCCTCTCCGAACGATCGCACGCCGATGACAGGATTCGCCGGATTGTTGTTGACGTCGAGTACCGGCGCGAAGGCGATGTGCACACCGAGAGCACGCCCCTCGATCGCCGTGATGCGCCCCTGTTGATAGGCCAACGAGGTATCGCGCGAGGCGCC
This sequence comes from bacterium, assembly GCA_040002475.1. Classification (GTDB taxonomy): domain Bacteria; phylum Gemmatimonadota; class Gemmatimonadetes; order Gemmatimonadales; family Gemmatimonadaceae; genus JAQBQB01. Next base: position 108,263 of record JBDUEJ010000003.1, on the reverse strand, counting down.
CAGCCCCATCTGCGGCGGAAACATCGTCGCCGAGCCGAGGTTGATGTTGTTGGGGAGGAAGTACCCGCCGCGCTGGCGCATGGCAACGCCGGTCTCGTAGTCCGCTCCGAACACGAGCGGCAACGCGCTCAAACGCTGCATGGCGTTGATCTTGACGGCCGTCTCGATGGGAGACCCGATCGACATGATGAAGCCGCCGACATGCTCCGTCGTGATGAGGTGCTCGACCCGCGTCCACGCGTCGCTCGACGTGGGCGTGTAATCGCCGAACAGCTGCGGCCAGACGAGTTGCGCCGCTTTGTCTCGAGGTGACATGGCCGCGACGGCAGAGTCGATCCAACCGGCAGACGCCGCTGAGCGCGCAGTGGGCGACGGCGTACCCGTCGCCGCCATTGTGCATCCAGCGGTCGCGAGCGTTGCGGCGGCGATGACACGTCGCGCAACGCGTGAGGATTTCCGAATGAGTCGCGCTCCGCCGGCGGCACTCACCACTGAATCGTTCCTTTCTTCGTCGTATCGACGTCCTCTTCGGCGCCCGACTTGAAGAGGAACGCCTCCATGTTCTGCTTGAGAAAGCTCCTCGCCTGCGGGTCCATGACGTTCAAACCGTAGTGATTGATGAGCATGGTCTGTTGGCGAAGCCACAAGCCCCAACAGTCCTGACAAATGTGCTCGACCACCCGTTGGCCAATGGCTCCGGGAAACGGCGTGCGCTCGAAGCCCGGCTTGGACTGACCGCAGCGACTGCAGGAAATGTTCATGAATTTCTCCGGTTCATGCTGAAAACTAGCTGCGGCGGCGCCCGATGATGTCCGGCTCCCGGAGGTCGCTCGAGGTCGCTGCCTTCCCTACCCCTTGGCGAGAAAAGAAGTCGGGCCAGTCGGCATCGCCGACTGGCCCGCTCAGGCCCAACACCAACGGGAAGAAACCGTGAACGTCTCGTCAGTCTCTCAAGGCCTCTAATGGCCGCGCGCGTAGTCCACCTTGGCCAAGCGCAGGAACTGCAACATTCGGATGTACAGCCAGCCGATGTCGAATTCGAACCACCGCGCAGCAAAGCGCGCTGATTTGGGATCGGCATGGTGGTTGTTGTGCAATTCTTCGCCGCCGAGCCAGATGGCGATGGGCGAGATGTTGCGACTCTCGTCCTTTACTTCGTAGTTGCGATAGCCGAGGGCGTGACCGACGCCGTTCACGATCCCGGCCGCCCAGAACGGAATCCACATCATCTGCGCGCCCCACACGAGCGGTCCGACAAAAAAGCCGAACAGATAGACGTCGATGACGAACATGAGAAGAATGCCGAGCCAATTGAGACGGCTGAGCACGTGGCGCTCGATCCAATCGTTCGGCGTGCCCTTGCCGTACTTCTCGAGCATACCGGGCTGTTTAATCGCGCGGCGATAATAGAACGCGCCCTTGAAGACGATGTTGCGCAGTCCTTCCATCAACGGGCTATGCGGATCGCCCTCACGATCGGCGAACGCGTGATGCTTGCGGTGGCACGCCACCCACTCCTTGGTCACGATCGCGGTCGTCAGCCAGAGCCACAACCGCATGGGAAGTTCGGCGAGATAATGCAGCCGAACACCACGATGGGTCTGTGCGCGATGTAGGAAGAGCGTGACGCAAACGTTGGTGAGGTGACCGGCAATCACGATGAACAGGAGGGGCATCCACCAGCGAGCGGCCCAAACGCCAAAACCCGGCATTGCTAACTCCGCAAAACAGAAAAGAAGAGAATCGGTCCAGCATTCGAATCTAACGGAAGCCAGGACCCCCTGCTACCAAGACGATTCCCGGCCGCGCAAAGCCACTAATCGCTAGGGTTTGGTCGGGCTCGCTGGAATTGATGGAACAATGCCGCCTCCCGTCGATACAGCTTGGCGATCGGCAGGTGGGGGATCACCCCACACGTTGTTCGCTTCGTTCCAGTCGGGCACGGTGGGATCGGGCCACAGTCGCACGCCAATCACGGGTCGCGGGACCGCGAACGTCGCCATGTAACGATCGGAATGCGCCCAGACCTGGACGGGAACCTTCACGTCGAGCGTGGAGGCATCGTTGAATTTGAGCCGCATGGTCACCGGAAAGGGAATGCTCGTCACCCGCCGCAGATGAATTTCGACCAGGCTCTGACCATTGGTCTGGCGCATTGTGACGCCGTCAACCGCGATGTCGAGGACGTCTGTGCCGTAGAAGAACGCATTCCAAAACCATGACAGATCTTCGCCCGACACGTTTTCGACGGTGCGAAAGAAGTCGGCGGGCGTGGGATGTTTGAATGCCCAACGCCGCGCGTACTCGCGCATGGCGCGATCCATCGTCTCGCGGCCAACGACGTTGTCGCGGAGCGCGAGCAAAACGGCACCGGGTTTACGATATCCGATGGCGCCGAGCGCGTCGGCATCGATGCGATCGGGAGGGGTCATGAGCGGAGACTGCTTTCCGTTGTCGACGGCCTCCCGCCAGTTCGTTGCGTAGGCGGGAAACGCATTTGATCCGGGCGCGCGCCGTTCATTCGAGAACGCGTTCTGATACGTATTGATTCCTTCGTCCATCCACGCATAGCGCCGCTCGTTGGATCCGACGAGCATTGGAAACCACTCGTGGCCCTGCTCATGGTCGACGGTGCTGAAAATGGATGTCGGGTCGCCCGTGCCGTAGTGGACCATCACCAGCATGGGATATTCCATTCCGCCGACCGGTCCCGCGACGGAGGTGGCCTGGGGATACGGGTAGCGCATCCACAGTTCTGAATACGTTCGGATGGACCACTGCGTTTGTTCGGCGGCGGACTCCCAGCCGCGACCGGCTTTAGGGAATTGATAAAATGCCTGCGTCAAAACGCCGTCCCAGCTCGTGGCGTCCCAGCGGAAATCCGGCGCGGCAGCCCACGCAACGTCGCGCACGCGTTCGGCATGAAAGCGCCAAGTCTTGGTGCCGGAGACAGCGCGGTGTTTCGCGGCTGCCGCTTCAGCGGCCGTGATCACCTGAATGACCGCGGGCGACCGTTCGGCGTGGCCGAGGCGGTCCATCTGTGTGCTCGGCAGCACCTCGGCGCGATTCGTCAACGTGCCGCTGCCGGCGACGACGAAGCCGGCTGGGACGGTGATCGCGTAATCGATGTCGCCGTACTCGAGGTAGAACTCGCCCTGTCCGAGATACGGATCGGTGTTCCAGCCGCGTACGTCGTCGTACACGGCGACGCGCGGGTACCATTGCGCGATTTCGTAGAGCGCGCTGTCTCGTCCCATGCGGTCCGAGCCGTGCTCGGGAATCGCGAACGAGTATTGGATACCGATCGTTGCCGTCCCGCCATTCGGCAACAGCGGCGTATCGAGATCGACGCGCATCATGGTGTCGTCGACTTTGCCGGCGACGCCGCGACCGTTTACTTGCAGACCCGTCAGGTCGTAGCCGCCATGAAAACCGCGAACACCCCAACGCGACTCACCGCCGAAGATCGCCGAACCTTTACTTCCACCGCGATAGAGATTCTGATCCAACTGGAACCAAACGAAGCGAAGCGTGTCGGGAGAGTTGTTGGTGTAGCGAAGACTGACCGAGCCCCGAATTGTTTTTTCCGTCGTGTCGAGCGTTGCGGCGATGGTGTAGTCAGCGCGCTGTTGCCAGTAATCGGGGCCGGGCGATCCGCTCGCGGTTCGGGAACGGTTCGGCCCGGGCCAGTCCATTCGATCGATTCTGCGAAACGGATCGTCGGCAACTGTGGCGACCGGCCGCGCGATCGTGACGTCGGATGACACATTTCCTTGCGGGATGAAATCGACGCGAACCGGCGTCATGACCGGCGGTCCGGGCCAAATGCATCCCGCGGCAGACGCGAGCAAAGCACCAACTACCAAACGTTGCACGCGATCGTTCTCCCATCGTCAGAGTGAAGCACGTCTTTCAACCGTTGCGCGGCAACGTCCGGAGCGCCTTGCAACAGTGCATGAGCTCGGGTAATTCTGAACTATCTCAATGCCTCGACGAATTCCGTCCATAGAACCGATCGCACCGAACCTCGATGCGACGCAACTGCGTGGCACCGACGCGGGAACTGCGAACTATGCCGGACGGTTCGGCACGCGGTTCGCGTCCGACTACTTCAGACAGACCACGTTCGGTCCCATCGTCTCCTCGATCGGGATCGGGACGTACCTCGGCGACAGCACCGACGAGGATGACGCCGCGTACGAGTCGGCGATTCGATTTGCGATTGCGTCGGGCGTCAACCTGATCGATACGGCGATCAACTATCGAAGTCAGCGGTCCGAACGGAGCGTCGGCGCCGCGCTCCAGCAATCGTTGGCGGCTGGCGAGGCGTCTCGTCAGGAGCTCGTCGTGTGTTCGAAGGCCGGATATATCCCCCTCGACCGCACGCCGCCACCGACTCGAGAGGAGTACCAGGCCTACGTTCAACGTGAGTTTGTGGAGCCACAAATCGTACACCCCGAGGAAATCGTTGCCGGCGGCCATGTGCTGGCCCCGAGATTCTTGCGGTATTGTCTAGCCAAATCGAGACAAAACCTTGGGTTACGCACGATCGACGTGTACTACGTGCACAACCCCGCGCAACAGCTCTCCGTTGTGACACCCGACGAGCTCATGTCCCGTATGCGCGGGGCGTTTGGAATGCTGGAGGACGCGGTAACGCGCGGAGAGATTGGGGTGTACGGGTGTGCCACGTGGGACGACCTTCGGACACCGCCGGGCGCCAAGGGACACCTTTCCCTTGAGGACCTGGTGGCCGTAGCGCGGGCACTCGCGGGCGACGGACACCATTTCCGCGTCATCCAGCTCCCGATCAACCTCATGTTGCTGGAAGGCGTGAGAAGCGCAACTCAGGTGGTTGGCGGCAAGACCATGTCGGTCGTTGAGGCTGCGGCGGAGCTTGGCTTGACGGTCGTCGCCAGCGCGACGTTGATGCAGGCCCGACTCGCGAGCGGGCTGCCCGCGCCGGTGCGCGACGCATTTCCGGAGTACGCCACCGATGCGCAGCGAGCGATCGCGTTCACTCGCAGCCTGCCGGGCGTCGCGGCCGCCCTGGTGGGAATGAAGCGGATCGAACATGTGACAGCGAACCTCGAGGCGGGTCGTGGCAAGCCCGCCTGACCGCGTGTAACCGGGCTCTCTGCAAGTCGTCAACACCCGAACGGCGGAGCCGCCCGCCCACTTCGGCCTTCTCAATGCTGATCGCGAAATCGATGAATGGCGACCGTCGTCGCGCCGCCTTCACGCTGATCGAGACGATCGTCACGGTTGGAATTCTCGCCGTGATCGCGTCGTTCGTGATACCAAGTGTGATCCAGAGAGTTGGCGTGGGAGATCCGGTAAAGGCCCAAAACGATCTGACCTCGGTTCGCACCGCCATCGAGACGTTCGCCACTGATTCCAAGGCCGGCTTTCCGCACCAGATCTCGTCGCTGACCGCGAAGCCCGTGACGGCGACGAGCAGATTGATCGACAGCGCCGGCATGACCCTCAAACAAGTGGCGGCATGGAATGGTCCGTACCTCGGCGCCACCATATCCGTTGCCCCCGCCGACAGCCTCGCGACGGGATTTACCGCGTACATCATGAACTTTCTGGAACGTTACGACATCACGAACAACGTTCCCGAGCACAACGCCGCCGGCACAGCAAACTCCACGTTCGTGTTGACCAGCACTCTGTTCGCCGGCGTTCAGGTTCATGGGCTCACGCCAAATCACGCGAAAACGTTGAACGCGCTCATCGACGGCCCCGGAGATCCAAACCAGCTTGATGGTTCGAACACAACGGGACGTTTCCGTTTTGCCGCGCCAGCGGGTGGTCTCGTAATCGCATTCTACCTCGCGGCGCCGATCACGCAGTAACACCGACCGAGGTCCGCATGTGGAAGCAGCACAGGAGTAGCGCCTGTTGGAACACATCTCTGGCGCCTGTCGGGTTGCCGCGTTGCGACAGCAGCGCACGGCAGTTGTTGAACGCACCGGCACTCATGGCTTGGTCGTATCAGGAGTGCGCGGGAGCGCGGTCTTGGCGCGATTTGGCTTGAGACTATCTCGCGCTGCCCCCGCCGCGGCGCCACGTCTCCCGCCCCGCGAAGGACCCGTGTCTCGGGGCGCCGCAGCCCGGGCAATCGAATCTCCGGGTGCGGGCGTGGCCGCGATGCGCGCCGCGCAGATGCTGGAAACAGAATCGAGTTGGTGCGCCACGTCGGCGTCCGCGGCAACGGTTCCGTGCAGGTCGGGCGTGATGTTCTGACACGCCGTCGCCGTGTCGCCCACGTCGAGTCGTGCAAATGACGCGAGAACGAGGGCGCGAGTTCGATCCACGCCAACGGGGGCGTGCTCGCCCAATTGCACCAAATGTTGAATCGCCGACGTGCGGTCGCCGCGGGACATCTCGAGCTGTGCGAGACGCAGGAGCGCGTCATCGAACCGCTTTGACGCCGGGTAATTCGTCACCAGCAGCCCGAAGTCGCGCTCGGCGTCGCTGGCCGTCGGATCACTCGTCGCACGCCAATAGAGTACCTCGTCGGGTGTCGACGCACGCTTTGGCCACAGCGCCACGCCGGCTGCCGCGGCAGCGACAACGGCGACTGTGCCAATGATCGCCGCCTTTCGCCCCCAGCCGCGCTGCGAACGTTTCATGTTCGCGCTCACCTCGGCGTCCTCGCCCCGGAGCGCAGCCACTGCCTTGTGCACGTGCTGCGGTTGGATGTCGCGCGTTTGCGCGGCGAAGCCGGCGAGCAGCGCGCGATCGCAGATCAGGTTGATCAACCGCGGAACGCCGTGCGATGCGCGGTAGATCTCGGCCACGGCCTTGGGCGAAAAGCGGACCTGGTCGCGACCGCCCGCGACGTTCAAGCGATGATGCATGTAGCGATCGGTCTCCTGCTCGTCGAGATCGCCGAGCATGCATCGAATGGAGACGCGCTGATCGAGCTGAGACATCTGCGGCGTGCGGATCTTGTCGAGTAGCTCCGGCTGTCCCACGAGGACGATCTGGATGAGCTTTTCCTGATCCGTCTCGAGGTTGGACAGGACGCGAATCTGTTCGAGGAACTCGGGCGACAAGTGTTGCGCCTCGTCGAAAATGGCGACGCAGCTTCTTCCGAGCGCGAGCTGGGCGAGCAGGAACTGATTGAGGCGGTCGAGCAGGTCTTTGCGAGTTCCGCTTGCGGGAACGCTCACGCCGAATTCGGTGAGCAGCGCGGCGAGCATCTCACCGCCGTTGAGAAACGGATTGAAGATGAGCGCCGACTGCGCCTTTTCGCGATCGAGCTTGTCAATCAGGTCGCGGCAGAGCGTCGTCTTGCCGGTGCCCGGTTGGCCGGTGACGAGCATGATGCCTTCGCGATTGCCAATGGCGTAGAGCAACTGGCCTTCCGCCTCGCGGTATTGCTGCGAGTAGAAGACAAATCGCGGGTCCGGCGTGAGCGAGAAGGGACGATCCGTCAATCCGAAGAACTGCTCGTACATGCTTCAGCGCTCCGTGATGACCGGCGTACCGCTACTGATTGTCGGGGTCAGGATCTTGGCCGGGTCAGCGGCGGCAACGCGAATGTGTTTCCCCGTGGACCCCTCGAGCGATCGGATGACGCCGACGTCGAAGGGAATCCCCATCGCAACCAGCAGAGCTTTTGCTTCGAATCTCAGCGGAACTACATGCTGTGACTTGGCGACCGGTGCGGCAACCAGTCCCACGACCATCGACATGGAGCCACCGTTCCGGGATCAGGCCGACCGGTGCTACGGTCTCCAGTCGGCAATAAACAGGTTCAGCTCACCTTCTTTTGAAGCACGGCCCGACGCCCATACGAGTTGCTTTCCGTCGGGGCTGAACTGGGGAAATCCGTCGAACTCGGGATGGTTTGTCACTTCTTCGAGGTGGCTTCCGTCGGCGTCCACCAAGTACAACTCGAAGTTGCGGCTGCGCGGGCTCTTGTAGTTGGACGAGAAGATGATTCGCTGGCCGTTCGGAGTGAAGTACGGTGCGAAGTTCGCGCCGCCCAAATTCGTGATCTGATGCTGATCCGATCCGTCGGCGTTCATGACCCAGATTTCCATTCGATTGGGACGCACCAGCCGCTGCTTCAGCAAATCCTGATAGTTGGTCAGCGCGGTGTCACTCGGATGCCATGCACGATAGACGATCTTCTTGCCGTCGGGCGAGAAGAACGGGCCGCCGTCGTACCCGGGCTTGTTGGTCAATTGCTTCAGGTTCGACCCATCGACGCGCATTGTGTAGATGTCGAGGTCGCCGCCTTTGAGCGACGTGAACACGATGGTCTGCCCATCGGGCGACAACGTCCCTTCGGCCGTGTAGACGCCGTAGTTCGTGAGCCGCTTGAGACCCGAGCCGTCGTCGTTCGCCGTGTAGATGTCGTAGGGATCGAGGCCCCAGACATACCCCTTCGACGGATCAGGCTTGGGCGGACACGCCGTATCGGCGGCGTGCGTTGATCCAAAGAAAATCTGCTTGTCGCCACCGAAGAAATAGCCGCAGGTCGTTTTTCCCGATCCCGTGGAGACGTGGTGCACGTTCGCGCCGTCCACGTCCATCACAAATTGCTGATCGCACGTGCGACCGGCGCGCGTCGACTGAAAGATCAGCCGTTTGCCGTCGTGACTGAAATACGCCTCGGCGTTTTCACCGCCGAAGGTGAGTTTGCGGATGTTGCCGAAATGCCGCTCGCCGGTCTCGGCTGAGATGACGCTCGGAGTGGGCCCGGCGTGCGTGGAATGTCCACACGCGAGAACCGCCGCCACGATGGTGATCGCGGCGGCGGTTGGAAGGATTGGTCGCATCCAGTGAACTTAGGGCTTTTTCGTCGGCGGGGGAACACGGCCTTCGGCGAGTGTCTCACCGGCTGCCGCGAACAACGCCCGCTGTGTCGTGCCGCCCTTATCGAGAAGGTCGAGCGCCTTCCGGAGCGGAGCGTCGTACGATAGGTCGCGACGCTTCGCCGTCGAGTCGCCAAATGCATAGTGCGCCACGCGCTGATCGAGCAAGCGGTTCACATAGCGGCTGGCGCCGTCGTACGTCTTGCGGTCCACGGTCACGCCCTTGGCCTGCAGACGATTATAGAACTCTGCCGTCCATCCTGGTTCTACCGTGAAGGACATCGTTGCGGTCTTCGCCAACTCCATGCTGTAGTCCGTCCATACGGTCTGGAAATCCTGACCCTTGGGCGCGATGGCCTTGGCGAACTGCTGCTCAGCGGTGAGGAGCGTATCGTCTTGCACGATGACGTCTGGCGTGATGCCGCCGCCGCCGTACACCACGCGACCGCCGTCCGACTTGTACGCGGGACGGGACTTCTTGCTGGCGTTCGTCTCGGCAGTGTCGGGCGTCTCTTCCACGAACTGGCCATTCACGAACTTGCGGGGACGCTGGATCGACCGGCCGCTCGGCGTGAACCACTTGCCGGTCGTGAGCTTGAGCGCATAGCCGCCATCGAGGTCGTAGACGCCCTGCACGAGTCCCTTGCCGTAGCTCGTCTGGCCGACAACGAGGGCACGGTCATGATCCTGCAGCGCTCCCGTGACGATCTCCGACGCCGACGCGCTGCGCTCGTCGGTGAGAATGATCATCGGAATCGTGGGTGCGAGCGGCGCGACCTTGGCCGTGTAGTTCTCCTGCGCACCCTCGCGGCCCTTCACCGACGCCATCTGCTGTCCCTGCTGCAGGAACATGTTCGCAATGTCCAGGCTCTCGGTGAGGATTCCACCCGGATCGCCGCGCAGATCGATGATGATCCCGCGCGCGTTTTGCGCCTGGAAAATCGTCACGGCTTTGGCCAGGTCGCTGGCCGCGTTCTCGTTGAACTGCTGCAGCGGGATGTACCCGATCTTGTTGCCGAGGGTAAGCGTGTACGGAACGGCCGGAATGTGAATTTCCTTACGCGTGAAATTCGCATTGATGAGCGTCGAGACGCCCGGACGGCTGAACGTGACGTTGACCTTCGTGCCCGGCGTGCCGGTGAGTGAGTCGGACACCTGCGTGATGTTCCAGCCCTGCGTGGATAGCGGGCCAACCTTCACGATGTGGTCGCCTTCGCGAATTCCGCCGGCCTCGGCTGGCGTGTTCGGATAGACGGTCGCGATCGTGATGAGGTGGGTCTGCGGATCTTCCTGGATCAGCATGCCGAGTCCGCCGTAGCGGCCGTTCGTGCGGCTCTTGAACTGTTTGAGATCCTTTGGCGTGAGCAGCTCACTGTACGGATCGTTGAGCTCTTTCACGAGCCCCTGCGCCGCCTTCTCGTACACCGCCGAAATTGGCAGCGTATCGACGAAGCGATCGCCCACGAGCGACATGACCTGTTCGAGTAGCTGCGGACCCTCCCTCTGCGTGCGGCTCTGAACAATGAAGCCGCCGGCGACAACGGGAGTGAGGAGCGCGCCGATCAGTGCGATTTTACGAAAGCGTGGCATGCGGATGTCCAGCGTGATGATGTAATTGAACGATAACGCAGTGAACAACGGCTGATCGAATCCCGCCCGACTCAGTCAACGTTCGTCGCTCGAGTCAGCTTGATTCAGGGCGTTTCCACCGTGACGTGCCCACAGAGACTTCCAGGATAGTGCCACGCCGGAACGAAACCGCTTTTTTGTCAGGCGGAATCCTTCAGGCGAGATGGAGACGGTAAACGACTCACCGTCAATCTCGATCTCGCGGCGGATCGTTTTGTCGAGCTTGGTGGCCATGAAAGTACGGTTTATACACGCAGAACGGATGCTAGTTCTTCCCGGGCGGTCTCTTCGGGTCCGCGGCCGCGCGTCTGGAGGGTTACCGACCGGCGAGCACGTAGTCCACGAACCATTCTCTTTGCTGTTGACGAATCACCGCCTCACGAATCACACGGGTGTCTCTGAGCATGTCGTGCGCCGGTTGGAGCACCCGCTGCAAATGCGACGGATATCGTTGCGTCAGCGGGAGTTGCTCGCGCAAGCGATCGAGACTGACCCGCCAGGTCAACATGCCCACCGCGCGAGCGGCCTCGATCAACCGATACAGCCGCCTGGCCACCGGCGATGGCAACGCGAGATAACGTGCGAGGTCCAGCGACGCAACATGGCGTGCGATGACGTTTTGCCGCACAATCGGCGAGATCACCACCCGCGCCTCGCCGGGCTCTGCGGCGATCACGGACGGAAAGAGCGCTAGCTGCTCTCGATCGAAGGACCGGCGCCGCTCGATCATGACCGAGGAGAGGATCGTGAAGCTGACGTCCGTGAAGCTCGAATGCGCCGAGTCGAAGTAGCAGAGCTCGGACTGCAGCACGGTGCGCTCGAGCCGAGCAAGGGAGCTCCGCAACTGCTCGTACGTTCTGCCGTCGACCTGCCGGCCCATCGAACGAAGAAACGCGTGCAAGGTAAACGACAGCGCGCCGTCCGCCGGTTCCAACGCTTCCTGGTACCGCCGCATCAATTCGATGTAGACGTCCTGATCGAACGTTCCCGGCAGTCGATCGCCCGGGTTGGCGAGGACGCGCCAGCGGCCGCCATTGTCGGCGGTGTAGGAAATGGCGGGATCGTCGGCGGTATCACTCAAACGAAACAGCGGAAACTCCTCGAGTGAACGGTCGAGCAGCACCGTTCGCACGTGTGCCCGCCGCTTCACCGCCAAGGTCATGTCAGTGGAACCAACTCGCCGGAAATGGCGCTGGCGGCTTCGGAGCAAAGGAATAGAACGGCGGCAGCAACCTGCTCACGCTCGATGTATCGCGTGCCGGCACTCATGCTTGCCAGGTTGGCGGCGGTGCGTATCGAGGTTGGCGCCACGGCATTGGCTCGAACGCCGTTCTTCCGTTCCTCGGCGGCGATCGAGCGCATCAACGTCGCCACGCCAACTTTCGCGATGGCGTAGGCGGACCGGTTCGCCGCGGTCGCTCCGGGCAAAGCCGCCTCCGAGGCGAACAAGACGATTGAGCCGCGGCCGTTGCGCAGCAGTGGAAGGAATGCCCGGGTCGTCAGATACGCCGACGTGAGGTTGATCGCGATTTGCCGATTCCACACATCCAACGAGCTTTCGGCAACGGGACCGCTCATCGCGAACCCTCCTGCCATGTGAACCAGCGCGGTCAGTCGGTCGCCATGGTTGGCGCGCACTCGATCAACCAAGCTGCCGACTCCGTCTGGGTCGGTGAGATCGCACGCATAGGCGCTGGCCGGATGCCCGGACGCGACGATCGCGGCAGCGCGCGCCTCCACTTTCTCGGCAGTGCGGTCCACGAGGACCAGCGACGCTCCTTGATCGGCGAAGGCCTGTGCGACGACTTCGCCGACTTGCCCTTCAGCGCCGACGCCGGTCAGCACGACGGTAGAACCGGTAAACATCAGAGTTGATCCCCTCTCGAGCCAAGCCAAACGACGTGCGGGCGAATGACATAAGCATGGCAGCCCGGAGGCGCGCAAACCAGCACTCAGGCTGTCGCCCGGGTCCGGCGTGGCACGGACCGTGTTAGTAAAAAAGAGCACATGTCGCGATTGAAAGCAGCGGGTGGAATAGTGGTGATCGTCATCGTGCTCGCGCTGGCACTGATTGGCGCACTCACTGTTACCCGCGGAACTCCGGTCGGGTCGGTGGTGACGCTGTCTGATTCAGGTCCGCCCGCCGTAAGCGACTCTCTGTTCGAACAGACGTTCGAGCTGTTCACGGGGACGCATGTCTTTTCGGGCAATGTCGTGGAGCAGACGCTCAACGGGGACGGGACCTATCCGCGTCTCTGGGCGGACCTTCGTTCGGCCCAGCACACCATCACCGTCCAGATGTACTACTCGCTTCCTGGAGCGGTAGCCGACACCATGGCCGCCATTCTCAAGGAGCGGGCGCATGCCAAGGTCCGAGTGCTCTTTCTCGTCGACGCGTTTGGTTCGCAACACCTGTCGCGTGGGTGGTTGAACTCGCTGCGGGAAAGTGGCGTCGAGGTACAGAAATTTCGCAAGCTCCGCTGGTTCACGATCCACAATGCCACGGATCGTTCGCATGTTCGAGTCGTGGTCGTGGACGGCCATGTTGCCTACACCGGCGGGTTCGGCCTCGCGGACTATTGGCTCGGCGACGGGCGGCACGACGGTCAATGGCGCGAGTCGAACGTCCGATTCGAGGGACCGGCGGCCATGGAACTCCAGGCTGCGTTCGCCGCTGCGTGGGCCGAAGCGTCGGGGGAGCTGATCACCGGCCCGCTGTTCTTCCCCACGTCCGGCTTTCGCCCCGTGGGCCAAACGCACGCCGGCCTGTTGTACACCGCGCCAACAACGGGGAGCACGCCGGCCGAGCGGTTTCTGGCGCTCACGATCAGCGGTGCCAGGCGATCGTTGTACATCGCGAACTCGTACTTCGTACCCGACGATGACTTTCGCCGCCTGCTGGAGCGTGCGGTCCGCCGAGGGGTCGATGTGCGAATTCTTACCGTCAGCAAAAAGACGGACGTGAAGACCACGTGGTACGCTGGGCGCTATCGATATGAAGAGCTCTTGCGAAGCGGCGTGAAAATCTACGAATACCAACCGACGATGGTGCATTCGAAGACGATCGTCGCCGACGGTCTCTGGAGCTCGATTGGATCGATGAACTTCGACAACCGGTCCATGGCGTTCAACAACGAATCGTGCCTCGTCGTTCTCGACAGGGCGTTCGGTGCCCAGATGGATTCCGTGTTTTTCGACGACCTGCGCTTTTCCAAACAGATCACACTCGACGAGTTTCAGCGTCGCTCGATGTGGTCCAAGCTGCTCGAGGCCGGCGCGACACTCTTGTCCCGGCTTCTGTAGCTCCGGCTCGTCGTTGTGCCGCGCTATCGGATGTCTTCGCGTCCCAGGGCGGCGCGCACCGCCTCGCGCATTGCGACAAGCGCCTCGTCTCGCGACGACGGGGAGTCGTCTCGAACATGCAGTTCCACTCCGTCGGCAACGGCAACGCGGCGCCAACTGCCCACGGGGTCGTCGTCGCCGGCATTCCTGCGCGTCTCAATGGTCGCGCCCAGCGCCGCGGCGAGGGACGTCGCGACGCGCCGCTCGAGCGCATCTCCCGTGAACTCTCCCATTTCCTTTTTGATAGTCTCGAGCGTCACGCCCTCGCGCTGGCGAATCTTGATCGCGAGTAGCTGGAGGAAATGACGATAGTTGTACGTCGCCGCTGTTCCCGTTCCTTCCGGATGTTCGAGCAACCCGTTGGCGACATAAAACCGAATCGATCGTGCGCTCGGCGCGGCGCGCGCCGAGGCGTTCGTTGGACGAACGCCGGCGGCGTCGACGAGCGCGGTGACCTGCGCGGCCAATCCCCGCGCATTCCACGGCGCTTGGCGCGCGTGCGCGCGAAGGAGAACAAGGGGAGATTCAGCCATGAACGGCGAGACACCGATTCCAAGAAGGGCACCGGAACAATAACGCCCGAGCCGTGCGACGATCAGGGGACACCTAGGACAGACGTGCGGCGGGGAGCGTGACGGTCAGCGTCGTACCGGCGCCCTCGGAGCTCACGAGCGCGGCGGCGCCACCGTGTTCGCTTACGATGCGGTGAACGATGGCCAGGCCGATCCCCGCGTGTCCAAGCTTGGTCGTGACCAGGGGCTCGAATGCGTGCGGCAACAGCTCGGCCACGATCGTTGGCCCGTCGTTGTGCAACTCGGCTTGCCACCCACCGTCGGCGGTGCGTGAGGACAGAATTGTCAGATCGCTCGCCTCGGGGGCAGCGTCGATCGCGTTCGCGAGGATGTTGGAGAACGCTTGCCCTAGCTGCTCCACGTCGATGTTGCAGGTGGCGCGTGGATCGGCGGTCGTTCGACGAACGAGGAGTGCTTTGCTCTCGAGCACACCGCGATGACTGGCGAGGATCTCAGTCCAGACGTCATCGGGATCTGCGTGCGCCATTTGAATGGGCGCCGGCCGGCCATACTCCAGAAGCGCTTCGATCAGGCCATTCAGGCGCTCAGCCTCACGCAAAATCCGCCCGATGTTCTTCTCGATGACCGGATCGTCGGTGATGCGGTAGCGAAGTAGCTGCGCCGCCGACGCGATCGCGAACACCGGATTGCGCAACTCGTGCGCAATGCCCGCCGCCGCGTTTTGCGAGATCTTGAGACGTTCGCGATGCAGCGCGCGTGCGCTGATCGGCTGGTCCTGCCTCACGTCGAAGTCGGCCCCTGTCATGGCTGCATATTAACGAATTGGCGAAAAACAACAGCGGAGCGCTCGCCCACGCGCTCCGCTGTCGTCAAACGCTTACCGATCGTTAGCGGCGACCTTTCTTTGCCGCCTTCTTCGAGTCGGGCTTTTTGGCGCCGCCTGCTTTGCTTGCCGGCTTTTTCGTGCTGCTCTGTTTTGCGGCCTTTGTGGGAGCGGCCTTCTTTGCCGCGGCTTTCTTTGCCCCGCCCTTCTTGGCGACTGCCTTGGCTGCCGGCTTCTTCGCCGCCACCGTTTTCACGACCGCCTTTGCGGCCGCTTTCTTGGCCGGAGGCGCTGCCACTGCCTTCTTTGGCGCTTCATGCTTCGCGGCAGCTGCCGGAGCGCTGGCCGGTTTTGCCGCAGTCTTTGCGACGACGGGTGTGGCCGCCGCCGGCGCTTTTGCGCTGGAACCGGCGCCAGGCTTCTTGCCCTTCCCCGATCCCGCCGGGCGACCCGGACGACCTGGACGTGCGCGCGTGAACAGGTCGCTCTCCTCCTCTTCGTCGTCGCCGGCCTCGAACGCGACTGCGCCCCCCGTCTCCTCTTCCTCCTCGTCGGCGTCGTCGGCGCTGTCCCACAGGTCGTCGCTGTCGTCCTTATGGGTCATCCAACCCCCGTCTTCCTCATCGTCGTCGTCGTACGACGCGCTGCCGCCGCCGCCGCCACCACCGCCACCGCCACCGTAGCCGAGATCATCGACATCGTCATCTCGATCGGAGAATTGGAATTCCTCGCGCAACTCGTCACCTCGCGGCATGCCCGCCTCCTGAGGGGTTATGTGTGTTCAACAAAAAATGGTCAGCACACGGCTACTCGGCCGCTTGCACGTCGTGTTCCGAGGACCGATGTGCATGATGTGCGTCGTGCACCGCTTGTTCTCAACGCCTTAGTATACTGAGCCAGGCGCTTCGTCAAGGAGATGACGAAGACGACTCACACGAACGTCGGAGAACTTGAACGTGCCAAAAGTCATTGTGCTCTTTCACAACGCCGATCCGGCGGCGGAATCGCTCGTCGAAAAGGCTGCGTCCGGCGCGTCGAGCGTGCGGTTTACCGAAGTGGACGTCCGGTCGATTGGCCAAGCTGATCCATCGCCCGAACGGCGCCGCACGCGATCGGCATCCGTCGACGAGATGCGAGCGTACGATGGCGTCATTGTCGCTTGCTGCGCGGAAGGATTGGTCCTGGACGAGCTGATTCGCCTCGTGGACGATTTGGGAGCGGTGCCAAACCTGAACTACGCCAACGTCGTCTTCACCGTGCTCGGCGCCGGCGACACACGGCTGCTAGCGCATGTGGCACGATTGGGGGGAATCGTGGTGACGACGCGGAGCGCTGATCAGAGCGACGCGCATGCTGCTACGGCATCCGCGAGAACCGCCAAAGTGGTGTCATGGGTGAGGCACTCGCTCAGTCATGAGCATGACCGCGATCATCACGACCACGAGCATCACGACCACGAGCATTCGCACCACCATTCGCACGAGCACCGCCCCACTGCGTGACGGCGCTCTACCCGATCGCGATCAGTCCACGAACTCGACCGTCACTGGGTTGGTGATGATGCCGGCGTCCACGCCACGTTGAAGGAACTGTCGCACCGCCTTCCGGCCGCGGTCGCCATAGTCCAGCGTCCAGTCGTTGACGTACATCCCAACGAACGTGTCGGCCTTGGAGCGATCGAGGCCGCGGGCGTATTGCATGGAATGATCGAGTGCAGCCTTGCGATGGTTTAATCCATACGCAATACTGTCGCGAAGATGGCGCGAAATTTTTCTCGTAAGATCGATTCCTAAGTCTTTGCGAATCACGTTGCCGCCCAACGGGAGCGGCAATCCCGTCTCGCCAAACCACCACTCTCCCAAATCCTGCACGAGATGCAGGCCCTTGTCGCCGAACGTGAGCTGACCCTCGTGAATCAACAGCCCGAGGTCGACCTTTCCGTCCACGACGACATCCTCGATCTGGTCGAAAGGTGTAATCACGGGCTCGAACTCGGGCTCGAAGAGGCGCAGGCCGAGGTACGCGCTCGTGAGCATTCCGGGAATCGCGATGCGCTTGCCGCGAATGTCGGCGCGGCTCATCGGCGTCCGCGCGACCAGCCGCGGTCCGTATTGATCCCCCATCGAAGCGCCGTGCGGCAGCAGCGCGTAGCGATCCGAGAGATACGCATACGCGTGGATGGACACCGCTGTCACCTCGAGCTCTCCGCGCATGGCGCGCTGGTTGAGCGTCTCGATGTCCTGTAGTTCGTGCACGTACGACAGGCCTTCAGTATCGATCTGCCCGGACGCGAGCGCGTAGAACATGAATGCGTCGTCGGAGTCCGGGCTGTGCGCAACGTGAATCGTGGTAGGGTCGGTCATGGACGCTTGGCGTCGAGGGCGATGGTGATGTCGTTCTCGTGAGTGATGTACTCGGGGAGCTGCTTGGCGCGTTCGGCGGGTGCGGCGGCGACGATCTTGTCGTGATACGCTTTCTCGGCGGCGTCGTCCTTCCTCACGTGCGCCGCGTTCGCCGCGAGAATCAGCCCCAGCAGGTGATTTGGATGCTGCTTGAGAATCGTATCGGCTTGGGCGCGCGCCACCGACTCGTCGCCTGAGATGGCGGCGATTCGACCCAGATCGTAGCGCTGGTCGAGATCGAGCGTGCCGAGCATTTGATAGGCGGTGATCGCCATGGGGGCGAACAGTTGCACGGTGTCGGCCTGGCCGCGCTCGTGCGCTCCCATCACCCGGTTGTAGAGGCGAACGGCAGCTTCAGCCGGCGTGAGCTTGCTGATGTCCGGGGCGGCGCCGTTTCCGGTGGCGCCGGCAAACGGGGCGGCACCTGCGGGCGCTTCGGCGGCGGCGTCGGCAGCCGGCGTATCGTTTGGTCCTCGGCTAAAGCGCTGACCGGCAACGAGGGCGATCACCGACAGCAGCGCGATCCCGGCTACGGCCCAGGGAAGTGCAGCGCCAAAGCCGCGCTGCGCCGCCGGACCGTCAGCGCCGGCCGGAGTGCCGCAGCGATGGCAAAACTTCGCGCCGGGCGAGAGTAGCGCGTCGCAGGACCCGCACGTTGCTCCGGCGAGTGAAGCGCCGCAGTTCGAGCAGAATTTTCCGGTCGACAGGACGCCGCACGACGAGCATTTCGATTCGCCGTCCGGCGTCGGGTTGGGAGAAGCCATTTGGTAAACCTACATGGCTGCCCCGATTGAGTCATAGCGCTTGCCGCGCCGATTCATTGCGTGTGCGCGCCGCCCGGCTTGGAGATCGCCTCGATGGCCTGTTCGGCGCGTTGGCCGTCGTAGGTTTTGAGGAGCACGTCCGCCTGCGACACGATACCCACGAGTGAGCCGCGCTCGTCGACGATCGGGATGCGGCGCACTTTTTCGGCTCGCATCGCATCGATGACGGTATCGATCTCATCGTTCTCCGAGCAGGTCGCGACGTTGTCCGAGCTCATTGCGTCGCCCACCCGGCACGAGCCGTCTTTGCCGTCGGCGACGCAGCGAATCGCAATATCGCGGTCGGTGATGACGCCAATGAGCTGACTGCGATCCACCGCGTCGACCACAGGCACGATGCCTACGTCTTCGTGGAGCATCAGCAGCGCGGCCTCGCTGACGGTGCTGTCGGCGGTGACGCAGCTGGGGTTCTTCGTCATGATGTCGTGAATCTTCATAGTCTCTCTCGGCTCCGGCACGGTGTGGACTTCTCAGCCGTGATGGGCGCAAGGCGCATGCCCCTCCCGTGAGTGCGTGCCGCTTTACAAGCGCGAGTGTCATACCGTAGCGTACAGGCGACCTGTGCCCGAGGATCTTCTGCCCGCTCGCTCTCGTTCGCTCACACCAGACACAACCGGCGCTTCAGCGAAGGACATTCTCGAGCTGACCGACACGCTCAATGTCCGCTTCATGCGCCTGCAGTTCACCGACATTCTCGGGATCAACAAGAATGTCGAGATCCCCGCCTCGCAGTTCGAGAAGGCGTTGGCGGGCGACATCATGTTCGACGGATCGTCGATCGAGGGGTTTGTGCGGATCGAGGAGTCGGACATGCTCCTGGCGCCCGATCTCGACACGTTCCTGGTCTATCCCTGGGGCGACGCCGACAGCCGCATCTGCCGGTTGATCTGCGACATCTACAGCCCTGGAGGCGAGGCCTTTCCGGGAGATCCGCGCGGCACGTTGAAGACGGTGCTCGCCAAGGCGCGATCGATGGGCTACACGATGAACGCGGGAATGGAGGCGGAGTTCTTTTTGTTCCGACCGGACAGCACGGGAGGAGCGACCACGACAACGCACGACGTCGGAGGCTATTTCGACCTGGCCCCCACCGACCTCGGCGAGGATGCCAGGCGGGCCATGGTCGACATGCTCGAGCGGATGGGGTTCGAGGTGGAAGCGGCCCATCACGAGGTCGCACACGGGCAACACGAAATCGACTTTCGATACGCCGACGCGCTCAAGACGGCGGACAACATCGCGACGTTCCGTTTCGTCGTGAAGCATGTCGCGACGCAGTTTGGGCTGCTCGCGTCGTTCATGCCCAAGCCGATCTTCGGACAGAACGGAAGCGGCATGCACACGCACCAATCGCTGTTCACGGGCAAGGACAACGCGTTCTGGGACGCGAAAGCGGAGTGGGAGCTTTCGAAAACGGCCCTCCACTACATCGGCGGGCTGCTGCGCCACGCTCGCGGGATGTCGGCGATCACGAATCCGCTGGTGAACTCGTACAAGCGGCTCGTTCCGGGCTATGAAGCTCCGGTGAACGTGGCGTGGTCGATGCGCAATCGGTCGCCGCTCATCCGAGTGCCGGATCGCCGCGGACTGGGCACGCGCCTGGAGTTGCGATCACCGGATCCGTCGGCGAACCCGTATCTCGCGCTCGCGGTGATGCTTGCGGCCGGGCTGGACGGCATCGAGACGCGCGCGGACTATCGCGAGCCCGTGAACGAAAACATTTGGGAAATGAGCTTCCGCGAAAAGCGGCGGTTGCGCATCGACGATTTGCCGCACGATCTCAACGAGGCCCTGGACGATCTCGAGAAGGACGACGTCATCACGGGTGCGCTGGGAAAGCACATCACGGCAAACTTCGTCGAGGCGAAGCGGCAGGAATGGCGGGAGTACATCACCCAAGTCAGCGCCTGGGAACTGGACAGCTACCTGGCGAAGTACTGAGGGCGGGGGTAGGCGCGGACACTGGGGACGAATCTTGCCCGAAGATCGTCCGTAAGGATGCAGGCGCCCGGTAGCTCTATATATTCGGCTCCGCAATACGGTTCCGCCCGCCAAACCCGCCCCTCGGAGTTCCAGGATGCGTTCCGCCATCCCCGCTGCGCTGGCCGCAGTGCTGTTGATCTCATCCGGCGCCGCCGCCCAAACGCATCAAGCGTCGCTCGCGTCGCTCGCGTCGCTCAAGTCGTCGCCCGCTCCGCGAGCGCCATCTACCAAGTATCTCTCGTCCGGCTTTGCTCCCGGCGAGCGCGTGCCGGATGTCGCCTTCACCGACGCCAAGGGAAAGCGCGGCAGGCTCGCAACGCTCGGCGCAACGCTTGGCACGGTGGTCATCGTCCGCGACGCGGAATGCCCGGTATCGCAACGCTACTCGCCGCGCATGGCGGAATTCGAGAAGGAGTACGGCGCGAAGGGCTATCAGTTTGTATATGTGGACGTCACGCCGCACACGCGCGCCGAGTCGGCTGCCGACGCGGCGAAGTACGGACTGGCCGGGCGCGTGATCTTCGACGACGACAAAGCGGTGGTGAGCGCGCTGCGCGCCGGATCAACCGCCGAGGCATTCGTCATCGACTCGCGACACACGCTTCGGTATCGCGGGGCGATCGACGACCAGTACGGCATCAGCATTCATCGGGACGCGCCGGCGCACACGTACCTGCGCAACGCCCTCGATGCCGTCGCGAACGGCGAGGAGCCGACGTTGCGCACGACGGACGCCCCGGGCTGCATTCTACCCGTGGACAAGGATGCGGCGGGAAAGCTGCTTCCCGTTTCGTACAACAATCGTATCAGCCGCATTATCCAGAACAACTGCCAGAACTGTCATCGCGCCGACGGCATGGCGCCGATGCCGCTGGACACATACAAGCAGGTGTACGATCGCCGGCTCACGCTGCAGTACATGATCACGAGCGGGCGCATGCCGCCGTGGTCGGCGCACAAGGACGTGGGCGAGTGGGCGAACGATCGACGTCTTCCCGATCGCGACGTCGCGGACATGCTGCGCTGGGTCAAGAATGGCGCGGCCGAAGGTTTGGCGAAGGACGCGCCGCTGTCGCGCAAGTGGACGAGCGGATGGAACATTGGGAAGCCCGACGCGATCGTGCAGATCCCCGACACCTTCCGCGTGCCGGCGCAGGGCGTCGTGGCGTATAAGTACTCTTATGCGCAGACCAAGTTCGACGAGGACAAGTGGATCACGGCGATGGAGATCAAGCCGACGGCAAACAAGGCCGTGCACCACGTGCTCGTGTTTCTGGAGGAACCCGGCCGAAAGGCCGGCAATGACAAGACGCGGAAGCCGGGCGAACCAATTCCACAGGGAGGCATCGACGGATTCTTCGCGGCCACGGCGCCGGGTTCCACCGGCATCGTGTTTCCCGAGGGCACGGGCAAGCTGCTTCCCAAGGGTTCGTGGCTGAAATTTCAGATCCATTATCAGCCGAACGGAGTTGAGCAGGTCGATCAGACCCAGATCGCACTCAAATTCTCCGATCATCCGCTACAGGAAGTCCAGAGCAAATCAGCATTCAACACGCGCTTTGAGATTCCGCCCGGCGATCCGCACTTCGAAGTGAAGGGTACGTACGTCTTCAAGCAGGCGGGAACGCTCACAAGTCTGTTCCCGCACATGCATCTGCGCGGCTCGGCGTTTCGGTTCGATCTCCAATACCCAGATGGCAAGACGGTCGAGCTCCTCGACGTTCCGCACTACGACTTCAATTGGCAGTCGTACTACCAGTTCAAGGCGCCTGTCGAAGTGCCCGTCGGTTCGAAGCTGACGGCGACGGCGTGGTACGACAACAGCGAAAAGAATCCGTTCAACCCGGACCCAAAGAAGGCCGTGCGGTTTGGCGAGCAGACGTTTGAAGAGATGATGATCGGCTACTTCGATTTCTTGCCGAATCCGGTCCTGCCGGGCGCAGATTCGGCGAGGGTGTCGGCGCCCAAGCCACCCACCTCGCCGCCTCAGAGGTAACGTGAGCGAGCGGCAATACGGGCGAGCCGAAAGGTTCGCCCGTCTGTTCCGCGGACTTGTCGTCGTTGCAGCGATGGCTCTTCCGCAACGTGTTCTTGCGCAGAAGGCGCCGGCGTACGCTCGTCCCGTGGAATACAATGCGCGGACGCTCGCCGGCGACTCGGTGCGCATTGGCAGCGGCGAACGCCTCACGCTCGTCGATGTGTTTGCGACCTGGTGCACCACGTGCAAAACGGAATTCGCTGATCTCGAAGCGCTGTCGCACCAGTTTGGTGATCGCGGGCTTCGCGTCGTTGCCGTTGCCGTGGACGAAGCATCCGCAGATCGCGTGCGTCGCTTCGTCGACGCACGACACACCACCTTTCCGGTCATTCACGATTCGACGGGACATGTCACCCGCGTATTCAGGACGGTCGGTGTTCCAGAAAACTATCTCGTTGACGCCGATGGCCGCGTGGTGTGGCATCACGGTGGTGAGATCGCGCTCGCGTTGACCGGGCTCCGCCGTGCTATCGCTACTCAGCCGGTGTTGGGCCGCTGATCCAGCCGCGACGCAGTCTGCGTTGCGCCCGCGTCGAACGGTTGAGAGATTGGGAGACATGAACACCGTTTCGATACGCGAAGCCAGAACAACGGACGCCGACGCGCTCGCACGTTTGTGCGCCCAGCTTGGATATCCCGCGGAGCCGAGCGCAATGCCGGCTCGCGTTGTACGACTGGCAGCCGATGGGAACACGCGAGCGCTGGTCGCCGTGTACGAGGACATGGTCGTGGGCTTGGCCACGGTTCAGTCCAGACATACGCTCAATCACGAAGCTCCAATCGCCCAACTGACGCTGCTCGTTGTGGATGAAGCGAATCGGAAGGGCGGAGTTGGGCGCGCGTTGGTGAGCGCGGCCGAGCGATGGGCGATTGGCCGTGGCTGCAAACGAATCGTCGTGACCACGGCACTTCCGCGCCTGGACGCGCATGCGTTTTATGAGCGAATCGACTTTCGCCACACGGGGCGTCGATACGGCAAGGACCTTCCGACTCAACCGGCGGCAACGACATGAAATACCTCAGTGAAGCGCGAAGGGGAGTTGTCGCATTTCCGGTGGCGGCGCTCGCGGGTCTCATGGCGCTTGGTGTCGTCGCCGCGACCAGGCAGCATGCGCCACCGGACTACGAGGTCTACGCCGTTCGCTACGCGAGTGTGCCGAGCTTCAAGGTTTCGGGTTTGATCGCAGGAGCCGACACGAGCCGACGCTTGGACATCGCGATGACGGTGTGGCTGCTCAAGGGCCCGAACGGACGCAACGTGCTCGTCGATGCGGGCTTCTATCGCGACGACTTTGTTCAGCGTTGGAAGCCAACCGGTTTCATGAAGCCGAGCGATGCGGTGGCGAAGTTGGGGGTTCGCCCGGAGGAGGTCACCGACGTCATCATCTCCCACGTTCACTGGGACCACCTGGATGGCATCGATCTCTTTCCCAAAGCGCGCGTCTGGATTCAGCGAGAGGAGTTTGAGCACCATCTCGATTCGACCGGTGCCGTGAGGGATCGCGCCATCGACGCGGGCGACGCGAAGAAGCTCGCGGCGATCGCGCGCGAGGGCAGGGTGATGTTGATCGATGGCGACGCAAAGGAGATCATTCCGGGCATCACCGTGTACACGGGCGGCAAGCACACGTACGCATCGCAGTTCGCCACCGTGCACATCGCCGGAGGCACCGTCGTGGTGGCGTCGGACAACATGTATCTCTACGAGAACCTCGCGCGCCACGTGCCGATTGCACAAACGCTCGACTCCGCGTCGAATCTGCGGGCGCAAGCCCGAATGGAAAAACTTGCGTCGGATCCAAAGCTGATCGTGCCGGGGCATGATCCCGACGTGTTTACGCGCTTTCCAACGCCCGGCAACGGCGTTGCTCGAATCCGGTAGAACCAATGCATCCGCGAATCACTGAACTCCTCGATTTCGTCGACCGCGAGCGGCAAGGCCTGCGGCAAGCGGTCGATAGCGTGCCCAGTGAACGACGCGACGTATCGCCGGGACCCGATCGATGGTCGGTGGCCGGTGTTCTCGAGCACCTCGCCATTCTCGAAGTGCGTGTGGCCGCGCTCCTTCGCTCACGCGTCGCGGAGGCGAGAGCGGCCGGCGTGGGCCAAGAGACGGACGCGTCGCCCATCTTGGCCACCATGAACCTCGGAGGGTTCGGCGACCGCAGGACGCGACTTCAAGCCGGGGACGTGATGCGCCCAACGGGGATGGATGCGAACACGGCGTGGGACGCGCTCGAAGCGGCGCGCCGTGATTTCCGCAACGCAGTCATTGAAGCGGACGGCGTTGCGTTGGCGGACGTGATGCATCCGCATCGCGTGTTCGGGCCGATCAACTTGTATCAATGGATCGGGTTCACTGGGGCTCACGAGGCGCGGCACGCCGATCAAATCCGAGAGATCGGCGAACAACTGGCTACCGCGCAGGCGAGCTAGCGCAATATCAGAAGGCGTCGTCCCAGGGAATCGACAAGCGTGTGGCGCAGTCGATCAGTCCGACCATGCTATACGTCTGCACAAAGTTGCCCCACTGTTCGCGCGTGTTCGGATCAATATGCTCGGCGAGCAGTCCGTGACGATTTCGGCACGCGAGCACCACGCCAAATAACTCACGTGCTTCCTCGCGCCGGCCGAGTGCGGCGAGTGCGTTGATGTACCAGAAGGTGCAGACGAGGAACGCGTTCTGCGGTGCGCCGACGTGATCCTCTTCGACGTAGCGGAACAGGAACTGGCCCTTGCGCAACTCGCGCGCAATCGCGTCGACCGTACCGGCGAACCGTGGATCGTCGGCGCGAAGAAACCCGAGATCGTGCAACTGCAGCAGGCTGGCGTCGTGCTGATCGCCGCCCATGGTGCCGACAAAGCTTCCGAGCTTTTCGTTCCACGCATTGTCCGTGACGAACTTATGAATGCGATCCGCCGCCGCCTGCCAATACGCGGCGCGCTCGTCGAGTCCCAGGTGCGCCGCAATGCGCGCCAGGCGATCGCACGCCGCCCAGCACATGACGCTGGAGAACGTGTGAACGCGCACCGTGCCGCGCAGCTCCCAAATTCCCGCGTCGGGTTGATTGTAGCGAAACACGGCCTGCTCGCCGAGCGCCTCGAGTTGGTGGAACAGCGCCTCGTCGCCGCGATGAATGAGACGGAGATCGAAGAACACGTGAGTAGCGGCGAGCACCGCCGATCCGTAGACGTCGTTCTGAATTTGCTGATAGGCCTGGTTGCCGACTCGTACCGGGCCAAGACCGCGATACCCGGGCAGGGAATCAACGATGCGTTCGTCGAGCGCGATGCGTCCGCTGATTCCGTAGACCGGCTGGAGCGTTGCGTGTTCGGCTGAAGCCGCGAGGTTGACGATATAGCGGATGTAGCGCTCCATCGTCTCGGTGGCGCCCAGGCGATTGAGCGCGTTGACGACGAAGTAACTGTCGCGGATCCAACAAAACCGGTAATCCCACGTTCGCCCGCTGGCCGGATCTTCGGGAATCGACGTGGTCATGGCCGCGATGATCGCGCCGGTATCCTCAAACGCGTTGAGCTTGAGCGTGATTGCGGCGCGAATCACGGCTTCCTGCCACTCGAACGCGATGCCGAGCGAACGGACCCACTCACGCCAATGTGATGTCGTCTCTTCAAAGAAGCGCCGGCCGATTTCCGGCACGGAGCCTTGGATGGTTTCGTCCGGCCCCAACAACAATGTGACCGCACCCTCGAGAACGAACGGATTCTCCTCGAGGATGGAGGTGATCGGCGCGTCCGTGGTGAGGCGCAGTATGACATCGGTGCATTCGTAGCGAATGTGACGGCTGCCGTTCGTCACCGGAGCGGCGCGATGTCCATACTCGCGCGCCGGGCGCATGCGAATGCGGATCCGCGGGCTTCCGGAGATTCGCTTGATCTGCCGGACAATCATCATTGGGCAGAACATGCGGCCGAACTGCAAGAAGCGAGGCGCAAAGTCGGCGATCTCGATCGCGGCGCCGGTGCCGTCAAACAATCGGGTGATGAGAATAGGCGTGTTCTCCAGATAGACCTGTTCGCTTCGAACCATTCCGACCAGCTCAATGGAGAAAAAGCCGAAATCGTTGTCACCCGTCGGTTCTCGAAGCAGAGAGCAAAACGCCGGATCGCCGTCGAAGCGGGGGACGCACGCCCACACAAAATCGCCCCGTTCCGTGACGAGCGCGCCAATCGTGCCGTTGCCGATCAAACCCAAATCCAAAGAAGTCATCGAATCGCCCTGGGGTTTAGTTCAGCCTTCAACGCCGGAATTGTCTCGAGGGAATTCAACCACGCGCGAACGGCGGAAACATCTCCGAGCCGGCAACTCGCCGCCGTTTGACCCGCACCCACTTTGACCGAGTGTCCACCCAAGCCATTCACGACCGCGAATCCATACTCATCCGTCGCATCGTCTCCGACAAAGACGGGAATCCGCCCGCGAAAGGGCGCTTCCTCCATGAACTCGAGGATGGCGACGCCCTTGTCTCGCCCGGCCGGCTTGAGCTCCACAACGCGCTTGCCGGGTTGCACACAATATCCGTTTCCCAACTCGGTCTGCAGTGTGCGCATCAAGCGATGAGCAAAACCGGCGAGACGAGGAACGCTGCGGTAATGAAGCGCGAGCGAGAGACCCTTGTCCTCGATGAGCAGACCGTGATGACGCGCAACGGCTTCACGGAGTTGAGCGCGAACCGAGTCGAGAGATCCTTCGGGTATCGGGTGCGAATGCAATCGGCCGGTGGCGTCGCGACGCTCGAGACCGTGCTGACCAGCGGCCGGGAGCCGCACGCGCGGGAACAGCCGATCAATGTCGGCGAGCGAACGTCCGCTGATCAACGCCACCGCGCCGCCGGTCACCGAATACAGACCATGAACGAGACGGCGAATGTCGCTGTCGGGATGAACGGCAGACGGCGTCGCCGCGAGATCGACGAGCGTTCCGTCGATGTCGAAAAAATAGGCCCATGCCATGTCTGCGTCCGGCAGAGTTCGGAAGGTCTGTCTGACGGTTGGCCCATCGGATGCGCGCCGAGCCGTCACGCGAATGGCCCGGTTTCGTGCATGGTGACAGGCTCGGCCCACGGCGCCGACTCCCCGAGGCGCCGCAACAACCTGCGGCGTTGTCTGGTTGCCGCCGCGTCCAACAGCATCCGGCCTGCCCACCGGTACACGTTGAACTCTCGAATGAGACCTCGCATGAGCCGCATCCGCGCGCGCTGTTCGCCGCGAGGCATGGAAAGGGCCATATGAAGCGCGTCGGCACACTGATCGGCGTCGTACGGATTGACGACGATTGCCTCGGGCAGCTCCCTCGCGGCGCCCGCGAACTGACTGAGAATCAAGACGCCGCCATCGTCGTCGCGCGAAGCGACGAATTCCTTGGCGACCAGATTCATACCGTCGTGCAGGCTGCTGACGAGGCAGACGTCCGCCGCGCGATAATAGTCATACAGATCCTTGGCCTCGTGATGTTCGACTTTGAGGATGATTGGCGGATGCGCGGCGCCGGCGAAACGGTCGTTGATGCGCGCGGCCAGACTGCGCACGCGCATCTCGTACGCCAGGTACTGCTCGATACTACCGCGCGTAGGCGCGGCGATCTGCACGAAGGAAAATCGGCCGATCCAATGCGGGTGCAACTCCATCAATCGCTCGACCGCGCGAAAACGCTCTTCGATGCCCTTGGTATAGTCGAGGCGGTCTACGCCGATCCCGATCGCGTGTTTCGGCGGCAGGTCGAGATGCTGGCGAACGTCGAGGCGGACGCGATCAATGGGTTTCGCAGTCAATTCTTCCGGTACCGGCCATTCGATGGAGATCGGATAGCGTTTGACCGCCGTGAGCTGGCCGCGGTACGAAACATCGAACGCCTCGCGGTCGGACCGTGCTTCGAGGAGGCGATCGACCGTGTCGACGAAGTTGTTACAGTGCGATTGCGTCTGGAAGCCAAGGATCGTACTTCCGAGCAATCCGTCCAAAAGCTCGTTTCGCCACGGACAGATGGAAAAGGCCTCCGGGTTCGGCCACGGAATATGCCAAAAGGCGATGATCGTTGCGCTCGGCAATACCTCGCGGATCATTCGAGGAACGAGCGCGAGATGATAGTCCTGAACGAGAACGATCGGATCGGCCGACGTGGCTTCGTCCACGACCGTGCGCGCGAAACGCTCATTGACCTTGACGTACTGTTCCCAGTCGGACGAACGAAAAATGGGCCGAACGTGCGCGATGTGACACAAGGGCCAGAGTCCCTCGTTCGAGAAACCGTAGTAGTACCCGCGCTCCTCTTCGGGACTGAGCCACACTCGGCGAAGCTGATAGGCAGGCGCTCCGGGTGGTACGGCGATGCGATCGTGCCTGTCGACGCTTTCGCGATCAGCTGAGCCGCTGCCATGGGCGATCCAAACGCCGGCGCACGCGCGCATGATCGGCTCCATGGCGGTAACGAGCCCGCTGGCCGGGCGTCGCACGGCGATCGTGTCGTTCACGTGATCGTGGATGTACGGTTCGCGATTGGAAACCACGAACACTTCCTGACCGCGGAGCTCGCTGCGAAGGATCGTGCGGAGCGATTCGGCACTCCAAGCGAGCTGGTCTTCGCCTCGCGGACGGTGCTCCGTCTGAAGCTCGCGAACGAGCGCGCGAAGGTCATGAGCGATCGGGCGCAATTCCACCGCATCGGGCTTGCCGGGCGCGCGGAGAAGCCCCTCGCCGCGCAGCAGCGCGCGCATTCCCTGCACCCAACCGCGCCAGCTCAACTGGGCAACGACGACCGTGATGAGCGAGACGGTCGCTCCGAGAATGAGGAAGAAGAAGAACAGGTACTTGCCTGTTTCCTCACTTCGCCGCGCGACGAAGCTCATGT
The DNA here is from genome assembly GCA_040002475.1 of bacterium. Taxonomy (GTDB): domain Bacteria; phylum Gemmatimonadota; class Gemmatimonadetes; order Gemmatimonadales; family Gemmatimonadaceae; genus JAQBQB01. The sequence continues at coordinate 78,984 of JBDUEJ010000003.1, read as the reverse complement.
CGTGGACGAGCACCAACTCAGCGGTTCGCACGCTATCGAGCTTGAACGGCCGCACCGAGACGAGCAATGGCCCGTTCGCGCTTGCCACCGGATGACCGACCGGGCCGGACAGTGCCTTGAGGTCATTGCAGTGGATGTCGCTGGGAAACGTTGCCGTGGCGACGACGCGGTCTTCTGTCGAGCGACACAGGCCGATGGCGTACAGACGTTCGTCCATCGTGATTCCATTAAAGAAACCAACGACTTCTGGCCTCTTGCCGGTGCGAGCCAACTCTCGCAGCGGCTCCTGGACTGTGTTGGCGATGAGGCTCGCACGAATGTCGAGATCTCTCACGAACCAACGCTCGACCAGACTATCGACGAGCGGGCGCACGGCGTAAGCGAGCCCGGCCAATGCGAGCAACAGCGGAATGATGAATCGGAGGGAAAGGCGCATGAACCCTGGTTCTACATTCAGACCGTCGTGAAAATCGGCGAGCGGGGGGCGCCGCCGAAACAACGGTCGAGGTCGCGAAAGAAGATTCCAGAACCGTGCCCGTGCGGCGAAGATCCAGAAATGCTTGTCGTGACGTTGCTCACAAACGCGTAACGATCGCCACCGGAGCGAGCGATGAAAGCCACCTACTTCGCGTCGAACACCGATTTTCGTGCATGGCTGCAGCAACATCACGCCGCCCAGTCGGAATTGCTGCTCGGCTTTCACAAGAAGTCGGCGACCACCAAGGGGATCACGTACCCCGAGGCGCTCGACGAAGCGTTGGCGGTCGGCTGGATCGACGGGATTCGTCGACGAGTCGACGACTCGAGATACACCATCCGGTTCACGCCGCGGAAACCGAGGAGCATTTGGAGCGCGGTGAACATCAAACGCGTGCGTGAGCTGATCGCGGCCGGCCGAATGATGCAGGCCGGACTCGCGGCGTTCGAGAAGCGAGACGAGAAGCGTTCGGCGATCTACTCCTATGAGCGTGCGGAGGCGACGTTCGACGCGGCGTCGCTGAAGCGGTTCAAAAGCACCAAAGGGGCGTGGGCGGACTTCCAGAAACGTCCGGCGTGGTATCGCCGGACGACGACGCACTGGGTCACGAGCGCGAAGAAACCCGAAACGCGCGCGAAGCGATTGACGGAGTTGATCGAGTGTTCGCGAAAGGGCGAGCGGATTCACGCGCTGTCGTACGACACGAACAACACGAGCCCGAAGCGCGGTGGAAAGCGCACCTCAGGCTCTTGATGCTCGCGAGAAAACGCGACTCGTCGAATCAACCTCGACGAACGGGCACCTTCGCTACCTGACGACGGCGTTCGGAACGAGGACAACGAACCTGACGCGGAGGGCATTCACGGCGAGGTCGCCGGCTTCGTAGTTCGTCCAAAACGTGTCGTGGACCATATCGGAATCGATCGTTCCAATGCCGGGAAAGGTCATTTGGCCCACCCGTCGAACTTCACCTCCGGCTGCTGCCATGGCTCCTGTGCCCGTGCCGGCACTGGCGAATCCGCCAAAAGCAACGGAGCCTCCCGATCCTCCTGATCCACCGGAACTGCCGTACCCGGCCGACGTTCCCGAGGCGGCCGAACTGCCGGAGCCAGCCGAGCTACCCGAACCGCCCGTTGCACGCGAACCGCCAGAGGCAGTGGCGATGGGTGTGGCCCGCGCGATTCCGCCGGCAACCGCTGCCCGGCTCGCGCCGCTCGCGAGATAACTGCCGTTTGCCGCAAGAATGATCGTGACGGTGTTGTCGTCCGAATTTCCGTCGATGATCGCGGGATGGTGGGCGGCGAGAAGCAAGCGAACCTGCGTGGTGGTCAACTGAATGCGGTCGGCTGGTGCCGCGGCCGGCGCGGCGCGAAGGACGCCGCCCACGGGCGTCGGCGTGGCGGTGGCTTGGGCGGGAAGCAACGGCGTGGCGATGACTATCGCCGCTGCTGGAATCCGTGTGAGTCGAACGAGGCGTGACGACAGTGCGTTCATGGAACGGGTCCTCCGATGAAAGAAGTTGAATGTCAACGCGTACGGGACCTGCGCTTAACAGCTATGTATTAAATACATAATACATATTTGCTCGACTCCCTCCCGTGAGGTCATCGATCTCACCGCGGCGGGCGCGTCGTATCCGGACGCGAGACCATCGTCGCGCGTCCCACCGCCCGGAGTACCGCACCGCCGCCCGAGTCGGGAACCGACGACCCGCTGCCCGCGGAGCGAAAGCCGCCGCGCCCGATTCCGACGCCCGTCGCGCTCGGGCTCGCGCGAATGACGCCGCCGCTACCTCCCTCGGAGCCTGCGCTGGCGCGAAGGATGCCTCCGCGTCCCACGGCGATGCGAGGCGGCGTCGACACGCGCGCGAGACCAAGCGGATTGGACGGAACGACGCTCACCGGCGGCAAGGCGGCGTTGGCGAGCTTTGCGACGGTCTCGTTCGATTGGCGCACGGCGCGACTGGGCGGAGTTCGCCGTCGAACGAGCGGTGCTGCCAGGCCGGCGGTTGCCGACGCGGCGGCTGACGCAACCGACACCGGCTGTTTGCTAGCTACGCGCGCCGGCGCCACTGGCGTTGCCCCGCTCTGCAGAATGCGCACGCCGCGCAGTTCGCCGAGCATTGTGTGGAGATGCGGCGCCGGAATGAAGGCGACGCTCGTCGCGAGGCAGATTGCCAACGGTGCCAATGCCGCCGCGTGTGCCGGTGCACGCGATCGGCGCTCGAGCAGCGCGTCCAGTCGCTTCGCGAGGGACGATCGTGAATGCGACAACGCGAGACCGGGCGAACGAGCCGCGTGCCCGCGTTCACCGACGCACAGAAGCAACTGTCCATAGGCGACGACACTGGCCTCCTTTTTAGCGACGACGCGCGCGTCGCAATCGACCTCGATCGCCAGGCGAAGGCGCGAAAGCTGCCACCAGAGCGCCACGTTCCACGGCATCACGACGACGCAGAGGACGCCCATGAGCGCGAGCACTGGATCGCCAGAATGGGCGTGCTCCAACTCGTGCATCAGAATGAAGCGCTGTTCGCTTTCGCCAAGCGCGAGCACCCACGCGGGCACGACGATGCGACGGCGAAAAATCCCGACGACGACCGGCCCAAACTCCCGCGAGACAAATACCGTCCGCTCGGCGATGGTGTCGCGACGGCACGCTCGGAGCGCGCGGTCGGTGCGCCAGTGCGCGACGACGAGCAGGACGGCGAACAACAGCGACGCAGCTGCCCACGCGGCCAACACGACGATGTCTACCCGGTGGCTTTGAGCGGCGGGTAGTGAACTACTCTCCGCCACAGCGCTGGCGACTCCAGCCGATGACGCGACCGTCGATCTGGCGGCAACTGCCAGCGCCGCCGGCACCACGACCGACAGCACCATGGTCGTGACCCACACGCCGCGGCGCGCGAGACCGCTGGCGGCGAACACGCGCTCGGCGCATACCGCCGCCACGCCGAACAACGCCGCGCACAGGGCGGCGTATGCCATCCATTGAAGCATCATGTGTCCGCCTCGTCGAGACGTTGCTGCAGGATCTTCTTCATGCGGCGCAGCTCATCGGGCGAGATGTCCTCGTCGGCGACGAGCCGAGTGACGAGGAGCTCGCGGGAGCCTTGATAGACTTTGCTGACGAGGCGCTTCAGCGCACCGTCGCCGGCGTCGTCGGGGCCGATGAGCGGATAGAATCGAAACGCGCGCCCGTCGAGCTTGTGGCGGACGAACCGCTTTGCTTCGAGGACGCGCAGCATGGTCTGGACGGTGGGATAGGCGAGATCGTCCGAGAGGGCGTCGCGGATTTCGCCGACGGTGGCATCCCCCATGCGCCACAGGATCGACATGATATCGAGCTCTCGGCGGGTCAGCTGCACGGATCGAGGCATAGGTATTAAATAACTAATAGTTGGAGGCCGTCAAGCGTTGGTTTTTGTTCGCGCCTCCCAGCGACACGAAACGGCCGGCACCGGGGACGAACCCAGTGCCGGCCGTTTCGCGCATGGCGAAATGAGTCAGGGCGTGACGCGAGCGGCGGGCTTGGGGCCGAGCTCGTATTCCTTGGGCGGTTCGGCACCGAGGAGATTTTTCACGAAGTAATCCCAGCGCCGGCGCGTCATGTAGTTCGACTCGTTGCCGTAGCCGTGCGCCTGGTTGGGCAGCATGAGGAGGTCGAAGTCCTTGTTCGCCTTGATGAGCGCGTCGACGACGAGCAGCGTGTTGTCGGGCGGCACGTTGTTGTCCATGGTGCCGTGCGCGAGCAGCAGCTTGCCTTTCAGATTCTTGGCAAGGGTCTGATTGGCGTGCGCATCGTAGCTCGATGCGCCGGCGGTCTTCTGCTCCAAACCCTGGTAGCGCTCGCCCCAATCATCTTCATAGACGCGGTTGTCGTGGTTGCCCGATTCGGCGATGCCGACTTTAAAGAAATCGGGATAGCGGAACATGGCGTCGGCGGTCGCAAAACCGCCGCCCGAATGCCCGTAAATGCCGGCGCGATCGATGTCGATCCACTTGTAGCGAGTCGCCAACTCTTTCATCGCCGCGATTTGATCGGGCAGCGTGTTGTCGCCCATGTTGCCGTAGTAGGCATCGTGAAATGCCTTGGATCGCCACGGCGTTCCCATTCCATCCAACTCGACGACGACAAACCCAAGCTCGGCCAGCGCCTGTGCATCGCCGCGTGCGGGCGAGAAGGAACGTCCGCCGACTGATCCCGTTTGCGGGCCGGGGTAGATGTGATTGATGATCGGATACTTCTTGGTCGAGTCGAGATTGGTTGGCGCGTACATCAGGCCATAGAGATCCGTCTTCCCATCGCGCGCTTTGACGACGATGGGCATGGGCGGCTTCCAGCCAGTTGCCGCGAGTCTCGACACGTCAGCCTTTTCCGCCGTCACGATGAGTTTGCCGTTCGCATCGCGCACGACGGTCGTGGGCGGCACTTCGGGGCGTGAGTAGGAATCGGTGAAGAAGCGGCCGGACGGCGAGAGTGTGACGTCGTGATCGGCGTCCTCGGGTGTGAGGAGCGCCAGCCCCTTGCCGTCCATTCCAATTTTATAAAAATGCCGGAAGTACGGGTCGCGGCCCTTTTCCTTGCCGACGCCCTGGAAATACAGCGTGCGCGTCTTGTCGTCGATGCGAACGAGCTGCGTGACGTTGCCCTCGCCGGTCGTGATCTGCTGCTTCAGCTTTCCGGTGGTAAGGTCGTACAGGTAGAGCTGTCCCCAATTGTCGCGCTCGGAGAACCAGATCACCTCGTTCGTCGCGGGCAGCACGTGCCAGTTGACGCGTCCGTTGCCGGATTCGAACTGTGTTTGCACTGTCTCCTCGAGCACGTCGCGAATTGCTCCGGTGCTCGCGTCGGCGATGCGCATCTGCTCATGCTTGTGATCGCGTGACGTCGAGACGAACGCGACGTGCGACCCGTCGGGATACCACTCCACGTCGGCCCACTCACCGCCGCGGCAGGCAATGTGATCGCAGAGCGTGGAGCGATGTTGGTCGGCCGGCATCTTGAAACGAATGACCTTTGGCGTCGCGGTGCTCACATCGATCACCACGCGCTGAATCGTGGGAATGATGCTGTCGCCGACGAGCGGATACTTCTGAACGCGGAGCTCCGGATGGCCGGCCTTCGTGCTCACGAGATACATCTCGCCCACGCCGCGCTGATCCTGCTGGAAGGTGGCGATCTTTTTCGAATCGGGAGACCAGATGAGAATGGCGCGCTCGCTGGCGGTCCAGCCGGCGTTGTCGGTTGCGTAGCCGAAGTCTTTGATGCCGTCGTGCGTCAACTGGATTTCACGGCCCGTTGCGACGTCTCGCATCCAGAGATTCCAATCGCGAATGAATGCCGCGCGCGAGCTGTCGGGCGACATGGTCTCGGGCACGCGAGCCGCGCCGCGCCCGCCGCCGCGCCCACCGCGTCCCGCAACGCCGCCGCCTCGACCACCGCGTCCGCCGGCGGAGTCGCCGGCCGCTGGAATCGTCGCGGCGAGCTTGGGATCGTCGCTGACTTTGCCACGCGTTCCCTTGGCCGCATCGATGAGAACGAGCTCGGTGCCGGCCGGTGTGACGCTTCTATACCACAAGCGATCATCGGGGAGCCAGGTGGGGCGAACGCCCGTTCCAAAGACGAGCGGCGTGGTGTTGTAGGTCATGTATCGTTCGGCGCGCGCGTAGTCGGCGCTGGTGAACGACCGTTGCTGCGCAAGTACCGGGGTTGCCGCCGCGACGAGCGCGATGGCGATAGGGCGAAATCGCATTTCGATCCTCTGTCGATCCTCAGGATGTGGCTCGGTGTGCCGCTGAAGTTGGCCGTCGGCGCTCTCCACAGCAACCGGTACGCTTTCCTGACCATTTCCAGTCAAATACACGACAAGTGGGAACTGGTCGCGCGCCGGGGCGACGGGTGTCCAACCAGGGGGTAAGAAACTCGTTGCCGCTTATGGTTCGTTCACTCATACTTGTCGCGGGCGCTCCCCGCTGTCTCTTCTTTTTGCAGCCTCAACTATGACCAAGACTCTGTATTCGCTGACGCTCGCGGCGTCGCTCACGTCGTCGTCGCTGTTCGCGCAGGGCGCGAAGCCGGCGACGCCGCCGGCAGCCGCCGCGGCAGCGCTCACGGCGCCCCTTCCGCTGGACCCCAAGGTCAAGATCGGCACGCTGCCGAACGGGATCCGTTACTACATCCGGCAGAACCCCAAACCGGAGAAGCGCGCCGAGCTTCGGCTCGTCGTCAACGCCGGATCGATTCTCGAAAGCACCGACCAGCTTGGCCTGGCGCATTTCGTGGAGCACACCGCCTTCAACGGAACCACGCACTTCGCGAAAAATGATCTCGTGAAGTATCTGCAATCGATCGGCGTCCGGTTTGGCGCGGACTTGAATGCCTACACCGGATTCGACGAGACGGTTTACATCCTTCCGATTCCCACCGATACGGCGCGCATCGTCGATCAAGCCTTCACGATTCTCGAAGACTGGGCGCACGGCCAGGTGTTCGATTCAACGGAAGTCACGAACGAGCGTCCCGTCGTTCGCGAAGAGTGGCGGCTCGGGAAAGGCGCGAGTGACCGCATGCTGCATCAGTGGTTGCCCGTCGCCTTCCGCGGATCGCTGTACGCCGAGCGTCTGCCGATCGGCAACGAGCCGAGTATCATGTCGGCGACGCCGGCGCGCCTCACGTCGTTCTACAAGAACTGGTATCGCCCCGACCTTCAGGCAGTCATTGCCGTTGGCGACTTCAACCCGGCAACGATGGAGGCGGAGATCAAGAAGCATTTCGCCGGCATTCCAAAACCCGTGAATCCGCCAAAACGTCTCGTGCCCGACGTGCCCGGCAACACGGAGCCGCTGATCGCGATCGCGTCCGACAAAGAGGCGACGAGCTCGGACATCGAGTTGATCTTCAAACTGCCGTCGGAGAAAACCAAAACGGTCGGCGACTACCGGCGCGACCTGATGGAACGACTCTACCTCGGCATGTTGAACAACCGCCTCGAGGAGATCTCACAAAAGCCCGACGCCCCGTTCCTCGGCGCGCAGGCATCGAAGGGGAATTTCATTGGGCGGTCGCTCGACGCGTTCACGCTCGGTGCGAACGTCAAGGATGGCGCCATCGAGCCCGGTCTCGAGGCGCTGCTCATCGAAGCGAAGCGCGTCGACCAGTTCGGGTTTCTGGCGAGCGAGCTCGATCGTGAGAAACAGAGTCTCGTGCGCGGCTACGAGCGGGCGTACGCCGAGCGTGACAAGACGCAGTCGGCGGCGTTCGTGCAGGAGTACATCAGCAACTACTTGAACGGCGAAGCGATGCCCGGCATCGACTACGAGTACAAGCTCGTTCAACAGCTGGTGCCGACGATCACGCTCACCGATGTGAACAAGCTCGCCGCCGGATGGATCAGCGACGACAACCGAGTGATCATCGCCGAGTCGCCGGTGAAGGACGGCGTGAAGATCCCGGCGCGCGAGGAGTTGCTCGCGGTGTTCCAGCGCGCGTCGAAGACGCCGGTGGTCGCCTACACGGAAAACCTGTCGGGCGACGCGTTGATCGATACGCCGCCCACGGGTGGCAAGGTCGTGAGTGGGCGCGCGATTCCGACGGTCAACATCACCGAATGGACGTTGTCGAACGGGGCGCGCGTGTTGGTGAAGCCCACGGACTTCAAATCGGACGAGGTGTTGTTTGGCGCGTACAGCCTTGGCGGAACGTCGCTGGCGTCCGACGCGGACTTCATGTCGGCCGGACTCGCGTCGCGCATTGTGTCGATCAGCGGACTCGGCAAGTTCAACGCGATCGATCTGCAGAAGAAGCTCGCGGGCAAGGCCGCATCGGCTGGGGCGAGCATCGCTGAGACGACGGAGGGGTTAGGTGGCCGCGCGTCGCCGAAGGACCTCGAGACGATGTTTCAGTTGATCTATTTGAACGTTACCGCGCCCCGTCTCGACACTGCTGCGTTCCAGGCATTCAAGAACCAGGCGGCTCCGTATCTCGCGAATCGCGGAGCAAATCCAGACGAGGTGTTCAGCGACACGGTCACGTGGACGATGTCGCAGCACAGCTTCCGGACGCGGCCGATTTCGGCGGCGACCTTTGCGGAAGTCAATCCGGACAAGGCGCTCGCGTTCTACAAAGATCGATTCGCCGACGCGAGCGACTTCACGTTCGTGTTCGTTGGGAACGTCGACACGCTGACGCTCAAGCCGCTCGTCGAGCGGTATCTCGCCAGTCTGCCGTCCCTGGGCCGAAAGGAGACCTACAAGAACACGGGTGGAGCCCCGCCGGCCGGCATTGTCGACAAGGTCGTTCGCAAAGGCGTCGAGGCAAAGGCGAACACGATCATCTATTTTACCGGCGCTTGCGAGAACAAGCCGGAGACACGGTTTGCGTTCCGTGCGTTGTCGGAACTCGTGCAGATCAAGCTGAACGAAACCCTTCGCGAGCAGCTCGGGGGCGCGTATAGCCCGAGCGCGGGCGGCGGCTGTGCGCGGGCTCCGCGCCAGGAGTATTCGTTCGAGGTGCAGTTCAACTCGTCGCCCGAGAACGTGGAGAAGTTGTCCAAGACGGTCTTCGCGTTGATCGACACGATCAAGACGAACGGTCCAGCGGCGGCCGACGTCGCCAAGGTCAAGGAAGAGCTGATTCGTTCGCGTGAGGTCGAGGTGAAGCAGAACGGCTACTGGCTCAGCAACATCATGGGACGGGAGCAGGCGGGCGAAGACATTGCCGGGTTGCTGGGGCCGTACGACGAGATGTTGAAGAACCTGACGCCGGCGCTCATTCAGCAGGCGGCAAAGAAGTACCTCGATGCCACGCACTACGCGCGCTTCGTTCTGTTGCCGGAGGCCGGGAAGACGACGCCGTAGCGGAAGCGCGCGACAGTGCGTATGAACGGATAGGACCGCACACTGGGAAGAGGCAGTTTCCCACCCGCCGCATTCTTCGGAGGCGAGTTATCCATGCGCAGACAACCCCGTGCTCTCACGGTGCGGCTTGCCGCGCTCGTGCTTTGGTCGGTCATCGCCGTGCCGGTGTTTGCGCAGCGAGGAGGCGGGGCGGGCGGCCCGCGCGATCCGATGCAGGAAAATCTCCCGCTCAAGCCGACGCGCACCATGACGATGACGACGCGCGTTGGGCACTGGATGTCGGTGGACGTGAGCCGAGATGGACAGACGCTCGTGTTCGACCTGCTGGGCGACATCTATACGATGCCGATCACGGGCGGCAAGGCGACGGCGCTGACGCGGGGCATGGGGTTCGACATGCAGCCGCGCTTCTCGCCGGATGGAAAGAAGATCGTGTATGTGAGCGATCGCGACGGCGGGTTCAATCTCTACACGCTGTCGCTCGACAAGAAGGACACTGTTCAACTCACGACGGGAAAGACGACCAAGTACAACTCGCCGGTGTTCACGCCCGACGGGAAGTACGTCGTGGCGACGCGCGGAAACCGGCTCTACATCTACGACATCGAAGGCGGAACTGGCGAGGAGCTTGTCCGCCCGGAGGGTGGTGCAGCGCCCGCAGCGGCGGGGCGCGGCGGCGCTCCTGCGGCTGACGCGTTGCGTCAGATGGGCGCGGCGTTCGGCAGCGATCCGCGCTACGTATGGTTCGAGCAGCGGCGCGGAAACTCGCTGTACAACACGCCGCTTCAGGACTATTCGCTCGCCGTGTATGATCGCGAATCGGGGCAGACGAGCGTTCGAGAAAGTCGATGGGGATCGGCGTTCCGCCCGGTGTTGTCGCCGGACGGACAGTGGCTCGTGTACGGCACGCGGTATATCAGCGAGACACGCCTCCGCATCCGCGATTTGAAGACTGGTGAGGATCGCTGGCTCGTCTACCCTGTGCAACGCGACGATCAAGAATCCGGAGCGACGCTCGATGTATATCCGGGCATGGCGTTCACGCCCGATTCCAAATGGGTGATCACGACGTGGGACGGGAAGTTGTGGAAAGTGCCCGTGCCGTCTGGTGCGCCGGTGGAGATTGCGTTCGAGGCTGACGTGGTGCAGCCGATGGGGCCGGCCGTGCGCTTCGCCTACACGATTCCTGATTCGTCCACGTTCGTCGTCAAACAGATTCGCGATGCGGTTCCGTCGCCGGACGGACGCAAGCTCGCGTTCGTGTCGCTCGATCGCTTGTACGTGATGGACTATCCGAGCGGGACACCGCGTCGCGTCACGACGGCCACGGTTGGTGAGTTCGAACCGTCGTGGAGCCGGGATGGTCAGTGGCTCACGTACTCAACGTGGGGTGGCGTTGACGGCGGGCACGTCTACAAGACGCGCGCCGATGGCTCAGGACAGCCGCAAAAGCTCACGACCGTCGCCGCGTATTGGCAGCATCCGACGTTTTCGCCGAGTGGAACGCGGATCGCCGCTGTGCGCGGGCCGGCGCGCGCGTTCAACAGCGCGCTGGCCCAAGGCACGCCTGGTGGCGCCGAAGACGTGGTGTGGTTTCCAGCGTCGGGTGGCGACGCGGTGTTCATTGCGCCGGCGGCGGGGATGGACCAGCCGCAATTCACGACCGATTCGACGCGCATTTTTGGATTCAATCCCACACGCGGGCTGTTCTCGATGCGATGGGATGGAACCGACGTCCGCTCCTTGCTGCGCGTGGCCGAGGGTGGTGGGCGCGCCGGCGGTGGCGGCGGTGGTGGCGGAATCACAGGCGTGCTGATCTCGCCCGACGGATCGCAGGCGCTCGCGCAGGCGTCGTCGATGGATTTGTACGTGATGACGATTCCGTGGTTGGGTGGTCCGCCGCCGCAGATCACGGTGGGCGAGACATCCACGTTCCCGAATCGGAAGCTGACGGATATCGGCGGTCAATTCCCAGCGTGGGCGACCGACGGCAAGTCGGTGCATTGGTCCATCGGCAACGCGCATATCGTCTATGATCTCGCGCTCGGCAAAGCGTTCGACGATTCGGTGCGGCGTGTCAATCGCATCCCCGGCGACACGACGACCGGCGGCGGACGTGGCGGTCGCGGTCGCGCGGCCGTCGCGCAATTCCACCCGGCGGAAACGCGTATTCGGATCACCGCCGACCGCGACATGCCCAAGGGCGTGTCGGTGTTGCGCGGCGCGCGCGCGATCACGATGAAGGCAAATGAAGTGATCGAGAACGCCGACATCGTCGTGACCAACAATCGCATCACGGCGATCGGGAAGCGTGGCAGCGTCCAGATCCCGAGCGGCGCGCACGTGATCGACGTTGCGGGCAAGACGATCATGCCGGGCTTTGTGGACACGCATGCGCACCTTCGGGTGGCGTCGAATATTCACCGCGACGTGCAGTGGAGCTACGCGGTGAATCTCGCCTACGGCGTGACGACGGCGCGAGACCCGCAGACCGGCGCAACCGACGTGCTGTCGTATGAGGACGAAGTGCGCGTCGGGAATGTCCTGGGTCCCCGCATCTATTCCACCGGCCCGGGCGTGTTCTCGTACTCCGGCGTCCGCGACCTGGAATCGGCGCGGCGGGTGTTGAAGCGCTATAGCGACTACTACGACACGAAGACGATCAAAGAATACGAAACCGGCAACCGCGAAGTCCGGCAATGGGTGATCCAGGCGGCCAATGAGCTCGGCCTCATGCCCACGACCGAAGGCGGCCTGGACTACGTCATGAACATGACGGAAGCGATCGACGGCTACAGCGGGCACGAACACACGATTCCCACGTATCCGTTGCACTCGGACGTCATCAAGCTTCTGGTCGAATCCGGAATCTCGTACACGCCGACCCTGCTCGTGGCCTATGGCGGCCCGTGGACAGAGAACTATTGGTACGAGCATGAGGATTTGTTCAACGAGGCCAAGCTGCGGCGGTTTACGCCATGGAACGATCTCGACGCGAAGATCTTTCGGCGCGGCGGCTCGAACAATCCGGCGCCCAACGGCGCGCAGGCCGGGTGGTTCGCCGACAATCAGTACATCATGAAGATCGCCGGTGAAGACATCAAAAATCTGATCGCGGCCGGTGGCCGGGCCGGCATTGGATCACATGGCCAACTGCAAGGCCTTGGCTATCATTGGGAGCTGTGGTCCGTGGCGATGGGCGGAATGACGACGCACGACGCCCTCCGTGTAGCGACGATCATCGGCGCGGACGCGCTCGGACTAGCAAAAGAGGTTGGCTCGCTCGAGAATGGGAAGGAGGCCGACCTGCTCGTGCTCGACAAGAATCCGCTCGAGAACATCCGCAACACGAAGTCGATTCACTACGTGATGAAGAACGGCCGGCTCTACGACGGAAACACGCTCGATGAACTCTGGCCGCGGCAGAAGAAAGTGGGTTCGTTCTACTGGCAGGACAACGAAGGCGGAACGTCCGTGAAAGCCACCAACGACGTGGGAAAACCATAATGCGATCCCTGTTCAGCACGGCGGCGCTGTGCGTCGCCATCTCGCACGCACTTTGGGCGCAGGTGCCGGAAAGCGAGTTTGCCTCTCGGCGTGATGCGTTCGCCAAGCGCATCGACAGCGGGGTAGTCGTCGCGCTGGGTGGTCGCACGCCGATCACGGACTTCGGACCGTTTCACCAACTTCCCGCGTTTCATTACCTGACCAACTTCGACGAGCCCGATGCGGCGTTCGTGATGGTGGTTCGGCACGGCGTCGGATCGTCGACGATGTTCGTGACGCCGGCCGATCCGCGCCGAGCGTTTTATTACGGATGGCGTCCCGATTCGGCAGCGGTGAAGAAGACGCACGGATTCAACGCGCGGTCGTCGAGCGCGCTGAACTCAGTTGTCGACTCGTTGGCGTCTACGGGCCTGCCGCTTTACGCGATCGACGACTTCGAGGACGCGGACTTTGCGCGACCGGACTCCCTCACGCGCGGCAAGGAGTTTGTTCGAACGATCGCGAAGAAGCATGCCGGCCTGGTGGTGAAAGACGCGCACCCCATCATCAACGAGCTTCGCGCAAAGAAGAGCCCTGCCGAGATCGCGCTGCTGCGCAAAGCGGCGGAGATCAGCTCCGAGGGCCACCGCGCGGCGATGCTCGCACCCGTGCCGCAGCACGAATACGAGTTGCAGGCAGTGCTCGAATACAACTTCACGCGGCTTGGCGGCACGCGTCCGGCGTACGGATCGATCGTGGGATCGGGACAGAACGGGACACAATTGCACTACATGCGCGATCGCGGTGCAACGAAACCCGGAGACGTCGTCGTGATCGACGCGGCCACGGAATACGAAGGGTACGCGGCCGACATCACGCGCACGCTTCCGATCAGCGGGACGTTCACGCCGGAGCAGCGAAAGGTCTATCAGATCGTGCGCGACGCGCAGGCGGCCGCCGAGCGAAATGCGAAGCCGGGGAAATCGTCCGGGGCGGCGCAGGATTCATCGGTGGCCGTGCGCGCGCATGGACTCGCCGCACTCGGCTTGGTCGAGAGTGAGGACGCGACCTTCGATCCGCCGTGGCAGGCAAACTGTGAGCGTCAGCCCGCGTCGTGCAAGCAGGCGATGTTCTGGATGATTCACGGGATCAGCCACGGTCTTGGTCTCGCGGTGCACGATCCCGCGCAGTTCGACACCGGGGACCACACGTACAAGCCGGGCGACGTGTTCACGATCGAGCCGGGGATTTATATCAGCGCTCGCATGCTCGACGCGTTGCCGGACACGCCGAAGAATCGCGCGTTCATCGCGAAGGTGAAGCCGATCGTGGCGCGTTATGAGAATACTGGCGTGCGGATCGAAGACGACTACCTGATCACCGAGACGGGACTCGAGCGCCTCAGCACAGCGCCCCGAGAGATTGCCGAGATCGAGGCGCTGATGAAAAAGCGGACCCGCACCGTTCCCTGACTATTGTGCGGGAGGCACCGGTGGAGGAATCTGCTTCAGCGGTGATGCGCCTGCCTTCTCGACGAGACGCCTCAGCTCTTTGATCGGCTCGGGACTGTCATCGACTTGCAGACGAAGGACGACGTCGTTGTGCACCCACACGCCGCCGTCCTTTTTCACGATGAGGAGCGCCGCCGACTCTTGCCCGCGCTTGTCGCCGCCGGCGGACTGTCCGCCCTCGAGCGCCGCGACGAGTCGGTACGCGAGATGTCCCTTGGTTCGTTCAAAGCGCGCGACCATGCTGTCCACGACCGCCGATCCGGCGAGAATGTTCCCCTGCGCCGTGCACGGGGTACTGGCGGTGCTGCAAGACTTGTTGCCCGCCCATTCGGTGGCCTTCGGGCCGGTGTACGCGTAGACGTGGCCCTTCGCGTCGATCACCGCGAACTGACGACCGTCCTTCGGCCAATCCTTCCGCGTGTCGGGGTCGTGATCCCATACCGACTTCACGACCTTCTCAGCGTCCATGCCCTGGCGCAACAGCGCGAGCGCTTGCGGGCCGTAGCTGACGTCGACGATTGCCTGCGTGGCGACAATGCCGACGCCGGCTTCGCCCCAGAGCACGCCGTTGCCGACTGAGAACACGCGCGACTGTACGGCGCCGCCGAGCTCTCCGGTGGCCGGGTCGTATGCGAGAATTGAAAACGTTCCGGTTGGCCAGGGCCGATCGTCGGCCGCCGGATCGCGACGGACTGTGCGCGATTGTGCGGCGAGCGAGGTAGCGACGGCGACGAAGAGCAGGCTGAGTGACAACGAGCGATGCACAGGTCCTCCGATGGTGAGCACAGCGGGTGGTCGAGCGTGGTCGCTCTACGGGACAGTTGGGTGAGCGGTGTCGGGCTTCCGAAAGTTGACATCCATTGCCTGAAGCCGCTCGAGGTGACTGTTCAACCGCGCCGAAAAGTCGGCGAAGTTCTTTCGACTCTTCTCAGTCCACTCCACTTCGGCGATCGCCGCGACGCGCGGGAACGCCATGTACTCCACGTTCTTCGGGCCTTCGATGTATTCGGTCCACACCTGGCCCTGCGTGCCGAGCACGTGTTTGACGAACTGCGGCTCGAGGTCGGCGGGAACGGGATCATACGCGTAGGTCGAATCGAGCGGAAGGAACCCGCCGATCGCAAGCGGCTCGAGATCCTTGTTGGCCGACTGATAGTGGTCGAAGTACGTCTGATCGCCGGGCGTCATGACGACGTCGTGGCCGGCGCGCGCCGCGGCCAAGCCGCCGGCGATACCGCGCCACGACATCACGACCGCGTTCGGCGCGAGACCTCCCTCAAGGATTTCGTCCCAGCCGATCATGCGCCGTCCTTTCGACGTCAGAAAGGAGTCCATCTTCGTAATGAACCAACTCTGCAATTCATTCTCTCGCCAATACAACGTGTCTCGGCGATCGGCCGGCGGCGGCGCGAGGCCGAGCTGGGCGATCTTTGCCTGCGCGCGCGGACTCACCTTCCACTGCGGCTTTATCGCCTCGTCGCCGCCAACGTGCACAAACTCGCTCGGGAAAAGCCCCATCACTTCGGTGAGCACATCCTGCATGAACGCGATCGTTGTGTCGGATGGATTGAGGACGTACGGACTCACGCCCCACGAGCCCCACACCGATACCGTGTCGCCGAAGTTGCCGAGGTACGGATATGCGGCGATGGCCGCCTGGGAATGGCCCGGCATCTCGATCTCCGGAACGACGCGCACGAAGCGCTCGCGCGCGTACTCCACGATCTCGCGAACGTCGTCCTGCGTGTAGAAACCGCCGTGGCGCTTCTTGTCATACGTCCACGTAGCGCTATCCCGGTTCACACGACCCACGAGTGTCTGCGAACGCCACGCGCCCACTTCTGTAAGGCGCGGATACTTCTTGATCTCGATGCGCCAGCCCTGGTCGTCGGTGAGATGCCAGTGGAACGAGTTCATTTTGTGGAGGGCGAGGAGGTCGATGTACTTCTTGACGAACTCCTTGGGCATGAAATGGCGCGAGACGTCGAGATGCATGCCGCGCCAGGGAAACCGCGGACGATCGATGATGGCGACGGCGGGCATGGTCCAATTGACGCCGGCCACGCGCGCCTCGCGGAAGACCGCGGGCGGCAACAGTTGTCGAATGGATTGCGTTGCGTAGTACGCGCCGGCCGGCGCACGCGACGTGATCGTGACGACTCCCGGCTTCACGTCCAGCGTATAGCCTTCGCTTCCCAATGACGTGTCTTTCGCGGCGGAGCGGCGAAAGACGATCCGGTTGCCTTTGCCGGCGGTCCCCACGCGCACCGCTAGATCGAATCCTGTGGCGGGCGCGAGGTCGCGGGCCAGTCGTCGTGCCACCGCGCTATCGGAGCGATCGACCCAAATCGTCGTGTGTGCGGTTAATGCAAACCGCCCCTGCCCGACGACTATCGACTGGGGGCGCGGAATGATCGAAACGCCGATTTGCGCCTGAGCGCCGGCGGTGGGCGTCCAGCGTGCGCCCAGTCCGGCACCGAGGACCAACATCACCGCGACCAATCTGCGCATTGATGAATCCGTAAGGTTTGACTCACTCACCATTTGTCGATCGTCGGAGGGACGGTCGACCGGCGGTCCGCTCACGGCGGACGGTCATCCCAAGATGGAGCGCATCGCCGCCGGATTCCACTCCTTTGGCGCGGACGCTCAGGCCGCGATCACGGGCACGACTCTCGAAGCTTCGATGAGCTTTGTGAGCTGGTCGGCCGGCATCGGGCGACCGATCAGGTAGCCCTGCATCACGCGGCAGCCTTTCGCGATGAGCGCATCTCGCTGCTCGATTTCCTCGATCCCTTCAGCGATCGGTTCGATGCCGAGCCGGCGCGCGAGGTCGATCAGCGCGCCCACGATGGCTCGCTCGCGGGCGCCGGTCACGATGTCGCGAATGAATGACCGATCAATCTTGAGGCTGTCGAGCGCGAAACGGCGCAGGTGGCTGAGCGACGAGTAGCCGACCCCAAAATCGTCCAGCGCGATACGAAATCCCCGCTGCCTGAGCATCGTCAGCATGCGCTCGGCGTCGTCCGGATTGTTGAGCAGTGCTGTCTCGGTGATCTCGAGCTCGACGAACTCAGCGCCGACGCCGCAGGCCGCTGGAATCTCACTGAGGCGTTGCAGCTCCGGTTGGCGAAACAGCTGCGCCGACAGATTCACCGCGATTCTGAAGTCCACGGCGCCCTGGTCGTGCCATGCGCGCGCCTGCTGACATGCGCGGGTGAGGACGAACTCCGTGAGCGGTCCGATCATTCCAATGCGTTCAGCGAGCGGGATGAACTGCGACGGACCCACCGCACCAACATCCGGATGTGTCCACCGCAGCAACGCCTCGGCGCCCAGCAATCGTCCGCTGACGACGTCGAACTGCGGCTGGTAGTGGACTGTCATCTCGTTGCGCTCGAGACTGCGGCGCAAGCTCGTTTCGATGAGCAGGCGGTGGACCGCCGCTTCGTTCAGGGACGCACTGAAGAACTCGGAGGTGTTTCGACCGTTGTCTTTGGCGTGGTAGAGCGCGACATCAGCGTTCTTGAAAATCTCCTCGAAGTCACTGCCATCGTCCGGGTAGACGCTGATGCCGATGCTCGCGGCAACGAAGAGCTCGTTGGAATCGACCACGAGCGGTTCGCGCAGCGACTCGAGCAGGCGGGCGGCGACGGTCGATGCATGCTCACCGGACGCGAGGTCGCCAACGGCGATGAGAAACTCGTCGCCGCCCAGACGTCCCACCGGGCAGACCTCGCCCGGCACGAGACCGCGCGCCACGGAATCGTAATCGCGAACGACGTCGCGCAGGCGCGCGCCGACGGCGCGAAGCACCTGATCGCCGGCGCTATGGCCCAACGTGTCGTTGATGGACTTGAAGTTGTCGAGGTCAACGAGCAGCAGGGCGAGCTTTCTGTTCTCGCGGCGTGCCATTGCCATCGCGACGCGGACCTGATCGGTGAGCAACAGCCGATTCGGCAGACCCGTGAGCGCGTCATAGTATGCGAGGCTCTTGATGCGATCTTCGGCGCGAGTTCGCTCGGTGATGTCCTGGATGGTCCCGGCAATCCGAATGCCTGTTCCCTCACCGGCCTGGTGCTCCACCGCTTGCCCGAGCATATGCACGTGACGCTCACGTTGGCCGGGAATCGCGAGCCGAAGTGCGAAGTCCAGGGTCGTGGAACCGCGGAACGCCGACGCGACGACCTCCTTCACTCGGTCGAGATCGGCCGGCGCAACGTTCTGCTTCAACTCGTTCATGTGCCGACCGGCCGGATCGTACTCGACGCCCATCAATGCAAAGGCCACCGGTGAGCCGACGACGAGCCCGGTGCTCACATCCCATTCCCAGTTGCCAAGGCGTGCGAGGCGCTGTGCATTCGCGAGACGTGATTCGCTCTCGCGCAAATCGCTCATCACATCGACGGCGCGCAGCATGAACCGCACGCGATGGACAAGCAGGGTAGGACTCAACAGCTTGGTCGCGAAGTCGGTCGCACCAATTTCAAACGCGCGCTGAATCGCTTCGTTGTCTTCGCGTCCCGTGAGGACGAGCACCGGTGTTTCCGCCGTTGCCGGATCGGCTCGCAGCTGCTCGCACACGGCGAATCCATCGAGCTTGGGCATCACCAAATCGAGCAGGATCACGTCAGGTCGCTGCGCGCGCGCGATGTCCAGCGCCTGCTTACCGTCCACGGCTTCGATGACGGAGTAGCCCGAGGCGCGCAGCACACCGCTCATGGTGGTCCGCATGACGAGGTCGTCGTCGGCGACCAAAATCACCGGCGGTCGCCGTATTCCCTTCGGTTCAAGCGGCGACATGCGTGGCGAGCTCCTGCTCGCTGGCGTGATAGGTGAGGACGGCTTCGTCGCACAATCGTTTGAGGTCCGCGGACGTCAAGTCCGCAGACTCCAGCTCCATTCGACGCAGCAGCTGTGCGAGGTGCGCGACGCCGAGCAACGTGCTGCTCGATTTCAACGTGTGTGCGAGAATGCGGACGTCCACGCGATTGTCGGCAGCGATTGCCTCTCGAAGCAACGTCAGTTGTTCAGGCGCGGTGAGGCGATAGGCGGCAATGGCGTCCGTGAGGATACGCGCACCTCCGGAAATGACGAGAATTTTATCGAGGGCGCTCACATCCAGCGCATGCGCCGCGAGATGGGGCGACTGGTCGCGTTGTCGAGCCCGGCGACGGAGAATGTTCGTGAGATCTTGAAGGTGAAAAGGCTTCGCGAGATAGTCGTTCATTCCGGCCGCCAGGCAGCGTTCTCGCTCACCGTCGAGCGCCGACGCGGTGAGCGCGACGATCGGAGTCTCCCGAACTGCGGCTGCACTCGCGCTGCGTATCGCGCGCGTTGCTTCGTAACCGTCCATCACCGGCATCATGCAATCCATCAGAATGACGTCGAATGTGGCCGACGTGGCCTCGCGCACCGCCTCGAGACCCGTCGAGGCGACGACAACGGTGCAGCCAATCTCCTCGAGAAATCCCCGCGAGACGCACTGGTTCACCAGGTTGTCTTCGGCGAGCAAGACGCGCATTCCATCGAGTCTGTCCGTCTGAGCAATGCGTTCACGCACCTCGAGCGACTCGCTTTCGATGCCGGTGTCGTCGTAGGCGTCGCCAACACCACTCGCGATGAGCGCGCGCAGGCGTTCGACCAATTCGCGCTGGCGGACCGGTTTGATGAGAACGGCGTCTACCGGCGCCGAGGCCTCCTGCGCATGCGATACCCCGCCAATGGAACTGAGGAGCAAGATCGGCAGCGACTTCCACGCGGGGTTGCCGCGAATACGCCGCGCAACGACCGCGCCGTCCATTCCCGCCATCGCGAAGTCGAGAATGATGGCATCGTATGGATTAAATCGATGAAACACGCGCAGCTGTTCGAGTCCCTCCGCGCCTCCCTCCGCTTCGTCAACCGACGCACCGCAGGCCGCGAGCTGTTCGCGCAGCACCTCGCGATTGCTCGCGTTGTCGTCGATGACGAGGATGCGCGATCCATTCAACACTCGTCCCGGTGTGAACGCGCCAGTTGGATCGAGCGCTCTTTTTTCGAGCGGCACAGTGAACCAAAACGTCGAGCCGACGCCGACGTTCGAGTCCACGCCAATCTCGCCGCCCATCAGGCCAACCAGCTGCTTGCCGATGGCGAGTCCGAGGCCGGTCCCACCGAACTGGCGCGTCGTTGACGAGTCGCCCTGAACGAACGGCTGAAACAGCAAGCCGACGTGCTCCGGCGCAATGCCAATGCCGGTATCCTGAACCTCGAAGCGAACGACTTGATGCGCGCTCGACTCCTCACTGATCGTTACTCGCACCTGCACCGTGCCGGCTTCGGTGAACTTCACCGCGTTGCCAACGAGATTGAGCAACACCTGGCGAACACGCATGACGTCGCCGAACACGGCGGCGTGTACATCCGGCGCAAGGCGCGGAACAAGGTCGAGCTGTTTCTGATGGGCCCGCGGCGCCAGCATTTCGCAGACGTCTTCCACCGTTCTGGCAAGATCGAATTCGGTCCGGTGCAACTCCATCCGTCCGGCCTCGATCTTCGAGAAATCGAGCACTTCATTAATCAGCTCGAGCAGCGCTTCCGCCGATCCGTTGGCGGTGTCGGCGAACCGACGCTGTCGTGGCGTCAAGTCGGTGCGGCCCAGGAGCTCGAGCATCCCCATCACGCCATTCATCGGCGTACGGATTTCGTGACTCATGTTGGCGAGGAATTGCGATTTGGCGCGGCTGGCTTCTTCGGCGCGCTTCGCCTGGACTTCCGCTGCCCCGCGGGCCGCCTCGACCTCGGCCGTCCGCTGAGCAACACGATTCTCCAGCGTTCGTTGATTGTCATCGATCTCAGCGCGCGACGCGCGGAGTTTGTTCACCATGAGATCGAACGATCTCGCGAGCGTTCCAATTTCGTCGTTCGTGCTGATGTGCTCCATCGGTTCGAGCCGGCCCTCGCCGATCGCGTGCGCGGCATCGACCAGGGTCCGAAGTGGCGCCGTGACGCGCTGGGTGAAGATGAGCACCACCGGCACGCCAAGGATCAGGAGCACGACCGTCGCGATAAAGGTGCTAACGAGCGCGCGCTGCTCTCGGACGAGCAACGGGCGCAGGCTCACCCCGAGCTGCAACACACCGAGCGGCGCTTTCTTCAACGTGGCTGCCGTCGAAAGGGGATCGCTGCTGAGCGCTTCCCCTGGCGGCGTCAAAATTGGCACGACGATGTCCAGCACCTGCTCTCCGCCGACCGTCAGTGGCCGCGTGAGCGTGGTATCGCCAGCCGGCGCGCCGTCCACGCTCGGAAGGCTGACCGACGTGAACGTCCTGTTGAGCCGCCGGTCGAGAACCAGGTCGTTCGACGCGCGAACGATGCGAAGGTACACCACGTCTTCGATCTGATTGAGACGTTCGATAACGGGACGCAACTCGTCAGTGTTGCCCGTGTATACCGCGAACTCGCTGTTAGCGGCGATCAGCTGCGCCATCGCAGTGGCGCGAGCCTGGAGCGCACGTCGCGATTGGCGATGCTCGCTCGACAACAGGTACACGGCACCCATCGCTCGCGTAATGAAGACCGCGCCGAAAACGAGGAGCGCGACCTTCAGCCCGAGCCCGCGAAGACGCACGCCGGAAAACGGTCGGGGCAGCGTCATCGCACCACCTCAGACGCGCTGCTCAGCAGCTCGGCGGAGAGACTCACGTGCATCAACTCGGCGCTGCGCGCGTTGAGCGCATAGAGCACTCGACGCGGACGTACCGCCGCCAACGTTCGTGACGAGGCTCCGTCGAGCACGCGAACGGCGAGATCGGCGGTTTGTGCTCCAAGATCCGAATAGTCCCGCTCCAGCGCGTAAATCGCGCCGGCGCGAACCCACGGCGACGACAGTCCCACGAAGGGCACACGATTCCGCAGTGACGCGAGCAACACGGCCTTTGCCGTCTCGGGCGTGAGAACGACTTCGTCCGGTATGCCCCATAACACATCGGCGCTTCCCGCGAGGGCGGACAGTGCGGCGGGGATATCGGACGGATTCGCCACACGCCGCGCAATGATCTCCAGTCCAAGGCCTTTCGCGATCTCTCTCGCGCGGGCGACAATGCGGGCGTTCTCGTCAGTGCTGAACAACACGCCAACGCGATGCGCCTTCGGCAAAATGCGCCGCATCCACTCCAGTTCCACTTCGAGCGGGAATTCCAACACGACTGGCGCTGCCTGGCTGCCGTCGGGCAAGGCGCTTTCGCGCGTGAGCAGCGCACCGATCGCAGGTGTGCCGCGAAACTCGGTCGCTGCGAGCGCGGTGGCGCGCGAGCCGAGTGCCAGAACCAGGTCCGTGCCGCCACTCGCCGGCTTGACGAATTCGGCGTCGACATCGACGACAATGAGCTCGACGCGCCGGCCGAGCTGTTCGAGTCGTTTCCGAAAACCGTCCAGGAGCTCACGCGACGGACCGGACGGAGACTCCTGCAGCACAACGACGCGAGCGGATGCGACATGTCGCTCACTCTGTCGCTCACTCTGTCCGCCGATTGGGCCGGGAAGCAGAAGGGTGAGCGGGGCAACGGCGAACAGCGCGCGGGCAACGCGACCAACGCTAGAACGCATAACCCAGCGACAAGCGCACCGCCCGTCCGTCCTGTCGAATCGATTTCTCGAGATGCTCCTCGCCGACGGGATCGCTATACACCGCGTTGAAGACATTGAAGACGCCCGCTGAACACTCGGCGCCCTTGACCAGCCGACGGCTGCTCAACACGACGCTGGCCACGACGTGTCCGGGGACTGCATTGCCCGCCGGCGTCATTCTCGTGCTCATGCCGCGCACTTCGAAACCGGTGCGGGCGCGTCCGGACGCGATGGGCACGGAGAGGTTCAGCGCGCCAAGATGTTGCGGGGAGTTGGACAGGCGACCGCCGATCTCCGGATCCCAGGCGCGCTGCAGCGCGTAGCTCGCGCGACCGGTGAGCATTCCCAGCTCGAGCTCCACTTCGGTTTCGATCCCTTCACCGTTCGCGCGTCCGAGATTGTTGAACTGGAGGAGTCCGTTCGTCTCGTCCACCGCGGCGTTGATCAGCTGCCGCGCGCGATACTGGTAGACGGACGCCGTTCCCTTCACGTGCCGCGAGAGCAACTTTTCGGCGAGAATCTCGAACGTGGTCACGCGCTCCGGTGTCAGAGCGGGATTTGCTTCCTGCGAAATACCATCGTCGCTATAGAAACGCTCATAGTTGTTTGCCGCGCGATACGCCGACCCATAGAGCACCTTGAGAGCGGATCCGTCGCCGAGCGAATAGATCAGCGCGCCGCGAGGATTCCAACTGTCGGCCAGTCCGGAGGCGTGATCGTCCCGAAGTCCGGCGTTGATGATCAACCGCTCACTGAGTCGGAACTCGCCGAGCACGAACAGGCCGTAGGTGTCTCTCGTCGTGTTGTCGAGGAAATAAGGCGTCTCGCCCTCGGCGGTCGCCGACCCTTGCTCCTGGCGCCAGTTGTGCGTGTACGCCGCGCCGGTCACGACGCGATTCTTTCCGAACACGAGGCGCGTGTATTGCGCTTCTGCCTCGGACCATCGGCCATGCGACCAGTTCACCGCGGTCGCGTCGGAGTACGGAAAGTCGCCGTACCAGTCGTACCGGTTGAGCGAGACGGATCCGCTGAGGTTCGAGCTTTCGCCGGCGCCCCGGGAATACCGCAGCGCGACTGTTCCGGAGACGTCTCTCACCGTCTCGTGTCCGGTGTTGAACAGCGTGGCGTACGACGCCGTTGGCACGGTCTTGTCGCGCAGATTGCCGGCGCCCTCTAACGCCCAGGACCCCCATTCGAGTTTTGCAAAGGCGTTATCGCGCCGTTCCGCGTCACGCCCCGCCGCCACACCGTGGCTGTTGAGCGGCGTATCGAACTCAGGGTAGTAGTGATCCTGTCCGGCGACGCGAAGCCGGCTGAGGCTCCCGAAGAACTCGAGGCCGAACGCCGTGCGTTCGCCCGCCCGGATCGCCATCTCGTTACTGCCAAAGCTCCCGATCGAGCTCGTCGCCGTGACACCTCGCTCGGCGCGCCCACGCTTGGAAATGACGTTGATGACGCCGAACAACGCGTTGTTGCCGTACACGGTCGAGCCGGGTCCTCGAATGATCTCGACGCGATCGACCGTGTTCAGATCGACGAGACCTTCGTTCCCCGAGTAGCCGCCATCGAAGATGTGTTCGTTGACCCGAACGCCGTCCAACAGCACGAGAATGCGCGTGTTGTAATCGCCTGGGCGGGAAAACCCGCGTGCGCCGACGTAGGTGTACGTCCGATCGTCGGTCACGTAGAAGCCGCGCACGGTGCGAAGCAACTCGCTCAACGTGCGCCAGCCATACGTCGCAATCTCTTCGGACGTGATGACGCTCACGGATGCCGGCGCTTCGGTGACCGCCTGGTCGAAGCGCGACGCCCCGAACACCGACGGTATCTCGCCAAGGAGCAGCGACTCGTCGCTCCCCGGCTTCTTGTTCTGCGCCTGCCCGAGCGCGGGAAGCAGAGCGGCGAGGGTGCTGAGCGCGAAGAGCCCACCGCGGACGGTGGAGGTGGGAAGGCGCAACGCTGTCTCGGAGAAATAGAAGGGAACGCCACTCGAGATGGAGTGGCGCGCGCCGTGGTTCGGCTGCTCCCGTACGAGTATCGGCCATGGGGGCGAGAGGTGTGTAGGGACACCCCTGACA
Source organism: bacterium (assembly GCA_040002475.1). Lineage (GTDB taxonomy): Bacteria > Gemmatimonadota > Gemmatimonadetes > Gemmatimonadales > Gemmatimonadaceae > JAQBQB01. The sequence continues at coordinate 53,960 of JBDUEJ010000003.1, read as the reverse complement.
CGAAAACTTCCATCTTGACAACCAAGATGAACGATCCCATGCTGTCGGCGTACATCTTGGGCACCAAGTGGAGCAGTCCATCCGCGCTCGTCCGGCGACGAAATCCGCAGACCATTCAATGTCCGACATGATCGCAGGCACGCTCGACATGCTCATTCTCAAGAGCCTGAGTCTCGCGCCGATGCACGGCTTCGGGATCACCAAGCGGATCGAGCAAATCAGCAAAGGCGTCTTCAAAGTGAACCCAGGCTCGCTGCTACTCGCGTTTCAGCGAATGGAGCGCGACGGGCTGATCGAACCAGACTGGCGCGCCACCGAAAACAACCGGCGAGCCAAGTACTACGGACTCACGAATAAGGGACGCAAGCAACTCAAGTCGGAGACGCGCGAATGGGAGCGGCGCACCGCCGCCGTCGCGCGCCTGCTCGAGGCCTAGGTGTGTCGATGAGTCCGCGCGCCATTGTGCTCGGGTTGCGGCGGCTATTCAAGAAGGCACACGTCGAACGAGAGCTCGACGATGAAGTGCGCCACTATCTCGCGCTCTCCGTCGACGAAAAAATGCGCACCGGCCTCTCACGCGAATCCGCCGAACGCGCATCGTGGATCGAGTTTGGCGGCGTGGAAGCGACAAAGGATCAAGTTCGTTCCGGCGGCTGGGAGGCGGCTCTCGAAACGATGGCGCACGATGCTCGCTTCGCAGTCCGCGGGCTGCGCCGCAATCCCGGTTTCAGCGTGATCGCCGTGCTCACCCTGGCGCTCGGCATTGGCGCAAACACGGCGATGTTCAGCGTCGTGAACGCGGTGATGCTGCGCCCACTTCCCTATCGGGACGCGAGCCGCCTCGCGCTCATCTGGACCGACGACGTGCGGCGCGGGCTCCACCAGGAAGGCACCGCCTTTCGAACGATCGGTGATTGGCAACGTGACAGCCGCAGCCTGCTCGACGTCGCATTCTACAACACTGAACGAAGAACGCTCGCCGGCACTGGAACAGGCGCCGGGCCTCGCGAACGCACGCGAGCGGGCCTGGTCTCGGCCAATCTGCTTCCACTGCTCGGCGTAGCGCCCATTCGCGGCCGCGCTATCTCAACGAGTGAAGAGGCAAACCGTGCACCGGTCGCCGTCATCAGCTACGCGTTCTGGCAGCGTCGGTTCGGCGGCGCATCGGACATCATCGGAAAAACGATGACGATCGAAGACGCCAGAGACGGCGGGAGTAGCCTCACGATCATTGGCGTCATGCCGGCGACCTTCTACTTCCCGGACAAGCAGACGGAATTCTGGACGCCGGCGACGACGTATTGGCGCTTCACTCGGGAAAGCAGCGAGCGTTTTCCGGCGTGGGCGCGCCGATGGACGGCGATCGCTCGGCTCAAACCCAACGCGTCGATGAACGATGCTCGCGCCGATCTGGCGCGGATCGGCAGTCAGTTGTCGGCGACATATAAGAGCGACGTCCAGGACTTCCCGGGCTTTTCGGCGAACGTCGAGCCGATGCTCGACTTCATCGCCGGCAGGAATCTTCAATCCGCGCTCTGGGTTCTACTGGGCGCCGTTGGGTTCGTGCTGCTCGTAGCCTGCGCGAACGTCGCCAACTTGCTTCTCGCGCGCGGCGCAACGCGTCAGCAGGAGTTTGCTGTTCGACGTGCGCTCGGCGCCGGCCGCGGCCGGCTCATTCGGCAACTCGCAGTTGAGGGTATCGTGCTGGCGCTTTGCGGCGGAGCGCTCGGTCTGTTGATCGCCGCCTGGGGAACGCGTGTGCTCGCAGCGATCGCTGCGTCGCAGATTCCGCGCATCGACGAGATCGCGGTCGACGCGCGGGTGCTCGCGTTTGCCGGCGTGTTGTCGCTCGTTGCCGGCGTGATATTTGGACTGGCGCCCGCGTTTCGAATCTCCGCTACCGATGCGAGTGAATCGCTCAAAGAGGCCGGGAGCGTGGTTGGCGCCCGGTTTCGCCGGGGCAGAGGATTTCTGGTAATCGTCGAATGCTCGTTGGCGATCGTGCTGCTCGCGGGCGCCGGACTGCTGATCCGGAGCCTTGGTCGCGTTCAGTCGGTGGACGCGGGTTTTGATCCGCACAGCGTGCTCACCGTGCGCGTCGAGTTTCCCCCCGAAACTCCACCCACACCCGAGGAAAACACGCAGACGTCGCGGACAGCGCCGACGAGAGCACGAGCCCGAGTGCAGCGAATGGACGACCTCATGGCCCGCGTTCAGAGTGTTCCGGGCGTCGGAGCCGTTGGATTCACCGATGACATGTTCATTAGCAGGCAGGGCAACGGTTCGATCACCATTCCAGGACGGGCGGGCTCGCTGGCCGCTGGTGAGCTCAACGAAGCGTCGGTGACCCCCGGCTTCTTCTCAGCGATGCACGTTCCGCTGCGGCTTGGGAGATCATTGACCCGTGACGACGTGCAACAGAAAATCCGCGCATTGTGGACGGGCGTGAGAACGCAGCAGTCGCTCGATGAAAAGGAACAGCACGCGATTCCAGAGCCCGTCGTTGTGAACGACGCATTCGTTCGTCGCTTTTTCCCCGATGAAGATCCGATCGGAAAGCGCTTCTGCATCGATCCCACGAACAAAACGTACTGGTACGTGGTCGTCGGTGTGGTGGGCGACATGCACCGCCAGGGCCTCGAGCGGACGGCCATTCCCGAGTACTACGGCCCGTACATCCCGTCGCCGCTGGCACGCGCGGATTTCCTCGTGCGTACGCACGGCGATCCGCTCGCGATAGCGCCAACTATCCGGCAGCTGATTGCCGCAGCGTTTCCGAACGCCTTGGTGGTCAACGTGTCCACGGCCGATCGTCAACTCGCCGACTTCGCTGCCGAGCGACGGTTCCAGACGTGGCTGCTGGCAGCGTTCGCGGCATTGGCGCTCGTGCTGGCCGCGGTCGGGATCTATGGAGTGGTTCATTACGGCGTCGCCGAACGTCGGCGCGAGATCGGCGTGCGCATTGCGCTCGGGGCTTCACCAATGGATGTCGTGAGGCTCGTGGTTGGTCACGGCATGCGGACGCCGAGCATCGGCATTCTCATTGGACTGGCATTGTCGTTCGGACTCACGCGCGTGATGTCGCACCTGCTCTTCGCTGTCAGCGCGACTGACCCCGCGACGTTCGTTGCTGTGGGCGTCGTACTTGCCGGCGTTGCGGGCGCCGCGTGTTGGATTCCGGCGCGGCGCGCCGCGCGCGTCGACCCCATGACTGCTCTGCGTCGCGAATGATTCCGACGCCAAACAACGCGAGGCTCTGATGTCTCTCTGGAAGCATGCGGTGGGCGGGCTACGACGTCTCGTTCGCGGTCGGATCGTCGATCAGGAGCTCGACGACGAATTGGGACATTGGATGGACCTGACGATTCGCGAACGCATGCAACGCGGTCTGACGCGCGAGCGCGCGGAGCGTGAAGTGCGCCTGGAGATCGGCGGTGCCGTGCAGGTAAAGGAGCACGTTCGTTCCGCTGGATGGGAGGCGAACGTCGATTCGGTGTTTCGAGACATTCAATACGCGCTGCGCAATCTGCGCGCGTCGCCGGGCTACGCATTGGCGGCGATCTCGACGCTGGCGGTCGGCATCGCGATGACAACGACGCTACTCACCGTTTCCAACACTGTGCTCCGGCAGCAATGGCCGGTGCCCGATCCGTCGCGAATGCTCACGATCATCGCGGAACGCGGACCCGGATTCTCGCCGACCGAGGTTCGCTATTTCAACGAGCACGCACAGTCGTTTCGTGGAATCTTTGGCGTTCGCTGTCTGGGCGGTGTGAATGACGAGTGCCAGCTTGCGATGAACGGCAGCCCGGCCGCCGTCGATTTTGTGAGCGGCAACTACTTCCAATTGCTTGGCCTTGGACTGGGGCTGGGCCGCGGCTTCGTCGCCGACGAAGATCGCCTCGACGATCCGCGTTCCGTTGCCGTCATCAGTGATGCGCTCTGGCGGAATCGATTTGGGGCAGATCCTCATGTGGTTGGCACGACCGTGCGAATCGACGACGTGCCGTTCACGATCGTCGGCGTGGCAGCGCGCGAATTCACCGGCACGACAACCGAACGCAAGGACGCGTGGCTGCCGTTGGCGGCGATGCTCTTGCTTCGGCCGAATCAACCCGCCGTACGAGCTCAACTCACCAATCCGTCGTCAGAGTTCAGTGAATCGAGGTTGGCGGGGCGTCTTGCGACGGGGGTCACTAGAGAGAGGGCGCTCGCGGAGCTCCGCATGCTGAATCAACGCTTCAGCGCGAAGAACCGCGTCGACGATTTCGGCGTGCGCTTGATCCCAACGACGTTCTTCCCAAATCCAGCCAAGCTTCGAACGGCGGCCGGGACGTTCACCCTGATGTTCGTCGCGGTCGTTCTCGTTTTGTTACTTGCCTGCGCGAACGTCGGCAACCTTCTGCTGGCTCGCGCGACCGCGCGCGCGAGAGAGATCGCTGTTCGGCTCGCGCTCGGCGCGAGCCGAGGACGCATCATTCGCCAACTGATGACGGAGAGCCTGCTGCTCGCGGCGACGGCGGGCGTGGTCGGAGTCTCGATTTCATACGTGCTTCCGTCGGTGATCATGAACCGGGTTTTCAGCAGCCTGTCCTGGCACTTTGCTCCCGACGTCGTCGTGATCGTCGCGGCGACCGGGCTTGTCGCGCTGACCTGCCTGGCCTTCGGACTCGCACCAGCGCTTCACGCCACGCGCTCCGACGTCTCCGCCGTACTCAAGTCTGGAGATGGGCGAGTGCAACGCGGAGCAACGAGTGGGGGGCTCCGCGGAAATCTATTGGCGGCTCAGGTGGCAATCAGCCTGCTCCTCCTCGTCAACGCCGGACTACTCGTGCGCGGCATCCAACACGGACGCAATCGCAATCCTGGGTTCGCGACAACGGACGTGGGCATTCTTACGTTCGAGTTGCCCGGGTCATCCGATTCACTCCGCAGTATTGCATTCGCGCAACAGCTCATTCAGGGGAGTCGCAATCTGAGCGGTGTGCGAGTCGCCTTTACGAATGGCGCGCCAATGGGCTCGCGGCACGTCGCGCATTTTCACCTCGCTGGGGAATCTGTTGGGAAGCAGCATACGTCCGGCGTGTTTGATGTATCACCCGAATTTGTTGGTCTCCTCGGCCTTTCGATCGTGGCGGGGCGCAATTTGGCGGCGACGGACGGCGACGAAGCAGTACTCGTGAATCAATCGTTGGCGGCCGACCTGTGGCCTGGGGAAAACCCGCTCGGGCAGATCGTTGTCGACGGAACCGAGCGACGCGTCGTGGGCGTGCTCAAAAACGCGAACATGTACCGCGTGGACCGCGTCGACCCGATCATGCTTCGGCCAATACAACCGCGCTCGCTTCCCGTCATGCTCATGCGACCGGCGATCCCCGCGATCACCGAGGCGGCTGCCGCGCTTGCGACGCGCATCGATTCGCGGGCGATCGTTCACGTCGATTCCATCGCCGGCAACATTGATCAGCAGCTTGCGGGGCTGCAGACGGTGGCGATGCTCGCGGCGATCCTCGGACTCATCGCGCTGGTGTTGGCCGGCGTCGGCGTGTTCGGGGTGTTCGCGTATGTGGTGCAAAATCGAACCCGCGAAATCGGGATTCGGACGGCGCTTGGCGCGTCGGCGGCGAGTGTCACTACGCTCGTCCTCCGCGAGAGCTCGCGTTCGGTGATCAAAGGACTGGCGATCGGCTTCCTCGTGTCGGCGGGCGCTGCGCAAGTCTTGGCGAGCGAACTGTACGGCGCAAGACCATTCGATCCGTTGGTCTTTGGAGGAGCAGCGCTCCTGGTTGGGGTGGCTGGCGTGGCCGCGGCGTACGTGCCGGCGCGCCGCGCCGCACGCGTCGATCCGGCGATGGCGCTGCGGAACGCCTAGGACGTAGTCGAGGACTATCGTTGCCGACCCGCGCCACCGTAGACTCGAGTCTGGTGCACGTGACCATTCTCGAATTTACCGGCCATGAAACTGCTGATCATTCGCCACGCGATCGCCGAGGATAAGAACGTCTGGGCGCAAACGGGTCAGGGCGACGATGCGAGACCCCTCACCGATCAGGGCAGGCGAAAGATGGTTCGCGTCGCCCGCGGCCTACGGAAGATCGTGGGCCCGATCGATCTCCTCGCCGCGAGCCCGCTAATTCGCGCGCAGCAGACCGCAGCCGTCGTCGCCGCGGAGTACAAAGGCATCCCGATCGAGACGACATCCGTTTTAATTCCGGGAACATCGCTCGCCGGGTTCGCGGAATGGTTGGCGGCGCGCGCCAATCACGTGGTGGTGGCCATCGTTGGCCATGAGCCGCATTTGAGCGCCCTTGCGACCTGGCTGCTCACGGGCGTGGAGCGGTCGGGCATCGAGCTCAAGAAGGGGGCGGCCTGCTTGATCCAATTCGACGACGCGCCCAAGGAAGGCGGCGGCTCGCTCTGCTGGTCGCTTGCACCGGCGCATTTACGCGAGCTGGGGCGTGGCTAATTCCGTGACGGGCTGGTTGCAGCAAGCCTGGGGCCGGGCCATGTTAGCGCACTGTCCCGCACCGAGATCGCGCGCACTATTCGATGACACAAAACCGTCGGAATTTTTTCACCACGCTTGGCGCGGTGACCGCCGCCATCGCGGGGGCTGGCCGCGGTCTGAACGCCCAATCGTTGCTACAGGTCCTGGCGCCGCAGAAGCTGGATCGCGTTGGCATTCAGCTCTACACACTTCGCCGACTTGCCACTTCGGATCTTGCCGGCGCACTCGGCCAACTCGCCAAGATCGGCTATAAGGAGATCGAGTTCGCCGGCTACTACAATCATCCGGCCGCCGAGGTCCGCGAGCTTCTCGAGCAAAACGGTCTGACGGCGCCGTCGGCGCACATTGGGATCGACCTCATCGAGAAGGAACCCGCCAAGACGTTTGCCGACGCCAAGACGGTGGGGCACGAATGGATCACGGTGCCGTCGCTGCCCAACGGCAAGCGCGAGACGACCGACGACTGGAAGCGCGTCGCCGAGCAATTCAACAAAACGGCGGCGCAGGTGAAAAGCGCGGGCTTTCGCTTTGGCTATCACAATCACAACACCGAGCTGAAGAAGATTGGCGATGTGATGCCGCTCGATATTTTGATCAGCGAGACCGATCCCGCGTTGGTCAGCTTCGAGATGGACATCTATTGGGTCGTGAACGGCGGCGGCAGTCCGCTCGACCTGCTCGCCAGGTATCCCGGGCGGTTCAAGATGCTGCACGTGAAGGACTCGATGGGACCGCCGGACAACAAGATGGCCGACGTGGGAGCGGGGACGATCGACTTCAAGACAATCTTCGCGCGCGCCAAGGGGATCGAGCACTATTTCGTGGAGCACGATCAACCGGCCGACCCCATCGCGAGCGCTGCGGCAAGCTACCGTTACCTCGCTAACCTGGAATTCTGAATCATCATGGCGCAGCAACGACCAGTGTACGATGTGTGCATCATCGGCTCAGGCGCGGGCGGTGGAATGGCTGCCTACGTGCTCACGAAAGCCGGCGCGCGCGTGGCGATGCTCGAAGCTGGACCGAGCTGGTTCGCGTCGCGCGACAGCAAGATGATGGTGCCGAGCTACGCGACGCCGCACCGCGGCGCGTCGATTCACGGGCGGCCGTTCGGCGAGTTCGACGCGTGCGACGGCGGCTGGGAGATTGACGGCGAGCCGTACACGAAGGCGCCGGGCACGCAGTTCAGTTGGTGGCGGGCGCGCATGCTCGGCGGTCGCACGAATCACTGGGGACGCATCTCGCTTCGCTTCGGCCCCGACGACTTCCGCCGCAAAACGCTCGACGGACTGGGCGACGATTGGCCGATTGGCTACGACGACATCAAGCCGTATTACGACAACGTCGATCGATTTATTGGTCTCTACGGATCGAACGAAGGATTGCGCAACGCCCCCGACGGCATCTTTCAGCCGCCGCCGAAACCGCGATGTCATGAGCTGCTCGTGAAGAAGGCGTCGGACAAGCTCAACATCACGTGCATTCCGGCGCGCCTTTCGATTACCACGAAGGCATTGCCCGGCCGTCAGGCGTGCCACTACTGCGGCCAGTGCAATCGCGGCTGCCAAGTGAAGGCGAACTTCTCGAGCGGTGACGTGCTCATTGCGCCGGCGTTGGCAACGGGAAAGCTGACGCTCATCACCAACGCGATGGCCCGTGAAGTCACGGTGAATTCGAATGGGTTGGCGAGCGGCGTGTCGTACATCAACAAGAACACGGGCGCCGACGAGCATATTCAGGCGAAGGTCGTGGTGCTGGCGGCGAGTGCGATGGAGACGGCGCGCTTGTTACTGAACTCTAAATCGCCCAAATTTCCAAACGGGCTGGCAAACTCGAGCGGCATCGCCGGAAAATACTTGACCGACACCACGGGCGCCGGTGTTTCCGGACACATTCCCGCGCTCGAGGACCACATTCCGCACAACCACGACGGCGTGGGCGGCATGCACGTGTATATGCCGTGGTGGCTCGACAACAAGAAGCTCGACTTCCCGCGCGGCTACCATATAGAAGTGTATGGCGGCGCGGGCCAGCCCGGTTCGGGGTTTGGCGGGGGCATTCAGCGGAACAACGGTGGCGGCTACGGAAAGCAGCTCAAGGCCGATTACAGAAAGTACTATGGTGCGAGCATCGGCTTCGACGGGCGCGGCGAGATGATTCCCAACGAGGACTCCTACTGCGAGCTCGACCCAACTACGGTGGATCGCTTTGGAATTCCGGTGCTTCGCTTCCACTGGAAGTTCACGGATTACGAATACAATCAAGCGAAGCACATGCAAGAGACCTTTCGCGCGCTCATCGTGGCCATGGGCGGAACACCGAACGGCCCGATGCCTGGGCGTGACCGCGGCTACGGCCTCGCCGACGGCGGCACGATCATCCACGAGTTGGGCGGCGCCCGCATGGGCAACGATCCGACCAAGTCGGTGGTCAACGCCAACTGCCAAGCGCACGATGTGAAGAACCTGTTCGTCGCCGACGGCAGTCCGTTCGTGTCGCAGGCCGACAAGAATCCCACGTGGTCGATCCTCGCGCTGGCGTGGCGCACGAGCGACTACATCGCGCAGCAGCGAAAGGCGGGGGCGATATGAGCGGCATCGACCACGATTCGCCGAACGGCGCCGAAGCGAAAGAGAGCGGAGGGGGGCAGGTTTCCCGACGTCGCGCGCTGCAGATTCTCGGCGCCGTGCCAGCTGCGGCTGCGTTCGGACTGCAGCAGCCAAAAACACCGCTCGTTCCGGGCGTCACGTCGGCAGCCGCGGCGCAAACTCCCGCGGCCGCGCCAAGGTTCTTCAACGCGCACGAGTGGAAGACCGTTCACATGCTCGCCGACTACGTGCTTCCCAGCGACGAGCGTTCCGGCAGCGCCACCGACGCAAAGGTCCCCGAGTACATGGACTTTCTGCTTGCCGAGAAAGACGCGAGCGTCAACAATCAGATCGCGATGCGCGGCGGGCTCGGTTGGCTCGACACTGAATGCCAGAAACGCTTTCACAAAACATTCATCGACGCGAGCGACGCGCAGCGACGCGCCGTACTGGACGACATCGCCTTTCCCAACAAGGCCACGCCGGAAATGCGCTACGGCGTCACCTTCTTCAATCGGTTTCGCGACATGACGGCGTCGGGCTTCTTCTCCAGCGCCATTGGTTGGAAAGACCTGCAATACATGGGCAACGTGTTCAATCCCGGCTACGACGGATGTCCGCCGGCGGCGCTCGCCAAACTCGGAGTGAGCTACGATCTCATGCAAACCCGCATCGCCCCTGAAGCGAAATGAGGACTGAGAACGCGGCCAACGGCGCATCGCGCCGGCTCGGGATTGGTTTCATCGGCAGCGGCTTCAACGCGCGCTTTCACATGCAGGCGTTCCGCGGCGTGCGCGACGCCGACGTGCTCGGCGTGTGGAGTCCAAACAAGAAGAACGCTGAATCAGCGGCGGCGCTTGCGCGAACGCTCGACGTCGGCGCGGCGAAGGCGTACAAATCCATCACCGAGATGGTGGCCGATCCGGCAATCGAAGCGATCTGGCTGACGGGTCCAAATCACGCGCGGATTGAGAACGTCGAAGAGATCGTGCACGCGATCGAGAGCGGAAAGGGAACGCTCGCCGGCATCGCGTGCGAAAAGCCGCTGGGGCGAAACGTCGCTGAAGCAAAACGCGTCGCCGAACTGGTGAAGCGAACAGGGATTTTGCACGGATACCTCGAAAATCAGGCATTCGCCCCGCAGGTCGAGGCCGGTCGCGATTTGTTGTGGGCGCGAGGCGCAGCCACCACCGGTCGCCCGTACCTCGCGCGCGCGGCGGAAGAACACAGCGGACCGCACATGCCGTGGTTCTGGCGCGGCGACTTGCAGGGCGGCGGCGTACTCAACGACATGATGTGCCATTCGGCGCTGGTCGTTCGCCATTTGCTCACAAAACCGGGCGCGCCGCTGTCCACCGTGCGTCCCGTACGCGTGACGGCGCACATCGCCAGCCTCAAGTGGTCGCGGCCCCAATACGCAAAGCAATTGCAGAAGTCCATGGGCAAAGATGTAGACTACTCAAAACATCCCGCCGAGGATTTCGCCAGCACGACGATCGAGTTCGAGACGGACGATGGACACACCGTGATCGGCGAGGCATCGACATCGTGGAGCTTCGTGGGCGCGGGACTGCGTTTGTCGGCAGAACTGCTCGGACCTGAGTACTCGATGTCATGGAACACGCTCGACAGCGGGCTCAAACTGTTCTTCTCACGCGCCGTGCGGGGACGGGCCGGGGAAGATCTCGTTGAAAAGCAGAACGCCGAGATCGGGTTGATGCCGGTGGTGGCGAACGAAGCGGCGGCGTACGGATATGAGGCCGAGGACCGCCATTTTGTCCGCGTCTTCCTCGGCAAGGAGTCGCCGCGTCTCACGTTCGACGACGGGCTCGAGGTTGTAAAAATACTCATGACGGCGTATCAGAGCGCCGAGCAGGGGAAGACGTTGTCGTTTCCACCGAAAGGGCTCGACAAGTTCATGCCGGCAGTCGCGCGCGGCGATTGGCAGCCTGCGCGCCAGCCGTAGGAGTTGTTGGCCGCCACACCGAGTCGGATTCATCCACGGAGGCCTTGATGTCCAAGAAGGAAGAGATCACCCGCCGCGACTTCGTCGCCGACGCGAGCAAGCTGGCGCTCGGTGCCGTCGTCGCTCCACGCTTTCCGATGATCGTTCCCCGCCACGTGCTCGGCGGCAAAGGCTATGTGGCGCCCAGTTCGATGCTGAACATCGCGGTGGTCGGCTGCGGTGGGCAGGGGAGCGGCAATGCGCGCTCAGTGGCCAGCGAAAATCTCGTCGCGTTCTGCGACGTCGATCCGGCGTTCATGGAGAAAAACGTGATGGGCGGAAACGGCGGGGGCAGGGCGGGCGCCGCCCCCAGTCCGGAGACATTGGCCTTTCGTGAGAAGTATCAAAAAGCGGCGAAGTTCGTGGATTTTCGCGAAATGCTCGCAAAGCAGAAGGACCTCGACGCCGTGATCGTGGCAACACCCGATCACATGCACGCGACCGTCGCGGCCGCTGCGATGCGCGCCGGCAAGCACGTATACGTCCAAAAGCCGCTGACGTATTCCGTCTACGAGTCGCGCCTGCTCAAGCGCCTGGCGAAGGAGAACAAGGTCGTCACGCAAATGGGCAACCAGGGTCACTCGGGCGACGGAACGCGCCGCGTGGTCGAATGGATCCGCGCCGGAGTCATTGGTACGGTGCGCGAGGTGCACATCTACACGGATCGTCCGGCGCGCTTCTGGGCGCAGGGACTTCCGCGGCCGACGATCGGCGGTGACGGAGCCGCGGCGACGCTCAAGGACGGCAACGTGCGCGCAGTGAGCAACGCACTCGCGGCGGCGTTGGCCAATGTGAATCCGACAATGCCCGAGGGTTTGCGATGGGATCTATATCTTGGTCCGGTCGCCGAGGATATTCCGTATCATCCGGTCTATCATCCGTTCACGTGGCGTGGGTGGACCGATTTTGGCTGCGGCGCGCTTGGCGACATGGGCGCGCACTTGATCGATCAGGCGTACTGGTCGCTCGGCTTGACGTATCCGTCGAGCATCGAGGCAACGTCGTCGCTCTGGGGCACGGCGCCGGTGCCGCCGCCGGCCGGTTCGCCCGAAGGGACGCGGCCAACGTCCAAGCCGGTGTCCTTTCCAATGGCGAGCACGGTGCACTATCAATTTCCCGCGGTTGGATCGCGGCCCGCGGTGAAGGTGAATTGGTATGACGGCGGCTTGTTTCCGCCGCGTCCGGATGGGCTGCCCGACGACGTGAAGTTCGACTCGGAGGGCGGAGGCATCTTCATCGGCGATAAGGGAATTCTCATTCACAACACCTACGGAGACAAACCGCGCCTCTTTCCGGAGTCGGTGGCGCAGGCGGGTGCCGCGGTGCCGCAGAGCGTTCCGCGCATTGTCGAGAGTCATCAGATGAATTGGGTGAACGCCTGCAAAGGACAGGGCGAGGCCAGCTCCCCGTTCGAGTACGGTGCGATGCTGAACGAGACGATGGTACTGGGCGTGGCGGCGCTGCGAGCGGGGCAGGGCCGCAAGGTGATCTATGACGCGGACAAGATGGAGTTCACGAACGCCCCCGACGCCAATCAATTTCTCACGCGCGAGTATCGCACCGGGTGGAAAATCTGATGATGATGAGAAGCACTCCGATTGTCGTCGGCACCATTCTGCTACTCGGTGCGTGCCGACCCACGCCGCCGTTGGTGCAAGCGTCACCCGGCGGGCAAGGCTCGTCATCGCGAACCCAGTCCGGCTGGCGCTCCCTCAACGATGCGAGTGCCTGGCGCGGGTACAAAGCGGACACGATTCCGTCGCGGTGGAGCTTCGTCGACGGCGTGCTGTCCAAGACGCGTCCCGTGGCCGACATCGTCTCGCGCGACGAGTTCGGGGACTTCGAGCTCGAGCTGGAGTGGAAGATCGGGGTCGCGGGGAATAGCGGCATCTTCTATCGCGGCACCGAAGAGTACGACCACATCTATTGGACTGGTCCCGAGTATCAACTGCTCGACAACATCAAGGCCGACGACAACAAGACACCGCTCACCCGAGCCGGTGCCGCGTATGGCCTGTACCCGGCGACTGATGGTCATGTGAAGCCGATCGGCGAATGGAACTCGACTCGGATCGTGGCCAAGGGTGCTCACGTTGAGCATTGGCTCAACGGCTTCAAGCAAGCGGACTACGAAATGTGGAGCGCCGATTGGGAGGCGAAAGTGAAAGCGAGCAAGTTCTCCGCGTGGCCGAACTATGGTCGCGCCAAGAAGGGGCACATCGCGTTGCAGGGTGACCACAACGGCGAGCTCGCGTTTCGCAACATGCGCATCCGGGAGCTCAAATGAACGACGCGCGGACGAAGCTGTCGGCGATGATGTTCCTCCAGTATTTCATCTGGGGTGTGTGGTTCGTGACGATGGGCACGTATCTCGGACAAACGCTCCACTTCACCGATCCTGAGATCGGCCTGGCGTACGGCGCGACCGCCATCGCGGCGCTGGTGTCGCCGTTCTTCATGGGCATCGTCGCCGACCGATTCTTCGCGAGTGAAAAGCTGCTCGCGCTGTTGCATCTCATTGGCGGCGCGCTCATGTGGGCCGTCTCGATGCAGACGACCTTCGCGCGCTTCTATCCGCTGCTGATTCTCTACGCGTTGTGCTACATGCCGACACTGTCGCTCACGAACTCGGTCTCGTTCCATCACGTTGCCGATTCCACTCGCGACTTTCCGATCATCCGCGTGCTCGGCACGCTCGGGTGGATCGCCGCCGGTATTCTCGTGGGCAAAGTGCTGCATGCCGACGCGCTCGTTCTTCCGATGCAGATTGCCGCCGGCGCGTCGATCGTGATGGCGGCGTATTCGCTGGTGCTGCCGCACACACCGCCGAAGGCCGCCGGCGAGCCGTTCAACATGAGAGATGCGCTCGGGCTCGATGCACTGCAACTGCTCAAGCAGACCGACTTCCTCATTTTCGTGCTTGGCTCGTTTCTGCTCTGCATCCCGCTGCAATTCTACTACACGTTCGCCAATCCGTTTCTGAACGAGATCAAGGTTCCTGAGCCGGCGTTCATTCAAACGTTCGGACAGATGTCCGAAGTGGGCTTCATGCTGTTGCTGCCGTTCGTGCTGCGCCGGTTCGGCATCAAGATCATCATGCTCGCCGGTATGCTTGCGTGGTCGTTGCGCTATCTCGCGTTCGGGAACGGCAATCCGGGCGCCGGCATGTGGCTCATCTATGCGGGCATTCTGCTGCACGGCGTGTGTTACGATTTCTTTTTCGTCGGCGGCCAGATCTACACCGACCAGCGCGCCGGTGTGAAGATTCGCGCGGCGGCGCAGGGAATGATCAACTTCGTCACCAACGGTTTGGGATATTTCGTCGGTGCGTTCGCATCGGGCGCCGTGGTCAACCGATACGCAACGGCAAACACTGCGTGCACCGACGCGGCGGCGGCAGCGCACGAGTGTCTCAAGGTCACACACGATTGGCACGCCATTTGGCTGGTGCCATCGCTCGGTGCGGCCGCCGTCTTCATACTCTTCGCCATTGCATTCCGACCGAGAGGAAACCGAACCGATCGAAATGCAAGTGGAGACGCGATCGCTGGCGCAGCGGCGTAAGTAGAGGCAGCGCCGCGCGATGCGCGGTGCTGCAACTTCGGCCGCGGCGTTGCGTTATAATATCTTGTACAGAAAGCTCTCCAGACCCGTAACCTCCGATGGATCTCTACATCTCGAGTGTGTTGCTTGGTGCCGCCGGCCTCGCCGTGATGGCATTCAGCGGCCTCGGGCACCACGGGCACGGAGCGGGCGCGCGCGGCTCACACGGACATGCCGGCCATGCCGGCCATGCCGGACACGCGCACGGCGCGGGCGGCCACGCGCATGCGGGATCGCACGCCGCGACGGGACACGCACACGGATCGCGCGACACCGTCAACAGCGCACTCTGGGCCATCGCCTCTCCGCGCTTCCTGTTCAGTTTCGCGCTCGGATTCGGTGTTGCGGGCGAATTGATCCGTCCGCTGCTCGGTGGGCCGTTGCTGCTCGTCGCCGCCGTTGCCGGCGGCGTGCTGTTCGAGCGCGTGGTCGTGTCGCCGCTCTGGAACTTCGCCATGCGATTTGCGTCGACGCCCGCGCAGTCGCTCGAGAGCGCGGTCTCCGACGAAGCAACGGCGGTCACGGCGTTCGACGCGAACGGTCAGGGGATCGTGGCGGTCGAAGTCGACGGACAAGTCATGCAGATTCTCGCCACGCTGCAGTCCAACGATCGCCTGCTCGGCGGCGCGCGCGTCCGCGCCGGACAGCGTGTTCGCATCGACGAAGTCGACGCCGCACGCAATCGCTGCACGGTTTCTCTCCTTTAGTAGCGGTCTTCCTTCTCCTCTCAGGAGTAGTGTATGTCTTCCATGATGTCGGGCGGCGTGATCATCATCCTGGTCATCGCGTTTGTCATAGTCGTCATACCCATGATCGTCGCGAGTTTCCTGCGCAACGTCGAAGCGGGAACGATTCGCCTCGTGAGCTGGCTGGCGGGAGGCACGGTCACCTATCGCGGCCCGGGCAAGTCGAAGGAAATCCCACTGCTCACCACCGGAACGACGATCTCGAGTAAGGTCATCAACATCGACCTCGATATTACCGATCAAACGGCCGATATCGACGAGAACGGAACGCCGCGCCCGATCAAAGTGCGTGTCCTTGCCAGCGCGATCGTCTCCGTCGGCGACACGGACCAACTCATCAAGACAGCCGCCAACCGCTTCTTCTCGAAGAGCGACGCGGATCAACTCAGCACGTTGACTGATCTGCTCTCCAGCTCCGGTCGTCGTGCCATGAACCTGCTCACGCACGATCAGCTCTTCTCGGCGAAAGCCGCCCCGAACTCCCGCGCGTTGCTTCCCGCCGGAACGGGCGGCACGCTGCCGGCGCGCATCCACATCGAACCGACCGCAATGACCGCCGCGGAATCAACGGCGCTCGAGGACGAGGACGATCCACTCGCCGTGATCATCCGCAAGGCATGCTCACGCGAGCTCACCGACCTCGGACTCATCTTCAACTCGCTCAACATCAAGGTCGTGCAGTCGGAAGTCGCTGAAGCACGTCGTCGTCAGTCGGCCGCCGAGGCGCAGGCGAATGCCGACATCGTCGCGGCGACGCAGTCGCGTCGCGCCAAAGAAGCGCAGCTCGACGCCGAGCGCGCGATCTCCGATAAACAGCGCGAGCTCGAGCAGACCAAGGCGTCGAACGCGGCGCTCGTCGCGCAGGCGGAAGCCAAGCGACAGGAGGCCGCCGGTTTGCAGCGCACCGCGGAGCTCGACGCAACGCAGATCGCGCAGGCGCGCGCCGACGCCGCGCGTGTCCGACTCGCTGCCGAAGCATCCGCCGACGCCGAAGCAATTAGAATTCGCCGAATCGCCGATGCGACCGCGGAAAGCATCCAAAAGGTGAATCAAGCGATCCAAGCCGGCGGCGAATCGTATTTCCGCTATCGCCAGATCGAGATGCTGCCGCAGATCGCGCCGGCTATTGCCGAAGCGCTCGCGCAGGCGAAAATGGTGACGTTCTCGAGCGGCGACATCGGCGCGCCCGAATCGACGACGAACAACATCACGAGCGTCATTCAGACCGTGCTGGCGGCGCAGATGGTGTCGCGCGGGCTGTTCGACAATCCCTCGGCAGCAATGGTACAGCCGCCTACGCCGAGTGCCGCGGAGGCAAAACTTCCGAGCCCGCTCGGAACGCCGGCAAAGAAGTAAGCGTCAATCGTCCTCAGGGCTCAGGTACCTTGGGAACGACGTAGGTTTTTCGAAGGGCCTCGAGATATTCATTGTGTAGCGCGCGGATGGTCTCGAACTCACGCTTGACGGTGGCGCGATAGTCCGGCCGCGTTGCGAAGTCGAACAGCAACGCGGCCATGGACTGCGCGTCAACGGTGAAGCCCTGATGCCCAACGGGTGTGAGCGCGTCCTGCTCCATCTCATAGGTGTGGTTCGGCGCGTTTGACGTCTTGGCGCTGAACCCAATGCCCGGAATGGCGCTCGAAACACTTCCAGTTTCCTCATAGCCCTGCGGCTTCCCGGGTTCGGCGAGGGCACCCGCGCCGCCGTACTTCTTCATGTAGCCGAACGCGACTTCATTCAATGACCCCACGCCGATGCCGTCGCGGTCGGCTCCGTAATGATCGATCTTCACTTTGGTGCCTGTGGCCAGCGCGGCGCCGCGCGCGGCATCGTCTACCATCTTCGACAGCTGCGCAAGATAGATCTCGTCCGGATAGCGAATGTAGAAGTCGGCCGCCGTGTGATCAGGCACGACGTTGGGCGCAGCGCCGCCCTCGGTGATCACACCCTGAATGCGCGACTCCGGCCGGATGTTGCTCCGCATCGCGTCGATGTTCTCGAACAGGTGAATGACGGCCGTGAGTGCATTGCGACCATTCCACGCCGTCAGTTGATGCGCTGGTGCGCCGCTGAACGTGTACTTCACCCCGTCGATGTTCATGCAGCAGGTGCCAAAGCCCGCCGCGGGCCGGCTCGTGGCGCTCGACGAATGGCTGCGCATCAGCACATCCATTCCGTCAAACACCTTGGATTCATGCATCATGGTCTTGGCGTTCGGCGGCATCATCTCTTCGCCAGGAGCGCCGAAGATGGTCACACTTCCTGGAGTCTTGGTCTTGGCCAGGTACTCCGCGATCGCGATTGCCGCGGCGATCCCGATCGGTCCTTGCGTGCTGTGTTGATCGCCGTGAAACGCGCCTTTGGTTCCGCGCAGCGCATCATACTCGACGATGACGCCGAGGTTGGGCGCGCCGCTGCTCTTGGTGTATCGCGCTACGAACGCGGTTGCCAGGCCGGGCGTGCCCATCTGCACTGTGAAATCATGGCGCTTGAGATAGTCGGTGAGCAGCTGCACCGACCGCTTCTCCTCGAAGCCGATTTCCGGATGTCGGGTGATGTCGTCGCCGAGCGCGAGGAGCTCGGTGTCCATCAACTCCTTCGCGCGGACGACGACCTGATCGCGCGGCGCGTTCGGCCCGGTGAGCTTGGCCACCAGCGCCGGAAGGTCCAACGATCGTTGGAGTGAATCGAGCTTGTGCACGACGTCGCGCGCCGACTCACGCTCAGTGGGTGTTTCTTGCGCCGCGACCGTCGCGGCCAGGAGCAGCGTGAATGGGAACAATCGCAATGAGCGCATACGCCGGCTGGAAGGGGTGACGAATATTCCGCCACCCACCGCGGCGCCGCCAGTGGATGCCAGTAAACGCTAGTCCGTTCGCAGCGCCACCAGCGGGTCAATGCGTGTCGCGCGCCGCGCCGGCAAGTAGCTCGCCGCAAGCGCGACCGCGCACAGCGTCATCGTCACAACGACGAACGTTGCCGGATCGGTTGCGCCGACGCCGTACAGCAGGCCTCGCATGAGTCGCGTCAATCCGAACGCGGCGACGAGCCCGGCTCCGGCTCCGAACATGGCCAGTCTCATCCCTTGACCGACAATGAACGCCAAGACCGACGACGGTTCCGCACCGAGCGCGATACGAATTCCGATTTCATGCGTGCGCCTGGACACGGAATAGCTCATGACGCCGTAGATCCCGACCGCGGCGAGCACCACGGCAATGGCCGCGAACGCGGCGAGCAGCACCACATAGAACCGAGACTCGGCTGTCGCATCGTTCACGACAGCATCCATCGTCTGAACCGCGGAGATCGCCACGTTCCGGTCGATGCTGCGCACCGCGGCGACAATGGGCGCCGCAAACATCGTCGCGTCACATCGCTCGCTCGCACTGCATGACGCGCGCGCCACGAGCGTGAGATATCCGTAGTGCGAACCCGGATCGGTTTGAAAACCCTGGACCTGTGCGAACGGCAGGAACACTTCCTCTTCGGCCGGCGCGCTCCACTGTTCGCGCACGATGTTCTTCGCGACCCCCACAATCGTGACCAACGATGTATCGCCAACCGTGATGCGTTTGCCGATCACGTTCTCGCCAGGCCAATGTTTGCTCGCCATGAACTCGTTGATCACCACGACCTTCTGAGAACCGTCGCGGTCCGCGCCGGTCACGTCGCGTCCGCGAAGTAGCGGAATGCGCATCGTGTGGAAGTAACCCGGATACACGACGCGGAACGTCGCGCTCGGCCACTCGCCCGGCTTCGGCTTTGGGCGCCCTTCAATGCCAAACGGCAAGCCCCATTCGTCGCCGGCAATCGGTAGGTGATTGGTGTAGCTCGCCGACTCCAAACCGGGGACGCTGCGGACGCGCGTCAGCGCGTCGGTGAAGAACGCTTGGCGCAGTCGGGGCTCGCCCTCTTTGGTTCCAGATACGGAAATAGTCATCGTGACGACGCCGCGCGGATTGAATCCGGGGTCGATTTGCTGAAGCGCGGCAAAGCTGCGCATCATCAGACCCGCGCCAACGAGCAGCACCAAAGCCAACGCGAACTCCGACGCCACGAGCGTGCTCCGGAGGCGATGCCTCCCATGCCCGTCGGACGAACCACGATCGCCATCCTTGAACGTCTCGGCGAGGTCGACGCGCGCTGCACGCAACGCTGGAAGCAGGCCGAACACGATCGCCGTCGTGGCGGTGATGAAAATCGTCATCACCAGCACGCGCGCATCGATCGTCACGTTGGCAATACGTGGAATGATCGCCGGGCTTGCCGCGACGAGTGCCTTCACACCCCAGAGCGCGAGCAGCAGCCCGGCCACTCCGCCGCATGTGGCGAGCAGCGCGCTCTCGGCGAGCATTTGCGCAATGAGACGTCCGCGCGTTGCACCGAGCGCGGCACGAACCGCCAGCTCTTTTTGCCGAGCGGTGGCGCGAGCCAACAACATGTGCGCGACGTTGGCGCAGGCGATCAACAGCACGAACGCGACCGCAACGAGCAGCACGAGAAGCGGCGTCTGAATGTCGCCGACCACTTTCTGCTTCAAGGTCTCGACCGTCACGTTGCGATTCGTGCCCGGATCTTCGCGGTCGAGACGAGCGGTGACCGCGGCGACGTCCGAGCGTGCCTGAGCGAACGTCACGCCAGGGCGCAGCCGGGCGAATACGCGCAAGCTGTTTCCGCCCTTTCGCGCGCCGCGCGCACCAAGTGCGAGCGGCGCCCACAGCTCGGCGCGCGTCGCCCAGAAGGGAGCAAAGTGAAACGACGCGGGCATCACGCCAACGATGGTGAACGTCTGGCCCTCGAGCTGGATCTGATGTCCGACAATGTTCTTGTCGCCGGCAAACCGTCGCTGCCAGAGGCCATAGCCGATCACCGCGACGTGTTCGTTCCCAGGGTTGTCTTCTTCTGCGGTGAACACGCGTCCGAGCAGCGGAGAAGTGCCGAGCATGGGGAGCATGCCCGATGTCATGCGGAGAGCGTTCACGTGCTCAGGTTCGTCGACGCCCGTGAGGTTTGGTGTCCAATACTCGGCGGCGGCGATCTCGGTAAAACTTCGCATCTGCTGTCGCCAGTCAAGAAAATTTTCCGGCGCAACCGGGTTGTGTCCCTGATGCAGCATCACGACGAGGCGGTCGCTGTCGGTATACGGAAGCGGCCGGAGGAGCACCGCGTTCACGACGCTCAAGATCGCGGTGGTCGCGCCAATGCCCAGCGCGAGGGCGAGAACGGCCGCCGCGGTGAAGGCCGGAGCTTTGATCAGCGAACGTGTGGCGAAACGCAGGTCGCGCAGCAGCACGTCGACGATCGCTCCGGTGCGGATGTCGCGAACCTCTTCTTTGACCTGTTCTACACCGCCGACGTCGAGCAGCGCGTGGCGTCGCGCGATGTCGGGCGATTCACCGCGGTGGACGCGCTCGTCAGTGAGAGAATCGACATAGGCGCGCAACTCGTCGCTGAGCTCTCGCTCCACGCGGGAACGACGGAACAGATTGCGCGCGACACTGACAATGCGGGACCGAACCGACATGTGGAACCTCTCGTCTGGTCGAAAAGACTGCCTTCATATAGACAGTCGATACGACGAAAGGGTTGGGTCCCGTTCCGGCCCGCGCCCGCGGTCAGCCGCGCTCGAGCAGCACGACGCCCGACATCCGCCGCCATTCAGCCTGGACCGCCGCCGAACGCATGCGGCCGAGAAAGCGCCAGAGCCACATCATGCTCATTTCGCGCTTCAGACGCTGCGCCTCCTCCATAGAAGAGCGAAACTCCAGCTCGTTCCAGCCGAACTGGTCGAAAAATCTCGTCCCTTCGGCCGGCGCGAACTGAAAGGGCGCGTTCCCGGCGTTGACGCTTCTGCCCCACATCTTCATCATCATCGCGAGCAGTCGCGGGCTCGCGATGTCGATCAGCCACCATTGGAAGGTGGACGACGCGTGGAGATCGCCCGCAAGCGTTCCGACCTGCTGGGGCGTGAGATAGATGAGCAGACCTTCGGTGAGCACGAGCACGCGCGACGATTCACGACCCACCTGCGAGAACAATGCTTGGCGCTTGGCGGCGTCGGTGAGATCCATGCGAACCGCCTCGTACTTGCAGACGGGCTGTTCGTTCTTCAGCATCTCCGTCTTGTAGTCGAGAATGCCCGGCAGGTCGACGTCGATCCAACGGAGCGTCGCCGGAAGGCGCATGCGCCACGCGCGGGCGTCGAGACCGGCGGCAAGATTGAGCACTGTGTCGACGCCGCCAATGCGAATGCGGTCGAGAATGATGTCGTCGAACACGGCGGTCCGGACGATCATGGCCCAGGCCATGGCGCGTCCGCGCTTCATGGCGTCAACGATCGCGTTGCCTTTGTCGCCGGCGAGGCGCGCGGCGAACGGATCGCGGAAAATCGCGTCGGTGCGGGCGGTCTCCATGGCACGGTAGACCGCCACCCATCGCGCCGTGTCGGAAATATGCTCGATGTCGCTCATGTCGCTCTCAGCGGGGGGTGGGACATGGATACCGCGATAGCAGCGTCAAGGCCAGCCCTAGCTTAACCGCGATTCATGCGCAATTGTCTATGGCGTGACGCGCACCCCAATGGTGGTGCGTGGAGTCCGTCTCACCCCGTCCCTGGGTCCTTCGATGTCACGACAGCGCACGCTCCTTTCCCTCGCCGCTCTGATCGCGGCTCCCTTTGTTGCGAATGCTCAAACGCGGATGCTTCGCACGCCGACGGTGAGCAAGACGCAGATCGCCTTCGCCTACGCCAACAACATCTGGACGGTCGATCGTTCGGGCGGCAGCGCTCGACGTCTCACGAGCTTTCAGGGCACGACGGAGAATCCAAAGTTTTCGCCGGACGGAAAGCAGATCGCGTTCAGCGCGCAGTACGGCGGCAACGTCGATGTCTACGTTGTGGCGTCGGAAGGCGGCGAGCCCAAGCGCCTCACCTGGCATCCGGGCGCGGACGTCGTTCAGGGTTGGACGCCCGACGGAAAGTCCATCGTCTTTCAATCGACGCGAGCGACGTGGGCGCCCACGGCCGCTCCGCGCTTCTGGACGGTTCCGATTGAAGGTGGCGTGGAAACACCAATGGCGTTGCCGCGCGCGTTCATAGGAAAGATCTCGCCCGATGGTCGTCGTCTCGCCTACCGCATGAACAATTCGTGGGACGAAGAGCGACGCAACTATCGTGGCGGCAAGAATCGCCCGATCTGGATTGTCGATCTCAAGACCTATGACCTCGAAACGACGCCGACCGGGACGACAGACCTCATCGTCGCGCAGGCCGGCGCTCCACGCGGATCATCGCACTTCTCGGCGCCGGTCGTGGCCGAGTCCAAGAACAGCGACCCGGTGTGGGCGAGCAACGAGGTCGTCGATTTCCTGTCGGATCGCGACGGTGTCTCGAACGTGTGGAGCTACGACACCAAGTCGAAGAAGCTGGCGCAGCTCACATCCTACAGCGACTACGACGTGAAGGCGCTCGACGCGGCGTCGGACGGCGACGCGCTGGTATTCGAGCAGGCGGGCTTCATCCACCTGCTCGACACCAAGTCCGCGAAGGAACACGTCGTGAACATCACGGCGGCCGGGGACTTCCCGTGGATGATGCCGCAGTGGAAGGACGTGAGTGGCGCCATGAGTAATCTCACACTCTCGCCCACCGGCAAGCGCGTGGCGGTGGAGGCGCGCGGCGAAGTCTTCACGATTCCAGCGGACAAAGGCGACGTTCGGAACATGACCAATTCGTCCAGCTCCGCCGAACATGAACCGGCGTGGTCGCCGGACGGGAAGTCGTTGTCGTATTTCAGCGATCGGTCGGGCGAGTACGCGTTGTACATCGAGTCGCAGGACGGCATGGCGCCGCCGCGCGAGATCAAGATTCCCACCACCGGCCATTTCTATACGGCTGCGTGGTCGCCCGACGGCAAGCGCATTCTGTTTCACGACACGAACCTGAAGCTGTGGGTCGTGGACGTGGCGGCCGGGACGGCGAAGGTGGTGGGCAGCGATCCGTGGATGGTGCCGACGCGGACGATGAATCCGGTGTGGTCGCCCGATGGAAAGTGGATCGCCTATGCCAAACATTTAAACACGCTGTATCACGCCATCGAAGTGGTGAACGTCGAGACGGGCGCGTCCAAGCAGGTCACTGACGGGTTGGCGGATGCCGTGTCGCCGGCGTGGGACGCGAGCGGCAAGTATCTGTGGTTCCTCGCGTCTACCGACTTCGCGCTCAAGTCGCAGTGGCTGGACATGTCGAACTACGATCACACGGAAACGTTTGGGCTCTACGCCGCGCTGTTGCGTAAGGCCGATCCTTCCCCGTTCCTTCCCGAGAGCGACGAAGAGAATGGAACGCCGGCGGCTGGCGGCGGCGGCGGTCGCGGTGGACGCGGCGGCGTGGGTGCGGTCGTGGATAGCACCGGTGGCGCCGACCAAGCAGCGCGCCCCGCGGCCCCGCGCGCGGCAATACCCACCGTCACGATCGACTTCGACGGACTGCAGCACCGCATTCTCTCCGTGCCGGGCGTTCCCGATCACACGTATTCGAATCTCCATGCCGGCGCGGCCGGCATGGTGTACTTCCTCGAGCCGGCGGCTGGAGGCGGCGGCGGCGGGCGCGGTGGTGCAGGTGCCGGATCAACGCTGCATCGGTATTCGTTGCGTGATCGGCGCGACGCCACCTTCCTCACCGGCGTGACCGACTACGACGTCAGCGCCGATGGTCACAAGCTGTTGTACCGCGCCGGCGGCGGTGCCGCTGGTGGACGCGGTGGTCGTGGCGGTGCAGCCGGCGGCGGTGGCCCATCGCTATTCATCGTTGACGCCGATCGCAATCCTCCGGCGGCGGGACAAGGGCGCATTGCCGCCGATCTCCGCGCGTTCATCGATCCCAAGCAGGAGTTCAAGCAGATCTTCGACGAGGCGTGGCGGAATCAGCGCGACTACCTCTACGTGCCGAACGAGCACGGCGCCGATTGGCCGAAGGCGAAGCAGATGTACGGCGCGCTGCTGCCGTACGTGAACCATCGCGCTGATTTGAATTATCTCATCGACCAGATGGGCGCTGAAATCGCCATCGGGCACTCGTACGTGCGCGGCGGCGACATGCCCGACGTTCCGGCCGCGGTGCCGGGCGGCCTACTCGGCGCCGACTTCGCAATCGAGAACGGTCGATACAAGATCACGCGAATCTACGACGACGAGAATTGGAATCCGGACCTGCGCGCGCCGCTGGCCGCGCCGGGGACCGAAGTTCGTGTTGGCGACTACATCATGGCGATCAACGGCCAGGAGCTGAAGGCGCCGGACAACATCTATCGTCTGCTCGACGGAACGGCGAACAAACAGACCGCGCTCGTCGTCAGCGCCACACCGACGATGGACGGCGCGCGTCACGTCACGGTGCTGCCGGTGGCGAACGAGCAGAACCTCCGGACGCGCGCGTGGGTGGAGGCCAATCGGCGCATCGTCGATTCACTCTCGCATGGACAGCTCGCGTACGTCTATCTGCCGAATACCGGCCAGCCGGGCTACACCAGCTTCAACCGTTACTACTTTGCTCAACAGGACCGCAAAGGCGCGATCATTGACGAGCGGTACAACGGCGGCGGCCAGGCGGCCGACTACATCATTGACGTCTTGCAGCGCGACTTCGACGGGTACTTCAACAACGTCGCCGGCGATCGCATGCCGTTCACGAGTCCGTCGGCCGGCATCTGGGGGCCGAAGGTGATGATCATCAATGAAATGGCCGGATCGGGCGGCGACTTGATGCCGTACATGTTCCGCTATCGGAAAATTGGTACGCTGGTCGGCAAGCGAACATGGGGCGGCTTGGTGCACACTGCCGACACGCCGACGTTCGTCGACGGCGGGTCAGCGATCGCGCCACGCGGTGGATTCTTCGCGCGCGACGGAAAGTGGGCGGTCGAGAATGAGGGCGTGGCGCCGGATATCGACGTGGAGAACTTCCCAAAGGACGTGATCGCCGGCCACGATCCGCAGCTCGAGCGCTCGGTCGAGGAGGCGATGAAGCAACTGAAGGAGCATCCGGTGGATCGCGCCACGAAGGAGCCGGCCTCGCCGATCTGGGGCAAGCGTATCAAGCCGCCGCTCTAACCTTCATTCGCATCGATGACAGAACCAGAACGTCTCGAGAAAGCTGAACACGCCAAACATGAGTCGCCGGTTCGACGGATCTTCGTCGAATCGGCGCTCATCGTGTTCAGCATCCTTCTCGCGCTCGCGGCGAATCAATGGAACGACTCGCGCAAGCAGCACGCGCTGGCAGGCCGTGCGCTGACCGCGGTCCGTGAAGAGATTGCCAGCAACATCCGAAACATTGGCCTGAAGCGGCCATATCACGGCACCATGTGGATCGCGACCAAGCGCGCGGATTCGCTCAGACTCGTGCATAGTTTGGCCAATTTCTACGCCGTGGCGCCGGCATGGTCGGGATTCATGAATCCAGAATACGACGGCACGGCGTGGCAGAGCGCGCTCTCGCTCGGCGCCGTAGGGAGCATGGGGTTCGACACGGTTCGAACCCTGTCGAGGCTCTATGCTCTCCAAGGAAAGATTGACGCGTACGCCAGCAACATCGAGTCGTTTGACTTTGCCGACGCCGCCATGGCATCAACCGTTCGCCGCATGTACGTCTACTTCGCCACCGTCGCGACGAACGAAGACACGCTCGTCAATCGCTACACGCAGGCATTGAAGCTTCTCGATCCGCCAAAAGAAAAATGATGCCGGCCGAAGGCACTCGTCACACCGACAACACGCGCCTCGAGGCGTTCAGCGACGCGATCTTCGGATTCGCCGCGACACTGCTGGTCGTCTCGTTGGACGTCCCGTCGACATACGACGCACTCGTTCGCAGCCTGTACGGCTTTCTCGCATTTGGTCTGAGCTTCGCGATGCTCGCGAGCATCTGGAATACGCACCGCAGTTTCTTCAAACGTTACCCGTTGGGCGACCCGCGAACCGTCGTTCTCAACACGGTCTTGTTGTTTCTCATGCTGTTCTACGTGTATCCCCTCAAGTTCCTCACACGCTTGCTGGCGCTGCTCGTCTTTCGCGGTCACTTCGGCGGCGACGCAGTGACCATCTCCGGCGCTCAGCTCCCCGGAATGTTTGCGATCTACGGCGTTGGCTTCACGGCGGTCTTCGGGTGTTTTGCGCTGATGTACTTTCATGCGGCCAAACAGGCTCCGTCGATCGGGCTTGGCGCGGCCGAGGTGCGCACGGCGCGCGATTCGGGTGGGCAATTTGTCATCATGGCCGGCTTCGGTGCGCTGTCCGCTGGGTTGGCGCTCGGAAACATCGGCGTTCGGTTGGGTCTCCCGGGATGGATATACGGTTTGATCGGGCCGGCGCTGTCGATCTACTGGATCTGGCGCCACCGCGGCGACGCCAAGCCGCCGACACCGTCGTGACGGCGCCAACCGGCCACCATCCGACGCTAGATTGCCGGAGTGAATCGTGATTCGATGTCGCGCCGCACAAACGTCCATCCCATAGAATGCTCATCACCGCACTCGCGCTCGTCGCTGCTGCTACCGCAATGACGCATACCGACCACCTCGCCACGCCGATTTTGAGCGACACGATCACGCTCGACACGCCCACGGGAAAGATTGCGGGAACGTTGGTGATTCCGGCCGGTGCTGCCGCGGTGCCACTCGTGGTCATCATCGCCGGCTCGGGGCCGACTGATCGCAACGGGAACTCACCGCTGCTGCCCGGCGCGAACAACAGTCTCATGATGCTCGCCGACGGTCTGGCGGAACGCGGGATCGCGTCGCTGCGCTACGACAAGCGCGGTGTTGGCGAAAGCGCCAAGGCCATGGTGTCTGAGACAAGCCTGCGCTTCGACATGTACGCGGACGACGCGGCGGGTTGGATTGCCCTGCTGAGAAAGAATCCGCGCTTTTCCACGATCTCCGTCGTCGGTCACAGCGAAGGATCGCTCCTCGGCATGCTCGCGGTCCAACGCGCCAACGCCGACGGCTATGTCTCGATCGCCGGCGCGGGTCGGTCGGCCGACAAGATTCTCCGCGAACAGTTGGGCAAGCAGCTTCCCCCGGAACTATTGGCGTTCTCTAACAAGGCGCTCGACGCGCTGCTGGCCGGCCACACGGTCGACTCCGTGCCGCCTCCGCTCGCCGCCCTGTTTCGTCCGAACGTGCAGCCCTATCTGATCTCCTGGCTCAAGGTCGATCCGCAGGTGGAGATTGCACGACTCACCACACCGGTGTTGATCATTCAAGGCACGCTCGACGGACAGGTGCCGGTGGGTGACGCTCAACTGCTCGCGCACGCGCAACCAAAAGCGAAGCTCCTGATAATCGACGGCATGAACCACGTGTTCAAGCGAGTTGCTCCCGACCCGGCGACGCAGCAGAAGTCATATTCAGATCCAAGCATTCCCGCGGCACCAGAGTTGATCGAGGGAATCGCCGCGTTCGTGAAGACCGTTCCGCGCCATCGTTGACCCTGTGACCATTTTTCGGCAACGTCGCTCGTGGCGCTGACATCGACGGTCTACAACTTCGACATCCAACTCTCGGACGTCGATCGAAGCGTCTACGAGACACTCGCGCTTCGCGTTGCCCGGCATCCGTCGGAGACCGAGGAATATCTCGTCGCGCGCGTGCTCGCGTACTGTCTCGAGTACGTCGAGGGCATCGCGTTCGGGAAAGGGCTCTCCGAGCCCAATGAGCCGGCCGTTGTCGTTCGCGACCTCACCGGCGCGCTTCGCGTGTGGATCGAAGTTGGCGCGCCCGACGCCGACCGCGTTCACAAAGCAAGCAAGGCGTCCGATCGCGTCGTCATCTATACGCACCGCGATCCCACGCTGATCCTTCGCCAGCTCGCCGGGGCACGGATTCATCGCGCCGAATCGATCGAGTTGCGCGCGTTCAACCGGACGTTGATCGATGCGTTGGTTCAGCGATTGGAGCGCCGAACAACGCTCGAGCTCGCCGTCACCGATGGGCATCTCTACATCACCATCGCCGGCGAAACGCTCGACGGCGCCGTAGAACGACACCCCCTCGGCGCGCCCGCCCCTTAACACCCGCTAACACTTTCCGGACACTCGGCCAGATGTCGTGTCGTGTTCGCATTGTGAATTGCGTTTGATCGAGCGTGGACCACCCCGATGGGATGCGCGCAAGAGGTCTCCGCCAGCGACGCTACGTGGTTCCACATTCACAGTCGTGAACCGGCGCCCACCAGCGCCAGGAGATGGAACTCATGTCTACGCATAACGTTAGTAAGTCGGGAGAACCGCGCGGTCGTCGGGCCTTCCTCGGACAATTGGCCGTGGGCGCCGCTGCCGGCGCGGGAGCGATCGCACTGACCGGCGTCTCCGCAGCCGTCCCCGGATCGCTCTTTGCCGCTACATCCGAAGCACCGGACGCCGACCACTGGCTCGACGCCCTCAAGGGCAAGCACAAGCAGATGGTCGACGCCTACAATTCGAACGAAGGTTGGCCGCTCGCGTTCGCGCACACCTTCCTCGCGAGCCAGGCACCGACCGACACCGCGGGCGCCGTTGTTGTTCTCCGACACTTCGCGATGCCGCTCGCGCTCCAGGATTCGGTGTGGGCCAAGTACAAGATCGGCGAAGCGCTCAAGATCGAAGACCCGGTCACCAAGAAGCCGGCCGAGCGCAACCCGTACTACAAGCCGGCCAAGGGAACGATCTTCGTGGATGACATGGCGGTGGATCGCTTGTTGGCGCGCGGAGTCATCATCGGCGCGTGCAGCGTCGCGTTGAAGGTGTTGAGCGGCATGTTGGCTGGAAACGGCGGCGCCACGGCCGATGCGGCTAAGGCGGAGTGGACCGCCGGCATCATCCCGGGGATCACGCTGCTTCCTTCCGGCGTTTGGGGCGTGAATCGGGCACAGGAAAAGGGCTGCACCTACGTGACCGGCGGCTGATCTAGCCTCCGCGACGTCTCGATTTGGGTCTGCCGACGGAAGGTGCTCATAAAGCAAGGTCTTCCGTCGGCCGCCCCCGACGAAACATCTTGGCTCCGCGTGCGTCGTTTCTTTGGTCCCACCGCACTCATCGGGAGCCGCTGTGCAATTATCAATACTTGGACTGAACCTCATCTACGCCGCGCTCGGCGTCGTGCTGATGTACGTGAGCTATCGGGTCATCGATCGGCTCACCCCGGAAGTGGATTTTCCAGCCGAGCTCAAACGTGGAAACATCGCCGTAGCGATCTTCAATGCGGCGCTCTTCGTGTCGATCGCGATCATCGTTGGCCGAGCGATCGGGTAGGGCGATGATGATGTCGCGATTCCGCAACGCGTGTGCAGCCGCGGTGTTGCTCGGCGCAATGATCGCCGCGAGACCGATTGCCCCCGTCCAAACGTCAACCGCGTCGGACAGCTCGGTCGTTGCAAAAGCCGGCGGCGCACTCGAGCGCGCGGCGCGGGCTCGCGCCAACAAGAAAGTGATCGATCGCTACGACCCGACGTTTCGCAAATACACCAAGCGATTCTTTGGGCCGGCGTTCGACTGGAAGTATTTCAAGGCGCAGGGATTCGCCGAGAGCGGGCTCAAGGCGGACGCGACCAGTTGGGTGGGAGCTCGCGGAGTCATGCAGTTGATGCCATCCACGTACCGCGAGATTGCGTCGCATCGACCGGAGTTCGGCACGATCGATCAGCCGGAGTGGAACATCGCCGCCGGCATCATGCACGATCGTTATCTCTGGACCCTCTATCAGAAAGACGTGCCCGACGACGAGCGGCACCGGTTCATGTTCGCGAGCTACAACGCCGGCGAGGGCACGATCAATCGCGCGATCACCATGGCGCGAAGCAAGAACGCCGGACCCGTGTGGGCGCCGGCGTGGTCGAGCGTCGCGGTCATCGCGCCCACGATGCAGCGGTGGCGCTACTCGGAAACCCTCGGCTACGTTCGCCGGATCGACTCGGTGTACGCCAAGCTCAGCGGGCAGCCGTAGGTCTTCGCACTATTGTCGCGCTAGACAGGCACGTCACAGCCACTATACAGGTTGCTCGATCGATGGACTTTGCGGCGTGAACATTTTGGCGCCTGCGTCCGTGATGTGCAGGCAGTCCTCGAGGCGAATGCCGAAGTCGCCGTAGATCACGATCGTCGGCTCGTCGCTGAAGCACATGCCCGGCTGAATTTTGGTCGTGTTGCCGCGTACGAAGTTCGTCCACTCGTGTCCGTCGAGCCCAATGCCGTGCCCCGTGCGATGAGGCAGGCCGGGCGTTTTGTAGTCGGGTCCGAACCCGGCCTTCGTGATCACCTGACGGGCCGCCGCATCGACTGACGCGCACGTCGCGCCCACCTGCGCCGCGGCGAGCGCAGCGCTCTGAGCCCGCTTCTCGACTTCCCACACGTCGCGCATGCGTTGGGTTGGCTTGCCGAACACTGTCGTGCGAGTGATGTCCGACGTGTATCCCTCGAGCGTGCAGCCGGCGTCGATGAGCACCACGTCGCCATCGTGCAGCTTCTGCGGTTGAATGCTGCCGTGGGGAAACGCCGTGTACTTCCCGAAGATGACGAGCGCGCCGTCGGCAACGCCGCCACGCTTTCTCGTTTCCGCGCCGACGTTGGCAGAGAGCTCTTGCTGGGTCATCCCCTCTTTCAGCGTCTTCAACGACGCCCCGATCGCCTGCAGCGTAATGTTGTTCGCCTGCTGCATCAGCGCGATCTCGGCCGGCGACTTGATCATGCGGCAGCCGGCGGTGATCGGCGTGGCGTTTACGAACTGCGCGGAGGGGAGCTCTTGGCGCACGCCGTCGTAGATGAAGAAGCGAACGCGTTCTTCCATGCCCACCTTGCCGTTCGTCGCGCCGCGATCGCGAAGAATCTGCGCAATGAGGCGGAAGGGACTTTCGTCTTCCTGCCACACGCGGACGTCGGTCGCGGTTTTGATCAGCTCACGCGCCCGCTGCTCCTCAAATCCCGGCGTCACCCAGGCGAGCTCGCCCTTGGCCGGAATCACCACGCCGAACGTTCGCTCGCTGTTGCCCCAGTGCACGCCGGTGAAGTAGAACATGCTGGTGCCGCCCTCGAGGAAGATCGCCGCAATGCCGTTCTCGGTCATCAGCTTCCGCGCCTTCTCGACGCGCGCATGACGTTCGGCGTCCGTGATCGCGACTGCGCCGGCTTGGCCGAGCAGTGCATTGGCGACGGGGATATTGGCGCCGGTAGGAACTACGAAGCCGTCGCTGCCCACGAATGCCGCGGCACCCAACATTCCAGCCGATCGTGACACGAAGTTCCGTCTGTCCATTATTTGTCGCTCGATAAGGAGTGAAATGGGTTATCGGTCCGGGCGTGGTTTGTATACCAGCGCCCTTGGAGGGCGGCCCGCGACGAACATAGCGGTTGACGTGACCGCTCACCATGTTACAGCCAAGCCCCATCGGAGCCACTCAGATGATTCGCCATTCGCTCGTCCTCGCCCTCATCGTTGCCGCACCGCTCGGCGCACAGGCGCCGCGGCCCCTGACTTTCCTCGACGCGCAGAACATGCGTCAAGTGTCGGGGCCCGAACTCAGTCCGGACGGCCGCACGATGCTCTACACCGTCAGCACGCCCGACTGGAACCAGGCGAAACGTCAATCCGACGTGTACCTCGTCTCGCTCGATCGCGGGCTGCCGAGCACTCGGCAGCTCACGTTCACCAAAGACAAGAATGAAACGAACCCGCATTGGTCGAACGACGGGTCGTTCGTGGCGTTCCTGTCCGACCGCGACGCACCAGGCTCCGCGCCGGCAGGTGCGGCTCCGGCGGGGGGACGCGGGGGCGGAGGCGCCGGTGCAAGTCGCAATCAACTGTTCGTCATGCGCCTGGACGGCGGTGAGGCCAAGCGCGTCACCGACGCGCGTGATGGCGTATCGAACTTCACGTTTGCAAAAGATGGAAAGTCCATCGTCTATGCATCGGGCCGGACCGACGGGGAGCAACTGTTCGCCGTGTCGATCGCCGAGCTATGGCAGGGTGATGTGCCGAAGGCAACACAATGGACGCGGCACGCGACCGGCCTGGGCACCTGGCAATTCTCGCCAGACGGATCGCACGTCTACTTCGTGACGCCGGACAGCATCGACCGCGATGAAAAAGTTCGCACCGACAAACAGTTCACCGTGAAGCCGCGCAACCCGGCGTCGTCGCTGTCGAGTCTGTGGGTATTCGACGTCGCGTCGAAGCAGGAGCGGAAGTTGGTTAGCGATACGGCGTACAGTGTTGCCGACGTCACCATCTCTCCCGATGGCAAGTGGATCGGATATCACGGGATGTCGGCCAGCCGGTACGAACGCGGAATTCTCGAGCAAAACGACTACGCCGACCTCTACATGGTCGAAGCGGCGACCGGTAAGATCGAGCGGTTGACGAAGAACACAGAAATCGCTGAAGGGGCGGTGAGCTTCTCGCCGGACAGCAAGCTCGTGGCCTTCTCGGCGCCGGATGATTTCAAGTTCGAGCATTTGTCGAAAATCTACGTTCGTCGCATCGACAGCCCCACGACTCCGTGGCGGAAGCTGGGCGGCACGTTCGACTATGACGTTCGCGTTGGTCGCGGCGGTGGTGGCGATCCCGGTGTGGAGACGGGCTTCTGGTCGGCGAATGGTGACACGATCTACTTCAACACCGGCTTCCATGCGACGACGCAGTTGTTCTCGCTGTCGGTCGCCTCTGGTGAAGTGAAGCAGGTCACCGATTTGAAGGCGGTGACGTCCGTGGGCCGCGACGCCGAGACCGGTCGCTTCATCATTACCTATTCCGACGCGACCACGCCCCCAACGGCGTACACCGTCGCGTCGCTGCGCGATGCGAACGACCGCTCGAAGTGGACGCAGCTCACCGATCCGAATCCGTGGGTTCGGCGTGAGATTGCTCTTGGAGACGAACAGGAAATAACCTGGAAGTCGACCGACGGACGCATGGTGAGCGGCGTGTTGGTCAAGCCGGTCGGTTATCAGCCCGGCAAAAAATATCCGTTGATCGTTGCCATCCACGGTGGACCAGCGGCGGCTGATCTTCTCAGCTTCAACGGCGGCTACGGCTCGCAGGTCTACGCCGGAGCGGGATACGCCGTGCTGATGCCGAACTATCGCGCCTCGACGAACTACGGCGAGAAGTTCAAGATCGAAACGGCCGGAGACTATTTCACGAAGGGATTCCAGGACATCATGACCGGCGTCGACTACCTGATCGCGCAGGGTATCGTCGACAGCACCAAAATGGGCGCGCTCGGCTGGAGCGCCGGCGGTCACTACTCGAATTGGATCGAGACGCACACGAATCGCTTCAAGGCGATCAGCTCCGGTGCCGGCGTTGCCAACTGGGTGTCAATGTGGAGCCAGAGCGACACGCAGCGCCTTCGCCAGTGGTACCTCGGCGACAAGATGTACTGGGAGCCGGGGCAATTAGAGAACTGGTGGAAGCAGTCGCCGATCGCGACCATCCAGAAAGCCAAGACGCCGATGTTCATTCACGTCGTCGACGGCGATCCACGCGTGCCGCGCCCGCAGAGCGAAGAGATGCACATGGCGCTCTCCAAGCTCGGTGTGGCGAATGAATTCTGGGTGTATCCAGGCCAGTCGCACGGAATTCCAGATGTGCGCAATCAGTATCTGAAGTCGGTGGCCGAGCTGTCGTGGATGGACTATTACGTGCGCGGGAGCGGCAAGAAGTTCGCGTGGCGCGACGTGCTGAAGTCCGTGGAGACGGGCGGCCCGCAGTTGGCTGGAGAAGCAGCACCGACGCCGCAGCCGTAGCATAGGGTCGAAGCGGAAGCGAGAAGGGGTCGGCGCAATCGCGTCGGCCCCTTCTCGCGTTCTCCGGTTGTGACAGATCGCTTGACAGACGGCCGGGTCTGCGGCGAGAATTCCGGTAGCGCGCCCCGGGGCGCCTCCTGTCCGCGGCAAGGGAGCTCGCTCCCACCCACGATGGTTCGCAGCACTGCTCGAACCTTCTTCCTGCCTGTACTCAGCGGACTTCAGGCGTCTTTGGAGGAAGGTCATGTCCAAGAAGCTCTCTCACCAGAGCTCCCTCGAGAATTTCAAGAGGGAAGCGAAGCGTTGGCTCAACGCCCTTCGCGAGAACGACCCCGAGGCCAGCGCTCGTTTCGAATCGATCGCAGGTCGCCCAGCTCCCACACTCACGCTCCGCGACGTTCAGCACGCACTCGCGCTGGAGTATGGCTTCGCCGGATGGTCCGCGCTCACAGACGCGCTCGCAGATCGTACGAGAGTGCGCGATCTAATTCTCGGCGGCCCGATCAGTATGTTCGACGCCATCTCGTACGATCGCGTCGAACGTTTGCGCGAGATCTTCGATCGAAGTCCCGCCGATCTCAATCAACCGGTGGGCAAGTCTCTACAACGCGAGCCCGATCCGCACGAAGGGATGCAGGCGTGGTGGACACCGCTTGCATTTGCCATCACTCTCGGCAAACCGGACGCGGTGCGGCGCCTAATCGAGCTGGGAGCAGGAATAACGGTCCGGAATCCCGAGAATCGCTCGCTATTGGAAATCGCCGTTGCTCTGCGTGACGAGTCGCCGTCTCCGGCGCGCGACGAGATCGTGCATCTGCTCGACACAGCGACGGCAAGCGCAACGCACGCTTCGGACGGAACTGCCGATGACCTTCTCGCTCGGTTTCTCACCAACGCGTGCCCCGACCATCGCGTCCGCGGTGGATGGTCGCACGCGGTTGCGCGCGACACCGCGGCGCGTTTGCTCGAACACCACCCAGAAATCGCGCGCGCCAACATCTACACGGCGGTGGTCTGCGGCGACATCGATCAGGTCCGACACCTTGTCGCACACAATCCCGACGCTGCACGAACGAAGGGCGGACCGAAGGGGTCGTACGGCGGAGCGGACCAGCAATTCATCGTCGAACCAGCGCCCCCCGCCGCGCCACGATGGGAGCCGCTGCTCTATCTCTGCTATGCGCGTCTCGACACGGGCCCGGCAGTGGACAACGCGGTCGCCATTGCCGAGCTCCTTCTCGACAGCGGCGCCGACCCCAACGCGTACTTCATGGCCGGTGACAGTCGCTATTCCCCACTGTCCGGCGTGGTCGGTGAGGGCGAGGAAGCGCGGCTTCCTCATGCGCGTCGCGACGAGCTCGCGCGCCTCCTCCTCGACCGTGGCGCCAATCCGTACGACATGCAGTTGTTCTACAACATCCATTTCAATCGCAGCACCCTGTGGTACCTGACGCTGGCCTATGAGTATTCCGTAAAGCACGGTCGCAAGAGCGACTGGGATGACCCCCAGTGGTCGATGATCGGTATGGGTGGATACGGCGATGGCGCACACTTTCTTCTCAATCTTGCCATCGAGAAGGACGACGCCGCGCTCGCCGAATGGTGCCTCGCACACGGCGCGGATCCCAATGCTCAGCGGCCCGCTCGCTCCAAGCTGCGCCGAGGCACGCTGCACGAAGAGGCAATTCGGAACGGTCGGATTGAAATCGCCGAACTGCTCGCTCGCTACGGAGCCACGACCGGCACCGCCTCGCTGTCGGACGAAGACCGATTCGTCGCTGCGGCGCTGCAACTCGATCGGCAGGAGGCGCTGAAGCTCGTTGCAAATCATCCCGAGTTTCTGCGCTCACCGAAGGCAATGTTTGCCGCTGCCAGCCACGATCGGGACGACGCTGTGGCGCTGCTTCTCGATCTCGGAACGCCGATCGAGGTCGAAGACGACAAGCATCAACGCACGCTGCACATCGCGGCGTACAACGGCGCCCTGCACGTCATGCGGCTGCTCATTGACCGTGGTGCCGAGATAGATCCGGTCGAGACGAATTGGAACAACACGCCACTCGATGCGGCGATCTACGGGCAGCAGACGGCCGTCATCGACCTGCTGGGCCGCTACACCAGCGATGTGTGGAGTCTCACGTTCATTGGTTCTATCGATCGTCTACGCGAGGTGTTGGCCGAGCATCCAGGACGCGCCAAGGCCTCGTGGCAAGGCACGACACTGCTCATGCGATTGCCCGGCGACGCCGACCGAGCCCTCCAGATCGCGAAGCTGCTGCTCTCGCTCGGCGCCGATCCCACTGCGCGCAACCGCGACGGGCTCACGGCGGCCGACATCGCCGAAAAACGCGGGCTCGATGTGGTTACGGAAATGCTCCGCGGCGTGTGAGTCATGAACGGGTGAGTGGCGAGCCGCCACTCATCCCTCATCGCGACGCGTGCGGGTGTGGAACGACGACGAGCGTGTCGGTCGCTACGACAATGCGCCCAGGCGTACGAACGCGCACTGTCGCAACCGCGGCTGGAATGAGCAACGCACGTACGAAGGCGAACTGGCGGCGCGCTGGTCTCCAGCGCGCAACACACGCAGGTTTAGGCAATCCCTGCCCGTTGTTTGGCTCTGGCGATCACGGCAGCCATGACGTCACGATACTTTGCGAAAGTATCATCTACAACCTGCAACGTGGGAATCGTATTTGGGCCGAGGCCGAGCGTCTCGGTGTTGAATCTGCCAAAGCCGGATTCATGCACGCCGCTGCTGCCGCGACCGGGCGCCGGGGCGCTCAAGTGCGAGAAAAATCGGCTGTACTTCTGCCAACGCGGGCCGCCACCCGCGTGATAAACGGGAAGGAACTGGTGCAGCGCGTCGTACGGCATCTCGCCCACGGCGAGCACGCTCGGATACTTTGATTTCAGATTCATCACGAGCCGCTTCGTGCCATCGTGCATATCGCCGTTCGTGCTGTTGACGTGCCCGCCGGCAATGTCGAGGAAGTAGGCATCGACTTTGTATCGCTCGATCATGTCGGCGATGCGCCCTTCGAGATGGTTTCGCCACGAATCCACCCCGAGATTCATGTAGCCGAGCCACCCGTCCTGGTGGCGATCGTTGTTCCAGTCCACCCAGTTCAGGTTGTAATCGTCGCCGTCGATCTTGTGCGTGAGACCGTCAGCGATCGAGGGCCACATGGGCAGCTTCTTGTTCGCGGAGTTCATGCCGAACATGGGCATGATCTTGAAGCCCATCTTCTGCGCTTCCTGCACGAGTCGCGTGAACCCAGCCACGCCGCCCATGCGGTCCGACGCGCGATAAATGGGATAGTCCCAGTAGTAGCGACCGTCCCATGCGGAGATGAACGCGAGTACGCGATCGGCGGGAATCTGCGTCGCCATCCAGCGCAGCGTCTCCAACATCTTGGCGTAGTCGTTGAACATGTAGCCGGTGTAGTGCTGCCCCTGCAGCGTCGTCACGAGCGCGATGTTCCGCATCCAGCTTGGGACGTCGGGCCGACTTTCCCACGCAGGAAGAGTGAATGCACGCTCGACGTGCTGCATGTGCAGCGTCACCGCTTCGTCTCCCGAGTTCGCGCGACCGAGACGCCATGTCGGCATCTGCACTCGACGATCGTTCCGCCAGCCGTCGTGCTCGTAGATGGCTTCGACGCGATAGCTCGTGTCACCCGGCGCGAGATAGTAGCGCTTGGGCCGAACCCGATCGTCGAGCGCCGAGATGTAGAACACGTCCGTAGGCGACGCCTGAATCATCAACAGTGGCGTCGTCATTCCCGCCGCGGAGCCCGGGCCGTGCAGGTCGCCTGCGCCGAACGTGTAACCGGCGAGGAGCTCACCATCGCGGAGATCCGTGAATCCGCCTCCGCCCGTCGACACTTGCCCGCGCGGAACGCCGCGCACGATCGTGGTGATGGTTTTGATCGGCCGCTCCATTTCCACAACGGCGTCCCACTCGATCGTTGTTCCGGTTCTCTTGAGCGTTGCGACGAGCTTGCCGGGAGCCTTCTCCTGACCGCCGGCCCACACGAACCCGTCGCACACCAGCTGCATTGCGTCGCCGCTGCCTTGGGCGCGCATCTTCGTCCGGTCGAGGCCGTAAATGTTCTCTTCGGTGAAGACGAGGAATCCGAAGCGGTAGTCGCCGAAGACGACCGACGGTTCAGGAAAGTCGAAGCTGAACTTCATGTACGAGCGGCCGCGCGGCGGCGTGAAGATTTCGCTCGTCGAGGTCAGCTCGACAATGTCTCCCGGCGCGAAGTGCGACGTCACAGCCATCGCTGCCTCGCGCACGGAGTGGGCTGACGCACTGGTTGAAGGTGCGTCGTGCGGCACCAACGCTCCCGCGCCGACCACGCCAACCGTCTTCAACCAATCACGTCGGGAAATGTCGTCGTGCATTTGGATCCCCTAGCAAGGCGAGACGTGGATATAGTAGAAGTTCCTCGACCGAAACACAAAACCACCGGGGCGGGCGTCAGCGTCTCGAAAGAAAGAGGGCCGGCGCACCAGCGCCGACCCCTATCGTCCTGAGACCTACCATCAGACCCGTTCGCCGTTGTCAGACGGCAAACAGCATCTCGCGATACTTCGGCAACGCCCAACAATCGTCGCTCACCGTCACTTCGAGCTCGTCGCAACAGGCCCGCACCGCCGCCATCGCGTTGGCACCGTCCGCCGTCAGGAGCTGTGCCTGCTTCACCAGATCATCGTGCATGCCCTCGGCCTTGTCGATGACTTTGCCGAGTACGGTGCGCCGCTTCTGCAAATCGAGAATGATCGCGCCGAGTGCGTTGGCTGCCTCGATCTGCGGAATGTTCTTGATGCCCGCGCTCTTTGCCTGCGCCGCCGCCGACGTGAGCGTTCCCGAATACTCGAACGCGCCCGGCAGCACGATCGTATCGACGATCTCCCGCATCGTGTGCAGCTCGATCAGCATGTCCTTCACGTACCGCTCGAGCCGCACGTGATAGCGCGAGTGCAGCTCTTCTTCGCTCAGAATGTTGAGCGACGTGAGCAGCTTGTGCGCATGCTTGGTCATCAACTGCGCGAGCGCTTCCGGCGTGCGACGAAGGTTGAGCAATCCGCGCTTCGCCGCTTCCTTCACCCACTCCTCGGAGTAGTTGTTGCCTTCAAAGCGAACCGGCGACGTCGCCTTGAAGATTGGACGCACGACCTTGAGCACCGCGTCGTCCACCTTCTTGGTCTTCTTCAGCTCAGCCTTGAGCGCCACCGTGATCTCGCCAATCGCCTCAGCCACCGCGGCGTTGAGCAGCACGATCGGGAAGGCGATCGACTGCGACGAACCCACGGCGCGGAACTCGAACTTGTTGCCGGTGAATGCGAACGGCGACGTGCGATTGCGATCCGTGTTGTCCTTTTCGATCTCCGGCAACCGCGCCACACCCAGCTTGATCATCTCCTGCTCGGCGTTCGCCGACGTCTTGCCCGACGCAATCGCCTCGATGACCTTGGTCAGCATTCCGCCCATGAACACCGAGATGATCGCCGGGGGGGCTTCGTTCGCGCCCAAGCGATGCTCGTTGCCCGACGTGCCGATCGCCGCGCGCAAGAGACCCGCATGCTTGTGCACGCCCTGGAGCACCGCCGCCAAGAACACGAGGAAGCGAATGTTCTGATGCGGCGTCTGACCCGGCTTGAGCAGGTTGGACCCGTCGATCTCGGGATCATCGGACGCAATGCCCATCGCCCAGTTGCAGTGCTTGCCCGATCCGTTCACGCCGGCGAACGGCTTCTCGTGCAGCAGCGCCTGCAGACCGTGACGCAGCGCCACGCGACGCAGCGTTGCCATGACGAGCTGGTTATGGTCCGACGCGACATCCGTCTCCTCGAAGCGCGGCGCCATCTCGAACTGGCTCGGCGCCACTTCGTTATGACGCGTGATGATCGGCACGCCGAGACGATAGAGCTCGTACTCCACTTCAGCGATGCACGCCTGAATGCGCTCAGGAATGCCGCCGAAGTAGTGATCCTCGAGCTGCTGTCCACGCGGCGGCGGCGCACCAATCAACGTGCGGCCGGCCATGACGAGGTCGGGACGCAGCGCGAAATGCGCGCGGTCGATGAGGAAATACTCCTGCTCGGCGCCGAGCGTGGTGTAGACACGATAGACACCCTTGTCCCCGAGCAATTCCAACAGCTCGATCGACTTGGCCGACAGGGCGTCGGAACTGCGGAGCAACGGGGTGGTCTCGTCGAGCGCTTCGCCGTTGTAGCCCACGAACACCGACGGAATGCACAGCGTCATCACCCCCGCCCACTCGGCGATGAACACCGGGCTGGCAGGATTCCACGCCGTGTAACCGCGCGCTTCCCACGTTGCGCGAAGACCGCCGCTCGGGAAGCTCGATGCATCGGGCTCACTCTGAATGAGCTGCGACGCGCCGAACGCCTCCATGGGCTGTCCGTCGTCGAACGACAGGAAGGCATCGTGCTTTTCGGCCGTCAATCCCGTTTGCGGCTGGAACCAGTGCGTGAAATGCGTGGCGCCACGACCGATCGCCCATTCCTTGATGGCCTGCGCCACCCGCGGCGCAACCTCGAGGTCGAGCTTCTTTCCGTGACGCAGCGCGTCGAGAAGCTTGGCGTATGTATCGCGCGGCAGCTTGTCGCGCATCTGTCGAACGCCAAAGGTGTTTACGCCGAAATACTCGGAGGTGCGCGCATACGAGCCATTCTCGCCGAGCGCAGCTGGAGTCCGAACTTCACGTTCGGTGATCTCCCGAACGACCGCCTTACGGGTCGACTGGGTGGACGCGGACATTGCTGTAGGGCCTCAAGGCTATAGGTGGACGGCAGCGAACGAGGAATGTACAGCGAAATGTGCAAAATAGGCAAATCTGGAACGACATTTTACAGAAAAAGCCATCTCAAACAACAAATTGATGCTCACATCCTGCTCATATCGCCTTCTGCGGAGTCAGCTCATCAATCCGTCCTAAGCGTCTCAGGCGCGGGACGCTCCAGCCCACGCCCACGACTACCCCCAACGACGCCATACCGCCGAGCACTACCGAAAGCACTGTCCCCAAAAGCTTTGCGGCCACGCCAGACTCGAACGCACCGATCTCGTTCGACGATCCAACGAAGATCGAGTTGACCGACGACACACGACCGTACAGGTGCGCCGGCGTGAGCATCTGCAGCAGCGTCGACCGAATCAAAACACTGACGTTGTCCGCCATTCCGCTCACGCCGAGGAGCACCAGTGACAGCAGAAAGCTCCTCGAGAGGCCAAACCCGACGATGCACAGCGCAAACGCACCCACCGCATACAACAGAGTGCGGCCGGCGCGTACAAAAGGCGGTCGATGCGCCAGATACACCGACGCCGCCACGGCGCCTACCGCCGGCGCCGCGCGCAAAATCCCCAATCCCTGCGGGCCCACATGAAGAATCTGATCCGCGAACACCGGCAACAGCGCTTCGGCACCGCCCAGGAGCACGGAAAAGAGATCGAGCGTCAATGCCGCGAGCAGCACCGACTCGCCGAACACGAAACGGAGCCCAGACTGGAGGCTGTCGCCGATCGACCCGCGCTCGGCAACGATCACACGCGCCTTGTATTCGATCGACCAGAACATGGTGAGCGCAACGAGCATCATGATCGCGTCCGCGATGTACGCGACGCGCGGCGACGTGAATCCGTAGATCAATCCGCCCAGCGCCGGCCCGATTACCGCGGCGGACTGCCACGTTGAGCTTCGCCACGCCACGGCGTTCGCGTACAGCGATCGATCGATCAACTCGGCGCCCAGCGCCTGGCGTGCGGGCTGCAAGAAGCTCCGCGCCAGCCCGCTGACGAAGATCACCGTGTAAAAGGGCCACGCTCCATGCGCGCCGAGGAATCCCGGCACGAGATTGAACGCGAGGAAAGCAAGCGAGCAGACAAGGAGCACTGCCAGCGACGCGAG
Source organism: bacterium (assembly GCA_040002475.1). Lineage (GTDB taxonomy): Bacteria > Gemmatimonadota > Gemmatimonadetes > Gemmatimonadales > Gemmatimonadaceae > JAQBQB01. The sequence continues at coordinate 11,789 of JBDUEJ010000003.1, read as the reverse complement.
AGAGACGGCGCGGCGATTGGCCCGATCCGCGACATGCCCTGCGTAGAGAGAAAAGCCGATGAACGGCAGCGCCTCGGCCAATCCCATGAGGCCGAGCGACAGCGGATCATGCGTGATGTCGTAGATCTGCCAGGCAACGACGACCGCTTGAATCTGCGAAGAGATGGTCATCGTCCATAAAGAGACGATGAACCAGCGATAGTTTTTGACGCGAAGTGCGGCGTATGGGTCGTGAGCCACGGCTTCGAGAATTTAACAGCGCCAGGCCGCCGGTGCGGGGTCTCTCGCGGCGTCCGGCGACAGCTCGTACATTCGCCACAATGAATCCGGCCCCAGAGCCAGCGCCGTACCCTGCATCGATGGCACAACCCGCTTCACGAACCTCGGCCGCTGGCGCGGCCGACTCGCGGGGCGGGGGCTCCTCCGCGCGAGACGTTCGTGCAGGGGGCCTCGAGCCGGCGACCAGCTTGGACGCTGAGCTGGTTCGGCGAATGCAGGCGGGTGACGAGACGGCGCTCAAAGCGTTCTATCAGCGTTGGTTTCCGATCGTACACGGCCTGGTCACACGAATTCTGAAGTCGGCGGACGATGTGGAAGACGTAGTCGAAGAGGCGTTTTGGCAGGCGTGGCGACAGGCAGACCGGTTCACATCGGAACGTGGATCGGTGCAGACCTGGCTGCTCACGATTGCTCGCAGTCGTGCGCTCGATCGTCTGCGCGCGACACGACGACTGCGCGAAGACTCGATCGACGACGGTCCAACGGATCAGGCCGGAACCGCCGCAGAAGCCGCGGTGGTGCAGTCGTCGAGCGATCCGCTGCTCGATGTCGAACATGCGGAACGGCGACAGCTGGTGCTTGCCGCGCTTTCGGAGTTGCCGCGGGAACAGCGCGAAGCGATGGAGTTGGGGTATTTCGGTGGATTCAGTCAAACCGAAATCGCTGAACGAACGGGCCAGCCGCTCGGAACCATCAAAACGAGAATGCGGTTGGCGATGCAGAAATTACGGGACCGGTTGTCCTTGTTGCGCGAGGAAGCGCGGTGAAACCTGAGCTGAACCACGACGAAGCATTCGCTGCGTTGGACGCGGCGGCCCTCGACGCGCTGGACGCGGCCGAGACTGAGGCCGTGCTTCTTCATGTCGCGCTCTGCACCGTCTGTCGCGCGGAGCTCGACCAACTGCGCGCGACAGCGGCCCAACTCGCGTTCGCTGCCCCGTCCGACAGCGCTTCGACGTCGCAATCTCGCGAACGCATAGGTGCGCGACTCATGGCGCGCGCCGCCGCCGACGCGCGGTCGCGCGAGTCGTTGCCGGTGCCGGCGCTGGAACTATCGCGGATGCCGATGGCCGGAGGCGTGGGCGTTCCTGAACGCCGCTCGGGCGACCACAAGCGCGTAACCGCCACTCCCACCCATCGCCCAACCGTGGGCCCACGTCGCCGCAGCGCCGAGTGGTTCGCCATTGCGGCGAGCGTGCTCGTCGTCGTGACGGGTGGATTGCTTGCCTATACACTCCGCGATCGAGACGATGTTCTGAGCTCGCTCAAGATCGAGTTGGCGCGATCACAGCACGCTCAACAGTCGCGCGACTCGCTGCTGTCGGTGGTCGCGTCGCGCGACAGCATTCTAGCCGGTATGACCGGGCGCGACGTCGCGATGATGACGTTGACGTCGAGTGGAGCACGGCCGCCGTTCGCGTGGATGTTCTGGGACAAGGCACACAACACCTGGACGTTGATCGCGCACAACATGCCGGAGCTGAAGCCCGGACGGACGTATCAGCTGTGGCTCGTGACGCGCACGGCCAAGATCAGCGCCGGCACCTTCGACTCGCAGGGCGGCGACGCCGTTGTTCGCGCGACATACGCGCTCGAACCGAGCAACCTCGCGGCGCTGGCGATCACCGAAGAGCCGACGGGCGGAATGCCGCAGCCGACCAGCGATCCAATCGTCGCGGTGAGAACCGGCAAGTAACTCAGCGTCGCGACAGCGGTTTGGGCAAACGCTACTCGTTGCGAATCGCTTCCAACGGATCAACGCTGAGTGCGCGGCGCGCGGCAAGATATGCCGCGGCCAAGGTTGCAGCAACGACCGTGACGACGACCGCACCAATGACTCGCGGCTCGAATGGTCGAATGCCGTACACACTCGCCGCCAACCCTCGGCCCACCAGCACCGCGGCCGGCACTCCGGCCACAAGGCCAATGAGCGCTGGTCGAGCACCGCTTCCGCCCACCGCGGTCAACACCTGAACGTGCGTTGCGCCGAGCGCAACGCGAATTCCGATCTCTCGCCGGCGGTCGCTGACGACGTGTGCCACAACAGCGAAAATCCCGGTTGCCGCGAGAAAGAGCGCGACAACCGCGAACGCGCCGAGGATTTTGGTCTGATAGCTGAGTCGCGCCCAGGAGTCGCCCATCCGTTCTTCCATTGAGCGAACCTCGAACAGCGCGAGTGTCGGATCCACGGCGCTGACGGCGCGACGGACCTCGGCGACCAGCGCAATGGGTTCGCCGCGGGTGCGCACGAGAATTGTCCGCGACGCGTAGGTGAATTGCGCGTACGGCGTGTAAAAATCTGGTTGAAACGGGTGCTCGTCGAGGGATTGATAAGCAACGTTGCCGACAATGCCTACGATTTCCGCGCTCGAGTCGGGACTGTTGAACGAGCTTCCGCCGCCGAACCAAACGCGTTTGCCGATGGGATCTTCGTCAGGCCAAAAACGCTTCGCCGCCGTTTGATTTATGACGGCAACACGCGGGCTGCCGGCACGATCGCGATCGGTGAAGACGCGGCCCCGCAGCACCGGCACGCCGAGCATCCGAAAATGGTTCGGGCCGATGTAGTGTCGCAGGACCGGGGGCGCTTCGTTCGGCGCCGGTTGCGGACGACCCAGGACATAGAGGGTGGAGTTGGCGCATCCTGTTCCCACCGGCGCGCAGCCGTCCACCGAGGCCGCCTCGACGCTCGGCAGGCGCTGAATGTCATCGAGCAGTCGGGTCAGCAGCGCCGGCGCTTTGTCCACCGGATACTTCACTTCGGACGGGCGAATGAGAAAAGTGAGAAGGTGCGTTCGATCGAAACCAACGTCCATGGACGCAATGCGTCCCCACGTTGCGGCGAGCGATCCCCCGGCGACGAGCAACACCATGGCGAGAAACGCCTCCGCGGCGACGATGACGCGCCGAAGCTCGAAACGCGAGCCGCCCGCGCGCACGCCGCTTCCAATGCCAGATTTGAGTGCGCTCGTCAGATCCAGTTTGGTCGCCTGAAGAGCGGGAACGAGTCCAAAGATCAACGTGACGAGCGCGCAAATCGCGATCGAGAAGAGCAACACCCGCATGTCGACGCGCGGGGTAGAGAATTCACTGATCGCACCGTAGAAATTTCGTCCGCGCCACATCGCCGCCGGCACGCCGGCGCGCATCGTCACTGGAACCGCGACAAGCACGCCGAGCAATCCGCCGACGGCGGCGAGCGTGGACGCCTCCACGAGCAGCTGTTGGACGATTCGTGAACGTGTGGCGCCGGTCGCGATTCGAATGGCGATCTCACGCCGACGAGAGACGGCGTTTCCGAGCAGCAAGCCGGCCACGTTGGCGCAGGCGAGCAGCAGCAGGCAACCCACCGCGACGAGCAACAGGAGCATGGGCGTTCGCGTGGACGGATCGATGCGCGCTTCGTTGAGTGTGACCGCCGTCGCCGCGAACTGCGTTGCCAGCGCGCTGGACTGACTCGGCGCGCGCTGTTGAATGTTCCGGCCGACGATCGCCAACTCGGCGCGCGCGGCGTCGATGGTTGTGCCGGAACGCAGTCGTCCCACGACGCTGATGAAGTTCTGATTCGTCGTCAGGTAGTCCGCGTAGCTCATCCGAGGCGGCATGGCCGGCGACACCCAGAGCTGTGCGCGCCCCGTGAGACCGACGAACCCGCGCGGAAGAATGCCGATGACGGTGATCGTCACCCCGTTCAGGCCGATCGTTCGGCCGATGATTGATTGATCGGCGCCGTAACGGCTCTGCCACAGGTCGTAACCGATGAGCGCGACCGCCGGCGCGTCAGGCTGCTCGTCGGCGGCGGAGAAAGCGCGTCCGGCAATCGGCTGTACCCGCAACAACGGCAAGTACGTCGCGGACACCACTTCGGCATTGATCGGCTGCGGATCATCGTTGGTGAGCGCGAGCACACTCTGCGAGACGCTGGCGACCTGCTCGAACGAAGCCGATAGCTCACCGAGCAGGCGATAGCGCGTCCACGACCACCGCTCGCGTTCGATGGGGCGGTTGGGAGTCTGACGGGTGACGAACAGCGCGGCGAGTTGATCGGGATGATCGAACGGTGGCGGACGAAAAAGGGCGGCGTCCACGATGCTGAATACGGATGTAGTCGCGGCGATCCCGATTGCGATGGAGAGCACGGCTGCCGCGGTGAGCACGGGCGTCCGGCGAAGACTCCGCCGGGCAAAATGAATGTCGCGACCGATTGCTCCGAGCATGGCTACTCCGGTCTGAGACGAATGACGCCTTTGAAGGTCCGCGCGGTGATTTGTGCGTCGCCGCGCCCGAGATTGATGCGGAGCGAGTGAGGTCCGACCGCGGCGGGCCGAACGCGGTCGAATCCGTTCTCGATGAGACCCACGACGCTGGACAGCTCGAGCCGCGCCGAGGTGGTGCGCGGAAAGAGAAAGTCCACGGCGCCGCTGTGATTAGAGAATTCGAAAATTCCGCCCCACGCCGGCTGGCCAACGTAGTGAATGTCGCCCGACACGGAGGCAAACCGCCCGCGAAGAATTGCCGGACTGGCGACGTCGAGTGTCCCGCCGATCGTCGCGGCGTCCACGTCCTGCGGTGTCCCGCGAACGAGGAGGTGGCCCTGCCCTGTGCGCGCGTGCACCCAAGGCGCGGCAACGTCGACGTCCAGACCGCCGTTGATCGATTCCGCCTCGATCGATGTCGCCGAGCCGCGAATTCGAATGGCGCCGGACACGGAGTTGAACACGCCGGACACGTCGGTTGCCGAAATATCGGCGCTGACGGTTTTTGGCGACACCGTGCTTCGCTTCGGCACGTAAATCACGAACTGCGCCGGCCGCATGGGTTGGTTGGCGGCCTGGTCGTACATCCCGAACTTCATGCCCTCTCTGCCGCCCAGGAAGTAGAAGCGCTCGCCGGGTGCGATGCGCCCGCGCACGACGATCGAATCGTTGTCCCAGCCAATGATGCGAACGGAGCCGGCGGGATTCACGATGTTGAATGCGGCCGTGGGGCTCACGGCGCGCGCGCCAAGAATTGGGCCGTCCGCCTCGGCAGGCTTCGCGGTTTGCGCGGCGGCGAATGGGCCGAACATCGTTCCGGCGATCGCGGCGATGACCATTGAAGATTTCATATCAGCCCGTGATTCCAGCGCGCTTCAACAGCTCGACTTTTTGCCGATATGACGAAGCGAGCAATTGCCGCAGCGAGCGATTGTTGGGGTCGTGGGCGATCGCGTCCTTGAGCTCGGCGATCGCCTGGTCGATGATACGGAGATCATGATCGATTGCCTCGGCGGTCTGCGGGCGGAGCAGCGAGCGTTGCAGCTCGAGATCGTTGAGCAACGTGTTCGCTTCTTGCTCGTACACACGCGACGACTCGGCGACCACCGACATTGGTATCCCGTTCGATGCGGGCGCGGAGTCGTCAGGTTGCGCGCCGCGCGGCATCCGTTCGAAAATGATGAAGATGACCGCAGCGGCGGCGAGCGAGGCCGACAACCAGAGTGAGCGGCGTCTGACCGCGGCTGTTCGGTCGGTGACGGCGCCTGCCAAGCCAAGTGGAGCGAGGGGGACGATCTTAGTTTGCTCGATGCGGGCACGAATGTCCGACCACATCTCGTCGAGCGGCGCCGACGATGGCGCCGATGCGACGGGCGCGTCGTGAAGTCGTCTCATCAGCTTCTCGAGGCGCGCGACATCCGCCGCGCACGACGCGCAGACGCCCAAGTGAGCGGCGATTTCTTCGCTTCGCTGCGGGTCGAGTGTGCCATCGGCGACGGTCTGCCGGTCCTCTTCAGTGAGATGGCGCGGCGCATTCATAAATCGAGCAACCTCGCGAGCGCTCGGCGCGCACGAAAGAGTTGCGCGCGCGCGGTGCCTGGTGCGATTCCTGTCATCTGGGAGATCTCGTCGTGCGAGTATCCTTGCATGTCGTGCAATACGAACACGGCGCGCGCTCCGCCGGGGAGTTGGGCGACGGCGCGGTCGAGATCCATGCGCGCGTCGATCTGGCCGTCCATCGAGCGACTGCCGAACGCCGCTTCGTCGGGGTCGTCGATCAGTCGCAGTGCGTCGCGTTTGGACGATCGCAATCGCTCGAGCACGACGTTCACGGCGAGACGATGAAGCCACGTCGCGAGCGAGCTGTGGCCGCGAAAGCTCGTCAGCCGTTCCCACGCGTGCACGAACACATCCTGCACTAACTCGCGCGCCTGCTGCTCGTCGCCGAGCATGCGCCGGCACAGTGCGTAAATCGCGGCGGCGTTGGAGCGATACAACGCCTCGAAGGCTTGCACATCACCCTGCTGCGCCCGGCGAACGACGTCGTCCACGGGACCGACGTCGTTCGCGGATGCTCCGGCTTCGATGGGTCCGGTCATGCGTGGGTGCATGCTGCCCGTGAACGCTGTTCGCTTACCGCTTGGCCGCATCGGCGAGCGTCGAATCAATCTCGCGCGCAAGAATTGGTCGAGGAACCACCGAGCCGGAAGTGACCATCGTTGGAAGCCGGACGCCAGCGACGTTGCCGGCGTGGTCGAGCGCAACAAGGGCTGTCGTGGAAAGAAGCGAGATGCGCAGCAGCCACGTACCTTCGGAGGGCCATTGCCGGCGCACGGCGAACACGCCCGGGCGTGACGTCGTGTCGAAGTGGAGCGCGGCGGTGCGGCGCTTTCCGTCCACCATTCCTTCCGCGGCGCCGGTCACGTCGCTGAGTTTTGGCACGCCCTCGCGAAGCATGGCGTGCACGAGAAAGGCTGCGTCTCTCGAGGTTGGGTCGTACGGATTGACCGGCGATTCGATGGACAGCCACGGCGGCCATTTGGCGAGCGTGGATGTCGTTGGTGCGGCGACGGCGGTTGTTGCAACGGCCATGGTAGCGACTGCTCCCGCGACGATTACGAACGTTGCGAGCAGCGTGGGAACGAGCGTGCGGCGTGACATGATGCCTCCAATCGATGAGTGTCCTTCCCTGCCTCACTCGATTGGATGATCGCTCGTCCCACTTTGCTTACCGCGACCTTGAGCTTTTTCTCAGCGGCTGCTGCTCTTCTTCCGCGGAACCTTGGCACCCTTCTTTCTCGCCTCGGAAAGCCCGATGGCGATGGCTTGCGCCCGACTCTTTACTTTGCCGCCCTTTCCACCGGGGCCGCTTCTGAGTGTTCCGGCCTTCTTGCGGTGCATCGCGCTCTTCACGCGTTTGGCCGCCGCCTTTCCATATTTGCGGCCGCTGGATTTTCGCGCTGCCATGGTCGTCTCCTGAGAACGTGATAACCGGATCATGTGCGTCCGTGGGACTGACCATGTTTGCGAATACAAAAGACGTTCCAGCAGGCCGCGACTACGACGAAGGAGAGGCACCGGGAGGCGCGGGCACTTCGTCTTTGAGAATCTCCGGTGCGTTCCGCTTCGCGTAGATCTGGGTCGCCTCGAGCATGGCCATGCAGAAACCTGCCCATGCGAGACCCACAATGAGTCCCGCCGCGACGTCCGACGGAAAGTGCACGCCAAGGTAGAGGCGACTCGCGGAGATGAGCACGACTATGAACGCGGCGAGCGCAAGCGTCAGTATGCGCGACGCAACGTTTCGTTGGAGTCGCGCGGCGAGGTATGCAACCGTGCCGTAGACGATGACCGAACTCATCGCGTGTCCCGACGGAAAGGACGAGCTCACGGCGTACGTGCCCCATTGAAAAATGTGCGGGCGCGTGCGGTTGAAGCCTGCCTTGAGCAAATTGTCGAGCACAATGCCGCCGCCGGTGGCGACGAAGAGCAGAATCGCCGAATACCGATGCGTGTTGAGCCAGAGAAACATGCCGGCAACGAGGACGATCATCGCCACGACGACCCCGGTGCCGAGCGAAGTCACCTCGAGCATCGCGGTTTGGAGCTTGGGGTTTTGGTGCTGCCCAATCCAGGTCATCACGGCGTCGTCAAAGGCCTGCGTTCGACCGGCGCGGACGTGCACGGCGATCTCGGAAAAGCCCCAGGTGCAGGCGATCGCGATGACGATGCCCGAGACCAGGAAGATGCCAAAAACGGTGTAGAAGTTGTTCGCGTGCTTGGCGATGAGCCGCAGCGCGCGGAACATGACATCCCATAACAGCCGCAGATGTCCACGAGTATTCGAGGACGATCGACCGGGGCGAGGGGCGTCGAGGGGTGCAGCCATGCCCGATTGAGTATACAAAAGCCGCGCCGGGAGCCTTGGGGCCGAGGTTGTCCGTTGGCTTGAGGAACCCCCTGACCGTGAATACCTTCAAGGCTCTTCGGCGCGGTAGCCAAGTGGTAAGGCAGCGGTCTGCAAAACCGCTATTCGCCGGTTCGATTCCGGCCCGCGCCTCTTGATAGTCAATGACTTAGGCTCAGTGGATTGCGATGCCGGTTCCCTCAGCCGGGGTAATACCGAGGCAAGGGGCGAAAAAATAAGAAAGGGGCAGAGACGACTTCCGCGTCCCTGCCCTTTTTTTTTCGCGTACTGATCGGCGCGACGTTCCCATTCGTTTGTTGGCGCGTGGGCGATGGTTCCGACGATATGGCCCGCGGTTACTGTCCCGGCGGGCTGCGCCGCCCGCTCGACCGCAGGCGTATCGAAGCGGTCGTCGATGCGAAAGAAGGACGCCGTGACCACCGGTCGGCCATGCAGTCATCGAGTGCATGGCGCAAAACAACTACCGGCACCATACTCAGCTGATGCCCACCCTCGGCGAACGGCTAACCCGATCATTGGCGGATCGGTACGCGATCGAGCGCCAGGTGGGTGAGGGGGGCATGGCGACGGTCTTCCTCGGCCGCGACATCCGGCACGATCGGCGGGTGGCTATCAAGGTCCTGCGCGAGGACGTGACGCAGCGCATGGGTGTCGAGCGATTCCTGCGAGAGATCCGGACGACCGCCACGCTGAGTCACCCGCACATCGTTCCGCTGCTCGATTCAGGCGAGGCGGACGGAATCGTCTACTACGTGATGCCCTTCATCGAGGGCGAGTCGCTGCGCGATCGCCTGGATCACGAAGCGCAACTGTCTGTGGCCGATGCGGTGCGCATCGCGTGCGACATCGCGGGTGCGCTCGACTACGCGCATCGTCATGGCTTCGTGCATCGCGACGTGAAGCCGGCGAACATCCTGCTGCACGAGAATCGGGCGCTGGTGGCCGACTTCGGGATTGCGCTGGTGCTCGAAGGCAGCGGCGGCGTGCGGCTTACCGAAAGTGGCATGAGCGTCGGCACGCCGCAGTACATGAGTCCCGAGCAGGCGATGGGCGAGAGGCACGTGACTGGACGGACCGACATCTTCGCCCTGGGCTCGATCCTCTACGAGATGCTTGCCGGCGAGCCGCCGTTCGCCGGTGAAACGGCACAGGCCATCGTGGCGAAGATGATGACGACGTCGCCTGTCCCCATTCGCAACGTTCGCCCCAGCGTGCCCGCGCATGTCGCCGCGGCAATTGATGGCGCGCTGCAGAAGGTCGCGGCCGATCGGTTCGGTACTGCCGCTGAATTCGCTGATGCGCTGCAACGTCGCGATGGCGAAGGCACGTCGGCCGCAGTCGCACACGTGCGCGATTCGCGACGGACTGCATGGCTCTTCGCGGTTGGCGCGCTCGTCGTCGCGGGGGCGGCCGGCGGAGGAGTAGTGATTGCACGGCACTTTACCGGCTCGCGTGAGACGAATGCGACCGTGGTACGTACGGTGATCCCCCTCGCGCAGGATCAGCTGCTCTTCATCCACCGCCAGAACGATCCGCTCGACATCTCTCGAGACGGCAAATACCTGGTTTACGTAGGTGACGACACCGGCACGTCGCGGCTCTTTCTGCGGCCGCTGGCCGACACGATCACGCAGGCCATCCCCGGAACCGCCGGCGCCACCACACCATTTTTCTCGCCCGACGGCGAATGGATTGCGTTCTTCGCCGACGACAAGCTGAAAAAGGTCACCCGACGTGGTGGTGCGCCGATCGATCTCCTCGACATGCCCGCGCCGGAATTCGGAGCGACGTGGGGCACCGACGGCAACCTGCTCTATGCGATCGGCGACAGCGCGCTCTATCGCGTGCGCAGCGACGGCACTGGCGCAGTCGGGATCGTCGCCGAGCCAAAGTCACTCGCGCGACGTCACGCGTTGGGCGCGCTCAGGTGGCCGGCGCTGCTACCGGGCAACGCGCGCGCACTCATCAGCACGGATTCCGGAATCGGTGTCATGGACCTCGCGTCCGGCGACGTGCGCATCCTGTTCCACGGCCGACAAGCGCGTTATCTCCCGACGGAGCAGTTGCTGTACGACGACAATGAAGGACGCGTTCGCGTTGTTGGCTTCGACGGGCAGCGCGGCACGGTGCAGGGCGCGTCTACCCCGGTGTTCGAGGCGTTTCGCGGTCCGGGATCGGGCGCCACGTACTTCACGGTGTCGGACAACGGTACGCTGGTGTACGTGCCCGGCGGATTTCAGCGATCGCTGGTTCGCGTGAACCGGTACGGTCAGGAGACCCCGATCAACGCAGAGCCGCGCGGCTATCGCTTTCCCAGCATCTCTCCTGACGGCAAGTCCGTGGTCGTCACCGTCGATCCTCGGCCGTCATCCATCTGGATCGTCGATGCAACGACCGGGCAGGCGTTTCCGCTCACGACCGATAGAGTGAGCTCGCTCGTCGCGGTCTGGTCGCCCGATGGCACGCGCGTCGCGTTCACACGCTCCCCTGGCAATCAGATCGCCTGGATGCCGGCGCAGCCAGGCGCGCAGCTGCACACGGCCTTCAAGGCTGGGCTGGGCGAGATCTATCTCACTGACTGGACGGATGCCGCTGGCTTCTTTGGTATCCACGTAAACGCCCGACCGGGACAATCACGTGCGGACATCGTGCAGTTCCGGATGGGCGACAGCACCGTCAACCCTGTCGTGTCGTCACCGGCTGAAGACCGAGGTGGCAGGCTGTCGCCGGACGCGAAGTGGCTGGCGTACGCTTCGGACATTTCGGGGGCGAACGAGGTGTATGTCCGTCCGTATCCGCAGGCGGGCTCCGGCGTGCGGGTGTCGGGGCGTGGTGGCACGGAGCCAGTGTGGTCTCGCGACGGCAAGGAGCTCTTCTATCGCTCCGGTTCGCGCATCATGTCGGTTGCTTACCGTCCGCTCTCGGGCCCGGCCGCGTTCGGCCCGCCGCAACTTTTGTTCAGCGGAGCCTACGATTTTTCCCAGGATCACAACTGGACGCCGAGCCCGGACGGCAGCTTCATCATGATCAGGGCAGATCCGATGATGGGACGACAGCTGCGGGTCACCTTCAACTGGTTTGACGAACTGCGCGGAGCTTCGAAAGCGAAGTAGGCGAGTCGCTTCCGTTGCAGGTTCTCGACGTCGTCGCCTCCGGGAACAATTGAGCGCAGAGCGCACCCGCTTGATCGTCTTCAGACGATTGGTTCGCGTTCCGTCGATACACCCCGCACGGTACACACCTAGCGCCCGCACCTCGACAGCAATGAAAGCCGGATTTCGCCAAGAGCTCGCGCCCCAGACCGACGGCGCACGAATGACAAACTC